>JACRIY010000012.1 GCA_016235805.1 Rhodocyclales bacterium
CAGCGTCGCCATCAATCCCGACGGCACCCTGAGCTACACCCCGGACGCCAACTTCCATGGCACGGACAGCTTCAGCTACACGGTGACGAGTCCTGCCGGCATCACCGAGACGGCGACGGTGAGCGTCACCGTCACTGCGGTAAATGATGCGCCTGTGGCGACGTCAAGCGGAGGGACGACGGCCTTCACTGAAGGCAATAGCGTGGCTTCGACGCCGGTGGTGATCGACAGCGGCATCACGGTTGGCGATGTGGATAGTCCGAACCTGACAGGCGCTACGATCTCGATCGGCAGCGGATTCGTTGCCGGGCAAGACGTGCTCGGTTTTGCGACCATGGGTGGCATCACCGGCAGTTACAACGCGGCAACGGGGGTGCTGACACTGAGCGGCAGCGCGACGGTGGCGCAGTATCAGGCCGCGCTGCGCAGCGTTACCTATACCAATACCAGCGAAACGCCTTCAACAGCGCCGCGTACGATCGACTTCGTGGTCAATGACGGGCAGGCGTTGAACAACCTGAGCGCCGTGACCAGCAAGACGGTCACCGTGTCGGCGGTAGACGACACGCCGACCATCGATCTCGATGGCACGGGCGGCGGCACCGGATACGCCACGACCTTCACCGAAAACGGCGCCGCCGTTCAGGTTACGACGGCATCGATGAACATCGGTGACGGCGATGACGCGACGCTTGCCGGCGCCACCGTCACGCTCACCAACCCGCTGGCCGGCGATCTGCTGACCATCGGCTCGGTGCCGGCCGGCATCACCGCTTCGGTCGTCGGGAACGTCGTCACGCTGACCGGAACGGCAAGCCTGGCCGACTACCGTACGGCATTGCGCGCCGTCAGCTACCTTAACACCGGCGACGACCCGGGCAACGCGGCGCGCAGCATTTCCGTTGTGGTCAATGACGGAACGAGCAATAGTGCTCCGGCGATCACCACGGTCAATGTGATACCCGTTAACGATGCGCCGCTACTCGACCTCGACAGCGGGGCAAGTGGCACGGGGACCACGGTTTACGTGATGAGAAACAGCGGCGCGTCTGGCGCGAGATCGATCGCGACGCCCGATGCGAGCATTACCGACCTTGATCACACGAACATCACGAGTGCGACAGTCACCTTGACCGGAGCGGCCAATGCCAACCAGCTATTGACCCTGTCCGCCGCCGCACAGACCGTGCTGACCGGCCTAGGCATTGGCTGGAGCTCGACGTCCAGCAGCGGTTCGATAACCCTTTCCGGCGCCGCCACCCTGGCCGACTACCAGACGGCTATCCAGCAGGTTCGCTTCACCAGTACCAACACCACCACCGGGACGCGAACGGTCAATGTGACCGTCAGCGACGGCATGGACAACAGCAATACCGCAATCACCACGGTCAACATCGTGTCGTCGACCACCCCGATCGCGTTTGCGGCAAGTGCCAGCGGCATGGAGGATGTGTCGCCGATCCCGGTCACGCTTTCGGCTGCCGATCCCGATGGTTCGATCGTGAGCTTCCGGATTACCTCGTTGCCCACGAATGGAACGCTGTACTCGGATGCGGCAATGACCACCACGGTATCCTCCGGCAGCTATGTCCCGGCCAGCGGCGGTGAGTTGGTCCTTTACTTCAAACCGAATACGCATTGGAGCGGCAGCACCAGCTTCAATTACCGGGCGCGGGACAATGGGGGCAGCGAAAGCAGTACCGTGGCCGCGAGCATTGCGGTTGAAGCGGTCGCCGACGCGCCGAACCTGACAACCGCCAATTCGTTCAGCGAATTGTTCAACAGCAGCTGGGAATCCGTCGGGCCACTGACGGCCAGCGCCAATGACACCAACATCGCTTCCCACGCCAAGGGCACGGCGGCCATCGAAGGCTGGTCTCTGGTCACCACCGGCACCGGCGACACCTCGGCCAGTTCCGGCGGCACCCAGTCCAACCAGTTCTACTTCAACGCGGATGGCGATTCCCTGAGGACATCCGGTGGTGCCAGCTATGTCGCCAGCGGCATGGCGGGCAGCGCCACTGGAGGCGATTCGCAACGGGTATTTCTGCACCTCGACAATGCCGCCAATGGTTCGCCGGCGAGCCCGAACTTCCAGACGCTGGGCATAACGCGCAGCATCAACGTCACCAATACCGCCGACGTGTACCAGTTGAGCATGAACTACGCGCCCGATGCCGCGCCGGTTGCCGGCACCGGCTTCCAGGTGGTGCTCGATGCGGGAACCAGCGGGCAGGTGACCTACACCTACGCCGCGGGCACGGTCAATTCGGATCTGGCGTGGCAGGCCATCCGCGCCGGCTTCAACTTCTCGACCACCGGCAGCCACACGATCACGATCCGGACCAACTCCGCGGAAGGCGGCGAAGGCACCGGCGCCTACTTTGACGACGTGCGCCTGGTCGCGGCGCAGGGAGCCATGCAGTACAACTACAGCAGCGCCACCACGGGAACCGTGACACGGATTGCCCTGGCCGGGAAGATCACGACAAGCCTGGTGGATACCGACGGTTCGGAAAGCCTCTCGCTGACCATCAACAACATGCCTGGCGGTTCGCGCATCACCTCGGGCGGAACGACCTACAGCCCGATCAACGGGTCGGTAACGATCCCCGCTTCGGCGCTGGCCGCCGCCTACCTGGTGTTCCCCGAAGACTATTCGGGACGCGTCGACCTGGGCGTTACGGCGACCAGCACGGAAGCATCGAACAGCGCGACTGCGAGCACATCTCAGACCCTGACCTTCCATATCTTCACCGGCGGAATTTCGGCCAGTCCGCCGCCGGCGCTGGCGGTGGTGAGCGACATCACTATCGTCGAGGGCGATTACGCGCTGTTCGATGTCAGGCTCGGAGCCCAGACCGGCAATGACGTGACGGTCACGCTCAACACGACCCCCGGCACCGCAAGCGCTGCCGACTATGGCGCGGGACTGGAGTACTCGATCAACGGCGGCACCACCTGGACCGCCTACGCCGGCAGCCTGGTGATTGCCGCGGGCAAGACCAGCGTCCTGGTTCGGACGCCGACCCAGGTGGATGGACTGATCGAGGGGTCGGAGACCTTCACCCTCACGGCCAACCTGACTACGGGTCCGGTATCGAATTCAACGGCGGTCGGCACGGCGACCATCCTCGATCTGGACAGCGCGCCGATCCTGTCGGTTCGTCCGGTCGGACAATGGACCTTCGACGAGGGTTTCGGGGTACCGGCCGTCAATCAGATCCGGAACATCGTGGGCACCCTGGCGGATGCCAACACCACCAACGGCAACGAACTGCCGGACTGGGTCGCGGGTCACGCCCAGACCTCCGGCACGGCCCTGCAGTTCGACGGCAAGGGCGCTTCGCTCGCGGTGGATCCTATCGAGCTGAACCCGATCACGCAAAACGCGACGGTCAGCTTCTGGATCAAGACCGCCCAGAATGCCACGACCGATCCGACGCAGTTTGCCGGCACCGACATCGGCTGGAACCGGCCCAGCGTCATCGGTTCGGAGCAGAATGGTGCGGTCAACGACGCGCAATGGGGCTGGATCGACAATGCCGGCCGCATCGGCATCAACGTCGGCGATACGGCGGGTGCCAAGAGCACGACGGTGATTGCCGACAACGCGTGGCATTTCGTCGCGATGACCCGTACCACGGCAGGCGTGACCCAGATCTGGGTCGACGGCGTGCTCGAAAGCACGGTCAGCAATGCCGGCCTCGGCGGCACCATCACCAACGTGTTCGGCATCGGTTTCACCAACGGCGTCAACAACGACTTTTCGCGCAACATCACCAACGACAAGTACCTCAATGCCACCGTCGACGACCTGCGCATCTATAGCAACGTATTGACGGCCGAGCAGGTGCTTTCGATCCAGCGGATCGAATCCAACCATCATGACGTGGCGATCGCCAACGACGGCTCCTCGTTCCAGTTCGAGGTCACGGCGCGCGCATTCGACACCCTCACCGTGAAAGGCCTGCAGAGCGGCTGGACCATCTCCGATGGCACCCATAGCGCGACAAGTACCGGCGTTGGCCAGATCATCGACATATCGGCGTGGGACATCGACAATCCGCTGGTGGTGACCGGCGTGACGGCGACCCAGTCGGCCCTGATCGACATCGCCGCGACCAACGGTGTGCACCAGGTGGACCAGGTGCTCAGCATCGTCAGCGTGTCCAACGCCTACGAGGGTACTGCGGCGGCCAACTCTACGGCCGGCACGGCGAATTCCGATTTCATCTTTGGCCACGACGGCAATGACACGCTCAGCGGCGCGGCAGGCGACGACCGGCTCGATGGCGGCGCCGGCAACGACAGCCTGAGTGGTGGCGCCGGCAGTGACCTGCTGGTCGGCGGCCAAGGGGCCGACACACTGAATGGTGGCCTCGGGGACCTGGCTACGGACATCTTCGCCTGGAAGCTCAACGACGGTGGAACTCCGGGCGCAGCCGCCACCGACACGGTGACCAACTTCGGCACGGCGGCGCGCGCCTCCGGCGGCGATGTGCTTGACCTGCGCGATCTGCTCTCGGGCGAGTCGGCGGGCACCCTGCTCGGACAGGACAACCTTGCCGACTTCCTGCATTTCGAAAAGGCAGGGGCCGATACGATCGTACATGTCAGCACCACCGGCGGCTTTGCCAGCGACCCGCATGCCGTTGGCGCTCCGTCGCCGACCGTAGCAGGGGCGACGGACCAGAAGATCATCCTGTCCGGAGTCGATGTGATCGGAGTCTTCTCGACCGACCAGCAGGTGATCCAGGACCTGCTGACGAAGGGAAAGCTCAATACGGACTGACGCGGCGCCACCGCTGCCGCTCGCCCCAAAAGTCGGCGTCGGCGACACGGCGATGTTCGAGGTGTGGCGGGTGCGGTGTTTCAGTGGAGCAGGCGCGGAGTGCCGCTATGCGCTGCTTCGGCCGTGGCGCGGCCGCCACCGCCCACATCGAGGGTCAGCCCCCATTCCGCCGCCGTGGCGGTTTGCTGCAGCAGGCGCGCCAGCACGTGCAGCAGCTTTTCGTCGAGTTTGAGGTTGATGCCCTGGCCCAGTTGCGGCAGCAGCGTCAGCGTCTGTGCCTCCGCGGTGGCCGGATTGACGTTGATGCGGGCCAGCAGGACCGGTTCTTCACCCAAGGGGAACACCGACCCCGGATGGTACTGGCTGGCAAAATCCGCATTGCCCACCGCCTTGCCGTGTGCCAGTTCCGAGAGCGTGTTGCGTGTCAGCGGGTCGCCCGATTTGCGCGCACTGAAGCTGTCGGCAATGGTCATCAGCACCGGCCACAGCAGGGCAAGGTAGCGGCGGGTGATCCAGAAGCGGAACTCGGCATCGTCGCTGCTGCGGATGCGCAAAAGTATCCTGTCCTGCGCCGCGTCGTAGCTGGCGCTGAACTGCTCGAGTTGCGGTGGCTTGCTCAAGGCGGGCATTCCATGACAGATCGCGGCAGCGCCGCCGCATCCCGGCCGATGCAGCAGCCACGGCCTGCCGCGTTACGTGCGGAACCGATCAACATCGTGGCGCGAGAGGGAGGGAACATGGGATTCGATATAATTAAAGTATTCAATCGTCGACGTGGATTCTAGCAACAGTGACCGGTGCTTCCAGGCAGGCTTGGGTGTTGTGTTCGGCTTTGCTTTTCCTGGCGGGGGGCAATGCGCTGGCTGCCGCCCACCTGACCCTGAAGGAAGTCGTGCAGACGGTGGTGCTCACCAATCCCGAAGTCCTGGTCAAGTGGCATGCGTTCAAGAGCGCCTCCGCCGAGGTTGATGTGGCGCGTGCCGGATTCCTGCCCAAGTTGGATCTTACCGCCAGCGTCGGGCGCGAACGCCTGCGGCAGCCGGGAGTCGCCGATCGCGATTTTTCAAGCAGCGGCAACACGTTGACGCTGACGCAGATGCTTTACGACGGCTTTACCACGGCGAACGACGTCAGGCGCATGGGCAAGGCCCAACTGACGCGCTACTTCGAATTGCTCGATGCCGCCGAAGCCGCCGCGCTCGAAGGCGCACGCGCCTACTTCGACGTGATCCGCTATCGCCAGTTGATGCTGCTGGCGGAAAACAACTACGTCGAGCATCGGTCCAGCTATGAACTGCTGCTCAGGCGCGCGCAGTCGGGGGCAGGGCGGCGGGTGGATGTCGAACATGCCGCAAGCCGCCTGGCATTGGCCGAACTCAACCTGAATACCGAGGCGGCCAATCTGCACGACGTGACGGCGCGTTTCATGCGCCTGGTCGGCCATCCGCCGCCCCCGGTGATGTTCGCCCCGTCGCGCATGGCCCGCGACTACCCCGGCAGCGAGCCGGATGCACTGAAGATGGCATTCCGACGCAATCCGACCCTGCGCGCCGCGGTGGAAAACGTCGAATCGACGCAGCATGACCTGGAGATGCGGCGCGGCGCCTTCCATCCGAAGCTCGACCTGCGCTTGCGCAATGAATCCAACGGCAACTACCAGGGCACGATAGGTACCCGTCAGAACAATGTCGCCGAAGTGCTGCTCAGCTACAACCTGTTCAACGGCGGGGCGGATGTCGCGCGCCAGCGGGTGTTTTCCGAGCGCAGGAATATGGCGCTGGATCAGCGCGACAAGGCCTGCGTCGATATCCGCCAGACCCTGTCGATCGCCTACAACGAGGTGTTGCGGCTGCGCGCCCAGCAGGCGAACCTCGACCAGCAGGTTGGCGCCATCGAGCGCACGCGCGATGCCTACAAGGCGCAGTTCAACATCGGCCAGCGCTCGCTGCTGGACCTGCTGGATACGGAAAATGAACTGCTCAATGCACGGCGTACCGCCGTCAATGCCGACCTCGACCTGGCGTTTGCCTACTTGCGCACGCAGGCCGGCATCGGGCGCCTCCTGGAGCATCTGGAACTGAAGCGCATCGACGATGCGGAGCAACCGGATCCCGCCGAGTTCGCCGCCATTGTCGAAACCGACATCTGCCCGCCGGAAGCTCCCGGTAGCTATCTGGTCAATCTCGATGCGCTGACCGCCCGAGCCATGGCCCAACTGGACGCGACCAAGGCGCCCACGGCGCCGCTGCCCCTGTCGACGCCGCTGCCGAGTCCGGCGAGCCCGGGTCCGAACGCGATGCTCCCCGCCGGCGACACGCCATCCGTGCCACAGGCACGTGTTCCCTCATCCGCCAACGCCCCGGTGGTGGCCCCGGACCTGCAGCCTGTGCCGCCATCATCCGCTGCCGGTACCGATGCGCAGGAGTTGACGGCACGCGTCAAGGCATGGGCCGCCGCCTGGGCCGCCAAGGATTTCGCGAGCTACGCCGCGTTCTATGCGCCGACCTTCGTACCCGCCGATGGTACGAGCCGCGATGCCTGGGCGAAGCAGCGCGCGCAGCGCATCGCCGCGGCGGACCAGCTAGAGGTCGATGTCAGCAACTTCAACCTCAGGCGCGACGCCAATGACATGGTGATGGTCGAGTTCCAGCAGCGCTACCGGTCTACGACCTATCGCGACGTCACGCTCAAGGCACTGCGCTGGATCAAGGTGGGCGGCCAATGGCTGATCGAACGCGAGGCCGCGCTGCCGTTGCCCTCCGTGGCATCGATACGGGAGGGGAGCGGGACGTGAGGGCTTCTCCGCGCCAGCTTCTGGAATTTGCGCTGCTGATGCTTGCGGCGTGGCTACCGCTGATTCCGGCAGCAAGTGCCCAGGGCGTGACCATGCCCACGCTCGACCGGATACGGCAGAACGGCGCGATCTACGTCGGGCATCGCGAGTCGTCGATTCCGTTCTCCTATATGGCCGGCGACGAGCCGGTCGGCTATTCGATGGACCTGTGCCAGGGTATCGTCGGGGCGATCCGCGGCAAACTTGGCGCACCTGCGTTGCCGGTGGTATATGTGCCGGCGAACAGTTCCACCCGCCTGTTGCTTTTGATGACTGGCGCGATCGACCTCGAATGCGGTTCGACCACCAATACCAGGACCCGGCAGAACCAGGTGGCTTTCAGCGTCACCACCTTTGTTTCCGGTATCAAGGCGCTGGTGCGCAAGGATTCGGGATTGGAACGCCTTGCCGACCTGAGCGGCAAGGTGGTGGCAACCACGGCCGGAACAACCACCGAACGCGCGGTGCGGACGGCCATGGCGGGGCGCAATGCCTCGGTGCGCTTCAAGAATGCGCGCGACCACGGCGAATCGCTGACGATGGTCGTATCGCGCCAGGCCGATGCCTTCGCGCTCGATGACGCCGTCCTTGCAGGGCTGTTGGCCGGCTTGCCCGACAGGGACCAGTACCGGCTGCTGGAGGAGAACTTCGGCCTGGAGCCTTATGCGATCGGATTGCGCAAGGACGATCCGGATTTCAAGAAGCTGGTCGACGACGCGTTGATCGCGATGATGGGCAGTGGAGAAATGGAACGGCTATACGAAAAATGGTTCATGTCGCCGATTCCGCCGAACAAGATCAATCTGCGGATTCCGATGAGCGACATGCTCAGGGGAATGTTGCGCAATCCCAGTGATGCCGGAATCCAGTGAGCGGAATCGCGGCGCCTTTGGGATGACCTCCCGCATTTCGGGTCGCGGCGGGAGGGTTTGCCGGTCGAGCCGGATGAAGTTTCGCTCATCGCTTGCCTGCTTGTGCGTCATTGCCGTCGGCATCGGATTGGCCGGAAGGCCGGCCAGTGCACAGGACGTCGCGGACGTAGTCGCGCCTTCCGGTCCGGCGACAAGCGTCATGGCGCCGCAGCCGGAAGCCAGCGAAAAGCGTGCCGAACTGGAGCGGGAGATCGGGAAACTCGAGGATCGGTTCCTGCAGCTTGAAAAATCGAACCAGGAACTGAAGGCGAGCAACGAGCAGTTGCGCCAGAAGTTGCGTGTCGCGGCGGTAGCCGGCAAGGGTTTCTCCCGCAGCCTGGCGCGCCGTACTTTCAGCCGCGTGTCGCGCCACGTCGCGGCCGCGGGAGGGGCCGCCGTGCCCTATGTGGGCGCCGGCGTGCTCTCCGGCATGATCCGACTCGATGTCAGGGATGGCTGCGAGACCCTCGAGGAGCTCAACGACCTGAATCGCGCACTGGATCTGGATGCCGTGGAAACCTCACGGCTATGCGTCATGCAGGTGCCGACAAGCGAGCAGATCCTGGGCCAGGTCCTTGCCAACTGGCGCACTGCCTATGCCATATCGGCGGCGTGGGCCAACCAGTATCAGGCCGTGCTTCCGCCCGAACCGCCGGTGGTTCCGCATGCGGGGGCCAACGAGTTGTGGATGGCCGTGTTCGGTCCCAATCCGGCGGTCGCCGTGCCGCTCTCGCCCAGGGCGACGACCTCGCCGACGGCACCCCTGCCGCCCATCCCTCCATTGCCACCGGGCATCCGGCTGCCCTGAAGCAGCGCCGGCGCGAAAAGGCGATCAGACGAAGGCGTCGCCTTCGCCGGCGCCTCCGAGCTGGATTTGTCCTTCTTCCGCAAGGCGGCGCGCGACCTTGAGGATTTCCTTCTGCTCGTTCTCCACTTCCGAAAGGCGCACCGGTCCTTTCGATTCGAGGTCTTCCCGCAGCATTTCGGCGGCACGCTGCGACATGTTCTTGAATACCTTCTCGCGCAGTTCCGGCGAGGCGCCTTTCAGCGCGATGATCAGGGCATCGGATTGCACTTCGCGCAGAAGCAGTTGGATGCCGCGATCGTCGATGTCGAGCAGGTTCTCGAAGATGAACATCTCGTCGAGGATCTTCTGGGCCAGGTCGGGATCGTATTCCCGGACGTTGTCGATGATCGCCGTTTCGTTGGTCTGGCCGACGAAGTTGAGGATTTCCGCCGCATGCCGGATGCCGCCCATGGCGGTCTTCTTGATGTTGCCCGAGGCGCTGGAAAGGATGCGCGTCAGCGCCTCGTTCAGTTCCCGCAACGCCGACGGCTGCACGCCGTCCAGCGTCGCGATGCGCAGCAGGACATCGTTGCGCAGGCGGTCGGTGAACTGCTTGAGGATGTCGCCGGCATGGTCGAATTCGAGGTGGACCAGGATCGTGGCGATGATCTGGGGGTGCTCGTTGCGGATAAGGTCGGCCACGCTGGCGGCGTCCATCCATTTCAGGCCCTCGATGCCGGCGGTGTCGTTGCCGGACATGATGCGGCTGATGAGCGAGGCGGCGCGATCGTCCCCGAGCGCCTTGGTCAGCATGGCCTTGATGGTTTCGCTGTCGACGGACACCGGGCTTCCCCTGGAGGTCTGCTCGTTGAACTCGTCGATCACCGATTCGACGCGCTCGCGTGCCACCTGTTTCAGGGCCGCCATCGCATGACCGAGCTTCTGCACTTCCTTGGGTCCCAGGTTCTTCAGGACCTCGGCCGCTTCGTCCTTGCCCAGCGACAGCAGCAGGATGGCGCTTTTCTCGATGCCTTCGCTTTCAGTTACCACCGCTGCCTACCCAGTCCTTGATCATGGCGGCGACGGCCTTCGGATCCTGCTTGGCCGTTTCGCGCGCCGCCGCCAGCTTGGTTTCATAGCTTTGCTGCGTGATTCCCGCTTCGTCATGGGCATGGACCGCGGCCTGATGGGCCGCCGCGCGTGCCGCCGCTTCGGCGAATTGTTGCAGCAGCGGCTTGATCACGCGCGTCCAGAGCCAGAAGACCAGGCCGAAGACCAGGAGGTAACGGAGGCCATCAAGCACCATCGAGATCAGTTTGGCGTTCTCCCAGATCGGAGGTTCCGGCACGATCTCCTTCTCGATCACGGTGAACGGCGCGTTGGCGACATTGAGGGTGTCGCCGCGCTCCTTGTTGAACCCCATTGCTTCGCGCGCCAGGTCGTTGATGAGCTTCAGGTCGGCCTCGCCGAGCGGCTGCGGTTGCGGCTTGGCAGCCGCTGCGGCTCCGGTCTTGGGTGCCTCCGCGCGGAAATTGACCACCACCGCCACCGACAGCCGCCGAATGCTGCCGGGAACGCCCTTGGTGTGGCGGACCGTCTTGTCGACCTCGTAGTTGATCGTCGAATTCTTGCTGAAGTTCTGCGAGGCCTGGGCCGAGGCGCCCAGCGCGCTGGCGGGCGGCGAACCGGCGGCGCCGATAGGTGCCGTGGCCGGCGCCGGCGGCTGGTTGCTCAGTGCGCCCGGGATTCCTGCGGCGGCGGGTGAGCCGCTGGCCGTTTCCTGGGTGAGTTGGCTGCGTATCGCCGTGCCCGGCGGCGGATTGGGTCGATAGGTTTCCGCGACCTGGTCGGTCTGCGAAAAGTCGACGTCGGCAGCCACCTGCGCGCGAACGTTGGTCGCGCCATAAATCGGCGCCAGGATCGCCTCGATGCGCTTTACATAGGTGGATTCGATGTCGCGCACGAAGCGTATCTGCGACGCGTCGAGGCCGGCATCGCGCAGGGGGTCCCGCTGCTGGGAAATGAGGTTGCCGTCCTGGTCGACCACGCTGACGTTGGCGGGGCTCAGTTGCGGCACGCTCGATGCGACCAGATTGACGATGCCCGCAACCTGTGCCGACTCCAGCCTGCGGCCAGGCGCCAGACTCACCAGCACCGAAGCGGACACTTTCTGGTCATCGCGCAGGAAGGCGGTCTGCTTGGGAATCGCCAGATGCACCCGGGCGCCCTTGACGACTGCCAGCGACTGGATCGAACGGGCCAGTTCGCCCTCGAGTCCGCGCTGGAAATTCACCTGCTCGGCGAACTGGCTGATGCCCATCTTCTGGTTTTCCAGCAGTTCGAAGCCGACCAGGCCGCCCTTGGGCAGACCCTGTGCGGCGAGCTTGAGGCGCGTGTCGTGCACCACGCCATGCGGTACCAGGATGGTATGGCCGCCGTCGCTGAATCGGTAGGGGATGTTCTGCTGTTGCAGGGAGGCAATGACCTGGCCACCGTCCTTTTCGTCGGGAATCGTAAACAGCACCGCGTAGGAGGGCTCCTTGGCCCACAGAATTCCGCCAACCAGCACCGCCACCATCAGCGCGATGCTGGCCATGGTCAGCAGCTTCTGGCCGACGCCGAGGCGACCGAATGCCTCCAGCGAGATCGGAAACGATGTCCCAGCCATTGCGGTGTCTGCCATTTTTTCCCGGTGGAGTCCTGTTTACAGTGTTGATTTCGGGGAAATTCCGCCCGCGTGCAGAGTATGGAGCGCCCCGGCAAGCCTGATTCCGGAAAGAAGCAGCCATTTTTGCCGGTATATCGGCTACCCATTTCCTTGTTTGCAGGCACCGATTCTGCCATCATCGGAACACATGTCCCACCCTCCCGTTCCCGCCCAGCCTGCCGCAGTTCCGGCGTCGTCCGCGCAGGTTGCGCCGGGCGAGGCATTACGCCTGACCGAGGCGTTTCGCATCTTCAGCCGCGCTTCCGAGGAACTTAGCGGTGCCTACAGCGAGTTGCAGGGGCAGATGGCGAGGCTCACGGAGGAACTGGCGGCGGCCAACGGCGCCTTGCGCCAGCAGTACCAGGAAAAGGCCGCACTGACAGAAAGGCTCAGCCTGCTGCTCGATGCGTTGCCGGCCGGGGTGGTGGTGCTGGATGACGCGGGCAGCGTGGTCCAGCTCAATTCCGCCGCAAGCGACTTCCTTGATGAGGCGCAGGTCGGGGCGAACTGGGCGGCGATCTACGGCAAGGCACTGGTGCCGGGTGATACGCCCGGCGAATTCCTCTGCGGCACCCGTCATCTGGCGGTCGACGTGACCCCGCTGGCGTCGTCCGGGGGACGCATTGTCCTGCTGCACGACATCACCGAAGCGCACCAGCTGAAGATCCAGGCCGAGCGCAACCAGCGGCTGGCCGCGATGGGCGAGATGGCCGCGCAACTGGCCCATCAGTTGCGCACGCCGCTGGCCGCGGCCCTCCTTTACGCGGGGAACCTGGAAAACACCGACCTGCCCGCGGCCACCAGCGTCGCCATCGCCCAGAAGACCGTCGGCCGCCTGAAACACATCGAGCGCCTGATCCAGGATATGTTGCTGTTTGCGCGGGGCGAGGCGCTGGGACGCGAACGCATCCCCGTGGCCGAGCTGCTGGCGGAGTTGACGCAGAACGTCGAACCGCTGGTGCAGGGCAGTGGCGCGCAGTTTTTGGTCACCGACCGCAGCGGCGGTGGCCAGCTTACCGGCACCCGCAAGTCCCTGGTCAGCGCCCTGACCAGCCTGCTGGAAAATGCCCTGCAGGCCGTCGAAGGGGTCGATGCCGCACGCATCGAGCTTTCCGCCTCAGCCGCCGAAGGTGCCCTGCTTTTTGCCGTGCGCGACAATGGTCGCGGCATGGATGGCGCCACCGTCAGCCGCCTGTTCGAGCCCTTCTTCACCACGCGCGGCGAGGGTACCGGCCTCGGTCTCGCCATTGCCCGCGGCGTGGTCCGCGCCCACGGCGGCAGTATCGATGTCCGCTCCAGCCTCGGCTCCGGGGCCGAATTCATTGTCAGCCTGCCATGTCCGAAAAGTTGAGCATCCTCGTCGTCGAAGACGATGACGCGCTGCGTGACGCGTTGCAACTCACGCTCGAATCCGCCGGCCACGAAGTCACCGGTGCCGACGGCGGCCCGGCCGCGCTGGAGGCCTTGCGGCAAAAAACCTTCAACATGGTCGTGTCCGACCTGCGCATGAGTCCGATGGACGGCCTGGTCCTGCTTGGCGAGATTCGCAGCCGGCATCCCGGCCTGCCGGTAATGCTAATGACCGCCTTCGGCGACGTCGACAAGGCGGTCGCCGCGATGCGCGGCGGCGCTTGCGACTTCATGCTCAAGCCTTTCGAGCCGAAAGCGCTGATCGAACAGATCGCCCGCTACGCGACGCCCCCGGCCCCGGCGGTCGGCGTGGTCGCGGTCGATGCCAGGACGCGGGCCACGCTGCTGCTCGCCGCACGCGTGGCGCGGACCGATGCCACGGTGTTGCTGACCGGCGAGTCCGGGGTCGGCAAGGAAGTCTTCGCGCACTACATCCATGAACAGTCGGTGCGGGCGAAAGGCCCCTTCGTCGCGATCAATTGCGCGGCGATTCCCGACAACCTGCTGGAAGCCACGTTGTTCGGCTATGAAAAGGGCGCATTTACCGGCGCCCAGGCCGCGCAGGCGGGGAAATTCGAGCAGGCCAACGGCGGAACGCTGCTACTCGACGAAATTTCCGAAATGCCTCTGGGCCTGCAGGCCAAGCTGTTGCGCGTGCTGCAGGAGCGCGAAGTCGAGCGAGTGGGGGGCAAGAAGCCGGTGCCGCTCGACATCCGGATTCTGGCCACCTCGAACCGGGACATGGCGGCTGAAGTTCGTGCCGGACGGTTCCGGGAGGACCTGTTCTACCGCCTCAACGTCTTTCCGCTGGAGATACCTTCGTTGCGGGAGCGCCCCGGCGATATCGTGCCGCTGGCGCGCATGACCCTGGCAAAAATGGCCGCTGCTGCCGGTCGGGCGGCAGTTTTTGCCGCTTCGGCGGAGGCGCGGCTGGCGGCCCATAGCTGGCCGGGCAATGTCCGCGAGCTGGAAAATGTCGTGCAACGCGCCCTGATCATGGAATCCGGCAAGCTGATCGAGGCGGCGGCGCTACCCCTGGGCGAGGCTCTGGACTTGCATCCGGGATCTTCTTCGGTGGCGGAAATCCCTGGACCTGCCGTGCCGCCAGCGCCGACTTCCGTCGACGCAACCGCCGCCGCTCCCGCCAACATGAAAGACCTCGAACGGCAGCATATCCTCGAGGTGCTGGCCAGCGTCGGGGGCTCGCGGCGCAAGGCAGTGGCCATTCTCGGCATCTCGGAGCGAACCTTGCGGTACAAGCTCAACCAGTATCGCAGCGAGGGCTTCTTCAGCGGTAGCGAGGATGAGTGAGCTGGATTCTCATTTGGCACGAAGATTGCTCATTGCCTGCTGAAGAACACCAAGCGGATTTAAGGCCATGACCATCGATACACGACAACTCGACCAGATGCTTTCCGAACTGCGCGCCGCGTCGGCGCTGACCAGCGGCAAGAGTTCCGGCACGTCGGTGCCGACGGGAGGGCCGGATTTCGCGCAGGTGCTGAAAAGTACGATCGACGATGTCAGCGCCGCACAGGCGGACGCGCGCAAGATGGCCGAGGATTTTTCCAGCGGCCAGAGCGACGTCAATCTGCAGGACGTGATGATCAACCTGCAGAAGGCCAGCCTGTCCTTCCAGCAGATGGTGCAGGTGCGCAACCGGCTGGTGACGGCCTATCACGACATCATGAACATCCAGGTCTGATTTCCGGCGATCGTCGAATCCGGCCGGAACTTCGGCATGGCTGCGACCATGCGCCAGTTAAAGCTTGACGGCATGCTGCCGTTAATGCTGTCAGGAGGGCCGGGGACGCGTCGGGCTCGAACATGTCGTGGCCACCCGGAAGTCCCGCATTGCGCTTGCCGCGTCTGGCGCGGTTGGCAGGGAATCGCGCCTGCTCGGCGCTGCTTGGGTAGTCGAAGACTTTAAGGGAAATCATGCCTGCATCGTGCATGCGGAAATTCGCGGGTCTGCTGGCGCTTGCCGGCGCCTGTCAGGGAACCGCTCTTGCCAGCCAATGGCAGGGCGTCATTTCCGGTCGCAACGAGACCATCGAGATCGACCGGGCGAGCGTCATGCCTGCAGCCGGTGGTGCAACGGCCTGGAGCCGCATCATTCTCGACCGCGCGGTAAAGGATCCGGGCGGCAACTATGACGCCATCCACGCGCTCAACCTTTACGATTGCAAGTCGCGGCGGTTTACCACCCAGCGTCGTGCCTACTTCAACGGCGATACCCAGGTTCGTGAGGAGGAGGTCGCGCGGCAGCGTGCCAATGCGGTGGCCGTGGGCAGCATCGACGAGCGGTTGTTCAATGTCGCCTGTCGAGCCGTCGTGGCCGGCAAGCCCGCACTGCCGTTCGAATCGACCGGCAAGGCGGGCACGGAAACGCAGACCGGCGAGCGTCCCGTGGCGATGCACGCCGACATGCGGGCCCTTGCGCCGGATTCGGCGGCGAGGCCGTCGTTGATGCCTGTGGCCGATACGACGCCGGTGGTTCCGGCCGAAAAGCCGAAGTTGATCGTGCTGCCTCCGATCGACAAGGCGGCGGCGGCCCAGGCTGCTGCAGCGGTTGGACAACGACCGCCGGCAGTTCCGGCGACGACGGGGGGCGCGCCAGGCCCTGCCGGCAAAATGGCCGCGCCGAGCGCACCGGCAAGCGGAGCGGTGGAAAGTCCCGCCGACAAGCGCCGGCGCGAATTGCACTACGCCAACTCCGGGCCGCCGCGCGCCGTGCGCAAGAAAGCAAGCGCCGAGCCGTCCGCTGCGGTCGAATCGCAGAAGCCTGCCATGCGCGACATCCCATGGTCGTACGAGGGCGACGGCGGCCCAGCCAACTGGGGCAAGCTTCGCGCCGACTACGCGACCTGCGCCACCGGCAAGCGCCAGTCGCCGATCGACATTCGCGAGGGAATCCGGGTCAACCTGGAACCGATAAAGTTCGAATACGTGCGCACGCAGTTCCGAATCGTGGATACGGGCCATGCGGTTCAGGTCAATGTCGGCGCCGGGCTCGGGCTGCGGGTGATGGGCAAACGCTTCGAGTTGTCGCATCTGGAGTTTCGCCGGCCCGCGGAAGAGCGGGTCAATGGCCGCAGTTATGACATGTCGGTGCATCTGGTGCACCGGAGCGACGATGGCCAGATTGCGGTAGTCGCGGTACTGCTGGAAAAGGGCGCCGAGCATCCGTTGATCCAGACCCTGTGGGACAACCTGCCGCTGGAGCGTGACGTCGAAGTCGCGCCCGAAGCGGCCATCGATCTCAATGTGCTGCTGCCGGAAAACCGTGCCTACTGGACCTACATGGGATCATTGACGACGCCGCCGTGCACCGAAGGCGTGCTCTGGATGGTGCTGAAGCAGCCGGTCCAGGTCGCGGCGGACCAAGTCGCCATCTTCTCCCGAGTCTTCCGCAGCAACGCCCGTCCGGTGCAGGCCGCCAATGGGCGCCTGGTCAAGGAGTCCCGCTAGGATTTCGGCTTGGCCGCTTAGCCGGCGATGCCCGGGTTGGTATCGGGAAGCGCCTGGCGCAGTTCGTCGACCAGGGTGGCCATCTTGTCGATCAGCGTGTTGCAGCGTGAATCGATCGCGGCTCGGTCCGAGCGTTCCCGTAGCGCTTCGTGCAAGGATGCTGCCGCGGCGGCCACCGGCCGGGCGCCGATGGTGCCGGCTGCACCCTTGAGCGTGTGGGCCAGTTGCTTCATCGCGTCGAGGTCGTCGCCGGCCAGTGCGGCGCGCAGCTGGACAATGTCGTCGGCATGGGTCTCGGCGAACAGGCCCAGCATTTTCGCGTGCTTCGTCGCATTGCCGCGCACCAGGGCCAAGCCGTGCGCGACGTCGAGTCCGCTGACCTGCGCCAACCGGCGGCTCCAGGCCAGCGCGTCATCTTGCGCCACCGTTGCGGTGGCTGGAGCCGCAGGTGCCGGGGTCGGTGCCGGCGCCGGCACCTGCGGCTCACTCGAGGTTTTCGGCAGCCACTTCAGCAGGGCGGCATAAAGATCGTCGGGGTTTACGGGTTTGGCGACAAAGTCGTCCATGCCGGCATCGGCGCAGGAGCGACGGTCTTCCTCGAAGGCGTTTGCCGTCATGGCAAGGATCGGCGTGCCGGCGCGTTCCGGCAGGGCGCGGATCAGGCGGGTGGCTTCGATGCCGTCCATGCGCGGCATCTGCATGTCCATCAGTATCAGTGCATACGGGGCGGCACGGACCTTTTCAACGGCCTCGAGGCCGTCGACGGCGACGTCGACGGCCAGCCCCGCGCCGTGAAGCAGTTCCATCGCCACTTCCCGGTTGATCGCATTGTCCTCGGCCAGCAGCAGGCGGGCGCCGCCATGTCGCCGGCGCAGTTCGATCTCGATGTTTTCGACCTGGGGAATTGCGGATGACGGCATGATGCCGCGTCCGCGCTGCAAACGTGCGGTGAACCAGAAGGTGCTGCCCACGCCTGCCGTGCTGTCAGCGCCGACTTTGCCGCCCATCAATTCCGTCAGGCGCCTGGTGATCACCAGGCCGAGTCCGGTGCCACCGAACTTGCGGGTGGTCGAGGCATCGCCCTGTTCGAACGCATGGAACAGGCTCGCCATTTTTTCCGGCGCGATACCGATGCCGGTGTCCTCGACTTCGAAGCGCAGCAGCAATTCGTCGCCCGAATCTTCCAGCAGCCGGGCGCGCAGGGTGACGCCGCCGCGTTCGGTGAATTTGATGGCGTTGCCGGCGTAATTGAGCAGCGCCTGGCGCAGGCGCGTCGGATCGCCACGCAGCCATACCGGAACCCCTTCGGCATCGATCGATATCTCAAGACCCTTGCGGCGCGCGCGATCCGAAATCAGCGAGCGCACCTGGTCGAGCACCGACGACAGCGGGAAGTCGGCGTGCTCCAGCGTCAGCTTTCCGGCCTCGATCTTGGAAATGTCCAGGATGTCGTTGATGACGGCCAGCAGGTGGTTCGCGGTGACATCGATCTTGCCCAGCCTGTCGGCCTGCTCGGGCGTCGGGTTCGCCCGGCGCAGGATGTGGGTCAGGCCGATGATGGCGTTCATCGGCGTCCGGATCTCGTGGCTCATGTTGGCCAGGAACACGCTCTTGGCCATGTTGGCGGTGGCCGCCGCCTGCATGGCATTCGCCAGTTCGGTGGTGCGTTCCGCGACCCGCGCTTCGAGCCGGTCGTTCAGTTCGCGCATGGCAAGTTCCGCGCGCTTGACTTCGGTGATGTCGCGCACGATTCCGATGACGCCGATCACGGCGCCGCGCGAATCGCACAGAGGGGAGGTCAGGTCGGAAGCCCATCCGTTGCGGCAGGCGTCTCCGACTTCAAAGCGGAATTCCACCTGGCCGGGATGCTCGCCGTTCAGCGCGCGCTTGAGGCGGGGCATGACTTTGTCTTCGGTGAGGAAGGGGAACACTTCGTGCGGAAACCGGCCGAGCACTTTTTCCGCCGCGATGCCGCTGATCTTTTCCATGAACGGGTTCCACACCTTGAAGCGCAGGTCGGGGCCATAGACGATGATTCCCTCCTGGGCGCCGGCAATGATCTGCCGGTTCAACTGGTTGGACTCCTGGAGGGCCAGTTCGGTCTTGCGGCTTTCGGTGATGTCCTTGACCATGCCGCGCAGTCGCAGGATGCGACCTTCCGCGCCGTACTCGAGGCCGCCATAGCCCTGCACCCAGCGTTCGCCCTCGGTGCCCTGGCGCACGATGCGGAAGGCCATGTCGAACGGCTTGCCCAACCCCAACACGTCATCCTTGATGTGGTCGACCACTTTCAGACGGTCTTCGGGATGGATCAGGGCCGCCCAGCCGTCTATCGAACGGTCGTAGTGTTCGTCGATGCCGAAGATCCGGTCGAAGACCGGCGAACTAGTCCAGCGAGTCGTATCGGCGTCGATCGCATAGCTGCCGAGTCCCGCGATGCTCTGCGATTCGCTGAGCAGGCGTTCGCTTTCCTGCAGTTCCCCTTCGCGCTGCGCGACGATGCCCAGCAGCCGGTTGAATCCGCCGATAAGGTCGCCGATCTCGTCGCGGCGGGAAATGGCCAGCGGCGTGTGCGGAGTCGGCGATTCCGACATGGCGCCAAGGGTGCGAGCGGCTTCGCTCATCGGCGCCAACTGGCGTCTGAGCATCCACCAGATCAATCCGCCCGCAAGCAGGGTGAGGAAGATCGCAGCGATCAGCATGCGTTGTTCCATGGCGCGAATCGGCGCGAAGGCTTCCTCCGTCGGCAGCAAGGCGGCGAGGTACCAGCCCGGGGTCGAGATCGCCTTGGCCGACGCCAGAACTTCAACGCCCAGCGGATTCACGAAATGCGCCGAGCCCTCCTGTCCGGCGATAAATCTGTCCAGTGCCGGGATCGTCCCGGCGGCCGGCAGCGTCTCCATGATCCGGGATTTATCGGTGGCGGTGACCACCAGCCGCTCTCGCGGCGATACGAGCAGATAGCCACCGGTGCGGCCCTGGCGGTTCTGTACCAGCCGGTCGAGAAAATTCGGCAGACCCAGGTTGATCACGCCCACCAGCGCTCCGGTCACTTCGCCACCCGTGCCATGGATCGGCACCCCGATTCCGAACACGGGTGCCTGAAGCTTCTTGCCCATCGTCGGATTGCCGATCGTGGCACGGCCATTCCTGAGAGCGGCGATTACGACATCCACATCCATGTAGTTGATGCCGACCCGTCCCGCCGACATGGGCAGTTCGGCAATCGCGGTGCCATCCTGGCGATAGACGATGATCCCGCCATTGAACATGCGTTGCAGGTTGGGACGCCGGGCGAGGAAGATGTTCACGGCATCCGCCCCCTCGGTCAGATAGGGAGCTGCGACCTTGGCGTTTTCCTGAAGCAGGTTTAAACGGTCGGACAGTTCATGGTCGATCTCGCTGGCGACCAGGGCCACGGTGGATAGCTGCTGGTCGCCAAGCAGTCTTTCCATGTCAATGCGCAAGGCGTTGCTGGCGAAAAGCGTCAGCGACCAGACACCGACAAGAAAAATTGCCTGGGTGAATAGAATCACTCGTGCCTTGAGTGACCATCCGTGCATGAAGTTCCAGTTCACTCGGGTGCGTCCGGACGATGGGTTTGGTCGGCGTGAGGGGTGGCTTGGGGGAGTCAGACCGGCATGCCGCTATGAAATGCAGGGGCGGCATTCGGGCTTCGGACTGCAGCACAACTTTAGCATCTTCTGGATCGAGCTTGGGCAGCCAGTGCCGGGCAGTCCGACCGGTCGTGGCGAGGCTAGGCAGCCAGCCGAGGTCGCCCTGAATGCCGGGAGCAAAAAGTTAGAGCCTCGATCAGTCGGCTTGGCGGCCGGCCTTTTCGCGCCACCGCCGAGAATCGATGGCGGCTGACCACGAGTCGCGCCAATGGAGGATAATTGCGCGTCGAATCGTCGTTTCCGGCACGTGGATCTCGTGGCGCCGGGGCAACGGTTGGCCTGTCGCTGCAGCGAACAGGCAGGGGGCGCGGTGGATAGGAATATCCGGAACGGAGCCTCGGTGTTTCTCACCATGCGGAGTCTGGAAGAAGTGAAGAAGCTCGCGTTATTGTTGATGGTCTTGTTGCTTGGTGCATGCGGCGACACGCAGACGGCATTTGTCAGCGAAGGCAATTCGGACCAGTCGATTTCCGTAGTTCGCGAACAGAACCACGCAGGCGGGGCATGGCAATCGACCCTGATTGTCGCCGGCTTGCCACAATGCCAGCGCCGCTACGCGCTGCAGGATGCCAGCACCGACAGCTTCAGGATCGACGTGTATCGACCCGGCCCCGGCCTCTTCATCCTGAAAGCGGGCAAGCGCTGGGACGTGGTCGAATTGAAGAGTTGCGGCTACCAGACCTACAAGACGCCCCCGCCCGAGCCGGGCGAACTGGTGGGCAGCTTTGAAATGACCGAAGGCAAGCTGCGTTATTCCGCGAAGCCTGGCGCACGCACGGGGAAACCGGCCCAATGAGCGAGTGCATTGCGGGCCGAGCATTGCCGGGACCTTTCCCATGTTGAAAAGAATTGCCGTCAGGAACCTGCGCATGGGAATGCATATCCACGAACTCTGCGGATCGTGGATGGATCATCCCTTCTGGCGAACCCGCTTCGTCCTGGAGGATCCCGAGGATCTCCGTCGCCTGACCGAAAGCGGGGTCACCGAACTGTGGATCGATACCGGCAAGGGGGTCGATGTCTCGGTCGCCGATACCGTCGCCGAGGCCAGTTCCGAGGCCGAAGTCGAGACGGAGATCGAACGCCAGCTGGCACAGGCCGAACTGGCCGAGGCGACACCGAAGGCGATACCGATCGCCGAAGAAGTGCAACGTGCTGCGAAGATATGCGCGCGCAGCAAGGACGCCATGGTGTCGATGTTCCAGGAGGTGCGCATGGGCAATGCGGTTTCCGCAGGATTCGCCGGTGCCCTGGTGGACGAAATTTCCAGTTCGGTGATGCGCAACCCCGGTGCCCTGATCAGTTTGGCGCGCCTCAAGACTGCCGACGACTACACCTACATGCATTCCGTGGCGGTGTGCGCGCTTATGGTGGCGCTGTCTCGGCAACTCGGCCTGGATGCGGAACTGACCCGCGAACTGGGAATGGCGGGCCTGTTGCACGACCTGGGCAAGGCGCTGGTTCCTACCGAGGTGCTGAACAAGCCCGGCAAGCTGACCGACGAGGAATTCGCCATGATCAAGCGACATCCCGCGGAGGGGCATCGGTTGCTGGTCGAGGGGGCGACGGTCGGCGACATTCCGCTCGATGTCGTGCTGCACCATCATGAGAAGGTCGATGGCAGCGGTTATCCCGAGCGGTTCAAGGGAGACGAGATCAGCCTCTACGCAAAAATGGGCGCGGTATGCGACGTCTATGACGCGATCACATCAAACCGCCCTTACAAGGCAGGCTGGGATCCCGCGGAGTCGATCCGCAAGATGGCCGAGTGGTGCCATGGCCATTTCGACGAGCGCGTGTTCCAGGCGTTCGTCAAGTGCATCGGCATCTACCCGATCGGGTCACTGGTGCGTCTGGCATCGGGACGCCTTGGCGTGGTGACCGAACAGTCCGGCGAATCGTTGCTGGCACCGCGGGTCAAGGTGTTCTTCTCGATTCGCTCGCAAACACATATTCCGCCGGAGATCGTCGACCTCTCCCGAACGGGCGTCAAGGACAAGATCGTCAGTCGGGAAGATGCCGCCACTTGGGGCCTGAAGAACATCGAGCAACTCTGGGCACCCTGATGCGCCGCCTGCGCCCGGACGCCCTGTGCTTGACCACGGAACCGGTGGGCCAGCCCTGCATTTCCCCCGATGCCGGAGTCGGACGCAATCCGATGCTGTCGGCACTCGCCGCGCAAATTCTTGGCGCGCTGCTTGCGGGATTGCTTGCCGTGCTCCTCGCTCCGCGGTTGCTCGCGCTGCCGCTGGCCCTGGCGGCATTGCAGGGGGCGTGCGCGGTGCTTGCCTCCTGGCGCCTCGGCGAACCCGCCTGGCGTTTGCCGATCCATGCGCTGTTCATGCCGCTGGCGGTGCTGGTGCATGGGCTGGATTTGCCGGCCTGGTTGTGGCCCGCCGGCTTGGTCATGCTGTTGCTGGTCTTTTGGCGAACCGATCGGAGCCAGGTGCCTCTGTTCCTGAGCAACCGACTTTGCCGCAAGGCTGTCCTCGACCTGCTGCCGGCAAGCCCGTGCCGGGTTCTCGATCTCGGTTGTGGTGACGGAGCGCTGCTGCGCCAGTTGGCTCGCGCCCGCCCCGACTGCCGCTTCGTCGGCATCGAGCACGCGCCACTTCCCTGGTGCTGGGCCTGGCTGTCGGCAAGCAACGTCGGCAACCTGGAAATCCGCTTTGGTGATTTCTGGAACCATTCGCTGGCGGGCTATGCGGTGGTGCATGCCTTTCTCTCCCCCGCGGCGATGCCGCGCCTGGCGACCAAGGCGGATGACGAGATGGCGCCCGGCGCCCGCCTGGTGAGCAACAGCTTTCCATTCCCGGACCGCCAGCCGGATGCGGTGGTCGATGTTACCGACCGGCGCCACACTCGCCTCCACGTCTATGAGCTGCAGGGCGCGCGCCGGTCATGATTCGTCGCGCGGGAATACAATGCAAAGTCCGGGAAGGGGCGCGCCGTGCATCGATCGCGACGGCACAAAACTTGCGGCGAAATGCTGGAACGACGACACATAGGTGAATCATGGCTGAGCCCACGAAACTGACGGAAATTGAAATCGCTCGCGAAACCCTGCGTGGGCTCGCCTCGAAAAAGATTCCGCCGACTCCCGACAACTACCGAACGCTGTATTGCGAAATCGCCGGGGTCACCGCAAAGAACCCCTTCCCCGAACGCGAACTGAAGGCATTGCAGGGAAGCCTGCCGCGCACCGGCGCGGAGCAGGTCAAGTTCGCGCGCCAACTGGAGGCTGCGATTGCCAAAGGTAGCTGGGAAGGCCTGGGCGCCGCGCTCAACGAACTCCTGGCCAAGTCGGGCGGCGACCAGGCGCAGTGGCCCGGGCTTGTCCGCGAACTGCTGCAGCAACTGGAAACGCACCATGCCGGCCTGACCGCCGCTCGAAAGAAGGAGGCGCTGGACCACGTGCTTTCCGGTTCCGGGGCGTCCGAACTGCTCTTGTCCCGGCTCCAGTCCCTGATTCGCTCCTGGTCGCAAAACACGGTTGTGGAGCGGAGCGAACGATCCGACACCGAAGCTGCCGATGCGCCGACTTCGTCCGTGGCCGTGGTCGCGCCGGCCTCTGCCGCCGCGCCCGCCGCCCGCCCTGCGGCACAGTCCGCCTGGCAGGGTGGCATCCTAGACCTGCGCGAGATCATCGGCCAGTTGCTCGACAATACGCTCTCCATCGTCCTGCGCGACAGCCCCGAACTCGCTTCGGAGGCATCGGCCATTGCCGCGTCGATTCGCGCAGCGCAAACACCGGACGCCCTGGCCGGACTGCCAGAACGGCTGAAGAAGCTTTGCTATCGAGCGCTTTTCGTTGCCGAGGACCAGGCCGAAATGGCGAGTGCGCTGCTGCACCTGGTGCAGCTCATCATCGAAAACATCGGCGAGCTGGTGCTCGAGGACCAGTGGCTCACCGGCCAGATCAAGGTCGTGCGCGACCTGATTCAGCAGCCGCTCAGCCTGCGCCGCCTGGACGACGTCGAGCGGCGCATGAAAGATGTCATCGTCAAGCAAAGCGCGCTGAAGAAGAACCTGCACGAGGCCAACGACCGGCTCAAGCTGATGCTGGCAACCTTCGTCGACCGCCTGGCGGATTTTTCCGAGACCACCAGCGATTACCACAACAAGATCGAGAGCTGCGCCGCGAAGATCACCAAGGCCGGCGACATCACCGAACTGGCCGACGTGCTCGACGAAGTGATGCGCGAGACGCGCGTGGTGCAGGTCAATGCGGCGCGTTCGCGCGACGAGATGAACACCATGCGTTCGCGGGTCAAGGAAGCCGAACAGGCCGTGGAGCGCACGCGCAGCGAACTTGCCAGCGCCAGCGACCTGGTCCGGCACGATGCCCTGACCGGCGCACTGAACCGCAAGGGCCTCGACGAGGCGTTGGAGAAGGAAATCGCGCGCCTGCGGCGCCACAGCGGAACACTGAGCCTGGCACTGCTCGATATCGACAATTTCAAGGCGCTCAACGACAGCCTGGGACATGCGGCCGGCGATGCGGCCCTGATGCATCTGACAAAGGTGGTCAGGACTACGGTGCGGCCGCAGGATGCCTTGGCGCGTTACGGTGGCGAGGAATTCGTCGTCCTGTTGCCGAACACCTCGATCGAGGATGCCGTCGGCGTCATGATCCGCGTCCAGCGCGAACTTACGCGGGAGTTCTTCCTCAACAACAACGAAAAGGTGCTGATCACCTTCAGCTGCGGCGTCGCCGAAATCAACGATGCCGAGGATCCCTACGAGGCGCTGAAGCGCGCCGATGCCGCCATGTATCGCGCCAAGCGGGCGGGCAAGAACCGGGTCATTCCGGCCTGAGGACGTCCCCGGATCGCGGGTGGCGCGGGAGGCTACGTAGAGACCGCAGTTTGTCGCGTGAATCACGGATAAACAAAAATTCGCCGCTTTGCGATGATTCCTTTCGCATGGAAGTCGCCCGTCCCGGCTTCGCGTCATCGGCGCTTCTGACCGGGCCGCGCCGGGCCATTTCCCGGACGTCGGCGGCGAGTCCCGCAGGCAGGCCAGACCAACAACAGGTGAGGGAGCAACTCATGTTTTTCGGTTCTACCATACGCAAGGAACTTGAAGAAGCCCGTGCGCAACTGCAGCAATGCCGCTCCGGGGAGTCGCTGGCCCAATCCCGTATCGCGGAACTGGAAGCAAGGGTCGCGATGCAGGACGACCGGCTCGGCGAACTCGGCGCGCGAGTCGATGCCTACCAGGGCCTGATGAAGCAGCTCGATCGCTTCGGCAATTCGATCGACCTGTCCCAGCAGAGCCTGACCCGCCTTGCTGAAAACATGAAGGCGGAACGCAGCAACGCCAGCGAAACTTTCGGCGTCACGGAGATCAGCCGCGGCGCGATCGATCGCATCGCCACGACGCTATCCCAGCTTGCCGTCAGTTCCGCTACCGCGACCGGCAGCGTTGCCGTGCTGGGCGAGCGCGCGACGAAGATCGTCGGCATCGTCAACCTGATCAAGGAAATTGCCGACCAGACCAATCTGCTGGCGCTCAATGCCGCGATTGAGGCGGCGCGCGCGGGCGAGCAGGGGCGGGGCTTTGCCGTGGTAGCCGACGAAGTGCGCAAGCTTGCCGAACGCACGGCAAAGGCGACGGCCGAAATATCCACCCTGGTCGGCCAGATCGGAGACGACACGGGCAGCGCCACCGAAAGCATGGTCGCGCTCGCGGCGGAGGCCGATCGGGCCAGCGTCGAGGGAGGTTCGGCGACCGGCAACATGCAGCGCCTGCTGGAACTCGCGACGCGAATGGATCAGGCGATCGCCGCGTCAAGCCTGCGCAGCTTCGTCGAAGTGGCGAAGCTCGACCACGTCAAATTCAAGTTCGAGATTTACAAGGCCTTCATGGGCCTCAAGGACGTGGCCGCGTCGGATGTCTCCGATCACAGCCGTTGTCGCCTCGGCGCATGGTATTCCTCGGCCGAAGGCCGGGATCGGCCGTCCGGCCTGCCGGGTTATCGCGACATCGATGCGCCGCATGCCGCCATGCATCGGGCTGCCGGCGAGGCGCTGGACGCGGTGCGCGGAGGAAGCATGCAGGTGGCCGTCGATGCCATCGGCCGCATGGAAGATGCCAGCCTGGCCCTGGCGGAAGCACTGGAACGAATCGCCTCGGCTGCAGAGGCGAGTCCCATGCTGCTGTGCCAGCCGGCGTGATCCCGGGCGCATTGCCGGCGCTTGCCTGAAGCGGACGGGGGTGGCCTTGTCGCACGGCGACGATCCGACGCCGCCGCCGGGGATGGTAGCGAAACCACGGCATTTCGGGCCGCGGCCTGAATCGATCCGATGACCCAGCCACTGACACCGCTCGCGCCGGCAACGCTGATCGGGTTGTTTCGCAGCGCCATCGATGCGCCGCTGGTCGAGCGGGGAGCCGTCCGCGGCCTCGAACTGCTGGGGCGCCCGCAGGACTTCTGGAGCAGCCTCGCCGTTGCCGAGTTGCAGCGCATGGCGGCCGGTGGCAACGGCAACGCGCAGGCGGAGCTGGCCTGGCGCCACGCCCACGGCGACAGGGTCGCGCGCAAGCCCGCCGCGGCATTGCGCTGGGCATTGCGCAGCGCCGAAGCCGACTGCCCGGCAGGCCTTGCGGTGCTGGGCTGGCTGCTCCAGCATGGCTGTGGCCTGCCGCGCGACGAAGTCGAGGCCTTGCGCCTGTTTTCCCTTTCCGCCTCGCGGGGCGTGCCACTGGCGCAGTACTGGATGGGGCGCTTGCGGTACTTTGGTGTCGGCGAAGCCGCCACGCAGGACTATCCGCTGGCGGTCCGCTGGCTGCAGCCGGCCGCGGCGCAGGGGCATGCTGCGGCCGCCGACCTGCTCGCGCGCTGCTACTTCTTTGGGCGCGGCATTGCCCTGGATCGGGCGGCGGCGTGCCTTTTGTGGCGCCAGGCGGCGGCGGGCGGGGTGGCCAGTGCCAGCTATTCGCTCGGCATGTGCCTGTACGGCGGCGTCGAGGCGGTGGCCGACCCGAAGGCGGCGATCACGCATTTTCGTGCCGCCGCGGATGGCGGGGTCGTGGCGGCGATGTTCGTTCTCGGCCAGTGCGCGACATTTGGCGTCGGCATGGCGAGGGATCCCGATGCGGGCCTGCGATGGTACCGCCGCGCCGCGGAGGGCGGCAGCCGCGAGGCGGAGTTCGAACTCGGGGAATGCCTGGCATATGGCGTGGGCGATGGCGGACGCGATCTGGTCGCCGCGCTGCGATGGTGGCGGTCGGCGGCGGCGAATGGCCATGTGCGTGCGCACCTGAAGATAGGGCACGCCTGTCGCTGGGGCGACGGTACCGCCGAAGACAAGCAGGCTGCGCTGGCCTGGTATCGCCGCGCGGCGGAACTGGGCGACGCCTCGGCCTGGGTCTGGCTGGGGGAATGCCACGAGCGCGGCGAAGGTGGTGAGGTTGATCCGGCCGCCGCGCGCGATGCCTACGCGCGCGCCGCTGCCGGGGGAGATGTTCATGGGATGGCGGAGCACGGGCGATGCTTGCTGTACGGTGTTGGTGGCGCGGTGATGCCCGAACAGGGGGAAGCGTTGCTGCTGGCGGCGCTGGGGGCGGGCTGGCAGCAGGCGCGGGGCGAACTGGAACGTCATTGGTTCGGTCGCGGCATGGCCTTGTTGCGCGCCGCCCACGATGCCGACGACCCTGCACTCAGCGAAGCCGTGGCCTGTCTGCGCCGGGCAGCGACCAGCGGTCACCGGCGCGCGGCGTTCATGCTCGGGGAATGCCTGCGCCATGGCACCGGAACGGCAATCGACCGGATCGAGGCGCTCGCCTGGCTGCGCCGCGCGGCCGCCCTCCCCGATGCAAAGGTCATTCTTGGCGACCTGTACTACTTCGGGCAGGGCGTGCCACGCAATGCGATCGAGGCCTTCCACTGGTACCGCCGCGCCGCCGCGGAGCACCAGGATGCCTACGCCATGTACAGCTGCGGCTACTGCCTGCTGCACGGGGAAGGCGTCGGGCGCGACGTCGGCGCTGCGCTGCGCTGGTTGCGACGGGCCGCGCAGCAGGGCGAAACCGATGCCTGCCATGAGCTGGGCTTGGCCTACCTGCGCCAGGGCCGGTCCGGTCGACGCCTGGCGCGCCGCTGGCTGCGCGCCGCCGCCGACCTTGGTCACGCCGGGGCGCGGCGGATCCTCGACGAAGTCGCCTCGGGCCTGCATCCGGCCTGAGGGCGCGGTCGGCAAGACTTCAACCGCCGGCGATTTCCTGCCGCAGGTCGCGGATCGACGCGTCCAGTTGTCGCGCCATTTCGTCGAGCAGGTCGCGCCCCTGGCGACGGGCGTGGCGCGTGGCGACGAACAGTTCATACAGGCGCGAGCCGAACAGGCGATGCAATTCCGCTTCTATCGTCGCCAGACGCGCCCGCAGGCGCTCCACCTGGAGCCGCGGCGTCGTCGCCGGCGAAGGGTTCGCCGCGGCGCCCGGCGTCTCCTCGCGGCCCGCTTGCCACCTTGCGGCGAGCTGGCGCAGGGATGGCTCGTCACCAAGGCGGTAGGCGTGGTTGGCTTCGATCATGAGCTGCGTCCGCCAGGCGCGATCGGCTTCGTCATTCGCGCGGTCTGGATGGATCTGCTGCGCGATGCGGCGGAAGAGGCGTTTTACCGCGTCGCCGCGGGGGAGGACCGGCGCCTGGCCCGCATCGGCCGCGTTGAAGCGCCGCGACTCGTTCGCCGATTGTTCTGCCTGGCGTTCGCGCGCCTCCGCTGTTGACCGCGCTTCCGGATTGGCCGGCTGGCGCGCAGCTTCGCGTCTTGCCAGCGTGGCCTGGAGCGCATCCTGTTCGGCGAGCAGACGGCCTACCCGCGCATAGTAATCGCGGGTGAATTCGTCCAGTTCGGCCTCGACGCTGGCCAGTTCCAGTTCGAGGTCGGCGATGTCCTGTGTCAACTGGGCGCGCTCGTGCAACAGGCGGGGTATTTCTTCATGGGCCTCGAGGCCGGTTGTCCTGGCGGGACCCGCATGCAAGCCGACCTGCAGCAGGCAGCTTGTCGAGGCTACCAGTTCGTGCGGTGCGTCGCAGCGGAAGAGCAGGGTGATGTCGACCTTGCTTTCTCCAGTCATCGGGCGGGCGGCGAGCGGAAGAATCTGTACGGGAAACAGCGCGGCAAACTGCGGCGGAACCTCGCCGTCCGCCGGCGACCAGGATTGCGCCCGCTGCCACAGCGCGGGACAGGCGGCCAGGTACCGGCGCTGATGGGTCCAGGCGGCTGAACGGCTTTCTTCGCCGTCGCGCCAGAGCCGACTTTTCATCAGCGAGAGCGTGGCGCGCAGCGCGATGCTGGCAGCGAAGTCGGCGGCAGGCAGGACCAGGCAGAGCGGGCGGATGGCGAGCGCAAGCGCGTTAGACAGTTCGGGCAGGGCCTCGTCGTCTGCCACCAGGACCCGCAAGCTGCGACCGTGGGCAAGGGCGATCGCGGCAAAGGCGGCGAGTGTGGCCACCGGTTCTGTCGGCAGACTTTCCTCGAACGGCATGGAGCCCGGCGCTGCCTTGCTCAGGCGCGCAAACCAGCGTTCGGCCAGCCGCGCTGCGGCATCGCCGTCCGCGGCGAGGCTGCGGGAAGCGGCGGGCATGGGGGTTAGTATCCGGGGCGCCGCATCGAGGGCGGCAGGCAACTCCGTCGCCGCGGAGTCATCCGGCGGCGGCGGCCCTTTCCTCGGCTGGCATGAAGGCGGAACGTGGCACGCCGCGCGAATGGCCGCTCATGGCGAACAACTCTTTCATGTCGAGGATCAGTACGATCTTGCCGTTGGACAGTGTCGTGACGCCGGAGACGCCTTTCGGACGGAAATCGTCGAGCGACTTGATCACCGCGTCTTCGCGGCCCATGAAGCCGTCGATGGCGACGATGAAGGAGGAATGCTCCGACGTTTGCATCAGCACGCCGAAGCCCGGAGGACGCTCAGCCGGCCAGCCCAGCAGGTGGCTCAGCGGATACATCGGCAGGACTTCGCCACGCACCACCATGGTGGCGCGACCACCGACTTCCTGCACGGCGGACGGCTGGATGGGCATGATCTCGCGCACCAGCGATAACGGCACGGCGAAGGGCTGGTCGCCCAGTTGCACCAGCAGCACCGGCAGGATCGCCAGCGTCAGGGGCAGCGAGATGACGAAGGTGGAGCCGCGCCCGGCGGTGGACTTGATGTCGATGTTGCCCTTCAGGCGCTGGATGTTGGTCTTGACCACGTCCATCCCCACGCCGCGGCCGGACACGTCGGAGGCAACGTCCTTGGTCGAGAATCCGGGCAGCAGGATCAGTTCGAAGCTCTGCCGTTCGTCCATCGAATTGGCATCGTCGATCGTGATCAATCCCTTTTCGACCGCTTTGGCACGCAGGCGCTCGGGGTTCATGCCGCGGCCGTCGTCGGCGATCAGGATCACGATGTGGTCGCCTTCCTGCCGGGCTTCCAGGCGGACATGCGACTTCGCCGGCTTTCCCGCGGCGCGGCGTTCCTCGGGGGACTCGATGCCGTGGTCGACCGCATTTCGGATCAAGTGGATGATCGGATCGCCGAGGTCGTCGATCATCGTCTTGTCGATCTCGGTTTCTTCGCCGATCAGCAGCAGTTCCACGTCCTTGCCCAGACTGCGGGCCAGGTCGCGGGCAATGCGCGGATACTTCTGGAACAGGCGGCCGACAGGTTGCATGCGGGTCTTCATCACCGCGTTCTGCATGTCCGAGACCAGCAGGTCGAGCTGGCTGATCGCCTGGTCCAGGGCATGAAGGGTCTCGGAATCGGTGCGGCCGCTGATGATTTCGGTGCGCAGCGCGTTCAGGCGGTTCTTGGTGAGGCCGATCTCGCCGGAAAGGTTCAATACCTGGTCGAGGCGGACGGTATCCACCCGGATCGACATGTCGCGGGTCTTCTCGCTGTCGCGCCGGCCCGCCGGTGCGGCGGCACCGGGCTTGTCACCGGCCCGGCGGCCGATCGCGGCATTGACGATGGCTTCCGGAGTCTTTTCTGCAATGGCTGTGGAATCCGGCTTGGCGGCGGGGGCGGTGCCCGCTGCAGGCGTCGCCGCTGGTGGCGCTGCAATGGCGGCGAACAGGGTGTTCCAGTCCGGCCCGCCATCGCCGACGATCATCGGTGCGGCGACTGCGCCGGGGCTCGCAGCGGGAGCGGCTGGCGCCGGTGCGGCCGCGGCGGCCGGGGCCTGGCCTGCCAGCGCGGCCTTCAGGTCGGCCAGCAGTGCCGGGTCGGCTGCCTTGGGTTGCAGCCCGCGTTCAAGCATGTCGAACATGCCGCGCACAGCGGCCGTGGCGGCGAGAATCACGTCCATGTTTTCGCCGGTCACTTGCAGCTCGTTCTTGCGCAGACGATCGAAGAGGTTCTCCGTCAGGTGGCAAAGGGTCACCAGTTCCGTGGCGTTGAGGAATCCGGCGCCCCCCTTGATGGTGTGGAAGCCGCGGAATATCTCGTTGAGCAGGGCGTGGTCGCTCGGGTTCTGCTCGAGGTCGATCAGCTTGTTGTCGACGCCGGCAAGCAGTTCTCCGGCTTCGACCAGGAAATCCTGCAGCAGGTCTTCCATTCCCTCAAAGTTGCTCACATCCATCTCCTTCGAGTGACTTCAGAGCAGGCTAATGCGCGCGAAGCGCGCGTTATGCCGAAACTAAAATTGCTCATGACGGACTCCTAGTGAAAGCGCATGTTCAGAATCCCAGGCTTTCCAGCAGGTCATCCACCTGCCCCTGGTTGCTGACGACGTCGACGCGCCCCTCGGGGCGGATCACCGGGCCGTTGAGCAGCCCTTCCGGCGCTTCGGCCTTGCGCTCGGGCGGCATGGCCTGGAGCAGGAGTCCCAGCAACTGCGTTTCCAGCCCCTGCACCATTTCGACGACTTTCTTGATGACCTGACCGGTCAGGTCCTGGAAATCCTGCGCCATCATGATTTCCATGAGCTGCTCGTTGGTCAGCCTTAGCTTCTCCGGCGCCAGCGCGAAGTAGCCGCGGCTGTCTGCGGCCAGGGACTTGAACTCGTCCACCGACAACTGGTTGGAGAACATCCGCTCCCAGCGTTCGCCCAGTGCCTGTGAGCGGGCCAGCAGGTCGTCCTGCAGCGGTCGTGCGATGTCGGTGGCATTGAGCACGCGCGATGCGGCCTGTTCGGTCATCTTTGCGATGTAGGAAAGGCGCTCGCGCGCGTCTGGGATCTGGCGTGCGGAATCTTCCAGCAGCTGGTCCATGCCGAGGCCGCGCAGGCTGTCGTGCAACTGGCGGGCGAGTTGGCCGATGCCGTTGAACACCGCGTCCGGTGGGGCCGCTTCGAAAGTCGGCGCCGGCGGCACGGCGACCACCGGTGCCTGGGCTTGGCTTACGCTGTCGAACAGAGCCTGCAGCTCGTCTGAGTCGCCGGCATCGGATTGCATTGCCGCCGGTGCCGACGGCGCGTGAGGCGCCGGCTCGGGCGCCGGCGCAGTGCCGGCCGCGATGCTGTCGAACAGGGCCTGCAGGTCGGCGGAGTCGTTGCCGTCGTCGTGTGCGATTGGATTTGCCATGGTACGGATTCCCGGTTGCGTTGCGAATGCCCTCAGGCACTCCATCCCAGCTTCTCGAATATTTTGGTGAGCTTTTCACCCAGGGTCGCCGCCGTGAAGGGCTTGACGATGTAACCCGAGGCTCCGGCCTGCGCTGCCTGAATGATGTTCTCGCGCTTGGCTTCTGCCGTGATCATCAGCACCGGCAGATGCTTCAGGGTGGGATCGGCGCGCACCGCCTGGAGCAGGGCCAGTCCGTCCATGTTGGGCATGTTCCAGTCGGTGACGACGAAGTCGATGCCGCCGGCCTTGAGCCGCTGCAATGCGACGGCGCCGTCTTCCGCCTCGTCAGCGTTGGCATAGCCGAGTTCCTTGAGCAGGTTGCGCACGATGCGGCGCATGGTCGAGAAGTCGTCGACGACGAGGAATTTGAGTTTGGTGGGATCAATTGCCATGTTTTGCCTCTATATCAGTTCGTTGCATGCCTTTGCAGTTGCGAGCGTAGCGTCTGCGCAAGCGCCTCGGCATCGAATTTTGCTACGTAGGCATCCACGCCCACGCTCCTGCCCATGGCGTGATTTGCCTGGGACGAAAGCGAAGAGTGCATCACGACGGGAATCCCGTCAAAGCGTTTGTCGGACTTGATGTTGCGCGTCAGCACATAGCCGTCCATTTCGGGCATTTCGGCGTCGACCAGGATCAGGTCCAGTTCCTCGCGCACGCTGCGTCCGATCTGTTGGGCATGGGACGCCATGCCGGAAAGCCGGGTCCACGCTTCCATCCCGTTCTGCGCAAATTTGTGGTGCACGGCCAGCTTGTCGAGAACTTCCGCGATCTTTTTGCGCGCGACCAGTGAATCGTCCACGAAGAATACGTTGATCTCATGGCCATCGACCATCGGGTCGATCTGGCCGACCACGGCTTCGCCGAAGGTGTCGGCCATGATCTGTTCCACGTCGAGGATCGAAACCAGGCGTCCGTCGTCCAGTTCCGTGATCGCCAGGATGTAGCCCCCAGCCCCGGCCCCGTTCGCCTCCGAAGCGCGCACCTTTTCCCAGTCCACGCGGATGATGCGGTCCACGTCATGCACCAGGAAGCCCAGGTTGCGCTTGTTGTATTCAGTGACCAGCATTGATCCGCCGCGGCCCGCAGGGGCATCCTCCAGCTTCATGGCGCCGGCCAGTGACAGCACCGGGATCACGCTGCCGCGCAGACTGATGAGTCCTTCGACGCCGAAGGGCATGTTCGGCGTACGGGTGATGTCGGGCGTGTCGCTGACCTCGCGCACCTTGAACACGTTGATGCCGAACAGTTCGTTGGTGCCGAGGGAGAACAGCAGGATCTCCATCCGGTTGGAACCGGCCAGGCGGGTACGCGCGTCGACGCTGTCGAGCATGCCGCCCGAAGCGCGCAAGGCCGGCAGCGAACCCGTCGGCGTGCCTGACGATCCTGCGTCGTCGTGCTCCTGATGCGCGCCCACCAGCAGGCGCGCCAGCGTCTCGGAAAGGCGATGCGGTTCGAATTTCGGGATGTACTCGTCGACGCCCACCGAGTGGCCAAGTTGCTGGTTGGACGCGGATGACAGCGACGAATGCATCAGCACCGGAATGCCGATGAAGCGCGGGTCGGCCTTGACGTTGCGCGTCAGCAGGTAACCATCCATCTCCGGCATCTCGACGTCGGTCAGGATGAGCTGGATGTAGTCCTTTGCCGGTCGGCCAGCCCGATCCGCCTGGTCGGCGATGCGGCGCAGTTCATCCCAGGCCGCGCGACCGTTCACCGCGCTGATGGCGTTTACTCCCATCGCCTCCAGGGTGCGCTGGATCTGTCCGCGCGCCACCGAGGAATCGTCGGCGAACAGCACCGTGAGGTCGTTGCGCTCCAGCGCCGGAATGTTGGCGAACTGGGTCTCGTCGGGCTTCACCGTCTCCGCCAGTATTCGCTCGACGTCGAGCAGCATGACCAGGCGACCGTCGGGCAGTTCGGTGACCGCCGTCACCAGGCCGCCCATCTGGCTGGTGAGCATGTCCGGCGGCACGCGCATCTGGGACCAGTCCAGGCGCAGGATGGTGTCCACCGATTCGACCAGGAAGCCCTGGGTGTGATGGTTGTACTCCGTGACGATCATAATCTCGCGCGGTGCTTCCGTCGCGATGCCTGAGTAATCGGAGAGGTCGATCACCGGCACCAGCGCGCCGCGCAGGCTGACCATGCCTTTCACCGCGGCGGCCATCTCCGGCACCACCGTGATCGGCGGCGTGCCCATCACCTCGCGTACCTTGAACACGTTGATGCCGAAGGTCTCGCGACGGTTGTTGCGCGGATCCTCGCCCAGAGAAAACAGCAGGATCTCAAGCTTGTTGGTCCCCGCCAGGCGGGTTCTCGCGTCGATATCTTTCAGCAGTTCGGACATGTCGTGCCTTTCGCTATTCCTCGTTGCGCCATGGCTCAGCTTTGCAGCGCGCCGATCAGCGACTCGACTTCGGCCGCCGATTCTTCCAGCATGCTGCTCAGGGTCTGGTCGTCCAGCGCGATATCGATTCGTGCCTCGGTGCCTTCGCGGCCCTTGCCGGCGAGTTGGGACAGTGGCGATTCCATCGGTGCCAGGCAGTCGGCCAGCAGCAGGGTATCCGCCAGCGATTGCGGCGGCATGGCAAGGTAGCCCTGCCACATGCCTTCGATCGCTTCCATCACCGGTGCCGGCGCGCCCAGGCGCTTGAGCACCGCGCGTCCGATCAGCGCGGCCCCGCCTTCCTCCCAGGCCAGCAGGGCGCCGTGCTCCGCTTCCAGCAGGCCCGGATACTTTGCGGCGCGCGAAATCAGGTAGAACGCGCCGACCTCATGGATGATGCCGGCGAAAAAAGCCGTGTCCGGGTCGACATGGGTGAAGCGGCGGGCGATCACCTGGGCCAGGGCGGCGACGTGCGCCGTGTGGTGCCACAGGCGCACGGCCAGTTCGCGGTGTGCCGGCGTGTGCGCCATGCCCTCCATCTGCCGCACCACGACAGCCGCCGCGAGTACCCGCAAGGTGTTGAAGCCGAGCCGTGATACGGCATTGCGCACATCGGCGATCGCGCGTCCGGAGCGGTTGTAGATCACCGAGTTGGCGACCGCGACGACGCGTGCCGCCAGCAGCGGGTCGGCCTGCACGAGTTTGGCCAGTTGTTCGATGGAACAGTCCGGGTCGTCGAGCACCCGCTGCACCTTGAGCGCCATTTCGGTGGTTGTCGGAAAGACCAGTTCGTCGCTGCTCGCGCTTTCGGCGACACTTTCCAGGATCGCTTGCACGTCCATCGGAATTCCTTCCCGTGAGCCTGCATCGCCGGATGCCGGTGGTTGCGTGAATGTGTTCATGGCCGATCTCAGAACAGTTCGATCTTCTTTTCGGTCGATGGCCGCGTGGGGCGAGCCAGCGATTGTTCGTAGTCGCGCTCGGCCTTGACCACGTCCTGCACGCCGGGCTGGCTGATGGGCAGCCGACGGCAGAAGGCGTCGCCACCGTCCGGCGTGAACAGGACCTTGCGCGACCAGGCGCCGCCGAAGTCCTTCGCCGCCAGCGGGATGCCCTCGCGTTCCAGCCACTCCTGGGCGAACTCGGCATTGCGCTGGCCGATCGCCATCAGGATCGATGTGACGATGGTGCCGCCGCCGAAGGCCTTGGCGATGATGCGCTGCTTGGCGGCACCCTTGCTCAGCATGGTGTTTAGCAGAACTTCCATCGAGTAGTCCCCCGCGAGGATCACGTCGGTGTCGTCCCCGGCGGTCTTGGTGCGGCTGGGCAGCAGAAAATGGTTCATTCCCGCCAGGCGCAGCTTGGGGTCGTACAGGCAGACGGCAACGCAGGAGCCGAGCAGGGTGGTGATCGGCCGTTCCGTCTCGACCGCCCAGCCACCCGGGTTGATGTTGCGGGCGCGGCGCTCGAGGTCTTTTGGATCGTGTTCGATGGGCGGCATGGTGCGGGATTCCTGGATTGGTTCAGCCGTAGGCGATGATCTCGGCCGGGATCGCATCGAGCGGCACCACGCGATCCACGCCGCCCATCCGGATGGCTTCTTTCGGCATGCCGAACACGATGCAGGTCGACTCGTCCTCGGCCACGGTGCGCGCGCCGGCGTCATGCATCTCCTTCATGCCGCGCGCGCCATCGTCTCCCATCCCGGTCATGATCACGCCCAGCGCATTGCGTCCGGCGATCTGCGCCACGGAGCGGAACAGGACATCGACCGATGGCTTGTGTCGGTTCACCAGCGGGCCGTCGGCGACTTCGACGTAGTACTGCGCGCCGCTGCGCCGAAGCATCATGTGGCGGCCACCCGGTGCGATCAGTGCGCGTCCGGGCATGATGCGGTCGCCGTTCTGTGCTTCGCGCACCTCAAGCTTGCAAAGGCTGTTGAGGCGCTCGGCGAACATGGCTGTGAATTTCTCCGGCATGTGCTGGACGATGACGATGCCGCTGCCCACGTTGGGCAGTTTCGTCAGCACGGCTTCCAGGGCCTGCGTGCCACCGGTCGACGTGCCGATGGCGACGACGCGGTCGGTGGTTTCCGCCATGGCGCGCGTGCTGGCGGCCTGGGCGGCCAGCATGGCGTCCATGCCGAGTTTGGGTGGCGGTGCGAGCGGGCGGGCCGCGCCGCGCGTCAGATGGCTCATGTTGGCACGCGCCGCGGCGCGCACGGCCGAGACCAGGTCGTTGCCGGCGCCTTGGAGGAACTGCTTGACCCCCAGCTTGGGCTTGGTGATGATCGCCAGCGCACCCGCGGCCAGGGCGTCCATGGTCGCGCTGGCACCCTTTTCGGCGAGCGAGGAACAGACGATGGTCGGCGTCGGACGCTCGCTCATGATCTTCTTGAGGAAGGTCAGGCCGTCCATGCGCGGCATTTCGATGTCGATCACCAGCACGTCGGGCCATTGCGTCTTCATCTTGTCCAGCGCATACAGCGGGTCGGAGGCGACGCCGATCACCTCGATATCGGCTTCCCGCTCCAGCGTCTCGCGGTTCACCTGGCGGACCACGGCGGAGTCGTCAACGATCATGACCTTGATCTTGTTTGTCATGGCTTAGGCGGGCAATTGGTAGATGGTCGGCTTTACGGCGCGCAGGCTTTCCGTCAGGCCGTTGAGGCTTTCCGAATGACCGACGATGAAATAGCCGCCGGGATGCAACTGCTCGACCAGCCGCGCGACAACCTGCCGCTTGGTTTCGGCATCGAAATAGATCATGACGTTGCGCAGGAAGATGACGTGGAACTTGCCCAGCGCGGGTAGTGTCCGGTTCAGGTTGACCTGCAGGAAGCGCGTGTGGCGCTTGATTTCCGGCGCAATCATGAAGCCGCCTTCCTGGCTGCGCACGCCCTTCAGGCAATACTTGCGCAGGTAGTTCTGCGGCAGGCCGCGCGTGCGGTCGAGCCAGTACAGGCCGCGCTGCGCGGTGGCAAGCACCGCGGTGGATATGTCCGAGCCGGTGACGCTCCACTGCGCGTCGATGCCAAGCGTATCGGCCAGCACGAAGGATATGGTGTAAATCTCCTCGCCGGTCGATGAAGCCGCGCTCCAGACGTTGAACGGGCTGCCCGGCGGGTGGTTGGCGACGATGGTCTTGGCGAGGAAGTCGAAATGAGCCTCTTCGCGGAAGAAATAGGTCTCGTTGGTGGTCAGCAGGTCGACCATGGTCTGCAACTCTTCGGCTTCGTCGCCGCTGGATACCAGACGGAAGTAATCGCCGAAGCTCGGCAGGTTGAGGTGTCGCAAGCGCCGTCCGAGGCGCCCGGCCAGCAGCACCTTTTTCGAGTCGGCCAGGCTGATCCCGGCAATGCGGTAGATCAGTTTCTGGAACTGGGCGAACTCGGCGGTACTGATTTCCGGATTGTCGAATGCAGCCATAAGTGTTTATGCAAGCAGGAGATGACTGATTTATTGACGATTTGGCTGCCCACGATTGCCCCAAACGCAGCTAAAATGCGGCGTCAACAAGCGCTTAAATATTTTTTTCAAGCCTGATTCCTTTTGCCTATGTTCTCAAAGAGGCCGCTTCTTGTGCATCCGGAAATTACGCTGCAAACTGCGGTATCTACGTAGGCGCGAACCGTCGCGCGATGTACGAGGATTCCGGCCTGCCGAAATGCGATAGAGGTTCCGCTTCTCGATGTCTACCAAGAAACCCGACCGACCCCAGCCGAACGTCTATCTGATCGACGACGACCAGGTAATTACCTTTCTCCTGGTCGATCTCGTCGAATCGGTGGGCCTGCCCTATGCGGTGTTCAACGATGCGCCCAGCTTCCTCAAGCAGGATCTGTCTTCGCTTGCCGGTTGCATAGTGACCGACGTTCGCATGCCCGGCATGAGCGGCCTCGAGCTTCAGGACGAACTGCGGCACCAGGGCATCGACCTGCCGATCATATTCATATCGAGTTATGCCGAGGTGCCCTCGGTGGTGCGCGCCATGCGCGGCGGCGCCCTGGATTTCTTTCAGAAGCCGTTTTCCACGCAGCGCCTGCTCGACCGCATCCAGGATGGCTTGCGCATCGACCGTGCGCGTTCCGAGATCCAGGCGCGCAGCCGCGAAATCGGCGAGCGCATGGCGCTATTGACGCCGCGCGAAAGGGAAGTGCTCGAAGGCGTGTTCGAAGGCAAGCTGACCAAGACCATTGCCCACGAACTGGGCATCAGCCAGCGCACCGCGGAAACCTATCGTCACCTGATCATGCAGAAGCTGCAGGCCGGGTCGATCGCCGAGCTGGTGAGGCTGACGATGGAATTCATGCCCGGCAAGAGCTAGGCCGTCCTGCCGTCAGGGCGTCGCCCATCAGGCGGCGACTCCCACGTTGCCGCGGAACTCGCGCAGGGTGGCCGCGGCGGCCTCGTAGTCGAATGCGTCGATCTTCTCCTGCATGGTGGCGGCCGCCGGTCCCATGGCACTGGCCAGCAGGTCCGCTTCCTCCTTGGCCAGATAGCTGGCCGCCATGTCGCCCTGTTCAAGGAAGTTTTCCAGTTGCGCAAGGACTTCGGACAGGCGCGTGGGCCTTTGCACGACCACCTGCGGTTCCGCCAGTTCGGCCGATTCTTCGCGGATGCTGGCCACCAGGCGCGACAGGTTCTCCGCAAGGTCCATGCTCAGGCGCCGGATTTCCTCGACGCCCTGGTTATTGTCCATGGCGGACAACACCGTGCTCGCCGCTTCCGAGACGCCGACTGCGCCGAGCATTCCGGCAGATCCGCGCAGGGAATGCGCAAGCGGTTCGATCGCCGCGAGGTCGCCCACGGCAAGGCGTGACAGGATCTGGTCGGCGTGCTGGTGGTAGCCGTCGGCAAAAAGCACCAGCAGGCGGGCGAACTTGTCGACGTTGCCGCGCATCATGGCCAGGCCAAGGCCCAGGTCGAGACCCGGGATGCCGGCCAGTCGTCGCCGCAGCAGTTCGTCGGGTTGCGCCGGTCGTGGCGCGGCCATCGTCGCAACCGGCAACACGATGGCTCCTTCACCTACGCTGCTGGCGGCGCCTTCGTCGGGCAGCCATTTCAGCAATTTGGCGTAGAACTGTGGCGGGTCCACCGGTTTGGCTACGAAATCGCTCATCCCGGCCTCTCGGCAGGCGGTGCGATCCTCGTCGAATGCATTCGCCGTCATGGCCAGGATCGGGGTGCGGGCGCCGCCAGGCAGGAGCCGTATGGCACGGGTGGCATCCATGCCGTTTTGCACCGGCATCTGCACATCCATCAGGATCAGGTCATAGGCGATGTTGGTGGCCTTGGCGACGGCTTCGCTGCCGTTCTTGGCGATGTCGGCGGTCAGTCCGGCGGCATGGATCAGTTCCAGCGCAACTTCGCGATTGACCGCGTTGTCCTCGGCCAGCAGGATGCGGGCGCCGGCATGCCTGCGCCGCAGTACGGATTCGATGTCGTCCTCGGCCGCGGCGGGCATGCGCTTGGCGGTAGGTACTATGCCGTGCCCACGTTGCAGGCGAACCGTGAACCAGAAGGTGCTGCCGCGTCCGACCTGGCTTTCGACGCCCGATTCGCCATCCATCATGGTCGCCAGACGACGGCTGATCGCCAGTCCGAGGCCGGTGCCGCCATAGGTTCGGGTGGTGGATGCATCGGCCTGAACGAAGGCCTGGAACAGGCCGGGCAACTGGTCGGCGGGTATTCCAATGCCGGTGTCCTCGACTTCGAAGCGGATCTTCACGTCGTCCGCGGTTTCCTCTTCGAGCAGGGCGCGCAGGGTGATCGAACCGCGCTTGGTGAATTTGACGGCATTGCCGGCGTAATTGAGCAGCGCCTGGCGCAGTCGTGTCGGATCGCCGCGCAGCCAGTGCGGAACGCCTTCGCATTCGAGCCGGACGTCGATGCCCTTGGCGCGCGCCTGGTCGGCGATCAGCGACTGGGTGTGGTCGAGGATCGCCGAAAGTGAAAAATCGGTTTGTTCCAGGGTCAGCTTGCCGGCCTCGATCTTGGACAGGTCCAGGATGTCGTTGATGATCGCCATCAAGTGTTCCGCCGCCTCGTCGATCTTGGTCAGCTTGTCGGCCTGTTCGGGGGTCGGCTGGGTACGGCGCAGGATGTAGGTAAGGCCGACGATGGCATTCATCGGCGTGCGGATTTCGTGGCTCATGTTGGCCAGGAAGGTGCTCTTGGCCACGTTTGCTGCTTCGGCGTGGCGCCGGGCTTCCTCGAGTTGTGCGGTTCTGTTGGCCACCAGTTGCTCCAGGTGATGACGGTGCTGGTCGAGTTCCCGGCCGACACGGCGCTTTTCGGTGATGTCCTCTTTCACCGCGACGTAATGGCTGATGGAACCGTCCGGCTGGTGGATGGGGGTGACGATCGCGAACTCCACGTACTCGCTGCCATCCTTCCGTCGGTTGAAAAATTCCCCTTTCCAGGGGATGCCCTGAACCAGTTGCTCCCACATCGCCGCATAGGTTTCCGACGGTGTCTGCCCGGAATGCAGGATGCGCGGATTCTTGCCGAGCACTTCGTCGCGGCGAAAGCCGGTGGTTCGGCAAAAGGCTTCATTGACGTATTCGATTTCCGCCTTGATGTTGGTGATGACGATGCTTTCGGGGCTCTGCTCCACGGCCAGCGACAGCTTCCTCAACATCTCGTCGGACTCCCGGCGTTCGCTGACGTCCATCATGATGCCGCGCAGCCAGCGCGGAGCGCCATCCTCGGTGACTACCGTCACCTTGTCATGGACCCATACCGTGCGACCGTCGCGGGCGATCAGTCGGTATTCCAGGTTGTAGGGTTCCCGACCGGCGGCACAGGTAGCCCGGTACTCGGGCGCCCACTCCCTGTCTTCCGGATGCAGGTGCTTCGCCCAGAATCCTGGCTGCGTCCAATCCTGGGTGGCATACCCCAGCAGGCGCTCGGCCTGGGGATTGACGAAGGTGAATTCGAAGGTCTTCGCGTCGGCTTCCCAGACGATGCCGTCGGTGGTGTTGACCAGGTCGCGGAAGCGCTGCTCCGATGCGCGCAGTACATCTTCGGCCGCGCGGCGCTCGCTGATGTCGCGGATGTAGGCCGTGAACAGGTATTTTTCGCCGTCGCGCAGGGCGCCTATGGTCAGCTCGATCGGAAACTCGGCGCCGTCGGCGCGCATCCCAGTCAACTCCAGGCGCTTGCCGACGGCATTGCGCTGGCCGGTCCGGATGAAGCGTTCGAGGCCCTGGCGATGGCGTTCGCGAAAGGCCGGCGGCACGATCAGATCCCCCAGCGAGCGGCCAAGCGCCTGTTCCGCCGGATGCTGGAAGATGGCCTCGGCGCTCGCATTCCAGGCCTGGACGATGCCGTCCTGGTCGATGCAGATGACCGCGTCCATCGCCGAATCGAGCAACAGCTGCGCCCGCGCCAGGGAATCCTTGAGCGACGCGGCGGTGGCGGCGAGTTCTCGCTCCATCTGCTTGCGTTCCGTGATGTCGCGAGCAATGCAGAAGGTGCCGATCACCTCGCCTTCCGCATCGTGCAGCGGTCCCTTGGTCGATAGCAGGAAGCGCTTGCCGTCATGGGCGCTGAGCTCTTCCTCGACCGTGAGCGTGAGGTTCTCCTCGCGCAGGCGCCGGTCCAGGGCGAGGATGGCTTGTGCCTCTTCAATCGGCAATAGCGCGGCGGCATCCTTGCCCAGCAATCGGGATTCTTCGGTATTGAAGAAGCGACAGCCCGCCTGGTTGAATAGCAGATAGCGCCCGGCATCGTCCTTGACGTAGATGATGTCGTCGGAACTGCGAACCAGGTTGTCGAGCAGTTCCAGCGAGCGCAATTTTTCCGCCCGTGCCGCGCTGTCGCGCGTGGCTTCCGCGAGCCGGTGATGCTGGCGCCAGAGGATGGCGCCGATGGTCGCCAGGAGCAGGGTCAGCAACCCGGCCAGGCCGATCCAGAGGCTTTCCTGCCAGGCTTTTTCGAACAGTTCGGCGCGGTCGATCTTGGCGATCAGGTGCCATTCGGTGCCGGGTATCGGGCGCGCCACGCCGAGCACCGCCACGCCCCGGTAATCCTCGCCCTCGAACAGGCGGCCCGGCTCGATTTCGCCGCGCAGGGTCTGCGCCGCGAGCAGGGCCGGGGTCGCCAGGGGAGCGCGCAGCCTGGTCGCGGCGTCGGTGGTGTGACGCAATTCGTTGAGGTAGAGCACCTGCTCGCCGTCGCGGCGGAACAGCAGGACTTCCGCGCTGGCGCTCGGCACCGGCCAGGACTGCAGCAAAGGGAACAGTTCGCGGGCCGGATCGACGCCGAGGATCACCAGGCCACCGGGCTGGCCCGATTTGGTCGCCAGCGGCGCCATGAAGCCCAGATGGAGACGCCCGGACTCGTCGCGGTAGGGCTGGGGCAGGCCCACTGCCTGTCGTTCGACGGCGCGGCCGGCCGCAAGCAGCAGTCGCGGATCGCGCGGTGCGGCCGCTCCGGAGGAGCTCCACAAGGTGTGGGCGGCGGGGTTGAGCAGCGTTACCGACGCGTACGGCTTGGTGATCCGGTAGTTGTCGAGATGGGTGACCAGGGCGACGTGTGACCGGTCGTCCTTGTGTGCAATCCATCCGACATAATCTTCTGCCAGGCTCCGGTCGGTGGCCAGGTGCTGTGCATCGCCGCGGCGCTCGCGCAGCCAGTCGACGATCTGCCGGGTCTTGGTATCGGCGATGGTTTGCATGCGGCTGGCTTCGGCTTGACGATGCTCGGCAAGCCGGAACTGGATCGCGGTGGCAGTCACGGCGAGCACGACCAGGCCGACCAGCGACAGCGGCAGCCGCAGCGAACGGCGCGGAAGCGCCCCGAATGGCCCCGGAGAAAAGCCGAAGCGGGTCAGCAGCAGATAGAGCAGCAGGGTGGTGACCGCGACGAAGGTCAGTCCCTTGAGCGTGCCGGCCACCGAGGCCAGCGCCGGGTCGTCCAGCAGGCGGCTGACCGCCGCGTCGGAAAGCAGTATCCACAGCGCGCCGAACGAGGCATAACCCAGCACCACCGCCAGGATGGCGCTGCGGTTACCGCTCGATCGACGCGGCAAAAGCTTCATGTCGCCGCGTCGCTGTGCTGCGCAGCGATAGCCGCAAATTCATCGAAGTCGGCGAGGAACACGTCGGCAATGTCCGGATCGAACTGGCGGCCGCGCTCCGAACTGATGATGTCGACCACCTGCGTCAGCGGCATCGCGTCCTTGTAGCAGCGCTTGGAAATCAGGGCGTCGAAAACGTCGGCCATGGTCATCAGGCGTGCCGAGAGGGGGATCGCGTCTTCCTTCAGGCCATCGGGATAGCCGCGGCCGTCCCAGCGCTCGTGGTGCCAGTGCGCAACTTCCTTGGCCAGGCCGAGGAATTCCACCGGGCGGTCCATGTCGCGCTCGGCCTGCTCGATGGCGTCGCTGCCGAGCTTGGAGTGGGTCTTCATGATCTCCCACTCCTCCGGCGTCAGCTTGCCCGGCTTTTGCAGGATGGAGTCGGGAATGCCGACCTTGCCGATGTCGTGCAGCGGCGCCGAGGCCGCCAGCATCTTGATGTAGGCGTCGTCCAGGGTGGCGGCGAAGCGGGTGTGCGTCTGCAGGCGCGTCGCCAGCAGGCGCACGTAGCCCTGGGTGCGCAAAATGTGGTTGCCGGTTTCCGGGTCGCGGGTCTCCGCGAGGTGGGCCAGGGCGCGGATGCTGACGGCCTGGATAAGTTCGTTTTCTTCCATGCGCCGCGCGACTTCGGCCTCCAGCGCGGCGTTCTGGTCGCGCAGCCAGTTCCCCGCGAGGCGTGCCAGCAACTGGCTGCGCACGCGCGCCAGGACCACGTCGGGCTTGATCGGTTTGGTGATGTAGTCGGCGGCGCCATGCTGAAAGCCGCGCTCCTCGTCGCGCGCGTTGTCCAGCGCGGTGAGGAAGATCACCGGAATGTCGCGCGTCTGCGGGTTCTGGCGCAGCGCGGCGAGCACCTGGTAGCCGTCCATCTCCGGCATCATCACGTCGAGCACGATCAGTGCCGGGCGCGGTTCCTGGGTGGCGTAACGCAAGGCTGCGCGGCCCGAGGTGGCCGCCTTGACCTGGTAGCCGGCATCGTGCAGCAGGTCGCCGAGGATGCTCAGATTGGCCGGTACGTCGTCGACGATGAGCAGCAGCGAACCCTTCACCGCATCGGCGGAAAGCGAGGGCTCGCTGTACTGGATCTCGCGTGGCGTGTTCATAAGGATGTCTCTTACCTTCCCGACTCTACGTTACGGGGCGGATTTCCCGTACCGTCAGCGCCGACTTTCGTTTGTTCGATGTGAAAAAATTCCATCAGTTCCTGCAATTGCATGGCATTGCCGGACAATTCCTCGGCAGTGGCCGCAAGTTCCTCGGATGCGGCGGCGTTCTGCTGCGTGGTCTGGTTCAATTGACCCATGGCACGCCCGATCTGTTCCACGCCGCGCCCCTGGTCATCGCTCGCGGCGGCAATTTCGTGCACCAGGTCGGAGGTCCGGGTGATGCTGGGCAGCATGCGGTCCAACAGTTTGCCGGCCCTTTCTGCGGTTTCCACGCTGCTGTCGGCCAGCTTGCCGATTTCCTGGGCGGCGATCTGGCTGCGTTCGGCCAGCTTGCGGACTTCCGCGGCGACCACGGCGAAGCCGCGCCCGGCCGCTCCGGCCCGAGCCGCCTCGATGGCGGCATTGAGTGCCAGCAGGTTGGTCTGGTAGGCGATGTCGTCGATGATGCCGATGCGACCGGCGATGGCCTGCATCGCTTCGGCCGTTTCGCGCACCGTGCGCCCGCCCTCGACTGCCTGAGTCGCCGCTTCGGCGGCCATGGTTTCGGTGACCTTGGCATTGCTGGTGTTGAGCTTTATGGATTCGGCCATGTCCACGATGCTGGCCGTCGATTGCTCGACGGTGGCCGCCTGTTCGGAGGCGGATTGCGACAGCGACTGCGCCGTCGCCGAAACCTGGCCGACCGCGCCGTTGAGGGAATCGGTGGTGGTCACCACCTCGCTCATGGTCTGCGACAGCTTCTTCACGATGCGGTCGATCGAATCCTGCAGTTCTCCGATTTCGTCCTTGCGATCTACCCGGACCCGGATCGTCAGGTCTCCGTCCGCTATGTCGCGCGCCGCGCGCGAAGCGTCGGCCACGTCGCGCAGCAGTCGCGTCAGCAGGACGACGAAGCTCATGCTGAAGGCGATGACGAGCACCACCACCAGGTCGATCGCCAATTCAATGCGGGCATGGGCGATCAGGTTCGCGGATTCCTTCTCGATGCCGCTGGCAAGCCGGTCTTCGAGCCCCTTCATCGCATCGATCTTGGCGGTGATGGTGGCAAACCAGGTGGCCGGCTCGACCTCGAAATTGCCCAGAAAGGCCTGCTCGATGGCGATGGCGCGCATGCGGTTGGTCTCCTGCGCCGGCTTGTCCGCCAGCAGCGCGGCAAGCACCTGGGTGGACTCGGCGTCGGCCAGGTTGCGGAAACTGGCGAGGTAGATTTCCTGGGCCGTGATCAGCCCTTGCAGGCGCTGGAACAGCGACACCACCAGCGGCCGGTCGGCGGCGAAGATGCCATTGACCGTGGCCCGCTCGCGCCCGGCCTGTTCCTTGGCCTGGAGGAACATCACATACGCCGAAAAACGCCGTGCCATGCCGGCATCCTCCAGATTGGGAGCGACGAAGTTGAGGGTGGCGAGGAAGTTGTCGATGCTTCCGGTGTAGAAGGCGAACGACTCCGGTCCGGCCAGCGTCAGCGCGCTGACTTGCTGGCGTTTGGCATCGATCGCGGTGATCGCGTCGCCGGCCTTCTTCAGGCTGTCGGCGATTTGCGGCGGGACCTTGTCGAGATAGGCCGCCATGATCGTGCTCAGCGCCTTGCGGCGCGCATCCGTGTCCCCACGCTGCTTGTCCAGCGCTTCGCGAAACTTCGCCCCCTTCGAGCCGATGAAGCCGGCCGACAGGCCGCGTTCCTTTTGCAATTCATGGACCAGCGCGCTGCTGGCTACGGCGAGCTGGGTCACCGCGGCGATGCGGTTGCCCTCATTCAGGTTGGCGATCTCCTGACGAATGCTGGAAACCAGGTACCAGGCCGTGCCGAGCACGAGCACCAAGTAGAGCAGCAACAGGCGAACGCGTATCGATCCCAGCTTTTTCATGGCTTTCTCCCCTGCTCGTTGCTTCGTGCGGACGATCTGCCTTCAGGCGTCTCGCGCGGTGATTTGGCGGCGGCATCCTGTGCATCGATGTTGAAGAAGTCCATCAGTTCCTGGAGCTGTGCGGCCTGGCCACCCATTTCCTCGGCGGTGGCGGCCAGTTCCTCGGAGGCCGTGGCGTTCTGCTGGGTGGCCTTGTTCAGTTGGCCCATGGCGCCGTTGATGCGACCCACGCCAGCGGATTGCTCCTGGCTGGCGGCGGCGATCTCCTGCACCAGACCGGAGGTCTTCTTGATGCTGGGCACCATCTCGTCGAGCAGATTCCCGGCGTGCTCGGCCATCTTCACCGAGGAATCGGCGAGTTGGCCGATCTCCTGCGCGGCGACCTGGCTGCGTTCGGCGAGCTTGCGTACTTCGGCGGCGACCACTGCGAAGCCCTTGCCGTGCTCGCCGGCGCGTGCCGCTTCGATCGCCGCATTCAAGGCCAGCAGGTTGGTCTGGTAGGCGATGTCGTCGATGATGCCGATCTTGCCGGCGATGGACTTCATCGCTTCCGCCGTGTCCTTCACCGCGCGGCCACCTTCCTCGGCCTGCCGTGCGGCGCCGGCGGCGATCTTGTCGGTGACCTTGGCGTTCTCGGTGTTGCGGGAAATCGACACGGTCATCTGCTCGATGCTGGCCGTGGTCTGCTCGACCGAGGCCGCCTGCTGCGACGAGGACTGGGACAGGGACTGCGCCGTCGCAGAGACTTGTCCCGAGGCGTTGGACAGGGCGTCGGCATTGCTGGTGACGTCATTGATGATCCCGGCCAGTTTGACCACCATGGTTTCGACCGCCGCCGTGATGCTGGAGCTGTCGCCCGGCTTCACGTCGATGCGGATGCTGAGGTCGCCGGCCGCGACTTTCGACACCAGAGCGGCGACATCTGCCGGTTCGCCGCCGATGACCCGCTGCTGGAAGCGGCGTATGCCAAGGCCGAGGAGTCCGAGCAACAGCAGGGCGGACAGCCCGGAAACCAGGATGTTCTTCCACAGGAAGTCGGCCGCGGCGGCGTCCACCTGGTTCAGCGAAATCTTCATGCTGATCACGCCCAGCACGGCGTTTTCCTCGGCGTCGTGACATTCGAGGCAATTCTTGCCGAGGTACTTCTTGACGTTCTTGGTCGGACGTATCACCAGCAGGTAGGAGCCCTTTTCGTCACGCCCGGTTTCGACCAGTTCGGCGCCGGAGGCGATGACCTTGCTCTCCTGCGACGTCGGTTTCGGGTTGTTGCGCGGCTTGCCTTCGTCCTTGGAACTCTCGACACCGAGCAGGGCGACATCGGTCGGTACCACGCGCAGTTCGCGCACCGATTCCATCTGCTTGACCTGGTCCAGCAGCAGATGCGCCTTGTGCATGGTTTCGGTGATCATCATGGCGGTAAGTCCCGCCATGGTGGATTCGTGCAGGCTCAGCGAAAGCGCCACGGCCTGGTCGATCGCCGCGTTGCGGTTGTGGCGACTGCTCCAGGCGATGGTGCCGCCGATCAGCAGTGCCAGTGCAAGAAAGGCCACGGTGGTCAATCGCAACCACAAGGGCAGTCGTGCGAAAGCGCCGTTCATGATCTCGCCGCCGTATCGCCGGCGCCGACTTTCCCGTCGCGCCCGCAGCCGCGTTCCGCCGCGAGGCGGAGTGTCTGTGCAGAGCGCGCGGCACGGAATCTCATGACCTGGATCACTCCGTCCTGGAACCGCGGCGGGAACCGCTGGCGACGACGGCGAGTTGGACGAGAATTTTCATGGTCTGCTCCTGATTTGGTCTCAGAAACGCTCGAAGTCGCCTTCGACCGCGGCCACCGTTGCCTTGCGCGCCGCACGCGGGGCCGGCGCGGCGGCAGGGGCGGCAGCGGCGGTGCTGCGGGCACGCTTCGCCGTGCCGCCGGCGCCGACTCTTGAATTGCCCTGCTCGATCTTGAAGAACTCCATCAGCTCCTGGAGCTGGGCGGCCTGACCACCCATTTCCTCTGCGGTGGCGGCGAGCTCTTCGGAAGCCGAGGCGTTCTGCTGCGTGGCCTTGTTCAGTTGCCCCATGGCGCCGTTGATCTGGCCCACGCCGGCACTCTGTTCCTGGCTGGCGGCGGCGATCTCCTGAACGAGGTCGGAGGTCTTCTTGATGCTGGGCACCATCTCGTC
>JACRIY010000128.1 GCA_016235805.1 Rhodocyclales bacterium
CACCGGAGGCTTTTCCTTGTTCGACAGCGGCAGGTAGTTGAAGAAGCGGCGCAGCATGACCAGCGCCTCGACGTCATTGTCGAAGGCGAGGTCGGCAACGCCGGACTTGCTGGTATGGGTCACCGCGCCGCCGAGTTCCTCGGCCGTGACCTCCTCGTGGGTCACCGTCTTAACCACTTCCGGACCGGTGACGAACATGTAGGACGAATCCTTCACCATGAAGATGAAGTCGGTCATCGCCGGGCTGTACACGGCGCCGCCGGCGCAGGGGCCCATGATCATCGAGATCTGGGGAATCACGCCGCTGGCCATCACGTTGCGCTGAAAGACGTCGGCATAGCCGCCGAGCGCCGCGACGCCTTCCTGGATGCGGGCGCCGCCGGAATCGTTGAGGCCGATCACCGGGCAGCCGACCTGGATCGCCTTGTCCATGATCTTGCAGATCTTCTCGGCGTGGGTTTCCGACAGCGCGCCGCCGAACACCGTGAAGTCCTGCGAGAAAACGAAGACCATGCGTCCGTTGATGGTGCCGTATCCGGTGACTACGCCATCGCCCGGGATCTTCTCCTGGTCGCCCATGCCGAAATCGACGCAGCGGTGCTCCTTGAACATGTCCCACTCTTCGAATGTACCGTCGTCGAGCAGCAGTTCGATGCGCTCGCGCGCCGTCAGCTTGCCCTTGACGTGCTGCGCGTCGATGCGCTTCTGGCCACCGCCGAGCGCGGCGCGGCGCCGCTTTTCTTCCAGTTGGTCGATGATTTCGTGCATGGTTTGGCTCCTGAAAAAACCTGTTTATCCTGCGGAGAGGTCAAGCAGACGACGGGCGGCGACCGCGGGCGTCATGCGTCCTGCCGCCACCTCCGCGGTTGTGGCCTGCAGCGCCGACATCACTGCCGACGCCTGGTGAAAGTTGGTACGCAGGCCGGCGTCGATCAACTGCCACATCCAGGCCAGCGCCTGGTGGCGACGGCGGGCGTCGAACTCGCCGCTGGCGCCGAGTGTAGTGCGAAACGTCTCGATGGCCTGCCAGAATTCCACCAGCCCGTCCTTGCGCGTGGCTGACAGAGTCAGCACCGGCGGCTTCCAGTTGGGCGAGGCGGGATGCAGCATGGACAGCGCGGAGCGCATCTGCGCGGCGGCGAGTTGCGCCGCGGCCGGGTCGATGTCGGCCTTGTTGAATACGACTAGGTCGGCCAGCTCCATGATGCCCTTCTTGATCGCCTGCAGGTCGTCTCCCGCATTGGGCAGTTGCAGCAGGACGAAGCAGTCGGTCATGCCCGCCACCGCGGTTTCCGACTGTCCGACGCCAACCGTCTCGACGATGATGATGTCGTAACCGGCCGCTTCGCAAAGCAGTAGCGCCTCACGGGTATGTGCCGCGACGCCGCCGAGGCTGCCGGACGACGGAGAGGGCCGGATGAACGCTTCCGTGCGCTGCGACAGCAGCTCCATGCGCGTCTTGTCGCCGAGTATCGAACCGCCGTGCAAGGTCGACGACGGATCGACGGCGAGCACGGCGATGCGGTGTCCGCGTTCGATCAGGTACATGCCCAGCGCTTCGATGAAGGTCGATTTGCCGACGCCGGGTACGCCGGAGATGCCAATCCGCAGGGAGCGCCCGGCATGGGGCAGGATCGCATCGAGCAGCTTCTGCGCGCGCAGGCCATGGTCGCGGCGCGTCGATTCGACCAGGGTGATGGCCTTGGCCAGTGCCCGCCGATTACCGGCGAGCAGGCCCTCGACCAGCGCGAGGTCCTGCGCATCCACTTCGGACTGGCCCAGTTCGGGCATCGGACGCATGAACCGGATCAGGCGCTGGCCGGCAGGTGGGCGGCGCGAATGGCGCGCAGCACTTCGTGGGCGCACTGCGGGATCGGCGTACCGGGGCCGAAGATGCCAGCGGCGCCGTCCTTGTAGAGCTGGTCGTAGTCCTGCGCCGGGATCACGCCGCCGACGAAGACGACGATGTCGTCTGCCCCCTGGCTGCGCAGGGCCTTGATCAGCGCCGGTACCAGCGTCTTGTGGCCAGCGGCAAGGGTCGACACGCCAACGGCATGGACGTCGTTCTCGATGGCCTGGCGCGCGGCTTCTTCCGGCGTCTGGAACAGCGGGCCGACGTCGACGTCGAAGCCGAGGTCGGCAAAAGCCGTTGCCACTACCTTGGCGCCGCGGTCGTGGCCGTCCTGGCCAAGCTTGGCGATCATGATACGCGGCCGGCGGCCTTCAGCAGCGGCGAAATTGTCGATCAGGTCGCGGATTTCCTTCATCGTTCCATCCTCGCCGAAAGCCGCACTATAAACGCCGGAGACGGTCTGGTTGGTGGCGCGATGGCGACCATAGACCGCTTCCAGTGCGTCGGAAATCTCACCGACCGTGGCGCGCAGGCGGCTGGCCTTGATCGCCAGGTCGAGCAGGTTGCCGCTGCCGCTCTTCGCCGCATCGGTCAGCGCCGCGAGGGCCGCTTGCACCGCGGTCGTGTCGCGTGTGGCACGGATCTGCTTGAGGCGCGCAATCTGGGCGTCGCGCACGGCATGGTTGTCGACGTCAAGCGTGTCGATCGCCGCCTCTTCCTTCAGCTTGTACTTGTTGACGCCGACGATCACGTCCTGCCCGGAATCGATGCGCGCCTGCTTCTGCGCGGCGCAGGTTTCGATCTGCAGCTTGGCCCAGCCGCTTTGCACGGCCTGCGTCATGCCGCCCATCTTGTCCACGTCCTCGATGATGCGCCATGCTTCGTCGGCGATGTCCTGGGTCAGCTTCTCCATCATGTAGCTGCCGGCCCACGGGTCGATCACGCTGGTGATGTGCGTCTCTTCCTGGATGATGAGCTGGGTGTTGCGCGCGATGCGCGAACTGAACTCGGTAGGCAGCGCGATGGCTTCGTCCAGCGAATTGGTGTGCAAGGACTGCGTGCCGCCGAACACCGCCGCCATGGCCTCGATGGTGGTGCGCACCACGTTGTTGTAGGGATCCTGCTCGGTCAGCGACCAGCCGGAGGTCTGGCAGTGGGTGCGCAGCATCATCGACTTCGGGTTCTTCGGCGCGAACTCCTTCATGATGCGCCACCACAGCATGCGCGCGGCGCGCATCTTGGCGATCTCGAGGTAGAAGTTCATGCCGATGGCCCAGAAG
>JACRIY010000129.1 GCA_016235805.1 Rhodocyclales bacterium
AACCGGCCAGATCCTGCTGGTGGATTATTCCGACATCATGAACCTGAAGTCCACCACCATCGAGTCCGCGAAGTTCCTGCACGACGGCGGCTGGGAGGCTTCCTAGCGCTACTTCCTGGTCGCGGCCAACGCCTCGAACAAGATCGCAGCGGTCGACACCAAGCTCGGCAAGCTGGCCGCCTTGATCGACACCGCGAAGATTCCGCATCCGGGTCGCGGCGCCAACTTCATGCATCCGAAATATGGTCCGGTCTGGGCCACGGGCCACCTCGGCGCCGATGTCGTGACGCTGATTTCCACGCCGTCGGACAAGAAGGAGCATGCGAAGTACAAGGAGTTCAACTGGAAGGTGGTCCAGGAAATGAAGCACGTTCCCGGCAACCTGTTCGTCAAGACGCATCCCAAGTCCAAGCACTTCTGGGCCGATGCGCCGCAGAACCCGGACAAGGACCTGGCCGAATCCGTCGCCGTATGGAGCATGTCGGATCTGTCCAAGCCCAAGGCCATCCTCAACGTGGCGAAGGATTCCGGCCTGCCGCCGACCAAGGCGACCAAGCGTGCCGTGCATCCGGAGTACAGCGCCGACGGCAAGGAAGTCTGGATTTCGCTATGGGGCGGCAAGACGGACCAGTCGGCGATCGTGGTGTATGACGATGCGACGCTGAAGGTCAAGAACGTGATCACCGATCCGAAGATGATCACGCCGACCGGCAAGTTCAACGTCTACAACACGCAGCACGACATTTATTGATCGAAAACTGAACGAAACTTGATCGGCAGCAAGGATAAGGGGGCGCAAGCCCCCTTATTCTGTAGGTGTTTACAAATGATCGACGAGATAGGAAAACTTTCATGGCTGACAACGACAAATCCGGGATGCTGGCGATGCTCAGGAAGCCGAGCGCCAAGTACTCATTGCTGAGCCTGCTGGTCGTCGGCTTCTTCTCCGGCATCTTCTTCTGGGGTGGCTTCAACACCGGCATGGAAGCCACCAACACACTGGAGTTCTGCATCGGCTGCCACGAGATGCGCGACAACGTGTATGTGGAATACAAGAAGACCATCCACTACACCAACCGCACCGGCGTGCGTGCCGTCTGTTCGGATTGTCACGTGCCCAAGGACTGGACGCACAAGATGATTCGCAAGATCCAGGCGAGCAAGGAAGTCTGGGGCAAGATCACCGGCGTCATCGATACGCCCGAGAAGTTCGAAGCGCACCGGCTACAGATGGCCGAAAACGAGTGGGCGCGCATGAAGGCCAACGATTCGCGCGAGTGCCGCAACTGCCACACCTTCGACGCCATGGATGTCGAAAAGCAGAAGCTGCGCGGCTCGAAAATGCACAAGATCGGCATTGCCGAAAAGAAGACCTGCATCGACTGCCACAAGGGCATCGCCCACAAGAAGCCCAAGGGCATGAAGGAAGACGAGGACGAATGAGTCATCGTCGCGACCGGATCCAGCGTTCATTCCCATTCCCATTGTTCGAAAGGAGCATCACATGAGCAAGTCCATCGTTTCCGTCGCCGTCGCCGGCGCGCTGCTCGCCCTCGGTTCCACTGCGGCGATCGCCGCGCCCGACTGGGGCAAGGTCGCCAAGCGCGACATCCATGTCTTCCATGCCGGCGTCACGCCCATCGAGTGGATGACCAAGAAGTCCGACCACAGCGGGTCCGCCGGCATGCGCAAGGGCGAATCCTGCGCCGGCTGCCACGAGGAGAAGGGCTCCCTCAATTTCAACTTCAAGCGCCTGGCCGACAAGGAACTGGAACCCAAGGGCGCGCCGAAGACCATGACCTTCCCGGTCAGCACGCAGGTCGCCTACGATGCGGCGAACCTTTACATCCGCCTCACCTTCAAGGCGCCTGCCGGTGGCGCCGACAAGGGCGACAAGGACAACGAGGTCAAGGCCACGCTGCTGTTCGCCGATGCCAAGGTGCCCCAGGCCGACCAATACGGCTGCTGGCAGACCTGCCACACCGATGCCCGCAGCATGCCCGGCGCCGACGACAAGAAGACCAAGTACAGCAAGGACGGCGCCTATGAGCTGGTGCAGTGGGCGAGCAAGGGCAACAAGGTTTCCGACGGCAGCGTCGGCGCCGAGCGCAAGATGAGCGGCGGCAGCGCCGGCGCCAAGGTCGAAGCCAGCAAGAGCGGCGACACCTACACGGTCACCTTTACCCGCAAGAATCCGGGCGACGGCAAGGTCGTGCCCTTCGGCATCGCGATCCATGCCGACAATGCCAGTGGCCGCTTCCATCACGTCTCGCTGGGCTACAAGCTGGGCGTCGGTGCCGACGGCGACCTGAAGGCGACCAAGCAGTAATCGTCGATCGAGTCCGGAGATGTCGATCGCCGGCCGCCATGCGAAACCAGTGTCGGGCCTCTTGGCACTGGTCTTCTCCTGTACGGCCCTGGCCCAGCAGACGGTCGAGGTGACTATCCAGGACTACAGGTTCCAGCCGGCCGAAGTACGCATCAAGGCCGGCGACACGGTGAAGTGGATCAACATGGAGAAGCGCACCAGCCACTCGGTTCTGTTTCCGGCCGAGAACGGACTCGAATCCGAGCGATTGTTTCCCGGCGAGAATTGGTCGCGAACGTTCATCGTACGCGGCAGCCATGCTTATCGCTGCGGTCCGCACGAGGAAATGAAAGGGATGGTCCATGTCGACTAGGCGCCGCCTGTTCGCCGTCGCGTTGACGCTGCTGCTGGCAGGCAGCGCGGCCGTCGCCGCGGAGCCGACGCCGGCGCGCCAGAAGGAACTGATCCACATGGTGCGCCAGGATTGTGGCTCCTGCCACGGCATGACCCTGCAGGGCGGACTCGGTCCGGCCCTGCTGCCGGTGAACCTGGCCGAGAAGGCGGCCGAAAGCCTGGTGGCGACCATCATCGGCGGCCGTCCAGGCACGGCGATGCCGCCCTGGCATCGCTTCCTCGGCGAGGATGACGCCCAGTGGATCGTCGCCCGGTTGATGGAAGGTTTCCCGAAATGAAGTGCGTACTGCAGTCGCTGCTGCTCGGCTGTGCGCTGCTGGTTCTGGCGGCTTGCGGCACGGTGCCGCTGCGCGAAAGCGGGAGTGCCATGCAGTTGCGCGGCACGGGCGACCTCGGCCTGGTCATCGAGCGCGCCAGCGGCCATGTCACGCTGGTCAATACCTCCTCGCGCTCCGCCTATGCGCGCATCGGCGGCCTGGGCGACCTGTCGCACGCTTCGGTGGTGTATTCGCGCGATGGGCGCTACGCCTTCATCTTCGGTCGCGACGGCGGACTGACCAAGCTCGACCTGCTCGATGCATACATCGTCAAGCGCGTGATGCAGTCGGGCAATGCCATCGGCGGCTCGATCTCGCAGGACGGCCGCATCGTCGTCGCGCAGAATTACACGCCGGGCGGCATCAAGGCTTTCGATGCCGAAACGCTGGAACCGCTCGCCGAAGTGCCGGCCGAGTACGCGCCGGGCAAGTTCTCCAAGGTGGTCGGGCTGGCCGACGTGCCGGGCAACAAGTTCGCTTATGCGCTGTTCGACGGCGGCGAGATCTGGGTCAGCGACTTCTCCGATCCGAAACGCCCCGTAACCACGCGCTATCCCGCGGGCCAGCAGCCCTATGACGGCCTGGTGACTCCCGACGGTCGCCACTATCTGGCCGGCCTGTTCGGCGAGGACGGCGTTGCGCTGCTCGACCTCTGGCAGCCGGAAAAGGGCACGCGCAAGATCCTCGAAAAGTACGGCCGCGGCGAAGAAAAGCTTCCCGTGTTCAAGATGCCGCACCTGCGCGGCTGGTCAGTGGCGGCGGGCCGCGCCTGGCTGCCGGCGATCGGCCGCCACGAAGTTCTGGTGGCCGATGCGGCGACCTGGACGGAAACCGGTCGCGTCGCGGTCAAGGGCCAGCCGGTGTTCGTCATGGCCAGTCCCGACGGGCGCCAGGTCTGGGTGAACTTCGCCTTCCCCGACAACGGCTGGGTGCAGGTCATCGATACCTTGAGCAGAAAAGTGGTGCAGACCCTGCAGCCGGGGAAGGCGGTGCTGCACATGGAATTCACGCCGCGCGGCGAGGCCGTCTGGCTCTCGGCGCGCGACGACAATCGCGTCGTGATCTACGACACCCGCAATTTCGCCAGGCTCGGCGAGATTTCCGCCGAGGCCCCCTCCGGCATCTTTTTCACCAGTCGCGCCGCACGCATCGGATTCTGACCATGGACTCGCCCTACTCCCCGCTCGAATACGCCCTGCTCAACGCCTGGCAGCGCGACTTTCCGATCGTCGCCCAGCCGTTTGCCGAGGTCGGGCGAAAAGTCGGCGCTGACGAGACGGCGGTTCTCGCCACGCTGCGCCGCCTGCAGGCGCGTGGCGCGATCAGCCGCGTCGGCGCCGTGTTCGCGCCGCGTCGCGTCGGCGCCTCGACGCTTGCCGCGCTAGCGGCGCCCGCCGAGCGCATCGAGGCCATCGCGGCGCTGGTCAGTGCGCGGCCGGAAGTGAACCACAACTACCAGCGCGAACACCGCTACAACCTCTGGTTCGTCGCCACCGCCGCCGACCAGGCGGCGCTGGCCGCCGTGCTGGCGGCGATCGAAGCCGACACGGGCTGTCCGGTGATCGCGCTGCCGCTGGAGAACGAATTCCACATCGATCTCGGCTTCGACCTCACCTCGGGCCACAAGTCGGCCGCACCGGTCGCCAGCGTTTCCGCGCGCCAGCCCGATGACGAAGAGAAGCGCCTGATCGCGGCGCTGCAGCCGGGGCTGGAGATCATGCCGCGGCCCTTCCGCCAGCTTGGCGAAACCCTGTACATGGAAGAGGACGAGGTGCTGGCGCGCATCGCCGGCATGATCCAGGACGGCATGATCAAGCGCTTCGGCGTGGTGGTGCGCCACCACGAGCTGGGCTATCGGTCCAATGCCATGGTGGTGTTCGACCTCGCCGACGACGTGGTCGATGGCATCGGCGCGCGGCTCGCCGCCGAGCCCGGCGTCACGCTCTGCTACCGGCGCCGGCGCAGCCTGCCCGACTGGCCCTACAACCTGTATTGCATGGTGCATGGCCGTTCGCGCGACGAGGCGCGGCCGGTGATCGAGCGCCTCGCCGCCATCGCCGGCGCACGGGCGACGGTGCTGTTCTCGACGCGGCGCTTCAAGCAGTGTGGTGCGCGCTATTTTGCCGACCAGATGGCCGATCGTCGCCTGGTCGAACCCGGCCATGCCTGAACCTACGGTCGTGGCGCCGGTGCTCGACGCGATTGACCGGCGCATCATCAACGCCCTGCAGGGCGACTTCCCGCTGGTGGCGGAGCCCTATCTCCAGGTCGCCGACGCCCTGGGCCTGAGCGAGGCCGAACTGCTGCAGCGCCTTGACGCCATGCTGGAGCACAAGGTGCTGACGCGCTTCGGCCCCATGTTCCAGATCGAGCGCGCCGGCGGCGCCTTCGTTCTCGCGGCGATGAAGGTGCCGGAGGCGGACTTCGATCGTGTCGCCGCGCAGGTCAATGCATTCCCCGAGGTGGCGCACAACTACCGCCGCGACCATGCCCTGAATATGTGGTTCGTGCTCGCCACGGCGACCCCGGAGGGCATCGCATCCACCGTGGCGGCGATCGAGGCAGCCACCGGCCTGCCGGTATTCCCGTTCCCCAAGGAACGCGAATACTTCGTGGAGATGAAGCTCCATGCCTGAGGCAGTGACCAAACCCGACCTCGATGCGCTGGACCGGCGCCTGATCGTCGCCACTCAGGCCGGCCTGCCGCGCGTGCCGCGACCTTACGAAGTGATCGGCGGCCAACTCGGCATCGCCGGCGACGAGGTCGTCGCCCGCCTGCGGCGCATGCTCGACACTGGTGTCATCCGCCGCATCGGCGTGGTGCCCAATCACTATGCCATCGGCTACACGGCGAACGGCATGTCGGTGTGGGATATTGACGATGCCCGCATCGACGAACTGGGCGCACTGGTGGGCGCGTTGGGTTTCGTCACCCATTGCTATCGCCGCCCGCGCCGCTTGCCGGAATGGCCTTACAACCTGTTCGCCATGGTGCACAGCCAATGCCGCGAGGAAGTTGCCGCCCGCGTCGCCGAGATCGCCGCGCTGCTGGGCGATGCCTGCCGCGGCCACGACATCCTCTACAGCACGGCGATTCTCAAGAAGACCGGGTTGCGCATCGCGGGCTGATATCGGGCAATCCGGAAATCGCCCTGGGCGCGGAACCGGTGACGCCCCGTCGCGACCCGTGGCCACGCGGCTGTTGAATGCGGTAGGCATGGATGCTATTGTTGGCTACTTGATCGATGCGGGCCGTCGGCGTTGCGGGGCGTGCACGAAATTCCAGGGGAGGACACGATGCCGATTATTTGGCGCGATGCGTTCAGCATCGGTTACAGGCAGATCGACAACGATCATCGGCATTTGATCGACCTCATCAATGACGTCGAGACGGCACTGAATGGTGAGCATGCCCTGAGCCGGCTGTTCAACGCGATCGAAGATCTTGCGGAATATACCCGGCGACATTTTGCGTTCGAAGAGCGCCTGATGGTCGACGCCGCGTATGCCAACTACGACATGCACAAGCTTGCCCACCTGGAGCTGATAGAACAGTTGAAGCAGGCCGCGCAACCGATCCTCGACATGAAGCACGGCGATGCGCATTCGACGCTCGACGTCCCGCAGGAAGCGCGCGATGCCCTGGTCGGCTTGCTGCGCCACTGGCTGGTGGATCACATCATCAAGGTGGACATGCAGTTGAAGTCGGTACTGTAGGGCTGCCTACTGCTGCTCCTGCAGCGTGGTGATGTAGGCCAGGATGTCCTGCAGGTCGTCCTCCTTCAGCTTGTCGAGGAGGCCGCCAATGCCTTCCTCGTCGTGCGGGCGCTCGCCCTTGATGTACTTCTCCATCTGTCGCTTGAGGTAGCTGGTGTACTGCCCGACCAGCATCGGGAACATGCCGCGCCCCATGCCCGTCTTGCCGTGGCAGGTGACGCACTGCTTCTGGTAGAGCGCCTCGCCATTGGCGAGGTTGCCCGGCACGCGGGGAATGATCATGACGCGCTCGGTCAGGGTCAGGCGGGTGAGGGCATCGTCGCTTTCCTTGAACACCGGCCATTTGGTCGGCAGCTCGATCGACGCCAGGTAGGCGGCGACGTCCTTGATGTCCTCATCCGGCAGTTCGCGCTCCTGGGTGTAGGGATACATCGGAATATTCACGCGGGTGCGGGCACGAAAGGCCTTGAGCTGCGACTCGAGGTACTTTGCACCCTGGCCCGCGAGGCGCGGGTACTCGCCGCGCGACCCGCCCTGGCCGAGTTCGCCATGGCAACCGGCGCAGGTGCTGTTTATCTCCTTGCCTTTCTCCAGGCTCTGCGCGCACGCAAGGCCTCCCGCGGCGAGCAGCAACAACAGCAGCAGGGAGCGCTTCATCGTGTTCCGTCCATTCCTCGGTGATGCGACCGATTGTCGCAGACCGATGGCACGCTTTTCCTTGATCTGTGTCGGATAATCTGCAGATGCCCGCATCCCCGCTCGCCGATGGCGCCGCCAACCTCTACCTCGACCAGCGCCGCAGCATCCTGCTGCGCTGGTGGCTCCTGCTGGCGGCCGCGATCGCCGTGTCGTCAGCGCCGACTTTGCTCGGGCTGGCCCTGCCGCTGCCGCCGATGCTGGCCGTGCTGGCGGCGCTGGCGGGCTTCAATGCCTGGCTGCAGTGGCGCTCGCCGCGGGTGGCCGTGGCCGCCGGCGAACTGTTCGGCCAGCTCTGCGTCGACCTGACGGCGCTGGCGGTCCTGCTCTATCTTTCCGGCGGCGCCGCGAATCCGCTGATTTCCCTGTTGCTGATTCCGGTCGCGGTTGCGGCGCTGTCGCTGCCAGGGCTGCTGACGGCGGTGGTGACGGTGCTGGCGGTGCTGGCCTATTCGCTGCTGACCTGGTTCTACCTGCCGCTGGCGATCGACGACGTCGAGCGCGCAGCGCGCCTGCACCTGGCGGGCATGTGGCTGACCTTCGTGGTCTCGGCCGCGATGATCGCCTGGTTCGTGGCACGCATGACGGCCTCGATCCGGGAACGCGACAGCCGGCTTGCCGCCGCGCGTGAGCAGGCCCTGCGCGACGAACGCGTGGTAGCTCTGGGTGCGCTCGCCGCCGGCGCTGCCCATGAGCTGGGTACTCCGCTGGCAACCATCGCGGTGCTGGTCGGTGAACTGGAGCGCGATCCCGCATTCGATGCCGATGCGCGTGCCGACCTGGCCCTGGTGCGCGAGCAGGTCACCCTGTGCAAGGGCATCATCAGCGGCATGGCGCAACGCAGCGGTGCGGCGCGCGCGGAATCGCTGGAGGCGCAGGATGCCGCCGACTGGCTGCGCGGCGTGCTGGTGCGCTGGCAGGCGATGCGGCCGCGCGCGAGCGCGGCCATCCACGTCGCGAGTCGCGGCACGGCGCCGCGCCAGGCCTTCGACCCGGCGCTGGAGCAGGCCGTCGGCAACCTGCTCAACAACGCGGCCGATGCCGCCAGCGGCGAGATTCGCGTCGAACTGGATTGGGATGGCGCGTGGCTGCGGCTGACGATCAGTGACGCGGGGCCGGGGTTCGCTGCGGAGGTGCTGCGCCGCGGCGGCCGCGAGGCCTTGCCGGCCAGCCATGGCGGCGCTGGCATCGGCCTGCTGCTGGCCTTTTCCGCGGTGGAACGCTGCGGTGGCAGCATCGCGCTCGACAACCCGCCCGCCGGCGGTGCGCGCGTGCGCATCGATCTGCCGCTGGCAGGCAGCATGGAGGCTGCAAGGACATGAACGAAACGATACTGCTCGTCGAGGACGACGCGACCTTCAGCGCCACCCTGGCGCGGGCCCTCAAACGTCGCGGTTATGAAGTATTCGTTGCCGCGACCCCGGGCGCTGTGCTGGAATGTGCGCAGGCGGAGGCGCCGAACTGGATCGTGCTTGACCTCAACCTGGCCGGCGCATCGGGCATGGCGCTCATCCCGCCGCTGCGAAAGGCCTTGCCGGAGTGCCGCATCGTGGTGCTGACGGGCTACGCCAGCATCAGCACGGCGGTCGATGCGATCAAGCTGGGCGCCGTGCAGTACCTGGCCAAACCGGTCGACGTCGATACGCTGCTGCGCGCCTTCAACCACAACCCGGGTGCCGAACCGGTGGCAGCGGACGGCGCACCGCCCGCAGTGCCGATGTCGGTGGATCGCATGGAGTGGGAACACATCCAGCGCGTGCTGCGCGAGCATCAGGGCAATATCTCGGCCACGGCGCGGGCGCTAAACATGCATCGCCGCACCCTGCAACGCAAGCTGCTCAAGCGTCCCGCGAAGCAGTAGTCCTCAGTAGCCGACGGCGACGCGGTAGGGCACGGCGATCCTCTGCCGACCGGTTTCCACCAGCACCGTCACCACCCAGTTCATCCCGCCCGACACGCAGACCGGCAGCGAGGCGTCGCCGACGTGGCGTCCGCCGCCGGCCGCCGCCAGTTCGGTCCGGTTGTATCCCATGTTCATGGTCTCGCCGGCGAAGTCGACCTCCACCTTGCGGACCGCGAGGCCGCTGATCACCACTTCCAGGCGCAGCGGCGCCAGCAGCGGAATCGGGCGCGGTGAAATCGACAGTTCGATGCGTTCGCCGCCAGGCAATACGGCAGCACAGGCCATGCGATGCAGGTCGCAGCCGGGCAGCGGTGTCGCCGTCACGTCCGCCTTGGGCAACAGCAGCGGTGACCAGTAGTAGCCTGCCCCGGCGATACCGACGAGGAGCGCGAGCATCGCCAGCGTGACCAGGCTGGACCCGGGCTTTTGCGCAGTTTCTTCAGTCATTGCTTATCCATGCATAGGGCGATTCGATCGATTGCGTCCGGCGGATTGATTCAGGTCAAGGCCGATGAGGGGTGTTCCGCGTCAAAGTGCGACAAATTGCCGCAGGGTGGTGTGGCGGCGCGCCGATGTTGGATGCAGACAAAGCAGTGATCAGAAGTATCAACCGGAATGGGAGCAAAAAAACATGAAACAGTTTAGCAAGCAAGCCACCACGCTGCTGTTCGCGGCGGGGATGGGCATGGCGGCGACCGCCTGGTCCGCCGACAGCCTGCAGGACGTGCTGAAGGCGCGCGGCCTGAGCCAGCAGGACCTGCTGGCGGCGGCCAAGACCTACGTGCCGACCGGCAAGCGCGACGAATTCGTCACCTTCAGTTCGGGCGGCCAGTCCGGCCAGGTCATCGTCTACGGCGTCCCGTCGATGCGCATCCTCAAGTACATCGGCGTATTCACGCCGGAACCCTGGCAGGGCTACGGTTTCGACGAAAGTTCGAAGAAGGTGCTGGCCCAGGGCCGCATCGACGGCAAGGACATCACCTGGGGCGATACCCACCACCCCGCGGTGTCGGAAACCAACGGCGAATACGACGGCCAGTTCCTCTTCATCAACGACAAGGCCAATCCGCGCCTGGCGGTAATCGACCTGCGCGACTTCGAGACCAAGCAGATCGTGGTCAACCCGATCTTCAAGTCCGAGCACGGCGGCGCCTTCGTCACCACCAACACCGAGTACGTGATCGA
>JACRIY010000011.1 GCA_016235805.1 Rhodocyclales bacterium
CGGTCGGACACGAGCTGGCCAAGTTGCCGCTCGATCCCAAGATCGGCCGCATGATCCTCGCCGCGCGCGAACACGGCTGCCTGCGCGAGGTACTGATCATCGCCTCGGCGCTGGGCACCCAGGACCCGCGCGACCGGCCCGCCGAGGCGGCCGGCTCGGCCGACCAGGCCCATGCCAAGTGGAAGGACGAGAAGTCGGAGTTCCACTCCTACCTCAAGCTGTGGACCGCGGCGGACGAGGTCTGGAAGCACGAAACCAGCAACAAGCAGCGCCAGTGGTGCCGCCACAATTTCATTTCCTGGCTGCGCCTGCGCGAGTGGCGCGACGTGTATGGCCAGCTGATGACGCTGTGCCACGAGCACGGCTGGAAGGAGAACCAACTGCCGGCCAGCTACGAGGCCATCCACAAGGCCCTGCTCACCGGCCTGCTCGGCCACGTCGGCCTGATCAGCGAGGAAGAAAAGAATTACCTCGGTGCGCGCGGCATCCGCTTCTACATCCATCCCGGATCCAGCTTGCTGAAAAAGGCCGGACGCTGGATCGTCGCCGCCGAATTGGTCGAGACCTCGCGCCTGTTCGCGCGCTGCATCGCCAGGATCGAGCCGGAATGGCTGGAGCAGGTCGGCGCGCACCTGATCCGCAGGCATGTCTATGAGCCGCACTGGGAGAAGGGGCCGGGCCAGGTCGTGGCCTGGGAGCGCGTTACCCTGCATGGGCTGATGCTGCATGCCAAGCGGCGCGTGCACTACGGCCCGAGCGATCCGAAGCTGGCGCGCGAGATCCTGATCCGCGAGGCGCTGGTCGAAGGCCAGGTCGGCGAGGACTGGGCGCGCAAGTGGCGCTTCTTCCAGCACAACGCCAGGCTGAAGAAGGAGATCGAAACCCTCGAGCACAAGTCGCGTCGCCCCGACGTGCTGGTCGATGACGAATTGATTTATGCGTTTTACGACGCCAAGCTGCCGGCGGGCATCATCACGCTGGCGGCCTTCGACCACTGGCGACGCGAGGCCGAGGCCGCCGAGCCGAAGCTGCTCTGCCTGGAAAAGGAGCAGCTGATGCGCCACGAGGCGGCGGGCATCACCACCGATGCCTTTCCGCCCGAGCTCATCCATCGCGGCCGCGGCTACAAGCTCGCCTACCACCACGACCCCGGCGCAGCCGACGACGGCGTGACGCTGACCCTGCCGCTGGCGGCGCTCAACCAGTTGCCGGCCAACCGTTGCGAATGGCTGGTGCCGGGCCTGCTCAAGGAGAAAGTGGTCGCCCTGCTGAGGACCGTGCAGCAGAAGTACCGCCACCGACTGCAGCCGCTGGACGAGTTCGCGACGAATTTCTGCGACGCCGAGCATGACCTCGACGAGCCGCTGGTGCGGGCGCTGACCCGCTCCGCCGAGGAGCACCTGGCGATGAAGCTGCCGCTCGACGCCTTCCGCAGCGGCGAGCTGCGGCCGCACCTGTTCATGAATTTCCGCCTGGTCGACGAGCACGGCGGCACGCTGGCGATATCGCGCAACCTCGGCGAACTGCGCGCCGAATATCGCGGGCGCGTCGAGCAGGCCTACGCCGAAGCGGAGATCAGCCACGAGGCCGCCGCCGGCGATGCGCCGGGATACACGGCCTGGACTTTCGGCGCGCTGCCCGAGTTGATGGAAGTAAAAGTCGGCGCTGGCACCACGGTCGGTTTCCCGGCGCTGGTCGACCTGGGAGAGAGCGTGCGCCTCACCGCCTTCGACACCGAGGACAAGGCCCGCAGCGAACACCGCAAGGGCCTTGCGCGCCTGTTCGCACTGCAACTCGCGGCCCAGGTCAAGGCCATCGAAAAGCTGCCGGGCCTGCGCGAACTCGCGCTGCAGTTCATGGCGCTAGGCACCGAGAAGGAACTGCGTGAGCAACTGGTCGCGGTGACGCTGGAGCGCACCTGCCTGATGGACCCGCTGCCCGCCGAAGAGTCGGCGTTCGCCACACGGCGCGAGGCGGCGCGGGGGCGCATTCTGCTGGTGGCGCAGGAGATCCTGCGCCTGGTGGCGGCCGTGCTCACAGAGTACGCGGCGCTGGCGAAGAAGCTCGCGTCCATGCAGAAGGCCTTTCCGCAGGCCGCCGCCGACATCGCGGCGCAGCTGGCCGAGCTGATGCCGAAGAAGTTCATCCTGGCCACGCCCTTCGAGCGCCTGCAGCACTATCCGCGCTACCTCAAGGCCATCGCCCTGCGCCTGGACAAGGCGCGCAGCGACCCGGCGCGCGATGCGCGCCTGATGGCCGACTGGCAGGCTCTGGGCAAGCCCTGGGAACGCGAGCGCAACGCCATGCAGAAATCCGGCCAGCAGCAGGATGCCTTCCTCGACGAGTTCCGCTGGCTGCTCGAAGAACTGCGCGTCGCCCTGTTCGCCCAGGAACTCAAGACCTCGTCGCCGGTCTCGGTCAAGCGCCTGCAGAAGATGTGGGATAGTCGCGAACGCCGATGAACCGCCGCTACGAGGACTCACCATGATGGAGCTGTTGGCAGCCTTTTCCCGCTCGCTGCGCGACCTCGGTCGCGGCGAGATCCTGTGGCATGCGCTGTGGCCGCCGCTGGCCTCGCTGGCCCTGTGGTTGACGGCGGGCTATGCCTTCTGGTCCGAGGGGCGGATGCTGATGGCGACCATCGTGCCGCAACTGCCCTGGACCGGCTGGGAATGGGTCGCGCGCTGGGCCGCCGTGTTCCTCCTGCTGGCCGTGCTGGCCGCCCTGATCTACATCACGGCGACCATGCTGGTGGCGATCTTCGCCCTGCCGCGCCTGATCAGTCTGGTCGCCGCGCGCGACTATCCCGAGCTCGGCCGCCACGGCGAGAACGTGTTCTGGAACAGCCTGGGCAATACCCTGGCCGCCGCCGCCATCTTCATCTTCGGCAGCCTGATCCTGCTGCCTCTGCTGCTGATCCCCGGCATGCTCCTGGTGCTGCCCCTGCTCTGGGGCGCCTGGCTCAACCAGCGCACCTTTCGCTTCGATGCGCTGGCCGAACACGCGACGGCGACCGAAATGCGCCGCCTGGCGCGCGAGAACCGCCGCAGCTTCTACACGGCCGGGCTGGCCACCGCCGCAGCGGCGCACCTGCCCCTGGTCAACCTGCTGGTGCCGGCGTTCACGGCGCTGGTCTTCGTCCATCTGGGCCTGGCGGCGCTGCGCCGCCAGCGCCAAAACGGGGGTATCGAGCTGTGACAACCCAAGGCAAAGGCATCGGCGCCATCATCATCGGCGACGAGATCATCCTCGGTCGGCGGCAGGACAAGCACTTCGCGCGCATCGTCGAGATCCTCGCCGCGCGCGGCCTGACGCTCGACTGGGCGCTGTATGCCGGCGACGACCGCGCGCGCCTGGCCGACACGCTGCGTCGCAGCTTCGCCGGCGGCGACATCGTCTTCAGCTGCGGCGGCATCGGCAACACGCCGGACGACCATACCCGGCAGGCCGCCGCCGCCGCCGCCGGCGTCGCGCTGGAACTGCATCCGGACGCCGAGCGGGAGATTCGCGGGCGCTATGCCGAGATCGGGCGCGAGGTCACCGCCTTTGCGCTCGACATGGGGCGCTTCCCGGCCGGCAGCCGCATCATCCCCAACCCGGTGAATCGCATCGCCGGGTTCTCCTTCGGCGACCATCATTTCGTGCCGGGATTTCCGCAAATGGCCTGGCCGATGATCGAGTGGGTGCTCGACCACCATTATGCCGAACGCTTCAACCGCAATCCCTCGGCCGAGGCGGCGATCGTGGTCTGGGAAGGCCTGGAAAGCGTGCTGACCCCGCTCATGGTCCGCATCGAAGCGGAGTTTCACGGGCTCAAGGTGTTCAGCCTGCCCTTCCTCGGTTCGGCCGAGGTCCGCCGCAACATCGAACTCGGCGTGCGCGGCGCCCCCGAACAGGTGCCGGCCGCGATGGACCTGATGCGGCGCGAAGTCGCTGCGCTGGGCTACGCCTGGGATGAGAAGCTCGCGCCGGCGAAGTAATCTATGATGACTTTTTCCGCTTACGACATGGGTGGTACCGATGGATGAACTGAAACGGCAGCAACTGCGGGGCACCCAACTGTTCGTCAACGTCGGCCACGAAAGCGTCGAGTATCTGTTCGAGCACTGCGAGGAACGGACGCTGGAACGCGGCGAGCACCTGCTCGAACCGGGTGCCGCCAACTGCCACCTTTACATCGTCCTCGAAGGCGAACTGCGCGTCTATCTGAGCGACCGAACCCTGCCGCCGCAGGCCGTGCTCGGCCCCGGCGAATGTGTCGGCGAAATGTCGCTGCTCGACGGGCAGGTCGCCTCGGCGCTGGTGCTTGCGGCGCGCGACAGCATGCTGGTGGCGATCCCGCACGAGGTGCTCTGGTCGCTGGTGGATTGCTCGCACGCCATCGCGCGCAACCTTCTGGCGGTCATTTCCGGCCGCATGCGCGACAGCAACCGGGCGCTGGTGGTCCTGCAGGAGCGCAGCCTGGAGTTCGAGGATGCCTCCAGCGTCGATGCGCTGACCGGAATTCACAGCCGACATTGGCTGCGCAGTGCCTTTCCGCGCGCCATGGCACGCTGCGAGCATGACGGCGAGCCGGTCTGCCTGGTGGTCGCCGACATCGACCACTTCCGGCATTTCAACGAGCGCTTCGGCTACCTGTCCGGCGACGCGGTGCTGAAGCGCATGGCGCGGCGCCTGGCCGACGGTCTGCGCGCGCAGGACCTGATCGTCCGCTTCGGTGGCGAGGCCTTCCTCATCCTGCTGCCGTATTCCACGCTGGACGAGGCGGTGCCGATCGCCGAGCGCCTGCGCGAACTGGTCGCCATCGGCAGCGGCCTCAAGACCGGCGAGGGCGTGACCCTGAGCTGCGGCGTGGGCCAGATGCAGCCAGGCGAAACACTGGAGATGCTGCTGGCGCGCACCGAAGCGGCCTTGCGCCGCGCCAAGGACAACGGCCGCGACCGGGTCGAGGCGGCGGCCTAGCCGAAAGCACTCATACGGCATCGGGAAATTCATCGAGCGTAGCGAGCGAATCAGGAACCCCCCGAGAGGGGGGCGAAGGGGGGCGGGTGTTTGAAAAAGGGCTAACTTGCATGGTGCGGGGTGATGTTTCCCGCATCAAGAACGCTAACGAAAGCCACTCATACGGCATCGGGTAATTTATCGAGCGTAGCGAGCGAACCAGGAACCCCCCGCGAGGGGGGCGAAGGGGGGGCGGGTGTTTGAAAAAGGGCTAACTTTCATGGTGCGGGGTGATGTTTCCCGCATCAAGAAAGCTAGCCCGTTCCGCCCACCGTCAGGCCATCGATGCGCACCGTCGGCTGGCCGACGCCGACTGGGACGCTCTGGCCTTCCTTGCCGCAGGTGCCGACGCCGGAATCGAGCGCCATGTCGTTGCCTATCATCGACACGCGGTTCATCGCATCCGGACCGCTGCCGATCAGCGTCGCGCCCTTGACCGGCTTGGTGATCTTGCCGTTCTCGATCAGGTAGGCCTCGGCCGTGGAAAAGACGAACTTGCCGCTGGTGATATCCACCTGGCCGCCGCCGAAGTTGGCGGCATAGAGGCCCTTCTTCACCGACTTGATGATTTCCTGCGGATCGTGCCCGCCGTTGAGCATGGCGGTGTTGGTCATGCGCGGCAGCGGCAGGTGGGCGAAGGATTCGCGGCGGCCGTTGCCGGTGACCGGGACTCCCATCAGGCGCGCATTGAGCGTGTCCTGCAGGTAGCCGACCAGGATGCCGTCTTCGATCAGTACGGTGCGCTGCGTCGGGTTGCCCTCGTCGTCGATGGTCAGCGAGCCGCGGCGGTCGGCGATGGTACCGTCATCGACCACGGTGACGCCCTTCGACGCGACGCGGGTGCCGATGCGGCCGGCGAAGGTGGAACTGCCCTTGCGGTTGAAATCTCCTTCGAGGCCGTGGCCGACCGCTTCGTGCAGCAGGATGCCGGGCCAGCCGGGGCCCAGCACCACGGTCATCTCGCCGGCCGGAGCAGGCTTGGCGGCCAGGTTGACGCTGGCCTGGTGCACCGCGCGCTCGGCATAGTCCTTCAGCACCGCATCGCTGAAATAGCCGTAATCGAAGCGGCCGCCGCCGCCGGAGGATCCCTGCTCGCGCCGGGCTCCGGTGCCAACCCCGTCCTGCATGATCACCGTGATCGAGACGCGCACCAGCGGGCGCACGTCGGCCGCCATCCGGCCGTCGGAACGTGCCACCAGCACCACTTCCCAGGTGCCGGCGATGTGCGCCATGACTTCCTTGACGCGCGGGTCGGCGGCGCGCGCCATGGCTTCGATGCGTTCCAGCAGCTTGACCTTCGCCGTGTCGTCGAGCGAGGCGATCGGGTCGTTGTCGGCGTAGAGCGCGGCGGGCTGCTTGCCGCGCTTGAGCATCGGCGCCAGGCGCTGCGCGCCCGAGGCGGCGATGGCGCGCGTGGCGCCGGCGGCGGCCTGCAGCGCGGCCATGCTGATGTCGTCGGAATAGGCGAAGGCGGTCTTCTCGCCCGACAGCGCGCGCACGCCGACGCCCTGTTCGATGTTGAAGCTGCCCGACTTGACGATGCCCTCTTCGAGACTCCAGGCCTCGGAGCGGGCGTACTGGAAATACAGGTCGGCGTAATCGATGTGATTGCCGAACAACTGGCCGAAGACGCGCTCCAGCTGGTGCGGCGCCAGGCCGTGCGGTGTGAGCAGGGTCTGTTCGGCGATTTCGAAATGGGGGATGGGGGTTGCGATGGCGTTCATGGGAATCCTGTCGGGATGCAAGCGAGTGGGCGCTCCGTGGCAACCGAGCGCAGCGAGCATATCAGTAGCCTCCCCCGCGAGGGGGAGGATGGGAGGGGGCGGGCCCGCTTGCTTGCGCGACTTTCATGATGCGGAATGGTCATCGGCGATCCTGAGCGTCAAAGTATGCGATGTTTCAGCGCCGGCAGGCTGGCGCGGGTGTCACTGATGCGCTGCGGGTCGAGGTCGGCGACCACGATGCCCTCGCCCTTGTCCATGCGGGCAACGACCTCGCCCCAGGGATCGACCACCATGGAATTGCCGTGCGTCATGCGCCCCGTTGGGTGCAGCCCGCCCTGCGCCGAGGCCAGCACGTAGCACTGGTTCTCGACGGCGCGCGCGCGCAGCAGCATTTCCCAGTGGGCGCGGCCGGTGGTCTCGGTGAAGGCGGCGGGCAGCACCAGCAGATCGAGAGTGCCGAGGGCGCGGAAAAGTTCCGGAAAGCGCAGGTCGTAGCAGATGGCGAGGCCGACCCGGAGCAAATGCGGGCCGCAAGGCGCGTCGAAGGCCACGACCTGGTCGCCGCGCTCGATGGTCGCCGCCTCGTCGTAGGCCTCGGCGCCCTTGCGAAAGCCGAACAGGTGGATCTTGTCGTAGCGCGCCACGCGCCGGCCTTGCGGGTCGTAGACCAGGCAGGAGTTGCGCAGTTTCGCCGGATCGTCGGCCTGCAGCGGGATCGAACCGCCGACCAGCCACAGCCCGTGTTTTAGCGCAGCAGCGGCGAGGAAATCCTGGATCGGCCCGCTGCCATCGCTTTCGCGCGCGGCAAGGCGATCGACGTCGCTGGCGCCGATCAGCGGGAAGTACTCGGGCAGCGCCACCAGTTGCGCACCTGCCGCGGCCGCCTCGGCGATCAAGCGGCCGGCGGTTTCCAGGTTCGGTGCCACGTCCGGCCCCGAGATCATTTGCACGGCGGCGAGTTTCATTTGCGCTCCTCTTCGGGCTTCTGCTGGCCCAGTTTGTCCACCTTGGGATCGGCCCAACTGCCGGTCACCGCGTATTCGAAGGCGAAGGCCTGATCGAGTGGGTCCTTGAATATCTTCTGCGCCGCCCAGACCACGGCACCTGCGATCGGGTTGGCGATCATGGCGCCGACCGCAATCGATTCGCCCACGGCGGGCTGCACGCGGACCTTGAGGTCCTGAGTTTCCCTGCCGAGGTTTACCGTACCGCTCATCAGCACCTTCGCCGACGGTCCCTGAATCTGCAACTCCTTCGTTTCCATCACGCCGCGTGAAACGGCGATCTGGCCGCCGATGCTGTCGAAGGCGAAGCCCTCGCTGAAGATGTCGCGGAAATCCAGGGTGATCCGGCGCGGCAGGGATTGCAGGCTGAGGATGCCGAGCAGGCGGCCGACACCGGGTTCGAGCTTGACGAACTGCCCGTTGGCGGCGTCGAGCTTGAGGTTGCCGTTGAGCGAGGGGTAGTCGATGGTAAACGGCGTGCCGTTCCATGACAGGTTGCCCGCCAGGTTGGCGTTGCCGCGCCGTACCGCATCGGGGTGGCCGATGCGCGCCAGCAGCTTTTCGATGCTCTTCGCTGCGAGCTTGAATTCGACGCGCGTGTCGGGCAGCGTCGGGCTGCGCCGCCAGCGGCCGCTGGCGTCGAGCGTGCCGTCGTCATTTTTCACCTCGACCTTGGCGTTCCATCCATCGTCCTTGTTTTCGGCCGCGACGCGCACCGTGCCCAGCGTACGGTCCTTGTAGGAAAGCTGGTCTACCGTGATGTCGAGCGCCGGGATGTGGTCGATCACCTCGCTGGTCCTGGCTTGCAGCGTCGCCGGATTGGCGACGGATTCGGGCAGCGCGAACTGGGCGATGCGCCCCGTCAGTTTGCCATCGCCGGCGCTGCTCCATTCGAAATTGCCGGCCAGTTCGCGGCTCTTAAGTTCGAAGCGGGTGCTGCCGGCCGCATCCGCCCGGCTGCCCGTGATCCGAACATCATGGAAGGCCTTTTCCTGGACGTTCAGTTCGGCGCTGCGCAGGTCGAACTGCAGCGCTGGCAGGGTCGGCAGCGCGGACTCGGTGGCGCCGTTGCCGTTCTTCGCCGTAGCCAGCAGGCGGCGCCAGAAATCCGCGTCGATGCGCGGCAGGTTGACGGCGACCAGCAGGTTGCGATCGGGCAGGCCGCTGCCGGTGTCGCCGATGGCGACCACGCCGCGCACGATCGCCGGCGGGTTGCTGTCATGGCGGCGCACCAGCTGCACGCGCAGGGCGCGGGCAAGATTGAGTTCGAGCAGGTCCTGCAACGGGCCGGGAGTGCTCGTGGCTGGGGTTGGGGCGGTATCCCTGAGAGTCGGCGCCCGCGACACGGCGGCCGGTCGCGCCGATGGGCGGGCCGCGGGTTCCGGCGCCGCCTTGCGCTCGAAGCTGAACGGCATCGCGTCGGTGGCGGGCTTGTTGAAGGGCGCGGGCAGGCTGGAGGACAGGCCGACCAGGTTCGACATCAGCTTCACTTCGGCGGATTTCTTGCGCACGCGCACGCTGCCGGTCCATTTGCTGCTGCCGGCCAGGTGGTCGAACACCGGATGGGGAAACTGGCGGCGCAGGGTCGCGACGTTGATCTCGCCGACGGCATTCACCTGCACGTTGCCGTCGCCCGCCGTGCGCAGGTCCACGCTCAGCGGCGATTCGAGCAGCGTGCCGCGGATGCCGCGCGCTTCGAGGTGGTCGGCAGAGAATTTGAGCGCGCCGCGCACCTCGCCCAGCGGCGGCAGGTCGCTGTCTACCGTCAGGCGGTTGCCGTCGAAGCGGTAGCTGCCTTCGACCCTGGAACTGGATAGCTTGCGCAGTCGCAGGCCAAGTTTGAGATCGAGTTCGCCACTGCCTTCCGCCTTCATGTCCTCGGTGAAATGGTCGATGCGTTCGCCGACCGGGCTGGCCTCGATGAAGCGCAGGAAGTCGGCGGTGGGGCCGGTGGCCTTGCCCGTCACGGTCAGCAGTTCATCAAGTTCTTCGAGGTCGGCGATCTCGGCGCGGACCTCGCGCAGGGCGACGCCGAAGATGCGGCCGCGCTTGCCGGTGATCAGCATGCGCTGGCCGGAAAACAGCAGCTCGCCTTCGATGCCGTCGATCACCGGCCAGCTCTCGGCATAGCGCAGGCCGGCGTCGATGAACTTGCCGCGCACTTCGAACAGGCCCTGCTTGCCGTCGCGGAAGGGGAAGTGGGCCAGGTCGCCCTGCAGCTTCAGCGTCACGTCGTTGGCCTTGCCGCCGATGATGGCGCCATGCAGCCAGTCGCGCACGTCCTTGCCGACCCCCAGCGGCATGTAGCGCCACACCGCCTCGCCGCTGCCGCGCGTGAGGCGCGCGCCGAGGTCGATGCGACCGGGGCCGGTGGGCAGGGCGTGCCATTCGCCGCTGGCTTCGCCGGCGGCGTCCTTGTTGTGGAAGGCGGCCTTCTGCAGCCGCACATGCAGGTCGTTGGCGGCGGCTTTCCAGTCGAGGTCGGCGGAGAAGGCTTCCAGTTCCAGCTTGGGTTCGGCGAACACGGCGGGCAGTTCGAACAGCGCCTTCTGCCCGTCCAGCGTCAGCCGGCCACCCTTTTCGTCGCCCTCGACGCGACCATTGACGCCGGAAATGCCCGGCACCGGGCCCAGTGCGGACATGCCAAGGCCCTCGAAACGGCTCTTGATGCTCCATTTTTCGGGGGCGCCGATGTTTTCCGGCGTGCCCTGCCAATCCAGCTTGAGGTCGAAGACACGGCCGCGCGGCGCGTGGCGCGCCAGGCGGGCGCGGTTCGCATCGCTCAGCGGCAGGTGCGCTGCAAGCCGCGCAAGCACGTCGAGGTCAAGGCCGTTGGCGGTGGCCGCGCCGCGCGAGGGGCGGTTCGCGGCGGCCTCCTGCCAGTTCAGCTTGAGGTCGGTCGGCTGCAGCGTCAGGCCGTCGCGGGTAGCCAGCGTCAGGTGCTTGAGTTCGGCTTCGAAGCCGCCGTCGAGCCGACGCCCGCCGAAGCGTCCTTCGAGCAGCATCAGGTCCAGCTCGGGCAGGTCTGGGCGTAGCTGCAAACGCACGTCGGCCAGGCGTACATCGGCCGTGGCCGAGGTCAGCTGCTTGCTGGCGAAGCCAAGCCACAGGCGCAGCGCGCCGCTGCCCTGCGGCAGTGCCAGCGGATAGTCGACCCAGGTGCGCCAGCCGGCGAGGTCGGCGTAATCCAGCTCGGCAAAGGCTTCGCCCTTCCAGGCCTCGAACTGGTCGAGGTCGCGACCGCGAAAATCGCCGCGGATATCGACGCGTGCCGCCAAATGGCGCGGCGGGTCGGCGGTGAGGCCGAAGCGGTGGCGGCTGCCACTGTTATCGAGCTGGAAATTCAGGTGCTTGAGCTCCAGCGGCGCCGCGCCGCGCATTTCGTCGAGCCAGGTGATGCTTGCGTTGCGGATCACGACGCGCTCCTGCACCAGAAGCCAATCGGCGAAACCTTCCTCGTCCCCGGGCTGAGGAGTGATTTCCAGCCCGGCGGCGAACAGGCGTCCGTCGCGGTCGCGGCGCAGCAGCAGGCTGGGCGCATCGAGTTCGAGCAGCGCCAGGCGCAACTCCAGGTGCAACAGGGATTTCCACGACAGTTCGGCATCGACCTGGTCGAAGCCCAGCGCCGCACGGCCCTGCGCGTCGCGGATCTCGAACCCCTCCATGCTCAGTGCCGGGCGCAGGCCGGCCCAGTGCGCCTCGATCTTGCGTATCCCGACCGGGCGGTTGATCGACGTCGATATCATCCGTTCGACATCGCCGCGGTAGCTTTCTATCTGCGGCAGGATGGCGTAGCGCAGCGCCAGCAGCAGCAGCGCGAAGGCGAAGTACCCCAGCGTCAGTACCCACAGCAGCACGCGCAACGCGACCGCCAGCCGCGGATGGGCGATCGCGGCGCGGCGCAGGCGGGACAGCGGTTGCGAAATGATGGACGTGGCGGCTCTGGGTGCGGACATGGAGGGGGCTGCGCCCTCGCCCACGCTAGAATGGGGCGGTCACAGCGTTCAGCATGTATAAATTCTAACCGATGCCCTCACGCGCCGTTATCGCCGAAACATCCCCTTACTTTGCACGACTGCTGGCGGCGAAGCCCGCGCTGGCCGCCGAAATCGACGCCTCGCTGGAGCAGGTGGTGACCGCCGACGAGCTGTCGGCCTGGCTCGCCGCGCAGCCGTTGAGCGAGGCCAGCCTGAAACCGGTGCTGCGCCAGTTGAAGCAGCGCGCCTATGCGCGCATCGCCACGCGCGACCTGTGCGGCCTGGCGCCGCTGGGCGAAGTGGTCGAAGGCATGACCCTGATCGCCGAACTGGCGGTGGCCACGGCGACGCGGGTGCTCGGCCAGGGCCTGGTCGAACGCTACGGCACGCCGCGCGGCGCCGACGGCGCGGCTCAGGAACTGATCGTGGTCGGCATGGGCAAGCTGGGCGGGCGCGAACTCAACGTGTCCTCGGACATCGACCTGATCTTCGTCTATCCCGAAGATGGTGACACCGATGGTGCCAGGTCGATTTCCAATTTCGAGTTCTTCACGCGGCTGGGCCGCGCGCTGATCAACGCCATCGCCGACTCTACCTCCGACGGCCAGGTGTTTCGCGTCGACATGCGGCTGCGCCCCAACGGCGATTCCGGTCCGCTGGTGTGTTCATTCGAGATGCTGGAAAACTACTTCGTCACCCAGGGCCGCGAATGGGAGCGTTACGCCTGGATCAAGGCGCGGCCGCTGACAGGCAGCGGCGCCGGCGGGCGCTGGGACGAGCTGGAGGCGATCCGCCGACCCTTCGTTTTCCGCAAATACCTCGACTTCGGCACCATCAACGCCATGCGCGAACTGCATGCGCAGATCCGCCAGGAAGTGGCGAAGAAGGACAAGGCCGACAACGTCAAGCTCGGCCCCGGCGGCATCCGCGAGGTCGAATTCATCGCCCAGGTGTTCCAGCTGATTCGCGGCGGGCGCGACCCGGCGCTGCAGATCAAGCCGACACTGGCGGTGCTGCGCATGCTGGCCGACAACGGAACACTTGCCGCCGAGGCCGTCGGCGAACTGTCCGCCGCCTACGAATTCCTGCGCCGCGTCGAACACCGCCTGCAATACATCGACGATGCGCAGACCCACATGCTGCCCACCGGCGAGGACGATCGCGCACGCGTCGCGCGCGCCATGGGCTACGGTTCGTTCGAGGGCCTGCTGGTCGAACTGGACGACCATCGCGCCAACGTCGCGCGCCACTTCGAGGCCGTGTTCGCCGACCCCAATCGCGGCGAGCACAAGCTGGCCGGCATGTGGCGCGGCGCCGGCGGCGAGGAGCAGGGCGAGGAATTCGCCAACCTCGGCTACCGCCAGCCGCGCGAAGCCGCGACACGCGTCGCCGCGCTGCGCGAAGGGCCGCGCTACCAGCAGCTCGCCGCCAGCATCCGCGACCGCTTCGATGCACTGGTGCCGCAACTGATCCAGGCTGCGGCGGAAATGCCCAACCCCGACGCCACGCTCTCGCGTAGCCTGGACCTGCTCGAAGCCATCTCGCGCCGCGCCGCCTACCTGGCCCTGCTGCAACAGTATCCGCAGGCGCTGAGGAAGGTGGCGGAACTGGTCAGCAGTTCGAGCTGGGCCGCCGAATACCTGCAGCGCCACCCCATCCTGCTCGACGAACTGCTCGATCCGCGCCTGCTCGACGTGCTGCCCGACTGGAGCGGCGTGCGCCGGCAGCTTGCGGTGAAACTGGAAGAACTGGAACCGGATACGGAACGACAGATGGACCTGTTGCGCGAGACGCACCACGCCCAGGTCTTTCGCCTGCTGGCGCAGGACGTCGCGGGCCTGTACACCGTCGAGCGGCTCGCCGACCATCTCTCGGAACTTGCCGACATCCTGCTCGCCGCCGCCCTTGGCCGCGCCTGGTTGAAGATGTTGAAGCGACATGTCGAGGCGCCGAAGTTCGCCGTCATCAGCTACGGCAAGCTGGGCGGCAAGGAACTCGGCTTCGCTTCCGATCTCGACCTGGTCTTCCTCTACGACGACCCGGCGCCGGAAGCCGGCGAGAACTACGGACGGCTCGGCACACGGCTCAACACCTGGCTCTCGGCGCAGACCGCCGCCGGCCAATTGTTCGAGACCGACCTGCGGTTGCGGCCCAACGGCGAATCGGGACTGGTCGTCAGTTCCATGGAATCCTTCCGCAAGTACCAGCTCGAATCGGCCTGGGTCTGGGAACACCAGGCGCTGACGCGCGCCCGTTTCTCGGCCGGCGATCCGGCCGTGGGCGAGGCCTTCGAGAAGATCCGCTGCGAGGTGCTGTGCCAGCGGCGCGACCTCGACAAGCTGCGCGCCGACATCGTCGAGATGCGGCAGAAGATGATGGACAGCCACGGCACGCGCGGCGACCTGCGCGAAACCGTGTTCGACCTCAAGCACGATCCCGGTGGCCTGGTCGACGTCGAGTTCATCGTCCAGTACCTGGTGCTCGGCTACTCGCATGCCCATCGCGAACTCACCGGCAACAAGGGCAACATTGCCCTGCTGAAAATGGCCGCCGACGCCGGCCTGATCCCGGCCGACCTGGCTGAAACCGTGCGCAATGCCTACCGCGACTACCGCCGCATGCAGCACGGACTGCGCCTCAACGGCACCAAAGCGCGTGTCGCGCCCGAAGAAGTCGGCGACCGCGTCACGGCGGTACGCGAGTTGTGGCGCCTGGTGTTCGGCGAGCCAACGCCTTCGGCAGTTTGATGAGGGAGGGCAGGCGCGCGCCCGTCCTCTGCTCTGCCTGATTTCTGCAGGCTTGCGCCCCTACAGCGGCAACCCGTCAAACGTCGCGTAGGCCGTCTTCAGCCAGCCCTTGACGCGCTGCCGCTCCAGCATGCCCAAGGCATCCGGCCCGTCGCGCAGGTTGATCGCGGCCCAGAAGCTGGCGTTCTGGCGGTCGATCTTGCCCATGCTGGTTTCGTGCAGTTGCGGCAGCGAGATGACGCGCGCGCCGAGGCCCTTCGCCTTGCCAAGCGCTGCCGATTCGTCGAGTTGCGAAAAGTCGGAGCCGCGGCCGAGGTTCCGGACAACGATGTAGTTGGGGCCTTCGCCATAGCAATCGACGAGGCGGTCGAGAAGGCCGACCGAGTCCTTGCCGTTGTCGGCGAGGTGCCAAAAGTTAACGGTGACGCCCAGCTCCGTCATCAGCGCCAGCAAATCCGAATCCTTGATCCAGCGGGCCAGCGGCGCCGCGGTCTGGGCGGCGAGGTCGACGATCGCCCGGTGCTGCGCGGGTTCGCCGGATTCGGTCTCGAAGACGCCGCCGATCATGTCCAGGCCCTCGTAGGTGTCGACCACGACGGGGGCCGCGTAGTCGGCGTAGAAGCGGGTGAACGAGGTGTGCGAACGATCGGTGTCGAAACCGGTGAAGGCCTGTCCCTTGTCGATGAAGTACTGGGCCAAAACCCGCGCGGTAACGGATTTGCCGACGCCGCCTTTTTCGCCACCGATGAAGTTGAGTGAACTCATTCGCTATCCTGTCCGTGTTGGGTAATAAAAGATTGGCCGATTATTCGTCCGCTTGCATCACAGCAAGAAGCGTGCATTCCGCGTCGGCTTCGTGAACAATCTTGGACGTCCATCGCCAAACCACTGACTGCATGGCTTACAGACCACCGGTTGGCCCACGAACGCGTGCCTTCGTTGCGGCGTGCCGGGCTTCCTGCACTACCGTGGACCACGAAATCGGCTAGCGCGCCATTTTGGTGCGGTGCCGAGCCGCGGGCTCAGGGCGGGCCATAGAGGTCGGGTCAGAGGTCGGGGCAGCGTCATTAGAGTTTCCAGCGCTGGGGATGTCACGTAGGTACGAAAAGCCGTCAAATCGCCGTATCGTCAGCGCCGACTTCTTGGGATTGCCGCGAGCGGCTAAACTCCACGTCTCTCCTTGAATGACATTTCCGCAGACTATGCCCGTCAATTACGCCACCCCCGCCCCCGCAGCCCTGTTCCCCGTCGCCGGCGTGCGCCTCGGCACCGCCGAAGCCGGCATCCGGAAGAAAGACCGGCGCGACCTGACCCTGGTCGAACTGGCGCCCGGCAGTCGCGCCGCTGGCGTGTTCACCCAGAACCGCTGCTGCGCGGCGCCGGTGACGCTGTGCCGCGAGCACCTGGCGGGCGACGGCAGCCTGCGCGCGCTGGTGATTAACACCGGCATTGCCAATGCCGCCACCGGCGAACAGGGCATGCGCGCCGCGCGCGAAACCTGCGATGCCGTGGCCAGGCTGCTCGGCTGCGCGGCCCGCGAGGTGCTGCCGTTTTCCACCGGCGTGATCCTCGAACACCTGCCGGTCGATCGGCTGGTCGCCGGGCTGCCGGCAGCCCAGGCGGACCTCAAGGCGGACCACTGGCATGCCGCGGCCCATGCCATCATGACCACCGATACCGTGGCCAAGGCCGCCTCGCGCCGCATCGAGCTTGGCGGCAAGACCATCACCGTCACCGGCATCAGCAAGGGCGCGGGCATGATCCGGCCCAACATGGCGACCATGCTCGGTTTCGTCGCCACCGATGCCGGCATTGCCGCCGGCCTGCTGGCGCAACTGGCGAAGGACGCGGCGGACCAGAGCTTCAACTGCATCACTGTCGATGGCGACACCTCGACCAACGATTCCTTCGTCGTCATCAGTACCGGCGCCGCGGGCCTCGAAGTCGATGCCGCCTCGCCGCACTGGCTCTCATTGCGCGCGGCGGTGTTCGCCGTGGCGCAGGAGCTGGCCCAGGCCATCGTGCGCGACGGCGAGGGCGCGACCAAGTTCATCAGCGTGAAAGTCGGCGCCGGCGCCACGGCGGAAGAATGCCGCAAGGTGGCTTACGCCATCGGCCATTCGCCGCTGGTGAAGACGGCCTTCTTCGCCTCCGACCCCAACCTCGGGCGGATACTCGCCGCGATCGGCTATGCCGGGATCGACGACCTCGACGCCGCCGGCGTGCGTGTCTGGCTCGGCTCGGGCGAGGAGGAGGTGCTGGTCTCGGAACACGGCGGGCGTGCCACCAGCTATCGCGAGGAAGACGGCTCGCGCATCATGAAGAACGCCGAGATCACGGTGCGCGTCGACCTCGGCCGAGGCGTTGCAGCGGCTGTCGTTTGGACCTGCGATTTCTCCTACGATTACGTGAAGATCAACGCTGACTACCGCAGTTGATGGAGCAGCTGCCGCTGGCCATCGGCTGGATTCTCTACGCCGCGCTGCATTCGCTGCTGGCCGCCCTGAGCGTCAAGGCCGCGGTGGCGGCGCGTTTCCCGGGATTCACCCCCTGGTACCGGCTGGCCTACAACGGCGTGGCGCTACTCACCGCGCTGCCGCTGATGTGGTTCATGCGGACCACGCCGGGCGCCGAGTTGTGGGTCTGGAACGGCGCCTTTGCCTGGCTGGCCAACGGTCTCGCGGCCGTCGCGCTGTTCGGCGCGATGCAGTCGTCGAAGGCCTACGCCATGAACGATTTCCTCGGCCTGGGCGTGCTGGGCGGCGACCAGGCCATCGAGCGCGACGTGTTCCGCCTTTCCACGGCGCACCGCTTCGTGCGCCATCCCTGGTACAGCTTCGGCCTGGTCATCGTGTGGACCCGCGACATGAACGCGGCGATGCTGGTCTCGGTGCTGGCGATCACGCTGTATTTCATCGCCGGCTCCTGGCTGGAGGAACAGAAGCTGATCGCCATCCACGGCGACACCTACCGCCGCTACCGCGAGCGCGTACCCGGCCTGTTGCCCCTGCCCTGGAAGTGGATGAGCCGCGACGAGGCTGCGAACTTCCGCTGAACCGGGGGGCGGCGCAGCGGTTACCATTGCGCTTTTGCCGCACCCACGAAACCAGGAGGACATGCATGATCGCCGACCAGGCCCGTTTCGACCGCGCCATCGCCCTGTTCGATGCCGCCAACGCCCAGGACCCCAACCAGGACGAAGGACAGCCCAAGGAGCTGCTTTACGCCAAGCGCATGACCGACATGATCGGCCGTTACGCGCCGGACGCCAGCGAGGCGGCACAGCTTGCGGTGCGCGCGCAGCACATCAAGCGCTGGACCGTGCCGCGCGACAGCTACGCGATGACCAAGGAAGGCTACCTCGCCTGGCGCACGGGCCTGTACAAGTTTCACGCCGAGACGGCCGGGGAACTGATGCGGCAGGCCGGCTACGACCAGGAAATGATCGACAAGGTCAAGATGGCCGTCGGCAAGCGCCAGCTCAAGGTCAATGCCGACACGCAGATGATGGAGGACGTCACCGACCTGGTCTTCATCGAGCACTACATGCTCGGCTTCGCCGGCAAGCATGCCGAGTACAGCGAAGAGAAATGGCTCGAGATCGTGCGCAAGACCTGGAAGAAAATGTCCGAGCGCGCCCACGCCTTTGCCACCGGCGGCGGCATCAAGCTTCCCGAGCCGCTCGTCCCGCTCATTCTCAAGGCCATCGGCGCCTGAAACTGAAAACAACAACCGCGAGGAGATAACACATGAATGTCGGATTCATAGGCCTCGGCCTGATGGGCCGCCCCATGGCGCTGCACCTGGAAAAGGCCGGACACACGCTGCACCTCTGGGCGCGCCGCCCCGAGTCGCTGGCGCCGTTTGCCGCAGTGAATGCCAAGACGTACGCGACGCCGGCACTGCTGGCGGCGAATGCGGATGTGGTGATCACCATGGTGGCCGACGCGCCGGACGTGGAGAAGGTCTGCCTCGGCGCCGACGGCCTCGCCGCCGGCGGCAAGCCCGGGCTGATCGTGGTCGACATGTCGACCATCAATCCGAACGCGGCGCGCAGCATTGGCCTGCGCCTGGGCGAAAAGGGCATCGCCTTCGTCGATGCGCCGGTTTCCGGTGGCGAGATGGGCGCGATCAACGCGGCGCTGACCATCATGGTCGGCGGCACGCCGGAAGCCTTCGAGAAGGTCAAGCCGCTGTTCGAGAAGATGGGCAAGTCGGTGACGCTGATCGGCGGGTCAGGCGCGGGGCAGGTGGCGAAGGCCTGCAACCAGATCCTCACCGGCGTCGGCGTGATGGCGGTGGCCGAGGCCTTCAACTTCGCCACGCAAAGCGGCGTCGATGCGGCCAAGGTGCGCGAAGCGCTGCTCGGCGGCTTCGCCTATTCCAAGGTGCTGGAGAACCACGGCCAGCGCATGCTGGATCGCAACTTCAAGCCCGGCTTCAAGGCCTGGATGCACCAGAAGGATTTGCGGATCGTGATGGAGGAAGCGCACCGCATGGGCCTCATGCTGCCCTCGGCGGCGGCCACGGCCCAGGTGTTCAATGCCATCGTCGGCAGCGGCATGGGCGAGAACGACTCGATCACCGCCCTGCAGTTGCTGGAGAAGATGAGCACCAAGCCGGAATGATGCCGCCGTGGATTCGCGCGTGAACATTGGCTTCATCGGCTTCGGCACCATGGGGCAACCCATGGTCGAGCACCTGCTGAAGGCGGGGCACAACCTGCGCGTCTGGAGCCGCCGTGCCGCCAGCGCCGACTCTTTGGTCGGGCAGGGCGCTTTGCGTTGCGAATCGCCGGCGGCGCTGGCCGCCGCGAGCGAGATCGTCTGCACCAACGTCACCGGCAGCGCCGATGTCGAAACGCTCGCCGCGCAACTGGCGGAAGGGCTGGCGCCAGGCTCGATCCATGTCGATTTTTCGACCATCGCCCCCGGCGCGGCGCGGCGCGTGGCGGCGATGTATGCCGCACGCGGCATCGAGTTCGTCGATGCACCGGTCTCGGGCGGCGGCGCCGGCGCGCGCAACGCGACGCTTTCGATCATGTGGGGCGGAAAGTCGGCGCTGGCGCCACGGCTCGAACCCCTGTTCTCGGTGCTGGGCAAGACCGTCGTGCGCATCGGCGACGCGGGCGCCGGGCAGGTGGCGAAGGCCTGCAACCAGATGGTGATGGTGGCGGCGATCGAGGCCTGCGCGGAAGCGGCGCGCTTGGCGGGCGCGGCCGGCGTGGATTTTTCACTGGTGCGCCAGGCGATGCTCGGCGGTTCGGCCGGCTCGCGCGTGCTAGACGTCTTCGGCGGGCGCATGGCAAGCGGCGACTTTGCCGCCGGCGTCGAGGCCCGCCTGCACCACAAGGACTACGCGCTGCTGATGGACGAGGCGACCCGCATCGGTGTGCCGCTGCCGGTCTCGGCGGCGGTCTGGCAGCAGCTCAATGCCCTGATGGCTCAGGGTTGGGGCACGCGGGACACGGCCTCGCTGCTGCGCGTTCTGGAGCTTGCGGCAGGCCGGTCGACGGAGTGATGGGCGGGCGACCGTTGATGCAGACCCCAAAAAAGGCCGCGCTCGAACTAAACGCGATCTTCGAGAATGCCACCGTCGGCATCCTGTTTACCAACCATCGCCGGCTGATGCAGGCCAATCGCCTGTGCGCCGAGATGTTCGGCTATGAACTCGACGAGTTCCTTGGCCAGTCGGCGCTGATCCTGTATGCCGACCAGGAGGCCTATTCCGCGCTTGGCCGCGAGGCCGGGCCGGTGTTGTCCGAGGGCAAGCCCTTCCGTGCCGAGACCCGCCTCAAGCGAAAGGACGGCAGCCTGTTCTGGTGCCGCGTTTCGGCCAAGGCGGTCGATCCCGAACGGCCGCGCGACGGCACCTTGTGGATCATCGAGGACATGACCGACGACCACCAGATGCTCGAGGCGCTGGAACGCAGCACCCGGGAGCTCACGGCGATCCTCGATACCGCGTCGGTCGGCATCGCCGTAGTGCGCAACCGTGTGTTCATCCGTTGCAACCGGCGCTTCGAGGAGTTGTTCGATATCGAGCCGGGCACGCTGGTGGGCCAAAGCGCGCGCCGGCTGTTCGACAGCGAGGAGGAATTCGACCGCATCGGGCAGCAGGTGTATGCGGAGTTCGCTGCCGGCCAGGTCCATCGCCGCGAGCAGCAGCATCGGCGCGGTGACGGCCGGGTGACCTGGCTGCGCGTCAGCGGCAGCGTGTTCGACGCGGCCAGTCCGCATGCCGGTTCGGTCTGGCTGACCGAGGATTTCACCGCGACGCGCGAGGCCGAAGAGCGTGCGCGCCAGGCCTACGACGAGCAGCAGATCATTTTCGACAACGCGGCGGTGGGCATCCTGTTCGTGCGCGACCGCATGATCCAGCGCTGCAACCGGCGGCTGGCGGAAATTTTCGGCTACCGGCAGGACGAGCTGGCGGGGCGGTCGACGCGGGTGTTCTACCTGTGCGAAGACGATTACCTGCGCCAGGGCGAGGAGATCCTGCCGGTGGTCATGGCCGGCGGCACCTATGTCGGCGAGCTGCGGGTGCGGCACCAGGATGGCCATGCCTTCTGGGTGCGCGCAACCGGGAGCCGGGTGGCGGGCGAAGCCGAAAGCGTCGACCTGACCTGGATCTTCGAGGACGTCACCGAGCGCCACCAGGCCGAGGAGGCGCTGCTGCGCGCCCACGAGGAACTCGAACAGCGCGTGGTCGAACGCACCGCGGAACTGGCCAGCGCGAACACGCAGTTGCAGGAGGAAGTCTTCGAGCGCATGCAGGCCGAGCAGCGCATCTGGCAGGTGGCCCACCACGACAGCCTGACCGGCCTGCCCAACCGCGCGCTGCTGCACGACCGGCTGGAACAGGCGCTGGCCAAGGCGCAGCGCAGCCGCAACCGCGTCGCGGTGATGTTCCTCGACCTCGACCGCTTCAAGTCGGTGAATGACACGCTCGGCCATGCCGTTGGCGACGAACTGCTGAAGTACGTCGCGGCGCGGCTGACCAGCGTGGTGCGGGCCGTCGACACGGTATCGCGCCTGGGCGGCGACGAGTTCGTCATCGTTCTGCACGAAGCCAGCACCTCCGACGACGTGGCGCAGGTCGCGGAGAAGATCATCGGCGCCCTGTCGACCGCGGTGAATATCGGCGGCCACAACTTGCGCGCCACGCCCTCGATCGGCATCAGCATCTATCCCGACGACGGCGACGAGGTTTTCGCGCTGATGAAGAACGCCGATACCGCGATGTACCACGCCAAGGCTGCCGGGCGTAACAACTTCCAGTTCTTCGCGCGCAGGATGAACGAGCAGGCGGCGCACTTCTTTAAGCTGGAAAGCCGCCTGCGCCACGCCATCGAGAGCGGCGCGCTGCTGCTGCACTATCAGCCGCTGATCGACTGGCCGCGCCGCGCGGTGTGCGGCATGGAGGCGCTGGTGCGCTGGAGGGACGGGGAAAACGGCCTGATCGAGCCGGCCGAATTCATTCCCATCGCCGAGGAGACCGGACTCATCGTCTCGGTCGGCGAGTGGGTGCTGGCCGCCGCGTTGCGTCAGAATCGGCTCTGGCAGCAGCACGGGCGGCCCCTGCTGCCGGTCTCGGTCAATCTCTCGCCACGCCAGTTCCGCCAGAAGGACCTGGTCGACACCCTGCGCCGCATCCTGGCCGACACCGGCCAGCCGGCGCGCCTGCTGGAACTGGAAATCACCGAAAGCACCCTGATGCACGACATCGAGGAGACCCAGGCCCGCCTGCAGGAGATCGCCGCGATGGGCGTGCGGCTGGTGATCGACGATTTCGGCACCGGCTATTCGAGCCTCGCCTACCTCAAGCGCTTCCCGGTGCACAAGCTGAAGGTCGACCAGAGCTTCGTGCGCGACCTGACGCACGATCCGGAGGACGCCGCCATCGTCACCGCGATCATCGGCCTCGCCCGCAGCCTGGCGCTCGACATCCTGGCCGAAGGCGTCGAGACCCGGCCCCAGCTCGACGCGCTGCTGGCGCTGGGCTGCGAAAAGTTCCAGGGCCACCTGTTCGCGCGGGCGCAGCCGCCGATCAACGCCGACGAAATCTTCCGGCCGCGGCTGCCGTCGCCCGGTCAGGCATAATCCCCGCGTTCAACCACCCCTCCACGGAGCAATGCAATGACACAAGTCACCACGGCCAGCGGCCTCATCATCGAAGAACTGGTAGTCGGCGAGGGCGCCGAAGCCACGGCCGGACAGCAGGTATCCGTGCATTACACGGGCTGGCTGACCAACGGCAAGAAGTTCGATTCGAGCAAGGATCGCAACGATCCCTTCGAGTTCGCACTCGGTGCGCGGCATGTCATCGCCGGCTGGGACGAGGGCGTGCAGGGCATGAAGATCGGCGGCACGCGCAAGCTCACCATTCCCCCGGAACTGGGCTACGGCGCGCGCGGCGCCGGCGGCGTGATTCCGCCCAACGCGACGCTGGTTTTCGAGGTGGAGCTGCTCGGACTCTCCTGAGAGCTTGTGAATAAATCTACTGCGCGTGCCGGATCGGGGCTTGGGCGGCTTATTTGGCAAACCCGGCTATCCTCATGTACAAACGCGTACATTCCGGTAGCTGCGCTCCGGCCGCACCCCGCTGCGGCCCGCTCGTTACGATTTCTTCACAAGCTCGGAGCCTTCCCTTGCCGATCGGCATGACAGCGGCGCGGCGCACACCGGTGCCGGCCCGCCATCCCCGTTCCCGGACCGCCCCGCCATGAGCCTGTACTTCCCGTCGCGCCTGCCCAACGTCGGCACCACCATCTTCACGGTCATGTCGCGCCTTGCCGTCGAGCACGGCGCGATCAATCTGTCGCAGGGTTTTCCCGATTTTTCGCCGTCGCCGCTGCTGCTGGAACGCGTCACGCACCATATGGCGGCGGGCGCCAACCAGTATCCGCCGATGGCCGGGGTGGCGGCGCTGCGTGAGGCCATCGCGGAAAAGGTGGCGCGCCTCTACCTCGCCAGCTACGACCCGGAGAGCGAAGTCACGGTGACCGCGGGCGCCACGCAGGCGATCTACACCGCCATTGCGGCCTGTGTCCGATCCGGCGACGAAGTCATCGTTTTCGCCCCGGTGTATGACTCCTATGTCCCCGGCATCGAGCTCAACGGCGGCCGCGCGGTGTATGCGCACCTGCGCTATCCCGGCTACCGCCCAGACTGGGACGAGGTGCGCGCCCTGATCACGCCGCGCACGCGCATGATCATCATCAATTCGCCGCACAATCCCAGCGGTTCGGTGTGGTCGGCGGACGACATGGCGATGCTGGAAACCCTGGTGCGCGACACCAAGATCGTGGTGGTCAGCGACGAGGTCTACGAGCATGTGGTGTTTTCCGCAGACGATGGCGGGGCGACCGCGCGGCGGCATGAAAGCGTGACCCGCTACCCGGGGCTGCGCGAGCGCAGTTTCGTCGTTTCCAGTTTCGGCAAGACTTACCATGTGACCGGCTGGAAGGTGGCTTATTGCCTCGCGCCGCGGGCGCTGACCAGCGAGTTCCGCAAGGCGCACCAGTTCATCGTATTCACCGTGCATCATCCGTCGCAACTCGCGCTGGCCGACTTCATGCGCGCCCAGCCCGAGTTCGCCGACAAGCTGGCGGCCTTCTACCAGGCGCGCAGGGATTTCTTCCGGCGCCAGCTCGACGGTTCGCGCTTCACGCTGCTGCCCTGCTCCGGCACCTACTTCCAGCTCGCCAGCTATTCGGCGATCAGCGACGAGCCGGACACGCAGTTCGTCCAGCGCCTGACTCGCGAGCATGGTGTCGCGGCGATCCCGGTGTCGGTCTTCAATCCCGACGGGGAAGACCGGCGGGTCATCCGCTTCTGTTTCGCCAAGAACGAAGCCACGCTGGCGGCGGCAGGCGAGCGGCTGAGGAAGATCTAGGCTCCGCACGCCGTTGCGCCAGCGCCGACTTTCGTGGCGCGCCGGCAATATCCCGCAAGGGGATACCGTCTGCGCCTCTGGCGCAGACATAAAAAAGACCCGATGCTTTGCGGCATCGGGTCTGAAACCAGCCCCTTTGCGGGGCCGGAGGAGGAGACGTTACAGTGTTACTTAGGCAGCCTTCTTGGCCTTCGGAGCGGCGGCGCCGTTGCCGACAGCCTTGACGGTCGCGGTGGTCGCGGCGGCAACATTGGCTTCAGCGATTTCGGCGACTTGCTTGGCAGCCTTGGTCATGCTGTCGTAGGCCGAGTTGGCGGCGGCGATGGCCGATTTCACAGCGGCGACGGCGACATCGGAACCGGCCGGGGCGTTCTTGGCGGCCTTGTCCAGGGCGGTGGCGACGTTCTTGTTGATTTCCGAGAACTGGCCTTCGACGACCTTCGACAGCTCTTCCTGGGTCTGGGTGGCGATTTCATACACGCTGCGGGAGTAGGCAACGGCCTTCTCGACGGCGGGCTGGGCCAGCGTGGTCTGCATCGCGATGAACTGCTGCACGTCCTTGACGGCGAGCAGGGCCTTGGCGCTGGCAACGCTGTCTTCCAGCATGGCGCGGGCGGTGTTCAGGTTCAGGGCGGCAAGGCGCTCGGCGCTGGCGAAAGCGGTGTTGGCGATGGTCAGCAGGGTCTCGACGTTGGCTTTGTTGGCGCTGGCGAATTGTTCGGTGGTGGCGTTCATGAGCTTCTCCTAGATTGGATTCAAAAAAGATTGAAAGTTAATTTTTTGTCGCGCACCCCAGTGTTCCGGGGCGATGTTGCGGTGCATCATGGTTCGTATTATAGGGATGGAAAGCGCCCTGTCAAGACTTTTTTGGTGCAACGCAACAATTATTTTTTAATCGATATAAAAGCATATAAAACAGTGTGTTGTAAAAACACAAAAGGCCCGAATGGGCCTTTGATGGTGCGGCGCGGAAGGATTTTTGCACCGAATGCCGGGGGACTCCCCGGCTGGCGGGTCAGCAATCGCGGAAGACGGGCTTGCGCTTCTCCACGAAGGCTTTCATGCCTTCCTTCTGATCGGCCAGGGCGAAGGTCGCGTGGAAACTGCGGCGCTCGAACAGCAGGCCTTCCTGCAGGCCCGATTCGTAGGATCGATTGACCGATTCCTTGATCATCATGACGACGGGCAGCGAGTATCCGGCGATGGCGGCCGCCGCCGTCATGGTTTCCTCCAGCAGCTTGTCGGCGGGGAAGATGCGCGCCACCAGGCCGACGCGCTCCGCTTCTGCGGCATCCATGAAGCGCGAGGTGAGGCACATGTCCATCGCCTTGGCCTTGCCCACCGCGCGCGGCAGGCGCTGCGTGCCGCCCGAGCCCGGGATCACGCCCAGCTTGATTTCGGGCTGGCCGAACTTCGCGCTGTCGGCGGCGTAGATCATGTCGCACATCATCGCCAGTTCGCAGCCGCCGCCCAAGGCGAAGCCGGCCACGGCCGCGATCAGCGGCTTGCGGCAGCGCGCGATGCGGTCCCAGTTGCGGCTGATGTAGTTGGTCTTGTACACGTCCATGAAATTCCACTCGGACATGGCGCCGATGTCGGCGCCGGCGGCAAAGGCCTTTTCCGAGCCGGTGAGGACGATGCAGCCGATGCCGTCGTCGGCCTCGAAGGCGTCGAGTGCGGCGCCGAGTTCGTCGATCAGCTTGTCGTTCAGCGCATTGAGCGCCTTGGGCCGGTTGAGCGTGATCAGCCCGACCTTGCCGCGTGTTTCGGTGATGATGTTTTCGTAGCTCACTTGCTTGTCTCCTGACGAGGGGTGATGTCCATGGCGCCCTTGAGCGCCGGCGCGGGGTTGGCTGCCGGTTGCGACGGTGCCGCGCCGGTGGCCGGGGTCTTGGGCTGGATCACCGCGCGCACGCGTTCGCCGCTGCCTGCCTGGGCGCGGGTGCCGTTGGGGCCGCTGGTGACGAAGTACTGTTCGGAGAGCGCGTCGTAGGAAATAAACTGGCCGCGGACTTCGTCGAGCCCGCTCTTGACCCGCGCACGATTGAAGAACTGCGTCTTCTCGGCCTTGGCATCATGTTCGATGCGTTCGGCTTCACCTTCGATGTAGCCGTCCTGGGCCTCTCGCTTCTGGCGGAAGGTGGGCAGCACGCCGGGGCTGCCGGTTGCGACGCCGCGCTGGTAGCCGTCATCGTCCTGGATCACGACGATGCGCTCGGCGCGGATTACCAGCGTGCCCTTGGACAACTGCACGTTGCCTTCGAAGGTCTGTACCTTCTTCACGTCATCGACGCTGACCCGGTCTGCCTCGATGTTGACCGGCTTGTCGCGGTCGGCCTTTTCCGCCCAGGCCGCGGTTGCGGCAAGGAAGCTGCCGGCGATGCCGGCCAGCGCGGCGTAGCGAAGGAGTGCGTTCATGGTTTTTCTGTCCGGTTGCTGTGGAGGGTGCCGGTGACGCGGCCGCGCAGGACCGTGACGCCGGTTTTGTTGTCGAACTCGAGCCCGCTGCCGCGCAGGATGCTCCTGCCCTGGGTGATGACCACCGGCGCGCCGGTGCGCCCCTTTTCGGCGTCGGGAAAGACCTTCAGCGCCCGGGTCTCGAGCACCGTCGGCGGCACGTCGCCCGTGGCGCCCTGGCGAACTACGCGAACGTCATCGACGAGGTCGATTTCCTTGCCGTCGGCGCCGACATAGGCCATGCGCGCCGAAATCTCTGCGGGCGCGCCCTGGTGGTAGGTGAGTTGCGGTGCAGTGACGATCGTGGTGTCGTCATCCGGGTAGTGCAGGAGCTTCTTGGCCACCAGGGTGTGCTGCAATTTTCCATCCAGGTCGAAACGGCGCACCACGAAATTTTCGACCCAGTAATCGGGATCGTGCCGTTGCGGGCCGCGCGGCTTGTCGCCCTCGATCACCCGGTTGAGCCAGAAGGTCAGGGCCGCGAGCAGCACCAGCATCGCCAGCGGGAACAGCGAGGCGCTGCGGTGTTCTTTCATGCCAGGTACTCCGCCATGGCTTCGTCCCATTTGCCGCGTGCGCGCAGGATCAGGTCGCAAACTTCGCGCACGGCGCCGCCGCCGCCTTTCCTGGCCGCGACGTAATCCACGCGGCCGAGCACTTCGTCGTGCGCATCGGCCACCGTCGCGGAAAAGGCGCAGGCACGCAGCACCGGCAAGTCGACCACGTCGTCGCCCATGTACCCGGCCTGGGCGAATCCGATTCCGCGCCGCGCGAGGAGTTCGCCCATCACCGCGCGCTTGTCCTCGATGCCCATGTGCAACTCCGTGATGCCGAGGTTCGCTGCCCGCAGTTCCAGTGCGGCGGAACTGCGGCCGCTGATGATGGCGACTTCGACGCCACCACGCTGCAGCATCTTCAGGCCATGGCCGTCGAGGCTGGAAAAGGCCTTCATCGCGTCGCCCTGGGCGCTGAAATAGAGGGTACCGTCGGTGAGTACGCCGTCGACGTCGAACCCCATCAGGACCACCTGACCGGCCTTGGTCATGGCGCTGGTCGCCCCGCCGGCCATCAGACCACCTTCGCCCGGAACAGGTCGTGCATGTTCAGTGCGCCGAGCAGCGCGCCGGCCTCGTCGGTGACCAGCAGCTGGTTGATCTTGTTGGCCTCCATCATTTCCACCGCTTCCACCGCCAGGCGGCGCGGGCCGATGCTGCGTGGATGGCGCGTCATCACCGCAGAAACCGGTGTCGCGCGCAGGTCGCCGAGGCGTTCCAGCGCGCGCCGCAGGTCGCCGTCTGTAAAGATGCCGGTGATCTTCATCGTGGCATCGAGCACCACGGCCATGCCCATGCCGCCCTGGGTCATTGCCGCCAGCGCCGCAGGCACGGGGATCTCCTCGGCCAGGGTCGGCACCGCCGTCTGCATCACGTCGCCGACGTGGGTGAGCAACTTCCTGCCAAGTGCTCCGCCGGGGTGCGAGCGGGCGAAATCGTCCGCGCCGAAGCCGCGCGCATCGAGCAGCGCGACGGCCAGCGCGTCGCCAAGTGCCAGCGCTGCCGTGGTGCTTGCGGTCGGGGCAAGGTTCAGCGGGCAGGCTTCCTGATCGACACGGGCGTCGAGGTGGATGTCGGCTTCCTGGGCCAGCGAGGAGCTCTCGTTGCCGGTGATCGCAATCAGCTTGCCTCCCAGCCGCTTGACCAGTGGCACGATGGTGAGCAGTTCGTCGTTCTCGCCGGAATTGGAAATCGCGATCAGCACGTCCTCGCGCGTGATCATGCCGAGGTCGCCGTGCACCGCCTCGGCGGCATGGACGAAATAGGCCGGGGTGCCGGTGCTGGCAAAGGTGGCGGCCAGTTTCCTGGCGATATGCCCCGACTTGCCGATGCCGCTGACGACGACCCGTCCGCGGCTGTCCAGGATCAGCCTGACCGCAGCGCCGAACTCGGGGCCCAGGCGGCGTGCCAGCACGGCCACCGCGGCGGCCTCGATCTCCAGCACTTGCCGGCCCATGGCGACGGCGCGATCAACGTCGCTCCTGGTCCCGGCTGTCGGCGGAATGGCTTGGTTCATCTCGGGCTGACGTTTATGATGGAGCCAAATTATAGCAACCGCGTTGCGCGGCCTTTTTCTTCTTTCGCCCCTGCCTGCGACCGCCCGATGACCGACACACTGCCGCTGATCCTGCTGTTGCTGGCCGCTGCCGTGGTCGTCGTGGTCATCTTCCGCATGCTAGGCCTGCCGCCTATCATGGGCTACCTGCTGGTCGGTGCCGGGTTGGGTCCGCACGCGGCGGGCTGGGTGCCCGATACCGAGCAGACGCGGCACCTGGCCGAGTTCGGCGTCGTGTTCCTGATGTTCAGCATCGGACTGGAGTTCTCGCTGTCGCGGCTGTACAGCATGAAGCGCATCGTGTTCGGCCTTGGAGCGGCCCAGGTCATCGCCAGCACGCTGATCGCCATCTTGCTGGCGCGCGTGGCGGGCATACCCTGGCTGGCCGGGCTGGCGCTGGGCGGCGCACTGGCGATGTCGTCGACGGCGATGCTGTCCAAGATGCTGACCGAGCGCGGCGAGCTCGACGCACCGCATGGCCGCGAGGTGATCGGCGTGCTGCTGTTCCAGGACATCGCGGTGGTGCCTCTGCTGGTGCTGATACCGGCCCTGTCGCAGCCGATCGAGGTGATGGCGGAGGCGCTGCTGTGGGCGGGCGTCAAGGCCGCCGTGCTGCTCACGCTGGTGTTGTTCATCGGCCAGCGCGTTCTTTCCGCCTGGTTCTACCTCGTGGCGCGCCGCAGGTCGGCCGAGCTGTTCATGCTCAACGTGTTGCTGATCACGCTCGGGCTGGCCTGGCTGACCGAGTTGGCCGGGCTGTCCCTAGCGCTGGGCGCCTTCACGGCAGGCATGCTGATCGGCGAAACCGAATACCGCTACCAGGTGGAAGAAGACATCAAGCCCTTCCGCGATGTGCTGCTGGGCCTGTTCTTCGTCGCTATCGGCATGCGTCTCGACGTGGCGCAGATCCTCGGGCAATGGCCGCTGGTGATCGGCCTGCTGGTTGCGCTGATGGCGATCAAGCTGCTGGTGGTCGGCTTCGCCTCGAGGCTGCTGGACAGCGCGCCGGGCACGGCGTTGCGCAGCGGCTTGTGGCTGTGCGCCGGCGGCGAATTCGGTTTCGTCATCCTTGCCCGCAGCGGCGATGTTGGCCTGCTCGATGCGGCGACGCTGCAGCCGGTATTGGCGGCGATGGTGCTGTCCCTGCTGCTGGCGCCGCTGATCGTGCATTTTTCCGACCGCCTGGTGTTCCGTTTCGTTGCTTCGGAATGGCTGTTGCGGTCGATGCAATTGACCCAGCTTGCGGCGCAGTCGCTATCCTCAGACAAGCACGCCATCATCTGCGGCTATGGCCGCACGGGGCAGCACCTGGCGCGCTTCCTCGAAGCGGAAGGAGTTTCCTTCATGGCGCTCGACCTCGATCCGGAACGCGTGCGCGAAGCGAGCATGGCCGCCGAGGCGGTTTCCTACGGCGATTCTTCGCGGAAGGAAACTCTGCTGGCGGCCGGGCTCGCGCGCGCCAGCGTGGTGATCATCACCTTCGCCGATGTCGACGCCGCGCTGCGCGTGATCCACCGCGTGCGCGAACTGCGTCCGGATGTCGCCATCGTCGCCCGTGCGCCGGAACAGGACGACGGCGAGAAGCTCTACGCGGCGGGCGCCGCCGAGGTAGTGCCGGAAGCCCTGGAATCGAGCGTGATGCTGGCCACTCATGCGCTGGCCCTGTCGGGGATACCGATGCACAAGGTGATCAAACGCCTGCGCGAAATGCGCGAGCAGCACTATGCGTTGCTGCGCGGCTTCTTCCATGGCGCCACCGACACCGGCGCCCATCTGGCCGATGCCGACCAGCCGCGCCTGCATGCGGTGACCCTGACGCCAGGGGCCTGGGCCATCGGCCGCGCGGTCGGAGCGCTCGATCTGGAAAAAGTCGGCGCCGGCGCCACGGCGATCCGCCGTCGCACGCAGCGCGGGGTGAAGCTGGAGCCCGGCCTTGAACTGATCGAAGGCGACGTGGTGGTGCTGATCGGCACCGCTGCGGCGGTGACGGCTGGCGAGGAACTGCTGCTGCGCGGCCTATAAGAACAAAGTTTCAGTGGGAGCCAACGCCGTCAGGCGTAGCGGCCGGAGCAAAAAAAAGCCCGCCGAAGCGGGCTTTCGGGAAGTGGTGCCGTTCCGGATCAGAGGCCCATGCAGACCACGTAGGACGTGGCATCGTCTGTCAGCATGGTCGATACCGGCAGGCTGTTGCGTGTGGCGCGATTAGCCATGGTAAGGACGCGCATGTTGCCGGTTGCCGTCTGGCCGTCGTCGAGCGTGGTGTCGAGTTGCTTGGCGTACTTGCCGAGGATGCCTTCGGAGCAGATCAGGTAGGTCGGCGAGAACGTCGTCGGCGTTCCCAGCGCCGTAACAGCGCCCGTAGTCGCGTCCACCGCGCCGTTCTGGATGAGCGCGCCACCCGTTGCACCGCCGCCGCTTTCGATGCCGATCAGGCCACCGTCAGCATTACGCGGCAGGTAGTTGGCGTCTGCCGTGTTGGTCGGTCCCGCGCCGAGCCCGGCAAGACGAGCGTGTTGCCAGAAGGTGTAGGTTTCATCGGTAACTGCGGTGGCAGTCCACACGCCATTGATCACACCATTGCCTTTGGCGCAGATACCTGCGGCGTCGGGCGCGCACGTCGTGCCGGAGGTGCCGAACCTGCCGGTAGCGGCTCCCGTGACTTGCGCATCGTCCCCCGGCAAAGCCTTGTATTTGTCCTGGTAACCGTAGATCAGAAGCGGAATGTTGCGGAAGTCGGTGGCAAAGTTCTTCACCTTGGCGCTGTTGATCAGTTCCTGGCCTTTCAGCACGCCGCCGAGCAAGAGGCCGATGATTACCAGCACGATCGCGATTTCGATCAGGGTAAAACCGGATTGTTTGTTGTTCATGATCGTCTCCCCTTTGGGGTGGTTATTGATGCCTAAACATAAGCATAGGCCATGCCAATCTATTTAGTTATTATTAATCAATAATATAGATAATTCGCTTCAACAAGATCGGAATCACATCTGTCGATTATTGGACAGGTTCGTCAGCTATTTGGCAGACCGGGGGGCTTGGCGCTGGCTAGAATCGGCCTATCCTTCGCGCTTTCTGCCCTAGATTCGGCAATCTTCCTTGGCGATCCTTCCCGTTCCAGAAACGCTTTCCGCGCGCTTGATCGCGGTGCGTCGCGGTTTGCTCCTGGCGATGCTGGCCGCTCTCTACCTCGTATTGTGGCAGGGTCCGCACAGCTTGCTTGGGCGTACCTTGTTCGTTGCCCATCTGGGGCTGTTCATGCTCTGGCAGCCCTTCGTGCAGACCGAGCGGCGGTTGTCGCCCACGTCGTTGCTGGCGGTCATAGCTGTGGCTCTGCTGGCCGGCGCCTATCTCAAAGGCTGGATGATCGTGCTCTGGATCATGATGCTGGCGGGCATCATCGGCGGCAAGGTACTGCTTTACGGAAGTCGGGCATCGCGCCTGTTCTACCTGTTCGCGCTGGCCTTCCTCCTGCTCGCATTGATGATCATGGCGGCGCCGATGGCAGTGCCCATCGCCAAGCCGCCGGCGGAAATCCTCTGGCTCGGGTTCACCGGGCTACCACTGGTGCTGATGTTGATGGCGCTACTGCCGCCGGGACAGGAGGTGGAGAAGGCGCGCGAGGTGGTCGACTTCGTGTCCAGCCTCTTCGTATTCCTGTTGCTTACCGTGCTGATGCTGGGCAGCCTGGCGGCCATGCTGCTGCTGGGCAGTGGTTATATCGAGGCATTGCTGCAGACCCTGCTGGTGACCGGCCTGACGCTTCTGCTGTTGGGCCTGGTGTCGAATCCGCGGACCGGATTTTCGGGCATCGGCAGCCTGATTTCCCGCTACATGATGTCGATCGGCCTGCCCATGGAGCAGTGGTTGCAGGCCTTGTCCAACCTGGCGCTGCGCGAGGAGGACCCGCAGGCTTTCCTCGAGCAGGCCTGCGTCGAAATCGCCCAGCGCCTGCCCTGGGTTCGCGGCGGCGAGTGGATTGCGGGCAAGAGCAGCGGCAGCTTTGGCACTCAGGAAGGCCGCCGCTCCGAGTTCAGCCATGGCGGCATGGTGCTCGTGTTGTTTACCCTGCATTCGCCGTCTCCCACGCTGATCTGGCATTACAACCTGCTGGCACAGTTGCTGGCGCAGTTCCATGCCGACAAGCAACGCGCGGTCGAGCTCAAGCAATTGTCGTATCTGCAGGCGATTCATGAAACCGGTGCGCGGCTCACGCACGACGTCAAGAACCTCCTGCAGTCACTGAATGCGCTGTGTTCGGCCGGAGTCGAGCCGGGCGCCGAATCGTCGCTGGAGTATCAATCGCTGTTGCGGCGGCAACTGCCAGCGATTACCGAGCGCCTTGCCGAAACCCTGGTCAAGCTCAATGCACCGCAGGACATTGAGTCGGCGCGCTGGGTGGGAGCCGCCGACTGGTGGCGCGAACTCAGCCAGCGCATGGCCGCGCTGCAGTGGATCGAGTTCCGCGCCGCAACGCCTTTGACCGGAGATCTGCCGGCCGAAGTGTTTTCCGGCGTAGCCGACAACCTGATTCGCAATGCCGCGGAAAAGCACCTGCGCGAGCCATCGCTGCGTGTCGAGATCGAACTGGCGATGACCGTAGTCGGCTTCCAGTTGATGGCCTGCGACAACGGTTCGGCGATGCCCGAGGAAGTGGCAGCCAGCCTGTTCCTCGGCCCAGTCACATCGGCCAGTGGTTACGGTATCGGGCTGTATCAGGCGGCGCGGTATGCCCAGATCGCCGGTTATCGACTCGAACTGGCCTGCAACCGCCCCGGGCGCGTATGTTTCCGTCTTGCGGTAGCCTGACGCGCCACGGTCGGGATTGTCCGGCGCGGCATTTCCTCAAGCTTGCGGTGAGTCACCTTCTGTTGGCGCTCCTTTGCGACCGACCAGGCGGTAAACAGTCATGTTGCCCTTGCCTTTGAGGTAGATGCTCTGCGGTTCGTAGAAATCGAAACTCGATGCGAGGCGGTGGTAAGTCATGGTGTCGCACTGAATCATTCCCGGAACGCCTTCGGACGTTATGCGGCTGGCGATGTTGACGGTGTCGCCCCACAGGTCATAGATGAACTTCTTCTTGCCCAGAACGCCCGCGACGATGGGGCCGGTGCCGATTCCGATACGCACTTCGAGGTGTGACGAGTTGATGGCGAAGTCGCGACGAAGCAGGTCGCGCATCGCCAGCGCCATGTCGGCGATCGCTGCGGAATAGTCGGTGACATTGTCATCCAGTCCGCCAGCGACCATGTATGCGTCGCCGATGGTCTTGATTTTTTCCAGGCCGTATTGCTCCGCCAGTTCGTCGAAGGCGGAAAAAATGCGGTTGAGCATTGCGAACACCTGCGACGGCGACATGTTGGCCGCCACCTGGGTGAAATTGACGATGTCCGCGAACATCACCGTGACGTCGGCGAAGCCGTCGGCAATGGTCTTGTCCGAAGTCTTCAGTCGATCCGCGATGGAGCCGGGCAGGATATTGAGCAGCAGTTTTTCCGAGCGCTCCTGCTCGATCTGTATCTGCTTGTGGGCCAGTTCCAGGCTGTCCAGCGTCTTCCGCCGTTCGGCAATCGAGCGGCGCAGCAGCAGGTAGATGATAGTCGAGATCGCAATGAAGTTGAGCGCAAAGAACACGATCGTGGTGCGCACCGGCACGTTGCTTTTCTGGCCGAAGACCGTATCGGCCAGATACCAGTCGGCGGCACCCGACAGCGCGGTGAGGACGACCCAGGCGATGAACCAGCCGACCGACTGGCGCACGCCGATGCAGAGGATCGCACCGATCGGGCCCAGCAGAGCCCACAGCAGCACGCCGCTGGTCGAGATGATGGTGCCGCTCCACTGCGCGATGAATGGCAGGAACAGGAAGAGGCCCAGTTGCGTTACGCGGAAGAAATCGAAATTGCGCGTGCGGATGAACAGCAGCATGTTGCCGGCCAGCAGCAACTGGAATACGAGCGGTGCCGTGGTGGAGAACTGCGGTCCGAGCGCCAGATAGATCGCCACCCAGATCATGATGGCGACGCTGGCCAGGCCGGTGGCCAGCATCAGCAAGGATTTGTTGAGCCTCAGTTCCTCGCTGTCACCGGGTTCGATGCCCGCATTTTGCAGTCTTGCCAGGAAACGCTGCTGGGAGGAGCTTGTTTCGTAAGTGATCATGTCCTGGGATGCCGTCATCGCATGCAATGCGACGCGCATAAAATGGCTTCGGGCTGGGGGAGCGGCGGCCAATCGGTTCGCATGGCGGAAGTGTCGCGGAATCGAACGAAATGGTCAAGAATCATGCGCGAGGTTCTGTGCCTTGGGCGACCTGCACAGGACATTTCTTGCCGGCCGGCCGAATTTGGTGTTGAATGCGGCCCTCATGGCCGAATCGAAGAAATACGAGGTGACGGTTGCCGTCGCGACCCACTATATTGCGGAGCAGTCCGATCCGGCGATAAACCGGCACGTCTTTGCCTACACGGTCACCATCACCAATACCGGAAACGTCCCGGCGCAGTTGATTTCGCGCCACTGGATCATCACCGATGCCGAGGGGCACGTGCAGGAAGTGCGTGGTCTTGGCGTTGTCGGCCACCAGCCCCTGTTGGCGCCAGGTCAGAGTTTTGAGTACACCAGCGGTTGCCAACTCGCCACGCCGGTCGGCACCATGAAGGGCAGCTACCAGATGACGGCAGAGGACGGCCTGCAGTTCGAAGCGCAGATAGCCGAGTTCGTCTTGTCGATGCCGCGCGTCCTGCACTGAGGCGGGTTTCTGGTCTACCACCGGGGCAAGCCCTATTTTTTTACGATCAGCGGAATCACTCGTCGCACCGGCTTGCGCGATGCGCTGCCGGCGACGATCCCCCTGCCTTCCCGTAGCCGCCACCAGAGGCGCCAACCCAGCAGCAATACCAACAATGCCGCGTACGCCGATGGTTTGGCGATGTCGGCCTTGACCATCCAAGAGTAATGAAGCACTGCCAGCGGGCTGGCGAGGTAGATGAGGCGATGAAGTTTCTGCCAGCGTTTGCCGCCGAGCCTGCGTAGCGCGATTGCATTCGAGGTAACGGCGAGGGGCAGCAGCAGCGCGAATCCCAGCATTCCGGCGATCATGAAGGGGCGTTTCGACACGTCCTCGATGATCGCCTGCCAGTCGAAGCGCTGGTCAAGGCCAAGGTAGGATGCCATGTGCGCGAATGCATAGAAGAACGCGTAAAGCCCAAGCATGCGGCGCAGGGGCGCCAGCCATGTCCAGCCGGTGTACTTGCGCAAGGGCGTCAGCATCAGCGTCAGCAGCAGGAAGTTCAGCGCCCAACCGCCGAGACCACGAGTCATGGCTTCGATCGATTCGACATCATGGGCATCGGTGATTGCAACCTGGGCAAGATGCGCGAGCGGCAGGAGGCAGAGCAGGAACAAGGGCAGCTTTATCAACGCGGGGTTCAGGGCTACCTCACTAATATCTGCCAAGTCGGTGCATGGTGCGGGAATGCTTGTCGCCAGCCACATGCGAATTCATGCAGTTGACCGGATGGCTTCGTCACCGTTAGAATATTCCGAGTTATTTACTCAACTATTATTGGAACGCAAAATGGACATCAAGGAAAAAATTCACCAGACCGTAACTGGCAATCCGGTGGTCCTCTACATGAAGGGCACCCAGCAATTTCCGCAATGCGGCTTTTCGGCGCGTGCCGTGCAGATACTTGCGGCTTGCGGCGTAAAGAATTTCGTCAGCGTCGATGTACTGGCCGATCCCGACGTGCGCCAGGGCGTCAAGGATTACGCCAACTGGCCGACCGTGCCGCAACTCTACATCAATGGCGAGTTCGTCGGTGGCAGCGACATCATGACCGAGATGTACCAGTCCGGCGAACTGCAGAAGCAACTGGAGCCGGTCGTAAAGGCGGCCTGATGCGCCGGTGGTCAGCGGCGGAGCACTGCCACTAGCCGCTCGATCATGCGTTCAACCTGACCGAGGTAAGCGCCGCCGAACAGGTTGAAGTGGTTGAGCATGTGATACAGGTTGTACAACGGTTTGCGGGTTTCGTAACCGCGATCGAGTGGCCAGGCGCTGCGATAAGCGACATGGAAGCTTTCGGGAAAGCCGCCGAAGAGTTCCGCCATGGCGATGTCGGTTTCCCGGTCGCCCCAATAGCAGGCAGGGTCGAAGATCAGGGGCTTGCCATTGCTGTCCTGCGCGGCGTTGCCGGACCACAGGTCGCCGTGCAACAGGCTCGGCAGCGGGTGATAGTCGATGAACAAGCCGCCGAGGCAGTCGGCGATGCCGAGGCCCTTCGCCACGAGTCTCGGGTCCATGCCATTTTGTCTGGCCAGTGCAAGCTGAGGCCGCAGGCGGCATTCGCCGAAGAAGTGTGGCCAATCGGCGTGGGGCGTATTGCGCTGTGCGGTGGCACCGATAAAGTTGTCTTCGGTCCAGCCGAAGCCTGGGCCGCGGATCCGATGCAGTTCTGCCAGGGCAGCGCCAAGTAGGATACCGCCGCTTCGGTCAAGCGCTTTCATGTCGACAAACTCGAGAATCAGGAACGCCCCGTCATCGGTCTTGCCTTGGGCAACGAAAGTCGGCGCCCGTAATACGGCGGCTTCAGACAGCGCCCTCAATCCTTGTGCTTCGGCGGCAAACATCGCGTCGGCAGAGTGTTCGCCGGTCTTCACGAAAAACCTGCGATCATCGTCCTCCACGCGCCACGCCTGATGAATCGAGCCTCCACCGACGGAGTTGATCGAATGGGGATGGAACGGAACTCCCGTGTGGGCCGCGATCGCTGCGGCGATCGGCCCGAGGTCGGGTGTCAAAGTGCGGCGAGTCGCGCGTTGGCGTCGGCCAAACGCCCGGCGATGACGTCGAGAAAACCCTGGTAGAAGTGCATCCGGCAGGCGTCCGAGGCATGCTGCAGCGCCTGTGCGGATACCGTGACGACTTTTGCGGCGGTCTGTGCCACGACGTCGGCGCCACGAGCGTGCTCGCCGCGACGAATGATGGCCATCTCGCCAAAGCACTCCCCGGCGGCGAGAGTGCCCAGGGTATGGCCGCACTTGGATACGGCCAATTCCCCGTCGAGCAGGAATGCAAAGAAATCGCCGCGTTCGCCATCGCGCATGATCACCGTGCCGGCGGCTACCTCATCCCACCGTGAGAAACGTACGACTTCCCAGAGATTTACGTCGGTGAATTCGCGGAAGAACGAAAGCCCGCGAAGGCTTTCGAACTTCTCACTGTCGGGGAAAGCCTGCCGCTGGGATACCAACAGCTTGTTGCGGAAGGACTGCGCCAGGTCATGGGAAAACTCCTCCCAGCTTTGGTAGCGGGCCTCGACCTCCTTTTGCATGGCGCGCGCGACCACGGCATCGAGGCTGGTCGGCATGTCTGTGCGAAAGGTGGACGGCGGCGGTGGATCGGTATTGCAGATCTGGTAGATCATCCCGTAGTTCGAAGTTGACTGGAACGGCAGGCGCGCCGTCAGCAATTGGTACATCACCACGCCCAGCGAGTAGATGTCGGTCTGGTGATTCAACGGCATGTCGCGCACCTGCTGCGGTGACATGTAGGCAGGCGAGCCCACGCCCGACACCTGGGTGCGGCTTTGCTCGCCCGTACTCATCATCGCCGCGCCGAAGTCCGAGATCTTGATGTCGCCGCTGGCATGCTCCGGACTGTCGCTCGGATTGACGAGCAGGATGTTGGCCGGCTTGATGTCGCGGTGGGTTATGCCGGCGCGGAAGGCATAGTCGAGCGCCCGCGTGCACTTGAAGATCATCTCCACCAGGCGATCCACAGGCAACAGGCTGCTCGGCGTGCAAAAGGCCTCCAGCGTGCCGCCCTTGACGTACTCCATGACGATGTAGCTTTGTTCTTCGGCAACGACGGCGTCGTAGATCTGCACGATGTGCGGATGGTTCAGCTTGCCGGCAAGTGATGCTTCCGTCATCAGGAGGTTGCGATAGAGCTTGCCGCGTTCCTTGTCGCGCAATACCTCCGGGAAGATGGCCTTGACCGCGACCTCGCGTTTGGCGAATGGGTCGAAACCCAGATAGACGATGGAGGTGGCACCTTCCCCCAACTGGCGACTGATCTCGTACTTGCCGATACGGTCGGGAATGGCCATTGGTCAGAGCCGGGTGCGCGATCGCGCGATCGCGGCGCGCACCTGTGCCGGCGCGGTGCCGCCGAGATGGTCGCGGGCGGCCAGCGAGCCGGCAACGGTGAGCACGGCAAAGGCATCTTCAGCCACCAGTGGCGAGAAGGCGCGCAGCTCGTCCAGCGACAGGTCCGGCAGGTCGCACCCGCGTGCTTCACAGGCACGAACGGCGCGGGCGACCACCTCGTGCGCATCGCGAAAGGGCAGCCCCTTCTTCACCAGGTAATCCGCAAGGTCGGTCGCAGTGGCGTAGCCCTGGCGCAGGGCAGCCGCCATGGCATCCGACTTGACACGTATGCCAGGTACCAGGTCGGCAAAGATGCGCAGGGTGTCGATCAATGTATCGGCCGCGTCGAACAGCGGCTCCTTGTCTTCCTGGTTGTCCTTGTTATAGGCCAGGGGTTGGCCTTTCATCAACGTCAGCAAGCCCATCAGGTGGCCGAACACGCGGCCGGTCTTGCCGCGTGCGAGCTCCGGTACGTCGGGATTCTTCTTTTGCGGCATGATCGACGAGCCGGTGCAGAATCGGTCCGCGAGATCGATAAAGCCGACGCGGGGGCTCATCCAGAGCACCAATTCCTCCGAGAAGCGCGATATGTGCATCATCGCCACCGATGCGGCGGCGCAGAACTCGATGGCGAAGTCACGATCGGAAACCGCGTCCAGGGAATTTTCGCAAACGCCGTCGAAGCCGAGTTCGCGTGCCACCGATTCTCGATCGATCGGGAAGGTGGTGCCTGCCAGCGCGGCTGCGCCCAGGGGCAGCTGGTTGGTACGGCGCCGGCAGTCGGCGAAACGTTCGCGATCACGGCGCAGCATTTCGAAATAGGCCAGCAGGTGGTGGCCGAAGCTGACCGGCTGGGCCACCTGGAGATGGGTGAAGCCCGGCATCGGGGTTTCGGCGTGCGTTTCCGCCGTGTTGAGCAACGCGGTCTGCAGGTTGCGCATCAGGATATCGATGTCATCAATCGCGTCGCGTATCCAGAGCCGGATGTCGGTGGCCACCTGGTCGTTGCGAGAGCGGCCGGTGTGCAGGCGCTTGCCGGCATCTCCCACGAGAGCGGTAAGGCGCTTCTCGATGTTGAGGTGAACATCCTCGTCATCGAGATTCCAGTTGAAATTGCCTGCCTCGACCTCACTGATGATCGTTGCCATGCCCTGTTCGATGGCGGCCAGGTCCTTGGCGGCGATGATGGACTGGCGCGCCAGCATGCGCGCATGCGCCAGCGATGCCCGGATGTCTTGACGCCACATGCGGCGATCGAAGAATATCGAGGCAGTGTAACGCTTGACCAGATCGGATACGGGCTCTGAAAAGCGCCCGGACCAGGCTGCCTGGGGAATTTGGGACGGGGGTAGTTTCGAATCGCTCATGATTGGGTTGCTGTTGCGGCAGGCAGGCAAAGCGGTTGAACGTTGTTTCCTGAAGGCTGCTGCCGGAGCAATCGGAGTCCGGCACCTCGACGGAAATCAAAAATACTGGAAAATCATAGGAGAAAGTCGATAATCTCAAGCCCGAAGTATAAGGGGAAACCCCCTGTCATCCTGCCGGCAGGACTTCCGTTGACGCCGACGGACGTGCCGCCTAACATCGCGCTTTCGTTTCAGCTTCCGACATCCGCCGTGGACTTTTCCAGCCTGTATGCCCCCATTGACGCCGACATGCGCGCAGTCGACGCCGTGGTTCGTGTCCGTTTGCATTCCGATGTGGCGCTGGTGCGCCAAGTCGCCGAATACATCATCTCTGCCGGCGGCAAGCGCATGCGCCCGGCGCTTGTCCTGCTGGCCGCCGGAGCCTGCGGCTATTCCGGTACCCGCCATCACGAACTCGCCGCAGTGGTCGAGTTCATCCATACCGCCACATTGCTTCATGACGATGTCGTCGATGAATCCTCGCTGCGTCGTGGCCGCGATACCGCCAACGCAGTATTCGGCAATCCGGCCAGCGTCCTGGTGGGCGATTTTCTTTACTCCCGCGCGTTCCAGATCATGGTCGGCGTCGGTAGCATGCGCGTGATGCAGGTGCTTGCGGATGCGACAAACACCATCGCGGAGGGCGAAGTCCTGCAATTGATGAACTGCCGCAATGCCGACATCGCGGTGGATGCCTACCTCCAGGTGATTCGCTACAAGACCGCCAAACTGTTCGAGGCGGCCGGCCGCCTCGGTGCGATCCTGGGCGAAGCCAGCGAAGGCGTCGAAGAGGCGTTGGCGGCCTATGGCACCCACATTGGTACCGCCTTCCAGTTGATCGACGACGTGCTGGACTATTCCGGGCAGGAAGCGGAAACCGGCAAGCACCTGGGCGACGATTTGTCCGAAGGAAAGCCGACGCTGCCGCTGATCCACGTGATTCAGCATGGCAATTCCCAGGAGGCCGCTTTGGTCCGTTCTGCCATCGAGAACGCGAGCGGAGAAAATTTTGCTGAGGTGCTGGCGGCAGTGCGCTCGAGCGGTGCGCTGGATGCGGCACACAGCCACGGAGTTGCCGAAGCTGAACTTGCAAAAGCGGCGCTTGCCGCGTTGCCGGATTCAAAGTTCAGGGAAACGCTGCTACAATTAGCAGACTTTGCGGTACAAAGAAGGTTTTGATCGCTGCAAGGTTTGCAAGGATGACTCTCGGGCAGTTCTTACCGGCCCGATCCCGCATGTCATGCCATGCCACCAATTACCATCGGGGCGTAGCTCAGCCTGGTAGAGTACTGCGTTCGGGACGCAGGAGTCGGAGGTTCGAATCCTCTCGCCCCGACCAGAATCCGCGAAGTATGCCGAGCCGTGATGTTCGGCTTTATCGCACTCAGTCTGGCGAGGCGGGTCCTTCTGTTTCGGGCATATTTCCTTGAATGATCGAACCTGATGGTTTAATCTGAAAAAAGTTGCGTCATAACGACGTCCCGTCAGGAGAACATCATGATCAAGTCATTCCATTCGGCAAGACAACTCAGTTTTTCGATCTTCCTGCTCGCACTTGCAGGCGCCGTCTTCGCGGCCGAGTCAGGGTCCATTGACAAGGTGTCAGGCGACGTCACGGTGATGGGGGCCGACAAGCAATCGCGCAAGGCCGGGCCGAACGAAAAGATTCAGTCCGGCGATACCGTGACTACTCAGGCCAAGAGCGAAGTTGTCATTAAACTGGCCGACGAATCCGTAGTCGCGCTGCGACCGAATACGCAATTCAAGCTGGATGACTACAAGTTCGAAAAGAAGTCGACGGATGCAGCGCAATTTTCATTGCTCAGGGGCGCCGCCCGCTTCCTGACCGGCTTGATTGGCAAGACATCGCGTGATCGCGTGCAGGTCACGGCGGCTACCGCTACGGTCGGGATTCGCGGCACGGATTTTGAAGTCGCCATCGTTGCCGAGGACACGCCGGAGGCTCGTGCCGGCGTCTATGACTTCGTCCATGATGGGGCGACCAACATCAAGCTGGCGGCAGGTCCTTCATTGGACGTTAGCAAGGAACAGACTGCCTTTGCGCCCGACAAACCGAAGCCGGGCGAGGCGCCGCTGTACATCCTCGACTCGACGCCGGTATTCCTGCAGCAGGGCGGCGGATTCGATTCGCTGATGCAGTCCCTGACGATGCAGCCGGTAAACGTCATCCAGCAGATGCCGATGTTTCGCTGAACGGCCGGCGGATCGCAGGTCAATTGGCGAGGCAGGACTGGGTTCGCAACTCTGCCCATTCCTGCTTCCAGCAGCATTGGTGGTCGTAGTCGCTCTTGTCGATCACTCGTGCTCCCGGAACCTGCGCCAGAAAGCGGCGACTTGTTGCCGACGGTACCAGGGTATCTTTCTGGCCGCGGAAATGTGTCTGGCGTAGAGACCTGAGCTTTCCCGCATGGTCGGCCGGGTTCAGGGAGTAGCTGAGTCGGGAAACACCGATCGCCGCAGTCCAGGCGTCGGAATCGAGCGGGGCGGCGATCGTTACCAGACACTTGACGTCCGCGCGCCGCGCGGCGACCAACGCGGCTATCGCGCCGCCACCGGAATAACCGATGAGATTGATTGAAGAGACCCGGGCGCGATTTTTCATGGCGGTCAATGCGGCGTCCGTTGCCGCTATTGCATCTTCACTAAAACGGCCCAGCATCCACAAGGCTGGATCGCATTGGGCCAGTGCGTGCGGAGTGAGATATTGGCATGGGCGCCCGAGGTAGCCCACCTTACCGCCAGGGTCGGAGGCAGCCATCTGCAGCACCATCGGCTTGTGAGGGGTCGGGTCGAATGGCGGCTCATCCGGTACCCGCCAAGGAGCGCCATCGCTTTCGATGTAAATCGTAAGCGTACGCACTGTGTCAGGAGAGGATGTGAGCCTGACGAAGCCTTTCAGTCGCGTGTCCGGAAGTTCGACCGGCAAAAATCCAGCTTCGGCCGCAATGGCCAGCGCCTGTTCCGTGGGTGCCTGAAGCAGGACGCACGCACCCAAAAACAAAACTGCCGAACCGGGAATTACCCAATTCGGCAGTTTCATTTGTAGCGAGTCGTCGGCGCTCGATTGCCGACAAGCAAACGTTGCTTAGAAGCGCGCACCCATGTTCAGCATGAGCTGGTTGTTCTTGATCTGGCTGCGGTTGAGTTCGGACGAGTACTGCAGGCCGCCATAGAAGCCGCTCGGAATGCTGAACTTCAAGCCAAGCACTGCCTGGAAGGCATCGCGATCGTTGGCGGCACCCGCTTGATTCGGTTCCTTGAGGTCGTAAATGTAGTTCAGGCCTGCATATGGCACGAACGCGCCGGCGTTGTATGCTGCCTGGCCGCCAAATCGAAGCTGGGATACCGTAACATCAGATCCCGCGACGGCACTGGTGAATGTCCCGTTGGACATCGTGTAGGCGCCGAGCTTGTCTTTTACGGCCAGATACGATCCGCGACCGGTCAGCATCCACTTGTTATCGCTACCGGCCAACTGACGATAAGTCATACCCAAACTTGCCGTGCGACGGTTGTCGGTCAATTGCCCCGAGAATCCGCCAAACTCGTTATTGATCTTTGTCTTGCCCCAGCCGACCGACAGGTCGGTAGCCCAGTTCCTGTTCAGCGGAATGGCAACGTACGGCGAGTAGGTGGTGCCGCTACCCTTCACTTTGCCGCCGGCGCCGAAATTCAGATTGACATCCGTCTTGTCGCCTGCGATCGCCAAGCCAGCCACGATGTTGTTGTTGAACGTGTAGTCGACGCCGAGCAGGCCGACACGGACATTGCCCGCAGATTGCAGGGGCGCGTAATCGTAGGAAATGCTGTTCCGCGCAACGGCGAACCAGGCATTGACCGCCTTGCCACCCGGGGCGCCAGCAGCACCGGTTCCACCCTGCCCGGGAAGGGCGAAACGAGTAACACCGGCTGGAAGTGATGAAGTTGGGCCTATGACAGTACCGCCACTGGGGGCGAAACCGCCGCCAAGGCCACCGCCACCGCCACCGCCAAGACTACCCAGCACTCCGCCCATTACTAGCGCTGAGGCACCGGAGGATGCCCCCAGGATAGTGGTCGTCAAACCGCTCGTCGCAGTGCTACCAGGCACGGATGCCGCCGCCGATTGAGAGGCCTGTGAGGTGGAAGCCATAGCGGCGTCCATACCGCCTGCACCAATTACGCCAAGGGCGACAAGTGCCTTGATTGAAACGCTGGTTGTAATCCGCATGGTTCGAAACCCCTGATTGTTGTCGGTCTAATTGCCTTGTTGCAAAAATCGCTATTCGCATACTACCAGATTGCCTGATGGCCGGTCGGCCGAAAAGATTCCGAAACTATTTCTGTTGTTTGCCAGCAACAGTCAGCAGACGTCGAAGTCCCGTGTCGTCAAGCCTTTGCCTGGCGCGCTCGATCGTCTCGGCCACTGTGTTCATGTCATTGATATATTTAGCCATTATTATCCTTTCCGAGTATGGTTCGACCTCGTTGGGAATGATCTCTTCCATGCGGTCAATCAGGCGAAATGCGCCCCATTGATCCCCTTCATTGAACCTTAACCCTGCCCAGTTTCGTAGGAGCAATGGTTGGTTGGGGAATATTTCGTAGGCGCGGGAGAAGAGTTCATCGGCCTCCTGTGCGGCGTTGCGGCCATCTTCGGGTGCGAATGCTCGAATCGCGGGAAGGGCGCGTATCTGCATCACGTTGGCGACCGCAAGTATCGCCCAAGGGTCCGCTGGGAAACGCCGCATGCTGGCGCGCGCCTGGTCTTCGGCTTGATCCAGCAGACTGCGGATATTTGGATAATTGTCGGCTGAACTGGAACGCTTTACTTCTTCCAGCGCACGGTTGAGCCAGTCGAAAGTTCGTTGCCTTTGGTAGTGGCGCTCGTGCGGCATTGCGCCGATTGCCGCCAGCAGGATCCGGTCGCTGATTTCCGGTTGCTTGGTTGCGGCCCAAAGTCCGACGGTTGATCCTATGTCGGCTTTGATCGCCATCAAGGCGAAGAAGCCGGCCAGCCCTGCGAGGACGAATGCCGGGAACGCCGCGACCACGGATCGGGTAGGAATCGCGGATTTGGCCGTAGTTCGGGCCTGCCTGCCGGCCATGGCAGCCGCCGTGATGCCAATCAGAAGAATGAACACGGTACCTGCGCCAGCAATAGCGGTGAGTCGGGCAACATCCTGCGGATCGATCAGCGGCCCGACATTCGGCGCCAGGGTCCAATGCAGAACTACATAGATTGCCGCAAGTCCAGTGACGATCGCGGCCCAGCGCAGCATGTAAGCCGGACGGGCATTGCCGGCCGCGAAGCGTATCCAAGCGTGGAGCGCGCCGTGTGCCAGCATCAGACCGATGGGAATTCCGCTCAGCCACCAGCGCTCGGTTTCCTGAGCCCGCATACTCGCATCAAGGGTCACGACCGGCAGGAAACCCGCGCAAGCGGCAACGACGGGAAAGACGACGGCCCACGGCGAGGTGGGCGGGAACATGGGGCTTTCCTCACCTGCAGGGTTCGACAAGGCGGCGGCCAAGACAAGTACCAGCGCGGCTATCCCGAACGAGACCAATCTGCTGGTCAGGGTCGGGCTGTTCACCTGGACGTCGATCCAGAACACTAGCAGCGAAGTGGTGAGCGCAGCCAGCAGAGCCCACACTTCGGGGCGGGAACGGCAGCTCTCCGGCAGGTCAATGCGTGAGGCGCGCCAGGCCAAGGTCAGGAATACCAGAAGCCAGCCACCGCTGATGCCGATACCCGCGGCGGGCAGAATCGCCGATGGCACACCGGCGAATCGCGCCAGGCCGGCGGCAATCACGGCAGTGATCAGTGGTACCAGTGCGAATGCCAGGCAAAGCCGCTTGCCACCGTTGCCGAACAGCGCCCTGGCTGCTGCGATCAGGACCGTGCTGAATACACCGAGGTAAGCAAGCCAGCCAAAGACTCCATAGTTGAGCGTGATATCCAGGGTGTCGGCGTGGAACCGGTCATATGTGTTCGACAGCAAGTAGCCGTCAACCTGCATCACTTCGTCGGGCAGGTGCGGGAAATAGTGGGCGTACGCGGATTCCGGGCCGAATCCGATTAGTTTCGCTGAGCTGGGCGCCTCGACGTAGGTCTCAGTAGCGGCCTTCCAGATACCCAGGCGCGCCGCCGTGCTGCGCGAGGCCAGTGAGGTCGCGGTGCCAGGCTGGCTCCCTTCCAGGTTGTATATCAGTCGTCCGAGTACCGGCAGGTCGCTGGCCACGCGCTGGGCAGTGGCATTGGCATTGATCAGTACCAGCAAGGCGCCGCCTGCGGCCAACACCACCCCGATCGCAACAAAGGTGCCCCGCGACCGTCTGAACCCGGCCGCCATGACGGCCAGCAAACCCAAACCCAGGATCAGCGCCAGCAGCGGCCCGCGGCTCTGGGAAATAAGCAGGCCGGTCGCCTGGAGCAGGGCTACCGACAACCACAGGGCCAACTCGGACAGGCGACGGCGCCCAAGCCAGCAGCGTGCCGCCGTAATCGGCAGCAGCATCGCGTGATAGGCGCCCAGGTACACCGCATTGCCGAGGGTGCCGCCCGGCCGTTCGAGAGACCGATTGGCAACGAAAAAGAAATCCAGTCCCAGGCGTTGCAGGATCGCATAGGCAGCGGGGATGACGCTGGCAAGCAGGAGTAGTTCCACGATCTCGATGACGCCAGCCTGGGGACGACCCTCTGTCCAGCGCAAGACCGCAATGAAAAATGCGGCATAGACGGTCCATGCAAGAAGCCCTTCGCGCCTGAAATAGCTGCCGAAGAACGCCACCGCCGGCTGCGCCGACAGCAGGGTCGAGATCCCGGCCAAAACGAGGAAAGCGAGGAAGCACAGCGTGGCGACCCTCGCTTCGCCGGACGTCGAACCGTGCCCGCGCCAGCCACGGGCCATCAGGATCGATGCCAGGGCCAGGAACGCCAGTGGCTCGGCAAGCGCAAGTTTGGCCACCTCGTAACCACGGTCCATGATCGAACTCATCATGATCGGCGTGGCAGAAACAATCGCCAGGATGAGCATGCCGGCCAGGCTGTTCCAGAATGTCACGTGTCGCAGCATCGTCAGTATTTATCGGTGGGTCGGGGTGGGTTGCGCCGCATCGACAACCAGCGTGGCGAGCGGAAGCGCACGATGCGCACGTAGGCGTAGACGTAGGCTGTCGCAAAAACAACGCAGCCAATCTGCAGGACAAGCGTCTTTTGCCAGAAGACGACGGCCGGTCCCACACCGATCGACGTGAGGATCCAGAGATAGGGCGAGGTCAGTGCATTGCCATGTTCGTGCCGAACGTGCATTCCGCCGGGACCGACCAGCCAGCGCACCAGGCGCTTGTAGATCAGGTGGTGCAGGTGCGCGATGTCCGGCGCACCGGGATGGGAGCGCCGGACAAAGGCACGGCGGTAAATCGAGAACAGCATTTCGCACACCGGGTAGGAACACAGCAGCGCCGGAAACCAGGCGGATACCTGCGGGTTGCGCGCAACCAGCATGATCAGCAATTCGCCGATCCAGAATCCCAGCAGGTAGGCGCCACCGTCGCCGAGGTAGATCAGTCCGCGTGGAAAGTTGAAGAGCATGAAGCCGGCGATGGCGCCGATCGCGGTGAGGGAGGCTGTCAGCACCACGATGTCGCCCACCTTGAAGGCGACATAGGCGATGCCGACCAGGATCAGGTTGGCGACCCCGCCGGCGAGGCCGTTGAAGCCGTCGATAACATTGAATGCATTGACCAGGCCCGCCACCATCAGGCAGGAGAACACGATGGCCACGGCGGGAATGGCAAAGGCCGAGTCGAGCGCGGGCACGTCGATCCGATTCACCCATGTGTCCAGAAACAGACCGGCCAGCAGCGCCGAAGCGAATGCCGCCATCAGTCGCAGAGAGGGACGTACGCGTTGCGTGAAATCATCAGCCAGGCCGGCGAAAAAGACCGGCATCGCAGCGAGCAGCAACCAGAGGCTGGTCCCCGCGATCGCAGCATCGTCGAACAGCCGCAGCGCCAAGCTCAACAGCAGGCCGGCCGCTACGCCCAGTCCGCCTGCGCGCCCCCAGCCCTTGAGGTTGGCCTCGCGCGTCCACGCCGTCAATCGGGTTCCCGGGGGAGCCCCCTGCCGCAGGCGAGAGTCGGCAAAGCTGCGACGCATGACGAACAGCGTCACGACCAGGGCCGCCGCAAGTGCCGCAAGAATGAAAGCCATTTACTGCCCGGCGCCGTGACGCCAACCCGTCAGGAGAGAGGGCGCGATCATAATTCACCCATCATCGAGAATCAAACCCGCAAGGGTCGGGTTACGGCCGCCGATGTCGCATTTCGCTACAACTTCAACCGCCGCCCGTTGCCGCACAGCAAGTTGCGTCCCTTGGAACTCATCACAACCGTCGCCTCGTATTCTCCCGGCGGCACACCTTCGGCGGAGAACGCAGCGCGGTAACCGGCCTTGACGAAAGCGGGGTTGCCGAAGTGTCGGGCCACGTCGGGGCGTTCCTGCACCGTTGTAGCCGCATAGTAGCGACGGCCGTTGGATCCCTCGAGCCTCAGGTAGGTGGCCTCCGCCAGAACCCTTTCCTCGTCGTCGACCGCCCAGCCGTCGATTCTCAGCGACTTCCGATCCTTGACCGTCAGCAGCGCGCTCTCCCACAACTGACCATCGAGAGTATCCATGTAGCACCCCGTGCCAAAGCCGAAAGCCTGCTTATCCATGGAGTCCGGCAGCGCCGGGGTCAGTTTTACCGCGGCCACCGTGGGCGGGGGGGCGACAACTGCAAGCTTGGGCGGCGTAACTTGAGTAGCAACCTGCGGAACAACGGGTGCCGCAGCCGGAGGGGATTTCGGCACGGCGGCAGGGACAGGAGTCGGCGCTGGCGTGACGGCGGCGACGGTCGTCGGGAGTGGGACGGTCGCTCGCGGTGGAGGATCGGCAACCGGGACCTTTGCCAATGGCGGAACAACCGCGGGCGAAGGCGCCGCGGGTGCGGGTTTGGACGCAGCGGCCTTGACAGCTTCGGGCTCGCGGGCTGGCGGTCCGGCGACAATCGCCGGCAGGGGCGGTTTCGGGGCACCGGACGGAGCCGGCGGCACCAATGCCTGTGGTATGGGTGCGGGCGCAGGAAGTGCCTTGGTCGCGTCGGCAGGCACGGAAGTCGGCGCTGGCGCAACGGCGGCGGGAGGAGTCGGCAGGGAGGCGGCAAGCTTTGACGGCGCAGCGACGGTGGGCGCCGTTACCGGTTGCGGGGGAACCGTCGTTGCCGGCGCTTCTGCCGACGGTGCAGGTGCGACAGCACTTGCCTTGGGAGCAGCGAGCACAACTGTCGGCGATGCTGCGGTCACTGTTGCCGGCAGGTCGGGCTTGGGCGGGGCCAGTGGCGCAGACGCCAAAGGTTTCGGGATGGCTACCGGTGGCGCAGCCGGGGCAACAGCAGGAGCAAGCGTGGTCACGTTTGCCGCCGCCCTGAGGCGCAACAAGTCTGCGTCGGCCGTTGGCGTCGTCGTCTCCGCAATTGCCTGGGCCCGCTTTGCTTCGGGTTCGAGCACGCGGGTAGTGAAGCTGCTGGTGTGTTGGTCCGCTCCCCGCACCGGGATCGGCTTCGGCGCGCCCTTGGCCACGCCATTGACGAACTCCACGCGGGCCAGGCTGGTCCAGGATCTGACGCTATCGTCGAATCGCTCCAGGCTCTCGCGCGTCCATGGCCCCGTCCTCACGCCATTCTTCGCCCGTCCGGAGTAGTAGTAGGCGAAGTGCTTGCTGCGGCCGCCCTCGATGAAGACGCCTTCCTGGCGCAGCACACCGGTTCCGGAGATGAGTCCTTCGGCGCAGCGTCCATCCCAGGTGACCGATCCGCCGACGGCGATTTCCTGCATCCGCCTGACCGAGGATTCCGTGGCCAGGACCCTGCATCCGCCAGACTCGATGAATACATACAGCGCCCCGTTGTCCGGCGCCGCCGCAGTGGCCTTCTTGCCCTTCTTGCCGGCCTTCGCTTTGACCTTTGTCGAAGCTTTCTTCACGGGTGTCGCCTTGCAGCGACCTGCGCTGTCCGCACGTTTGCCGCCCTTGCAGGTCGCGGCTTCCGCCGCGGGAAGCATGGCGATCAGGCCGCCGGCCAGTACCACCAGCATCCTGCCCAATATCCTCATGGCGTGCGTTCCCTGTCGTTGCATTGGCGATGGGATTGAATTTACCAAAGGACGGCAGCCATAATTCCGGGAAAAAGCGGGGGGAACTGCCCGATACGGTGGCAACACGGCATCGCGAGCGAATCGGGCCGGCAGGGCGCCGAGTGTAAAATTTGCTCCCTCCCAACAACGATCCGCCCCGGCCTCTGATGGCAGCGCATTCGACCCATGTGGCAATTTTCCTTTGCACCCATCAGGGCGAACGCTTTCTTCCCGCGCAACTGGAATCCGTCGCCGCCCAGACCCACACCGATTGGCGCATCTGGGCTGCCGACGACCACTCCACCGATGGCACGCTGGATGTCCTGCGGAATTACACCGACAAATGGGGCGAGGAAAGGATCTCCTGGGTGCGAGGGCCCGGCCGGGGGTTTGTCGCCAACTTCCTGACCCTGGCCTGCACGCCGGAAATCCAGTCGGCCTACTACGCCTTCTGCGACCAGGATGACCTCTGGGATCCGGACAAGCTGGAAGTGGCGCTGGCCTGGGTGACCTCCATCCCGCCGCACATCCCTGCCGTGTATGGCGCCCGTACCCGCCTGATCGACGAAGACGACCGCGTGATCGGGCTGTCACCCCTGTTCCCGCACGCCATGTCCTTCGCCAACGCCATCGTGCAGAGCGTCGCCGGCGGCAACACCATGGTCTTCAACCACGCCGCGCGCGAACTGCTGATGGAAGCCGGCCCCGACCTGGACATCCAGACCCACGACTGGTGGCTCTACATACTCGCCACGGGTTGCGGCGGCGTGCTGCATTACGACCCGGTGCCCAAGATCGGCTATCGCCAGCATCCGAACAACATAGTGGGTTCCAATATCGGCTGGCTGCCACGCGTTCGGCGCGCCTACCGGCTGCTGATCGGCCGCTTCCGCCACATGAACGACCGCAACTTTGCAGCGCTCGGCCGGGTGCGCCACCGCATGAGCCCCGAAGCGCTGGCGGTGCTCGCCCAGTTCGAGCAAGCGCGCCACGCCTGGTTAGTGCCGCGGATCATCGGCATCCGCAAATCCGGGGTCTATCTGCAGACCACCATCGGCAACCTAGGGCTGATCGCCGCGACCTTGTTCAAGAAGCTTTGAATGCCTAAAGCCGGCTCGCTCCGGCTGTGCCGCATCCACTGGAAAACAGTACGTCTCGATCTCGATATGGATCAAGCGCGAGCGCGGATCTCGGCTATGTCTATCGAATCGATGTACCATCCAGTCCGGTCATTCTGGGCGCCTGGCCCGACATACTGAATATTCCAGCATAGTGTTAAACGACCTTCGCCTCTTTCGTCCGATCCAGCCTTGGCTGATTACCGCCGCATGGATCAGCCTGTGCGTCAACGCCCTGCAGCTCGCCTCGCCGATCTACATGCTGCAGATCTACGACCGGGTTCTCGTCAGCCGCAGCATCCCGACCCTGCTGGCCATCACCCTTATCACCGTGGTCCTGGTCGCTGCCTACGGGCTGCTCGACTTGATACGCACCCGCCTGCTGCTGCGCGCTGGGCTTTCCCTGGAACGCAAGCTGGGCACCGCCGTGATGGAAAAGGCCCATGCCCTGACGCAGGCGGACGGCAACATCGGCGCGCAGGGGGAGTTGATGCGCGACGTATCCAACCTGAGGAATTACGTTTCCAGCACCCACCTCATGGCGATTTTCGATTCACCCTGGGTGCCGCTGTTCACCCTGCTGATCTTCGGCTTCTCCTGGGTGCTCGGAGTCATCACCCTGATCGGCATGCTGATGCTGATCGGGCTGGCGCTGATCGACGAGCGTCATACCTTCGCCCGCTTCACCGAGGCCAACCAGCGCATGCAGGGCGCACTCGGCTTTGCCCAGACCACGTTTGCCAATGCCGAGGCGGCCCGCGCGATGGGCATGCAGCCGGCGCTGATCGGGCTGTGGCAGCGCATGCTCGACGAAGGCACGACCCTCCTGAAGAAAGCCGCCGACCTCGGCTCCCATGTCTCCGGCGCGACCAAGGTGATCCGCATCCTGATCCAGGTCGCCATGCTCGGTGCCGGGGCCTACCTGGTTATCGTCGACAACCTTCAGCCAGGCGTCATGATCGCCGCCACCATCATCGTCGCTCGCGCCATCGGGCCGATCGAACAGGCCATCTCGGGCTGGCGCACGCTGGTCGAGGTGCGCAATTCCGCCAGCCGCGTCGCGCAGTGCCTGGCGATCGATTCCGGCGCCCATCGGGGCGAGGTGCAACTGCCGCCGCTGTCCGGCGAACTCGTCGCCGAAGGCCTGCATTTTGCCTTCGGGCCCGGCAAGCCGCTGCTGGGCAACGTCAGCTTCAGGATCACTCCAGGGGAAGTCATCGGCGTCGTCGGTCCCAGCGGCGCCGGCAAGACCACCCTGATCCGCATGCTGCTGGGGATTGCCAAGCCGCTGCAGGGCCGCATCCTGCTCGACGGGCACGACCTCACTGAATTCCGCCGCGAATCGATCGGTCCGCAATTGGGTTACTTGCCACAGAACATCGACCTGTATCCCGGCACCGTGGCCACCAACATTTGCCGCATGCAGGACCCGGAGGCAAATTCGCCGGCGCTGCTGCTTGCCGCCGCCGCCGTGGGGCTGGAACCGGTGATCACCGGTTTTCCCGAAGGCTATGACACCAAGATCGCCGGTCTGGGACGCAACCTTTCCGGCGGCCAGCGCCAACTGGTGGGCCTTGCGAGGGCCTTCTTCGGCGCGCCGCGCATCGTCGTGCTCGACGAACCGGACGCCAGCCTCGACCAGCAGGCTGAGGCCAGTTTGCTCGCGCTGATCGACCGCGTGCGGCAGGAGCGCAACTTCACGCTGCTGATCATCTCGCACAGTCCGCGCATCATCGACCGCATGGACCGTTTGCTGCTGGTAAAGGACGGCACGGTGGCTACGATGATGCGACAGAATCCGGCCCAGCAAACCGCGCTCGCGGGGAAACCGGCATGAACATGCAGTTGCCAGAGGGCAGCGACCTCATCAGTCGGGAAATCGCCACGTTGCGGCGGTTGGCCGCCGGCGTCATCCTTGGCCTGGTGGCCATCGTCACCATCTGGACCCTGGCCTCGTCGATATCTAGCGCCGTGATCGCCTCCGGGTTCCTGCGCATCGAACGGCGCATTCATCCAGTGCAGCACCCCGAAGGAGGCATCGTCAAGGCCATCCGCGTGGTCGAAGGCGAAACCGTCGTCGCCGGGCAGATCCTGGCTGAACTGGACGACGTGGATGCCAGCGCCACGGACAAGGAACTCCAGGCACAGATCGATTCCGAAGCCGCCAAGCAGGCCCGGCTGGAAGCTGAATACAAGGGCCGCGGAAACATCCAGTTCCCGGCGGAACTGCTCGCGCGCAAGGCCGACCTGCGCATCGAGGCCCTGTTGGCCAGCGAAGAGTCGGTGTTCAGGACAAGGCTGCTGCTGCTCAATGAGCAGCGCCGCAAGCTGGCGGAACAGCGCGACGCCCTCAATCACGAAATCGCCAGTTGGGGCCGCCAGATGGAAGCCACCGAGCGCTCTCTGGCGCTGCTCGCCAAACAGGAAAAGATGGCCAGTACCCTGCTGGAAAAGAAGTTCTTCGCAGAAACCCACGTCCTCGACGCGCGCCGCGCGATCGCCGAAAAGGAAGAAAAGAAGTACGAGGCGCAGTCCCTCCAGTCGCAGGCGCGCCAGCGCATCGGCGACATCGAATTGCGGCTGCAAACGCTGAACGCGAACAACCGCGCCGAAATCGCCAAGGAAATGTCCGACAGCCGCATCCGCATGACGGTGCTGCGCGAGCGGGCCAAGCCCGCCAGCAGCGCGCTCGAACGCCGCCTGGTGCGTGCCCCGGTGAATGGCACCGTCAACCTGCTCAAGGCCGGCAACCCAGGGAGCGTCATCCCGCCGCGCGAGACCGTGGTGGAAATTGTTCCGGTCGAAGCCTCGCTCATCGCCGAGGTCCGCATCTCCCCGGCCGACATCAGCGAGCTCCACCCCGGACAGGCGGTCGACGTCGAACTCAGCGGCCTCAACCGGCGCGCCACTCCCATCGTCTCCGGCAAGCTGCTCTCCGTTTCCGCCGACCTGCTCACCGATCCTGCCAATCCGGAGATCCGCTACTTCAACGCCAAGATCGACATGTCCGGTGCCAAGCTCGACGTGCCGCTGACCGCCGGCATGCCGGTGGTGGCATACATCCGCACCCGCGAGCGTACCCCGCTCGAACTGTGGCTGGATCCGGTGGTCGGCGCGCTGCGGCATTCATTGCGCGAGCGGTAGGGCGTCTCCCGATCCCGTATCGCCGGCGCCGACTTTCTACCCCGATCCTCCGATCGCGACCGGTGCCGGGAGCCCGGTCTAGAAGGCATTGCGGTTGAGGTGGGTCAACATCAATCGAATACATTTCGGGTTACGATCGCATAAGGTTTTATATAAAAATCATCAAGCTATGTCCAATGACATAGATTCAAGCCGGTGTTGGCGCAGCCTGCCCTCCGGCTTGATTCGTGCCATTGGCATGTATCTGCGGATGTTGGAGACACACACATTCCTCTATGGCGACGCCCACCGACAACATTGTTCCCCTCACCGGCAACGCGCTGATCGACGGCCTGACATGGGGTTCCGCTTGGCAATTCGGTGGCGGCGCACACACGCTGACCTACTCGCTCAGCCTCAATGACAACCCCAACGGAGGTGCCTGGAATCAGGCGCAGGCCGATGCCGTACGGCAAGCGCTTGCGGCGTGGTCGAGCGTGGCGAACATCACGTTTGTCGAATCCGGTAGCAGCGGGGTGTATGCCTCCAGTGCCGCCGACCTCGCTTTCATACTGACCGGGAACGAACTGCAGTCGCAATTGCCGGGCCTTATTGCACTTGGCATTCCTCCCAGCCCCTCCTATGCAGATTCGCTTATAGCCGCCGCGGGAGGCACGCGCGCCGACTATCCCCAACCGGAAGGCGACATCGCTTTCGACAACTACAGTGCAGGCGCGAGTTACCTGAACCTCGGCGGCGTTGCCTATTGGGTCATCCTGCACGAAATCGGGCATGCGCTTGGACTGAAGCATACCGACAACGGACCCATCGGGCGACCGACATTTGCGAGCCTCGGAATCGCCAATCTCGATTCGAATCTATATACCGTGATGAGTTATCACGGGGCTGATGGATGGCCTGCCGGTACCAGTCAGAGCTCGGGAAATGCGGCAACGCCGATGCCCCTGGATATTCTGGCGATGCAGCAGATCTACGGCGCGAATACCGGTTATCACACGGGTGACGATACCTACACGATCAACCCTGTGGGTACCTCGCCATCAGTCAGTACCATCTGGGATGCGGGCGGCATCGATACTCTCGCCGTTAGAGCCGGCACCATCGGTGCAGCTACGATCGATCTGCGGGAAGGTCACGTTTCCCACATTTCCAGCGGATACCAGGTTGCGGTGGCCTACAACGCAACTATTGAGAACGCGGTAGGAGCCAACTATGCCGATACCCTGTTCGGAAATGCAGCGGCAAACTTGCTCGACGGTGGTGCCGGCAACGACGTATTGATCGGAGGCGCCGGAAACGACACGTACGTCGTCGATTCGACTTCCGACGTTGTGACGGAGCAGGCAGGAGAAGGGATCGATACCATCCTGTTCACCATGAGTTGGGGTGGCCTGATTTTGCCGCCAAACGTCGAGAATCTGACGCTCGCGGGCTCTGCCAGCAATCTCGTAGGCAACACGCTCGATAACATTCTGACCGGTAACTCCGGCAACAACGTTCTCACGGGTGCTGAAGGCAGTGACACCCTTTACGGAGGCAGCCAGCAAGATACGTTCCGCTATCTCGCCAAGACCGACTCGACCGTGTCAGCGATGGATACCATCGCCGACCTCCAGAGGCAGTTCGCCGACATCATCGAATTTTCGGGTATTGCAGGTGTCCACCTGTACGGCGGTATCTTCGGCTACGCCACGAGCGTCGCCGCCACCGTTGGCACCATCCAGGACAACAACGTCATCGCGGATAAGCTCGTCTTCTTTACCGACGGCGCGGATGGTTACTTGTATGTCAAAGGCGAAGGCACCGGCACCAGTTTCGATGGCAGTTTGGTCAAGTTACAGGGCATTACTGCCATCCCGAGCCTTGCGCAGATTCCGGGCATAACGGTCGCAGATGTCAACACCGCGCCGCGCTTCACGGCGACGGATGGCCGCGTCACGACCTCGTTCGGTGCCGGGACCGACTCCGGGCAGGGTCTCGCTGTCCAGGCTGACGGCAAGCTGTTGGTGGCGGGCTACAGCTACAACGGCAACAACAACGATTTTGCCATGTTGCGTTACAACGCCGACGGCAGCCTGGATAGCGGATTCGACGGCGACGGTAAGCTCACCACGGCAATCGGCGCGGGCGAGGACAAAGGCTTGGACATCGCGCTGCAAGCTAATGGCCGAGTCCTGGTAGCCGGCGTCAGCCAGAACGGCAGCGATGACAACTTCGCGCTCGCGCGCTACAACGCCGACGGTAGCCTCGATTCGAGCTTTGATGGCGATGGCATCGTCACCACGAACTTTGTCGGCGGCTTGCGCGACCATGGCCAGAGCGTCACGGTGCAGGCGGACGACAGGATCGTGGTCGCCGGCGTGACCTACGACGGCGTGAATCGCCACATCGCGCTGGCCCGCTACAACAGTGACGGCAGCGTCGATACGAGTTTCAGCGCAGACGGGCAGCTCAATACCAACTTCACCAACGTAGACGCCGGCTTCGGCGTGGTCGTCCAGCCTGACGGCAAGATCCTAGTTGGCGGCGAAGCCTACAACGGCGCCGACCTCGATCTGGCGCTGGTGCGCTACAACAGCGATGGCTCCATCGACGCCGGCTTCGATTTCGACGGGCAGGCCGTTGCCAATATTTACGCGAGCACGGATCAGGGTTTCGGTGTCGCGCTGCAAGCGAACGGCAAGGTTCTGGTGGCGGGCGTCGCCTGGCAAAACGGCCAGGCGGACTTTGCCGTCGCGCGTTTCAATGCCGACGGCAGTTTGGATACCGGATTCGACGGTGACGGCAAGCTCAGCATTGACCTCGGCGGCGACGATTTCGCCGAGAGCATCGTGTTGCAGGCCGACGGCAGGATCGTCGTTGCTGGGTCGCGCGAGAACGGGCTCTACGACGAGTTCGCCCTGATCCGCCTGAATGTCGACGGCAGCCTCGATAGCGGCTTCGACGGTGATGGCAAGGTCGTTACCGCTATAGGCGACAGCGCCGACGGGCATTCCGTCAAGGTCCAGGGCGACGGCAAGATCGTCATCGCCGGTACCAGCTGGGATGGCGGCAGCAACAATTTCGCCATCTTGCGCTACAACTCCGACGGCAGCCTGGATACCGGCTTTGGCAGGCCGCACTTCGTTCAGGGGAGTACGCCGGTTCTGCTGGATGAGGCGGCGAGGATTGCCGACGCCGGACTTGCCGCGTCGGGCGACTATGCTGGCGCCACGCTGACTCTGGCCCGAAATGGCGGGGCCGACTCGCACGATGTTTTCGACTTTCAGACCAGCGGGTCGCTCTTCGCGGTCGTAGGCAACGGGCTTCGAGTGGGTTCCTGGCTTGGACCGGAATTTGGTAGCTTTACCCGCGATAGCGGTATTCTGAGAATCACCTTTACCGGCGTGAGCACCGCCGCAACCGAGGCGCTGGTAAATGACGTAATTCAACATATCACCTACGCCAACACCTCAGTTGCGCCACCCGCGACGGTCCAGATTAACTGGACGTTCAGCGACGGTAACACGGGCTTCCAAGGTTCCGGCGGGGCTCTAACCGCTAGTGGCGGTACCACGGTGATCGTCACGGCGGTTAACCAGGTCGGAACGTCCAGCGCAGACACCCTGACCGGTACCGCCTATGCGGATTCCCTGCTCGGCAACGGCGGCAACGACACCCTCACCGGCGGCCTCGGCAACGACAGCCTAGACGGCGGCACCGGCCTCGACACGGCGGCATACGCGGGGCTGCGCTCCGCCTACACGGTCACAAGAGTCGGCGCCGGCTACACGGTAACGGACACCAACGCGGGAGACGGAGACGAAGGCACGGACACGCTGACGGGCATCGAGAAACTGCAATTCAGCGACCAGACCCTAGCCCTGGGCATGACCGCCCGCGACTTCAACGGCGACGGCATGAGTGACGTCCTGCTCCGGAACCGCAGCACTGGGATGTTCTGGCAATATCAGCTCAGTGGCACCACGGTGACGGGCAGTGGGCAGGTGGTCGCTCACAGCACCGACTGGCAGGTCGTCGGCAACGGCGACTACAACGGCGACGGCAAGAGCGACCTCCTGCTGCAAAACACCGGCAACGGCCTGATCTGGCAATACCAGCTGAACGGCACCACGATCACCGGCGGCGGCTCGGTCGTCAACC
>JACRIY010000013.1 GCA_016235805.1 Rhodocyclales bacterium
ATGCTGAAGGACGGCAAGATCGGCTTCTACTGGACCTCGACCACCAACAACATGCAGGCCGGTCCCAACGTCAATGGCGAGATTTATCCGGGATGGCGCAATCCGAAGGCCTTTGTCGTGGTGTCGGACGTTTATCCGACGGTGTCGGCGATGTCGGCCGACCTGATCCTGCCCTGCGCGATGTGGATGGAGAAGGAAGGCATGTTCGGCAATGCCGAGCGCCGCGGCCAGATGTGGCGCCAGCAAGTGAAAGCGCCGGGCGAAGGCCGCTCCGACCTGTGGCAGTACATCGAGTTCTCCAAGCGCTTTAAGGTCGAGGACGTCTGGCCGGCCGATTTGCTGGCGAAGGCGCCGGAACTCAAGGGCAAGACGCTCTACGACGTGCTCTACGCCAACGGCCAGGTCAACAAGTTCCCGAAGGAAGAGGCCGCCAAGGTCAATGCCCACGCCTGGGCCGGCTACACCAATGACGAAACCGAGGCCTTCGGCTACTACGTGCAGAAGGGCCTGTTCGAGGAGTACGCCGGTTTCGGTCGCGGCCACGCCCACGACCTGGCGCCCTTCGATACCTACCACAAGGTGCGCGGCCTGCGCTGGCCGGTGGTGGATGGCAAGGAAACCCTGTGGCGCTTCCGCGAGGGCTATGACACCTACGTCAAGAAGGGCGAGGGCGTGAGGTTCTACGGCTATCCCGACGGCAAGGCGAAGATTTTCGCGCTGCCCTACCAGCCGGCAGCGGAACAGCCGGACAAGGATTTCGACCTGTGGTTGTGTACCGGCCGCGTGCAGGAGCACTGGCATACCGGTTCGATGACACGCCGCGCGCCGGAACTCTACAAGTCATTTCCCGATGCCGTGGTCTGGATGCACCCGAAGGATGCCGAGAAGCGCGGGCTGAAGCGCAACGACGTGGTCAAGGTGTCCACGCGGCGCGGCGAGATCGAATTGCGGGTCGACACCAAGGGCCGCAACAAGCCGCCGGAGGGGCTGATCTTCATTCCCTTCTTCGACGAGCACCGCCTGGTCAACAAGCTCACCCTGGACGCGACTTGCCCGATCTCGAAGGAGACGGACTTCAAGAAGTGCGCCGCCAAGGTGGTCAAGGCCTGAGCGGGATGACTGGAGAATCCGGGGAGTGGTGAACGCCTTGCGCTCCCCGTCCGGGAATCATGGAAAACGTGGACAAGCCCAGTGCCGCAGCGCGGCGCCAGTTCATCGCCGACACGGCGCGCATGGCCTGTGGCGTCGGCCTGCTGGGCCTCGGCATCGGGCTCTACGCGCGCCATGCGCAAGCCCTGCCGCCGGCGGCCATCCGGCCGCCCGGGGCGCTGCCGGAAAAGGACTTCTCGGCTGCCTGTATTCGCTGCGGGATGTGCGTGCGCGACTGTCCCTACAACATCCTGCACCTGGCGAAACCGGAAGAGCCGATGTCCACCGGCACGCCCTACTTCGTCGCGCGCCAGCTGCCCTGCGAGATGTGCGAGGACATTCCCTGCGTCAAGGCCTGTCCCACCGGGGCGCTCGATCACTCTTTGAAGGACATCAACAAGTCGAAGATGGGGCTCGCGGTGCTGGTCGACCACGAAACCTGCCTCAACTTCCTCGGCCTGCGCTGCGACATCTGCTACCGCGTCTGTCCGGTGATCGACAAGGCGATCACGCTCGACCCGCAGACCAACGCGCGCACCGGCAAGCACACGCTGTTCATCCCCGTGGTGCATTCGGAGCACTGTACGGGTTGCGGCAAATGCGAAAAGGCCTGCCCGACCGAGGTGGCCGCGATCAAGGTGTTCCCGCTTTACATGGCCAAGGGCCAGCTCAGTTCGCACTATCGCCTGGGCTGGGTGGAGAAGGAAAAGGCCGGCGGCAGCCTGGTCGCACCGGACGTCGAGCACCAGTACAACCTGCCCGAGGGCATGAAGTATGAAAGCGGCAAGGGTCTTTCCGGCAGCCCCGGTGCCGTGCCGCCAGCGCCGACTCCTGATGCCGTCGCACTGCCGAAAGCTTTCCAGGGAGGCAAGTTGTGAGCGCCACGCTGCCGACGACGCCCACCCGTCCCGGAACCGAGGCCTTCGCCGCGAAGGGCTGGCTGGCGGCGCACAAATGGCTCGTCCTGCGTCGCAGCAGCCAGGTCGGTATCCTGCTGCTGTTCCTGGTCGGCCCGTGGTTTGGCTGGTGGGTCGTCAAGGGCAACCTGAACTTCAGCTACACGCTCAACGTCCTGCCGCTGGCCGATCCCTATGTCATCCTGCAGTCGCTGCTGGCGCGGCAGGTGCCGGAAAAGCTGGCGCTGATCGGCGCGGCAATAGTGGTTCTGTTCTACCTGCTGGTCGGCGGCCGCGCCTATTGTTCCTGGGTCTGCCCGGTGAACTTGCTGACCGACCTGGCCTACTGGCTGCGCGTGCGCATGGGGCTCAAGGGCAGCGCCCACATCAGCCGTCCGACACGTTACTGGATGCTGGGCATGACCCTGCTGCTTGCGGCGGCTACGGGAACGATTGCCTGGGAGATGGTGAACCCGGTATCCATGCTGCATCGCGGACTGTTCTTCGGCATCGGCTTCGCCTGGGCGGTGCTGCTCGCGGTGTTCCTCTTCGACCTGTTCGTCATGCGCCACGGCTGGTGCGGCCACCTGTGCCCGGTCGGCGCCTTCTACAGCCTGATCGGACGATTTTCCGTGGCGCGCATCACGCTGCCGGCGCGCGCCGCCTGCAACGACTGCATGGACTGCTTTGCCGTCTGCCCCGAGCCGCAGGTGATCCGCCCGGCGCTGAAAGCCATCGGCGGCACGCCGCCAATGATCCTGGAAGCCAATTGCACCAACTGCGGTCGCTGCATCGATGTCTGTTCGAAGGATGTGTTCGCCTTCGGCACCCGCTTCAACACTACCGTCGCACCCATGAATGGCGTCCCGCAAGCGGCGCCCAAGTGATCAACGTCAAATCTCGTCTGGGGAGTCCATCATGAAGAAAACCGTCACCATCCTCCTGGCATCGCTGCTCACCGCGGTCGTCGGTTGCGCCAGCTACGAGCCTCTGGTCTCGATGCGCGGCGCCGATGTCGCCGCGGCCGACAAGGCACCCGGTGAACTTGTCTATGCCGGCAAGCGGCCGGGTACGCAGCCGGTGATCGCCCGCACCTTCAGCACGCAGCCGCCGCTGATTCCGCATGCCGTGGATAATTTCGACGAAGTGACGCTTACCGAAAACCAGTGCCTAGATTGTCACAGCGAGGCCAATTACGTGAAGAAGAACGCGCCGAAGCTGGGCGACAGCCATTTCGTCGCCGCCACCAAGGCCTTCGATGTCTCGCGCCATAACTGCACGGCCTGCCATGTGCCGCAGGTCGACGCGCCGGCGCTGGTCGAGAACCGTTTCATCGGCAACATCAAGTAGGTCGCAGCGTCGCCCCGTCCGGCGCATCATCCGCGCCCGCCGGGCGCGCCCGAAAATTCAGGCCACGCTGATCGCCGATACCGGGCAGGGCGCCACGCAGGCGCCGCAGCCGGTGCAGGCGCCCGCGTCGATTTCCGCCACGGGCGGTCCGTTCAGGCGCGGGCTGAAGCGGATCGCATTCGCTTCGCAGCGGTCGCCGCAGATCCTGCACTCCACTCCCCGCATCGGCAGGCAGGTATTCGCTACCTGGGCCTTGATCGCCCAGGGCCAGATCTGGCATTCCGAGTTCTGCAGTGCGCCGGGCTTGCAGGCGGTTGCGCAGGCGCCACAGAAGGTGCATTCGCCACGCTTGAAGTCGACCTCCGGGTAACCGCGCACGATGACGATGACGTGTGTCGGACACACCGGGACGCAGTCGCCGCAGCGCGTGCAGGCCTTGAGGAAGAGCTCCTCGGCCAGCGCCCAGGGCGGGCGCGGGGCGGGCGGGCGGGACTTGAAATCCCCGCGCATGAACTGGCGTCGGCTGACCATGGAAGGCGTGAGCTGGAATCGAGATGCGAATTTTGCCTGCGCACGGCGCATAGCGCCAGCGCGCCCCGTGTTGCCGCCGCCGAAGTCGGCGCATTGCGCGTGTCACAAAGTCTTACGATTGGCGGCTTGGCTTCGGCGGAATCTGGACTAGCCTGATATCGAGGTCGCATGGATTACGGCCCGCATCCAAACCTGGCAACGAAAGGAAATGATCATGACAAGCACACTTCGCAAGAACTTCGGACGCATCGCGCTGATCGCGCTGATCGGCGCCTCGGTGGCGGCTCCGGTTGCCGCACAACCCGCCGGCGGTCCCGGCATGGGTCCCGGGCAGGGCATGGGGCAGGGCGGCGGCATGGGCCCCGGCGGCGGCAAGGCGATGCGCTTCAATTTCAACAAGGACAACACGCCCGGCTGGACCCTGATGAGCGCCGAGGAACGCGCGGCCCACAGCAGCAAGATGCGCGGCGCCAAGAGCTACGACGAATGCAAGGCCCTGCAGGCTGAACACCATCAGGCCATGGAGGCTCGGGCCAAGGAAAAGGGCGTGACCCTGCCGGCACCACGCGCCAACGGCTGTGACCGCATGAAGGCGCGCGGCTTCTTCAAGTAATCCGTCACCCGAAGTAGCGGTAGGCGGGCTCCCGGCCTAAACTGGCCGGGAGCCCCTTTTTTGCCAAGCCCCATGAACCAGCACAGCCATAGCCACGCGGCGTTCGCGTTCAATCGCGCATTTGCCATTGGCATTGCGCTGAACCTCGGTTTCGTGGCGGTCGAGGCGGGTGCCGGCTGGATGGTCGGTTCGCTGGCCTTGCTGGCCGATGCCGGGCACAACCTGTCGGATGTCGCCGGTCTGGCGCTGGCCTGGGTGGCGGCCCTGGCTGCCGGGCGCCGTCCGGACCCGCGCCACACCTATGGCTGGCAGCGCGCGTCGATCCTCGCCGCGTTCGCCAATGCGGTGCTGCTGCTGGTGGCCATGGGCTCGCTGCTGTGGGAGGCGGGCCATCGCCTGCAGGCGCCGCCGCCGACCGAGGCCGGCACCGTGATGGTGGTCGCCGCCATCGGCGTGCTGGTCAATGGCGCCACCGCGGCGCTGTTCATGTCGGGCATGAAATCCGACATGAACCTGCGCGGCGCCTTCCTGCACATGGCCGGCGATGCGCTGGTTTCGCTCGGTGTCGTTTGCTCCGGCGCGCTCTATCTGTGGACCGGTTGGGCCCGGCTCGATCCGCTGACCAGCATCGCCATCGCACTGGTGATCATCGCCGGCACCTGGCGCCTGTTCCGCCAGTCGTTGCACCTGCTGTTCGACGGCGTGCCGGAAAGCGTGGTGCTGGCGGAGGTCGATGCACTGCTGCGGGCGCTGCCCGGCGTCGACGATGTGCACGACCTGCATGTCTGGGCCATGAGCACGACCGATGTGGCCCTGACGGCACACCTGGTGATGCCCGGCGGCCATCCGGGCGATGCCTTCCTGGCGCAGGTCGGGCGCGAACTGCACGACCGCTTCCACATCACGCATCCGACCCTGCAGATCGAACTCGGCATTCACGATCACGGTTGCGATCGCGTCGCCTGAACGCCGGCGACGATTGCCGCATTTGCGGTCGAGTCCTATAATGTTTCCATTATTCTGGAAATGTGGAATCGATCCATGGATACCCATCTGGCCGTCGACAAGCTGGCCGCACTGGCGCAGGAGACCCGCCTGCGGATCTTTCGCCTGCTGGTCGAGCAGGGTCCGCAGGGCCTGCATGCGGGCGCGATCTCCGAGGCGCTGGCGCTGCCGCCGGCGACCCTGTCCTTCCACGTCGCGCACCTGGTGCGTGCAGGACTGGTCAGTTCGCGCCAGGAGGGCCGCTTCATTTTCTATGCGGCGGGGTTTGCGGCGATGGACGACCTGATCGCCTACCTCACCGACAACTGCTGCCAGGGCGGGCAATGCCTGCCGAAGACCGCCGCGGCAGCCACCACGGCGAAGCGCCGGCGCAATGTGGCGTAATTCAGGAGTTCACATGTCGTTCAAGGTACTCGTTTTATGCACAGGCAATTCCGCTCGCTCCATCCTCGGCGAAATGCTGTTCAATCATGTCGGCCGTGGCCGCATCGAGGCGCATTCGGCCGGCAGCAAACCCGGCGGCGTGGTCAATCCGGTTGCACTGGAAACGCTGGCGAAGCATGGCGTGCCCTGCGCCGGCGCGCGCAGCAAATCCTGGGACGAATTCGCCGAACCCGGCGCGCCAGAGTTCGACTTCATCTTCACCGTCTGCGGCAATGCGGCCAATGAAACCTGCCCGGTCTGGCCCGGGCATCCGACCACGGCCCATTGGGCCATTCCCGATCCGGCCCACGTCGAGCCGCTGGAAGCGCGACGCGTTGCATTCGAGGACGCGTATCAGTCGCTGAAGAAGCGCATCGAAGCCTTCCTCGCCCTGCCGCTGGCAACCATGAGCCGCGAAGAGTCGGCGCTGGCGGCACGGCGCATCCACGAGGAGAACTGAGCATGTCGGCCCAATGCGAAACCACCGCCAAGCTCGCCGCCAATGCGCCGATGAGCGTCTTCGAGCGCTACCTCACGGTCTGGGTCTTCCTCTGCATCGTCGCCGGCATCGCCCTCGGCCAGTTCCTGCCGGCGCCCTTCCAGGCGCTGGGGCGCATGGAAGTGGCGCGGGTCAACATCCCGGTCGGCCTGCTGATCTGGGTGATGATCATCCCGATGCTGGTCAAGGTGGATTTCGGCGCGCTGCATGAGGTGCGCCAGCATGTCAAAGGCATCGGCGTGACGCTGTTCGTGAACTGGCTGGTGAAGCCCTTCTCGATGGCGCTGCTGGGCTGGATCTTCATCCGCCACCTGTTCGCGCCCTACCTGCCGGCCGACCAGCTCGACAGCTACATCGCCGGC
>JACRIY010000003.1 GCA_016235805.1 Rhodocyclales bacterium
CCATGTGCGCGGCGCAGGTCTCGTGGCGCGGCGTGACGATCTCGATGCCGAGCCGGTGCAGCGCCGAATAGAAGCCGAAATAGGTGCCGTCGATGATGCCGAAGACCTTCTCGACGCCTTCCTTCTGCAACATGCGGGCGAGGATTTCGCCGCCGCTGATTTCTGCCATGCCGTTCTCCTTCCAGGTTTTTGATCCACTGCCGTCGGGCGCAAGGTTTTTTTCGACAGGGTAGAGGCTTGAAGCGCAAACCGGCTTGTCGCAGAATACCCCCGGATTTGTCATTTCACGACAACATGCCCCACATGCCGCCTCCTCCAGTCGCCATCGACCCGCCCGCGCTCAGCGTCGGCGCCGGCTATGCGCGCCGCCTGTTCGACCTGGTCGAGCGTTTCGGCCTGCCGCGCGATGCCCTGCGCAGGCACGCCGCGCCGCGCCTCGCCGGCTGGGAGCCGACCCAGGCGCGGATTCCGCTGTCCGCGCTGCTGGCGCTGTTCGATTCGGCGCTGACCCTGACCGGACGGCGCGATCTCGCGCTGGAGTTCGGCCGCCAGGTGCGCCCCGACACCTTCGACGTGCTCGGCTACGCCCTGATGACCTGCCGCAACCTGGGCGAGGCGATCGGCCTGGTGCCCCTGTATCGCCGCGTGGTGTTCGATTCCGGCTACAGCGAAACGCAGTTCGGCCGCGAAGGCGCCGACGTCAAGCTGGCCTGGGTCATCCTGCCCGAGGCGACTCAGGCAGGCCTGCCCTACAGCGAGTTGCTGGCGGAATCCCTGATAGCCAGCTGGTGCGGCCTCGGCCGCTGGATCACAGGCGCCGACCTGCCGCTGCGCGAAGTGCGCTTCCGCCACGCCGCGCCCGAAGACCCCGTGCCCTTCGCCAATTTCTTCGGCTGCCCGGTGCGCTTCGCCGCCGGCGAGAACGCGCTGCTGTTCGCCGCCGACCTGCTGACGCGGCCGCTGCTGCAGGCCGACGCCGAGCTCAACCTGGCGATGTGCGACGAAGCGCGCAAGGCCATCGCGCGGCTCGACGGCGAAACCCACATCGCGGCGCGGGTGCGGCAAATGCTGACCCCGCTCATGCCCAAGTGCGAGGCGACGCTGAACCACGTCGCCGCAGGCATGGGCATCACGCCGCGCACCCTGCAACGCCGTCTGGCCACCGCCGACTTTTCGTTCCAGGCGGTGCTTGACGACACGCGCCGCGAACTGGCCCAGGTCTACCTGCGCGACGCCGCGCTCTCGGCACTGGATGTCGCCCTGCTGCTGGGCTACGCCGAACAAAGTTCCTTCACCCGCGCCTTTCGCCACTGGTTCGGCACCACGCCGTCGGCATGGCGCGCGCAGCACTTGCCGCCGAACTGACCCGCAAGCCTTTTCCCACCGGAGCAACCGCCATGCGCCCACTCATCATCCTCACCCTGCTGATCTGCCCGGCGCTCGCTGCCGCGCAAACGCTGGATAACATCAAGCTGCCGCCGGGCTTTTCGATCGAGCCCTGGGCGAAGGTGGACAACGCGCGGCAGATGGCGCTGGGCGGCAACGACGCGAAAGGCGGCGTGCTCTATGTCGGCTCGCGCGGCGCCGGCAAGGTCCATGCCGTGCGCTTCGACGCCGCCTACCGCGCCGGCGCCGTGACGCGCATCGCCGATGGTCTGGACATGCCCAGCGGCCTGGCCTGGAAGAACGGATCGCTGTATGTCGGCGCCGTGAATCGCATCCTGCGCTATGACGACATCGACCGCCGGCTCGACAAGCCGCCGGCGCCGGTGGTAGTCACCCAGAGCCTGCCGCGCGAGACGCACCACGGCTGGAAGTTCATTGCCTTCGGCCCCGACGGCAAGCTCTACGTGCCGGTCGGCGCGCCCTGCAACATCTGCGAACCCGGCGAGCCCTATGCCGCGATGCTGCGCATGAATGCCGACGGCTCGGGGCGCGAGGTGTTCGCGCGCGGCATCCGCAACAGCGTCGGCTTCGACTGGAGCCCGGTGGATGGCGCACTTTGGTTCACCGACAACGGCCGCGACCTGCTGGGCGATGATGTCCCGCCCGACGAGCTGAATCGCGCGCCGCGCGCCGGCATGCATTTCGGCTACCCGTACTGCCACGCCGGCGAGATCGCCGATCCCGAATACGGCGCGCGGCGCAAGTGCGCCGACTTCGAGCCACCGGCGCAAAAGCTTGGACCGCACGTGGCAGGACTGGGCATGCGCTTCTACACCGGCACGATGTTCCCCGCCGAGTACCGCAACCAGATCTTCATCGCCGAACACGGCTCGTGGAACCGCTCGAAAAAGATCGGCTACCGGATTTCACTGGTGCGGGTGAAGGATGGCCGCGCCGTGAGTTACGAAACTTTCGCCAGCGGCTGGCTGCAGGGCGAGTCGGCCTGGGGCCGGCCGGCCGACGTGCTGGTGCTGCCCGACGGCTCGCTGCTGGTCGCCGACGACCAGGCCGGCGCTATCTACCGCATCCGCTACGGCGCGCGCTGAATCGGCGCCGCCTCGGCCGGCAGCAACCCGGCCAGGATTTCGCGCAGTCGTTCCGCCTTTACCGGCTTGGTGATGAAACCGTTCATGCCGGCCGCGGTGCATGCCTCGCCGTAATCCTCGGCCGAATTGCCGGTCATGGCGATGATCGGCAGCCGCCGCCGCCCCTGGTCGCGCTCGCGGGCACGGATCGCGCGCGTCGCGGAGATGCCATCCATGCCCGGCATCTGCAGGTCCATCAGGATCGCGTGGTAGCCGCGCGCCTCCGCCATTGCGACCGCCTGCTCGCCGTTGGCGGCGACATCGACGACCGCCCCCAGTCGCTGGAGCATGGCGCAGGCCACCAGCTGATTGACCGGGTTGTCTTCCGCGAGTAGCACGCGCAGGCCTGCCTCGGCGGGCGCGGCGATAGTGGCGGACGCGGCGGCGACCGGCGCCTGAGCCGCGCGCAACGGCATCACCAGGCTGAAAGTCGAGCCGCAGCCGGGGCGGCTCACGGCGTCCAGCGTGCCGCCCAGCAGTTGCGCCAGTTGCCGCGCGATGGCCAGCCCGAGACCCGTGCCACCGTAGCTGCGGCCGATGGATTCGTCGCCCTGGACAAAGGGCTCGAACACCGCCTGCAACTTTTCGGCGGCAATGCCGATGCCGCTGTCGTTCACCGCGAGGCGCAACTGCCTGCCACCGTCCACTGCCTCCATGCGCACCTGCACCGCGCCGCTGGCGGTGAACTTCAGCGCATTGGAAATCAGGTTGGTGGCGATCTGGCGCAGCTTGACCCCGTCGGTCTCGATCCATTGCGGCAGGTCCAGCGCGAGGTCGACCTCGAAATCCAGCCCCTTGTCGGCGGCACGGGCGCCGAACAGGGCGCGCAGATCGGCGGCCAGCGTCTGCAGGTCGACCGGCGCCAGTTCGACACTGACATGCCCGGCGCGCATGCGGGCGTGGTCGAGGATGGCATTTACCAGCTCGGCGAGGTTGCCGGTGCTGCTCCACAAGGCCCTGACCAGCGGCGCCTGCTCGGAGGAAAGCGCGGTCTGGCGCAGCAGTTCCACCGTGCCGGCGATGCCGGTCAATGGCGTGCGTATCTCGTGCGTCAGGTTGGCGAAGAAGCGCTCCTTGGCCTGCGAGGCTTCGACCGCCACGTTGCGCGCGCGGCCCGTTTCCTCCAGCGCACGGCGCAAGGCCTCGTTGCGCACCGCGAGCTCCTGCGTCAGCTTGCGGCGCGCGTCGAGCGCGATGTAGGCAAAAATTCCGCTCAGCGCCATCACCCCGACGATCGAAGCGGCCATCACCAGGTCCGCCTCGGGCGCCACCACCTTCGGCCGCAACCAGCCCAGGCGGGCGCCGATCACCACGCCGGCGGTCTCGGCGATCGCGATAGCCATGCACCAGGCCGCCAGCCGGAAGCGGCCGAGCATCACCGCGGCGACGAAGGGCACCATCAGCCAGAGCACGATCCCGTTGTTGATCGATGCCAGCAGCAGCAGCTGGTAGCCGAACAGCAGCATTCCCAGGCCGATGGCCAGGTAGAGCGAGACGCTGGGATTGCGGCTAGGCACCGCCGCGATCAGGCCCAGCACGATGGCGGCGATCACGTGCGGCATGGCGAATTCGACCGGTCCGCGCAGCGCATATATGGCGGCGAACAGCACGGCCGACACCGCGCAGAACAGCGCGCCGCGGACGATCATGGCGCGGGTAAGGTCGAGTTCCAGCGAATCGCTGGAAACGTCAAGCGTCAACGCCGCGTGTTTCTGGTGCATGGCTGTCGGTTCTTGAGGCGGGGCGCGTGGAACGGATTCGGTACCCCACGTATCGCAATTCAAATAACGGGTTGATTATTTTAGCATCGACAATCCGCCGGCCGCGCCGGGGTACACAGCCGTCAGGCGCCGCCCTGCTGCCGGGCGAGCCCGCCGAAACCGACCACGAAATCGGCCAGCTTGCGGTCGTGGTCGACGATGTGCGGCAGGAAGGAAAATTCCTGCGCCAGCCTGCCGCGCACCGCTTCGCCCTTCGGCTCCAGCGTGGCGACCTTCATGCGTTCGATGGTCTGCAGGATCTCGTCGTGCACGCGCTTGTGCTCGACCACGTCGGGAAAGGAGATGATGCGCATCAGCGATTCCTCGACCGCGAAATGAAAGCGCAGCAGTTCGTAAAGTCGCACCACGAGGTAATGCACGCTGTGCCAGGCGTCCTTAGCCGCGACAGCCTCGATCACGGCATTGGCGACCTGTTCGATCTCCAGATGCTGCGCGTCGATTTCATCGATGCCGGTTTGGTACTGCGCGTCCATGGCTAGAATCGTGGTGTGCCCTCGGGCGACTAGTATGCGACAGCGCACGAGGAATGAAAACCGGTCGCCATCCGTATATACCCCGTTCCTCTTTCGATTTGCCTGACCACGACGTGAACTCCCGCGATGCCATCGTTGCCGAAATCCCCCGCCTGCGCCGCTACGCGCGCGCGCTGACCGGGCGCGTCGACGCGGCGGACGACCTGGTGCAGGACACCCTGCAGCGGGCGCTGGAGAAATGGCGATTGTGGCAAAGCGAACGCGAGATCCGGCCCTGGCTGTTCTCCATCATGCACAACCTGCACGTCGATGGCCGCCGTCGCGACCACCGCGTCGATTTTCGCGACGACGACGAACTGCCCGTGATGGTGGAGCGTGCGCGCCAGCAGGACAACCTCGAACTGCGCGACCTGGAACGCGCGCTGGCGCTGCTGCCGCCCGACCAGCGCGAAGTGCTGCTGCTGGTTGGCCTCGAAGAACTCAGCTATGCCGAGGTCGCGCGCGCACTGAAGATTCCGCAGGGCACCGTCATGTCGCGCCTGTCGCGAGCGCGCGCCCGGCTCAAGGCGATCCTGGCCGGGGAAGCCGCGACCATCCTGAAAGTAGTCAGCACATGAACGCGCCGATTTCCGAAGACGACCTGCACGCCTGGGCCGACGGCCAACTCAATGCCGCGCGCCTGACCCGGGTCGAGGCCTGGCTCGCCGCGCATCCCGAACAGCGCGCCCAGGCCGAGGAATGGCGCGCGCAGTCGGCGGCGCTGCACCGCGCCTTCGACCGCGTGCTCGACGAGCCCCTGCCTGCGCGCCTGCTGCCCGCCGCCAATGCCGGCCGCTGGCTGGACGCACGCAAGATGGCGGCAGTGGCCTGGGTCGCGCTCGGCGTCGTCTGCGGTTACATCCTGCGCGGCGAAACCGCGCGCGACCCGGCGACCGCGGCGATGGCCTCGCTGCCGCGGCAGGCGGCGGTGGCGCACGCCGTGTTCGTGCCCGAAGTACGCCATCCGGTCGAGGTCGGCGCCGACCAGGAAGCCCACCTCGCGGCCTGGCTTTCCAAACGCCTCGGCGCGCCGCTGCGCCCGCCGCAGCTCGACGAAGCCGGCTACCGCCTGGTCGGTGGCCGCCTGCTGCCCGGGGACAGCGGCGAAGTGGCGCAGTTCATGTACGAGAACGCGGCGCGCAACCGTCTCACGCTCTATCTGCGCCCGGCCGCACCGAAGCAGGCGGATACCGCGTTCCGCTACGCCCAGGAAAAGGGCATCGACGTTTTCTACTGGACCGACAGCCGCTTCGGCTACGCGCTGTCCGGCAATACCGGCCGCGAGGACATGCTGCACCTGGCCGAGATCGTGTATCGCCAGCACGGGCGCTGAGTCCGGTCCGCTAGGGCAAGCGCACCGGAACAAAAGCCGCGTCGTAAAGGTGGATAATATCGCCTTCGACGTATTCGACAGAACCCAGGGACGCCCGGCCGCAGGCCGACCGCCCGCCGTGCCACCCTCCGATCGTGCCAGCTTCCACCCAGACTCGCGCACTGCGCCGAGGCTTCCTGCCGCGCCTGATCCTCGCCGTGCTCGCCATCAATCTGGTGGTCGCGGCGCTGGCGCTGTGGAACCTCGATCGCAGCCGGGAGCGAACCGTGGAACAGGTGCGCCTGAGCACGGCCAACCTGGCGGCCCTGGCGGAAAACAACCTGGCGGAAGTGGCGCGCCGCGTCGATCTGGCCCTGGGTTCCATCGTCGACCAGCTGGAGCACCGGATATCCGACGGCCCTCTGACCGATGAAGCGATAAGCCGGACCCTCGACACCTACCTCGCGCGCATGCCGGAAGTCGAGGCCTTCCGCGCCAGCCGGGCCGACGGGCGGGTCCTCTGGGGCAAGGGGGTCGATCCGGCCCACCCCGCCACCTACGCCGACCGCGACTTTTTCGCCGAGCACCGCGCCGAACCGGGCCGACGACTCATCGTCACCAGGCCGATCGTGGGCCGCGTGTCGAAGGCATGGGTGGTCGCCTTTACCCGTTCCTATCGCAATGCCGACGGCAGCTTTGCCGGGGTGGTCTCGGCGGCGGTTCCGATCGAGTTCTTCAGGCATATGCTGGGCGAAATCAAGCTCGGCGCACACGGCTCGGCGGTGATCCGCCACATTGATAGAAGCCTCTTGACCCGCTACCCGCCGGTCGATGGTCCGGGCGGCGTCATTGGCGAAAAGACAGTGTCCGAGGTTTTCGTCAAGCTGCTCGACAGCGGCGTGGAGCGTTCGCACTTTCACGTTGCCCGTGCGCCCGATGGCTTTGAGCGCACCTACGCCTACCAGCGCATCAGCGGACTGCCCTACATTCTCACTATCGGGATGTCGCCCCAGGACTATCTCGAACCCTGGTACGACGAGGTCAGGACCACCCTGGCCCTGCTCGGCGTCCTGGTCTTCGTCAGCGGCATCGGCGTCTGGCTGGTACACCGCTTCTGGCAGCAGCGCCTGAGGGCGGCAGAGGCCCAGCTGGAAAGCGAGTCGATGTATCGCGGCTATGTCGAAACAGCTCCCGAAGGCATCTTCGTGGCCGACGCCACGGGCCGCTACGTCGAAGTCAATCCGGCCGCCTGCGCCCTGGTCGGTTACACGCGCGAGGAACTGCTGCGGATGTCGGTGCCCGATCTGGCGCCGCCCGACGCCGTGACCGAGCACGACGGGCTGTACCAGGAAATCAAGGCGGAAAAGCTAGGCGAGCTGGAATTCAGCCTGCGCCACAAGGATGGCCACCTGGTCCAGGTTTACCTGCGCACGGTGGTGCTGCCCGACGGCAAGGTGATGGGTTTCTGCTCCGACATCTCCGCGCGCAAAGCGGCCGAGGCGGAACTGGCGAACTATCGCAGCCGCCTGGAAGACCTGGTCGGCCAGCGCACCGCCGAACTGAACGCGGCCAATGCGGTTCTGCAGGACACCCAGTTCGCCATGGACAGCGTCGGCATCGGCATCCACTGGGTCGATCCCGATAGCGGGCAACTGGTCTACGTCAATCGCTACGCGGCCGAAATGCTCGGCTACCGTATCGACGAACTGCAGCGCTTGCGGGTGTTCGACATCGATCCCGGCTTTACGCCGCAAGACTTTGCTCGAGCCATCGACAACATCCGGGAACGCGGCTATGTGCGCTTCGAAAGCATGGAAAAAACCCGCGACGGAAAACTCCTGCCGGTTGAAGTGACCACCTATTTCCACCATGGCAGCCCCGACTCGGCGGCGCGCGTGATCGCCTTCGTCACCGACATCACCCAGCGCAGGGAAGCCGAGCTGGCGCTGCGCAAGGCCAAGGAAGCCGCCGAAGCCGCCAACGTGGCGAAGAGCGCCTTCCTTGCCAACATGAGCCACGAAATCCGCACGCCGATGAACGCCATCATCGGCATGACCCACCTGCTGCGCCGCAGCCCGCTTAACCCGGCGCAGCTCGACCGGCTGAAGACCATCGAGACCGCCGGCCACCACCTGCTGGAAATCATCAACGCAACGCTGGACCTGTCCAAGATCGAGGCCGGCAAGTTCGAGCTGGAGGAAGGCGCCGTCGATCCGGAGGAAGTATTGCGCGGCGTCGCCGCCCTGCTGCGCGAAAAGGCCGAACAGAAGAAACTGGAACTGAAGCTCGACCTGGGCATGCCTTCCACGCGCCTGATCGGCGATGCGACCCGCCTGCAGCAGGCATTGCTCAACTATGCGACCAACGCGCTGAAATTCACCGACGCGGGCCGCATCGTCTTGCGCAGCGGGATCGACGAGGAAAGCGACAGCGACGTCCTGCTGCGCTTCGAGGTCGAGGACACCGGCATCGGCATCGCCGCGGACGCCATGCCGCGCCTGTTCGCCAGTTTCGAGCAGGCCGACAACAGCACCACGCGCAAGTATGGCGGCACCGGCCTCGGCCTCGCCATAACCCGCCAACTGGCGCGGCTGATGGGCGGCGAAGCCGGCGCGGAAAGCCGCCTTGGCAGCGGCAGCCGCTTCTGGTTCACCGTGCGCCTGAAAAAGGCCTCCGCGACGGGCGGTCCTACCCGGCCGCGGGGCAGCGCCGCCGAGATACAGGCGCGGCTGCGGCAGGAGTTCTCCGGCCGGCGCCTGCTGGTGGCGGAGGACGAACCGGTCAATCGCGAAATTTCGCAGATGCTGCTCGAAGACATCGGCATGAGCGTCGACACCGCCGAGGACGGCGCGGTCGCCGTCGAGCTGGCGACCGCCAAGCGCTACGACCTGATCCTGATGGACATGCAGATGCCCCGCGTCGATGGCCTCGAAGCCACCCGCCGCATTCGTAACCTGCCCGGCGACAACGCGCGTTGCCCCATCCTGGCGATGACCGCCAATGCCTTCACCGAAGACCGGCAACTTTGCCTGGAGGCCGGCATGAACGACTTCCTGTCCAAGCCGGTCGATCCCAACCGGCTCTACTCGACGCTGCTCTACTGGCTGGGGCACTGAGGCCGGGCACGCGGCGCCGTGTTGCCGGCGACCGAAGGAAGTCCCTGTGGGACGCCGACTCTTAGAAAATCAGGGTAATCGGCTCCAGCGCCTCGCCCTGCTGCACGATGCGGCCGATGCGGACCGCCTGCGGGTAGCCGGCGGCGCGCAGCGCGGCGAGGCAGGCGTCGACCTGTGCTGCCGGCAGGGTCGCCAACAGGCCGCCGGCGGTTTGCGGATCGAACAGCAGCGGGTAGTTGGGGTGGCCCAGCGCTTCCTCCTGATTCTTGAGTGCCCGGCGCAGGCGCAGGTTGGCCGGCTGCAGGGAACTGAGGACGCCGGCGGCGACGCATTCGGCGGCGCCGTCGAGCAGCGGCAGCGCGGCGAGGTCGAGTTCCGCATCGACGCCGGACGGCCGCGTCATCTCGACCAGATGGCCGAGCAGGCCAAAGCCGGTAAGGTCGGTGCAGGCCGTGGCGCCGTGGGCCAGCAGCACGGGCATGGCGGCGCGGTTCGAGACCTGCATCGATTCCAGCGCGGCGTCGATCCACCTGCCGCGCGCTTTCAGCAACTTGTGCGCGGCGAACAGGGTGCCGGTGCCGATCGGCTTGGTGAGGATCAGCGCGTCGCCGGGGCGCATGCCGCCCTTGGTCAGGACGCCGGTCAGGCGCTCGTCGATCAGGCCGTTGATGGCGAAGCCCAGCGCCAGTTCGCTGCCCTCCCCCGTGTGGCCGCCAACCAGCGCGCAGCCGGCCTCGTTCAACACCGAGACGGCGCCCGACATCATCTGCAGCACGATGTCCTCGACCTTGGCTTCCAGCCCCGGCGGCACCGTGGCGATCGCGGTGGCGGATTGCGCCTCGGCGCCCATGGCGAAGATGTCGCCCAGGGAGTGGTTGGCGGCGATGCGGCCGAAGGTCCAGGGGTCGTCGATGAAGGCGCGGAAGAAATCGACGGTATGCACCATCGCCTTCCCGGCCGGCACCCTTACCACGGCGGCATCGTCGGGCGCGTGCAGGCCGATCAGCACGTCGTCGCGCTCTATCGGCTGCACGCTGGCCAGGGCGCGCGACAGCACGCTGGCGCCGACCTTGGCGCCGCAACCGCCGCAGCGCATGGCAACCGCCGAGATGGCCTGCATCTGTTCCTCTGGCGCCAGCGGAACCGCTTCGGGCTCGACCCTGCGCTCCATGGCCATCGGCGTCAGCTCGGTAAACTTGCGCATGAAGCGGCGGTCGATCCAGTCCTTCCAGCGCCAGATCCAGTCGCCGCGCGCGTAGAGCGCGCCGCGCGAGGCGACGGCGTGGCGGTCGCCGGTGCTGATCAGCGCCAGCCAGCGCTGTTGCGGGCGATAGCGCACCAGTTCCTGGCGCGTCACCGTGCGGCGCAGGTTCTCGGCCAGCGGGCGGCCCATGCGCACGGCGAAGACGCCGGCCTTTTCCAGCCGCTGGCCGCGCATCGAGGCGCAATCACCGGCGGCGAAGACCAGCGGATCGGTTTCGCTTTGCAGGAAATCATTGACGCGGATGAAGCCCGAATCGTCCAGCGCCAGCCCGGTGTCGGCCAGCCAGGCGGCACCGCCGGCCTGGGTGACCCAGACGATCTCGTCGGCCGCCAGCGACTCGCCGCCCCGTGTTTGCAGGCACCCCGCATCGACGCGCGCAACTTCCGCCGCGAGATGCATCACCACGCCCCGTGTCGCCAGCACCGACTCGAAGGCGCGGCGCACGGAAGCGTTGTGCGTGGGCAGGATCTGCGCTTCGGCGGAGAACAGGTGAAAGCGCAGTTCGTCGGGATCGCGCCCGAGCGCGACGAGTTCATTGCGCAGCCGGTATTGCATGGCCAGCGTCAGTTCGACCCCGGCGGCGCCGGCGCCGACCACGGCGATGGTGGTCGCACCGAGATGGGCTCGCACGCGCTCGAACAGCGCCAGCCAGCGTTCGTTGAAACGGCGGATCGGCTTCACCGGCACCGCGTGTTCGGCGGCGCCGGGCACCTGGTCGAGTCGCGGCGTCGAGCCGATGTTGATCGACAGCGCGTCATAGGCGACCGGCGGGCGCTGGCGGCAGATCACCTTGCGTTCGGCGCGGTCGATGCCGACCACTTCGTCGCGGTAGTAGCGCGCGCCGGCGAACTCGGCCAGGCGGCGCAGGTCGATGTGCACTTCGTCGAAGTCGTAATGCCCGGCGATGTAGCCCGGCAGCATGCCCGAGTACGGGGTGTCGGTGTCGGTGCAGATCACCGTCAGGCGCACGCCGGGAATCGGCTTCATGGCAAACATGTGCAGCACGCCGACATGGCTGTGGCCGCCGCCGATCAGGACGATGTCGCGCAATACGGGTGTTGCCTTGGCCTGCATTCAATGCTCTCCGGATGGGCGCCCGATCATACGCGAAGCGCCGCCGGCCGGGCTCGACCAACTATCGACCGGCCGCGCAAATGGAATGGACGCCTCGCAGCCCCGCTCCATCAGCCGCATGTCAAAGCGAGGACTGTAAGGTATCGCCATCCAATCGCGACAAATCAGCAATCCCAGGCTGAAAGCGCGATCCATGCCCCGCCGCAAGGCACCGAAACTCTCCGGCGACATTCGATATTCAGGAAACAGTCGCCGACAGCGCCCCGACGGCGGCCGGAAGGTGGTGCGCGCTCCGACCCGGATCGGGTTCGACCGCATTGAAGCACGTCCTCGCCGGGAGACGACGCGCGATGCCTGAGCAATCGAACCCGATACGCGCCGACCGATGCCACCGGCTTTCCTCACTGACGCCGTCCGCCGTTATTGCCGCCGGCGCCCTGACGACGCTTGCCTATTTCCTGGCGGGAATTCTCGCGTATGCCGCATTCCCTGTTGGCAATGGGCTCGCCGGCATCTGGCCGGCCGCGGGGGTATCGGTGGCGGCGACCCTGTTGCTGGGACCACGGGCGATCCCGGCTATATTCATTGGGGATTTCCTGGTCGGCCTGCATGCCGGACTCGCCACGAACACCGCCCTGGTGCTGGCTTTCGGCGCCGCCGGCGAAGCACTGACGGCCTGGTTTCTCCTCACCCGCGTGGCCCATCTCGATCCGCGCCTGAGCCATATCCGCGATGTCGCGATCTTTGTCGTGGCCGGCGTGCTTCCGTCCGCAGCGCTCTGCGTCGCGCTCCGCCTGTTGCTGATGGCGGCGGTGGCTGGTCCTGCCGCGCCGCTGGCGGAAAATCCCCAGGCCGCCATCGTCGGCCTGCTCGGCCACGGACTGGGCGTGCTACTAGTGGCGCCGGTAATTCTGACCTGGATCACGGAACCGCCATCGCGACGCCGCGCGGTCGAGTTCCGCCTGCTGCTTTTGACGGCGGTCCTGCTCAACGCCGCCGCCTTCACGGCCAGCCCGAGCGGCCCCACGTCGGCCCTGCTGTACGCGGTGTTCGTCATCGTGCTATGGGCCGCACTGCGCTTTGGCCCGCGCGAGACCTCGTCGGTGCTGTTGCTGACCGCCGTCTTCGCCACCTGGGCGGCCGGCGATACCAGCGGTCCATTCCTGGTGAGCAGCCAGATCGAGGCGCTGTATTCCCTGAGCCTGTTCCTGCTCGTTGCCGCCATCACCGCCCTGCTGCTCGCCGCGGCGGCCAGAGAACGCGCCGCGTCGGTGGGCAAACTGGAGGAAAGCGAACATGCACACAGGATGCTCATCGAGCAGATGCGGGAAGGCGTAATCACGGTCGACGCCAACTTCGATTTCAGTTTCGTCTCGGATCGCTTCTGTTCCCTCTCGGGCTGGGAGCGTGGCCAGCTTCTGGGCGCGCCGCTGGCCGGTCTGGTGGCGGCAAGGGATCGCGACCGCCTTGCGCTGGCCCTGAAGGACGCCCGCCGCGACGACGACGCGCAGGTGGAAGTCGTGCTCGAACGCCGCCAGGGCGACAGCATCCTCGCATCGATCGCGCCGCGCCGGCTCAAGCATCCGTCGATGCTGTCCGGCGAAATCATGGCGGTGGTCGCCGATGTCACGGCCGCCCGGCGCGCCACCGAACTGGCGCGGGCCCGCCTGCAGCAGATCGCCCACATGGGACGGGTTCAATCGATGGACGCCATGGCGGTGGCCTTCGCCCATGAGATCGCCCAGCCGCTGACGGCGATCACCAGTTATTCGCAGGCGGCCGGCCGTTTCCTGGCAACCGCGCCGACCGACATCACGCATGCCCGCGAAGCCATCGACGGCGCGGAGCGCGAAGCCAGGCGAGGCTCGGAAATCGTTCGCCGGATCCGTCGCTTTGTCCAGAATCGCAAGCCCGAACGCATACCGCAAGTCGCCAGCCACCTGGCCGAAGAGGCCGCCCGGCTCGCGGAGCCAGAGGTTCGCCAGCACGGCATCCAGCTGTGCACGGATCTTTGCGGCAGCCATTGCATGGTTCTGGTTGACCCAGTGCAAATCCAGCAGGTTTTGCTGAACCTGGTGCGCAACGCCGCGGAAGCCATCGATGAAGCCGCATCGGAGATCCGGACCATTACCCTGACAACGCGCTCCGAACCCGCCGGCAGCGTGGCGTTTTCCGTGGTCGACAGTGGTCCCGGAATCGACGCCGCCGAGATGGAACGGATTTTCGACCCCTTCTACACGAGCAAGGCCGACGGCGTAGGGATCGGCCTGGCGCTCTGCCGCTCGATCATCGAGGAGCATCAAGGCGAGTTACGGGCCGCCTCCCCGCCCGGAGGGGGCGCGACCTTCACCTTCGTCCTGAAGGAGTACCGCCATGTTTGAGGCTCCGCCCGGAATGCCAACCATCTTCGTGGTCGATGACGAGCCGACGGTGCGCGATGCCCTGCGTCTGCTGTTTCAGTCGGTCGGCATGAACGTGGTCGAGTACGGCAACGCCTTCGATGCCCTGGCCGCCGCCGCTGACCTACAAGACGGCTGCCTGATCACCGACCTGCGGATGCCCCTGATGAGCGGCATCGACCTGGTCAAAGCCTTGCGCGAACGCGATTGCCAACTGCCCATCGTGGTGATCAGCGGCCATGGTGACATCAGGCTGGCGGTGCGCGCGCTCAAGGCCGGCGCCAACGACTTCGTCGAAAAGCCATTTAACGACCAGGACCTGCTGGACGCTGTGAATTCCGCACTGAAGGCGTCCACCGACGGCGTTCGGACTTCCGTGGTGAATGACGAACTTGCCGCCCGCGTCGAGCAAATTTCGCCGCGCGAGCTCGCCGTGCTGAAACTGATCGTGGCCGGCCGGCCGAACAAGCTGATCGCGCGCGAACTCGATCTGAGCCCGCGCACCGTGGAAGCCCATCGCTCCCGCGTCATGCAGAAAATGGGCGCCAGTTCGGTGGCGGAACTGGTCAGCCTGGCGCTTCGCGCCGGAATCGCCGCCGGGCCGGAGAGGCCCTGATTCCCCGTCGCGCGTTGCGGGCGTATACGTAGTCCACGCATCAAAAACACGTAGTAGCACGAATATTCAATTCGCTTGCCGGCGCCTAAAGTGAAGTCATCGGTTGGGCGTCGCAGTCAAGGCGCATAACCGACCAGCCACCAGTCGAACGACTGGCCACCCGATGACAAGTCTAGGAGAACTACCATGAGCACACGCAATTCCGTTTCGATACTCGCACTCACCCTGGCCCTGGGCGCCGGCATGCTCACCACTCCGGCCTTCGCCGATCTGCCGAACAAGCCGGGCGACATCCGCGTCATGGACACCAACAAGAACGGCCGCATCGAGAAGGACGAATACCTCGCGCACATGGCGAAGATGTTCGACAAGGCCGCCGGAACCAAGGGCTATTGCACCTTCGAGGAGGTCATCCAGGGCTTTCGCGGCAACACCGACTGGATGAACCCCGGCCAGAATTAGGCCCGAGATTCAGTTCATAACCCCGGGCTGATCAAAGCCGCGCCATCCGGTCCATCGGTTGGCGCGGCCAAGTTCGCCGCGGCCTGGGCCGGTCGGGCGATTCCGATCCGGCGTCGCCATCCACCATCAAGGCCGGAGCCCATGCCGGCGCCCTCCGCCGATCCGCATGCACAGGGAACCGGGAAGAACACGAGGAGACAGCCATGTTTGCGCTAAGAACCCTGCTTGTCGTCATTGCAGTCAGCCTGTCGACGCCCGCCGCGATGGCCGACCCTGAAGTCGGCCGAACTCTGAAACACGTGGATATCCGGCTTCTGGGCGGAGAATCGCTCGCCGCCACCGAGTTGGCGGGCAAACCCGTCGCTTACGTGTTCTGGGCTACCTGGTGCCACGTCTGTCGCCATGAGCTGCCCGTCTACCAGAAATTGCAAAACGCCCATGGCGCGCGTGGCCTACGCGTGATTGCACTGTCCCTCGATGAATCGGAAAGCGCGGTGAAGGCATTCTGGCGCGACGCGGGATATTCCCTTCCGGTCGCCATGCGCACCACTGCGCTGCGCGCTGCATTGGGCGGCATCAGGGGAACGCCCACCCTCTACCTGGTCGACCGCGACGGTCGGCTGGTGGAAAAGCTGCTGGGCGAAATCGATCCTGATCAGTTGGACGCGATGATCCGCAAGCTGCTCTGACGTTCATCCATGAGCCCCTGTGCGAGACCTCGGACTTCGCAGCGCGCGAAACTCCCCGGGGTTGCGCAAGGCCCCCGCCCTTGCGGATCCCTCCGACGACGCGCGACTAGGCCACCTTGTAGGAAGCGAACCTGTCGTCGACCACGGTCTGGCAAAAATGATTTGTGTAGTTGGATAGTGTCTTCACCGCCGCGGCCAGAATGATCTGCAGCGCGGTGGCGTCGGTATATCCGGCGGCAATAAAGGCGTCGCCGTCGGCCCGCGAAGGCTTGCCGCCGCTCCTTACCAGCTCGCGGGCAAAGGCATGGAGCGCTTCCAGCTTCGCATCCGGAATCGGCTGCCCGGCGCGGATTGCGGACAGCACCGGCGCAGGCACGCCCGACATCTTGTCGGCCAGCATGCTGTGCGCCGCGGTGCAGTAGTGGCATCCATTCTGTTGGCTGATGGCAAGGAAGATCACCTCCTGCTCGGCCGGCGTCAAGCCGGATTTCTGGCGGAATGCCGCATAGCCGTGGAGGTAGGTGCTCAGCACGCCGGGCACGTTGACCATGTTGGCGTACATGTTGGGAATGAAGCCGACTTGCTTGAGTGCGGATTCCAGCACGTCCTTCTGCGCGCCATCGGCGGATTCGAGGGATACCCCGCCAAGCGTGGTGGCGACAAAGTGTTGCGTCATGATGATCTCCGAATGATGGGTTGTCCGGATTGGACGGGTGCCGCGATTTCACCTGGCACGCACGCAGATTAGGGTCTAGGGCTATGCATCTGGTTATCATTCGTCCAGTCCTCATAACCATTCGTACATTCCTTCATGACTTCCGACAGCATTTCCCGACTGCTCGACCACATCGGCCTGCGCGCGGCGACCTTCCATGCCGGCGCCCTGTGCGGCCTTCACGATTTCGACGCCGACGACGGCGTCGGCCATCTCCACGTCATCCGCTCCGGAACCCTGCGCGCGCGACAGACCGGATATCCAGGCATAGAAGTCAGCGAACCAACCTTGCTGTTTTATCCACGACCGCTAAATCATCGCCTCGACGTCGCCCCCGACGCCGTCGCGGACGTGTTGTGCGCCAGCGTCCGTTACGATGCCGGCACGGAAAACCCGATTACTCAATCGTTTCCCTCCGTGGTGGTGATCCCCTTTCGCGCCCTGAAGCGCATCGACCTGACCTTGAGTGCCTTGTTCGCCGAAGCCGGAGAAGACAATCCGGGCCGCCAGGTCATGCTCGATCGGCTGTGCGACATCCTGCTGATCCAGATTGTCCGCTTCGCCATCGAGCAAGGCCTGGTACAGCAGGGCGTCCTGGCCGGCCTCGCGCATTCCCGCCTGGCAAAAGTTCTGGTCGATATGCTTGACGCTCCCCGCCTGCCGTGGACGGTAAATAGCATGGCGGCATGTAGCCACCTGTCGCGCAATGCCTTCACGCAGGAGTTTCGCCGCGTGCTTGGCGCCACGCCGGCCGAATTCCTGACCGGCGTCAGGATCGCGCTGGCGCAGCGCCTGCTGCGCAAGGGACGGCCGGTCGCGCTGGTGGCCGACGAGGTGGGCTACAACAGTCAGCCGGCATTTTCGCGGGCGTTCATCCGCGAACTGGGCGTCAGCCCCTCGGCCTGGCTGCGCGCGCAGACATGCGAGTAAGGGATGCGCGCTTTGCAGGACGATCGCTAGCCGCCACCACGCTGCGTGGCAAGATCGAAAGCAGTCTGGATTTTCCGGCGCCGCTGCGGCGGCAGGCCGTCATAGGAAAAGCGGACTTCCGTTTGCGGGATGCTCAACAGGGCGATTCGTCGCGGCGCGACGACGCGCCATTCGATCAGCAACTCGCCGCCAACATAGACGGCCCGGCAGCGTCCGCCGCCGGCATCGGGTTCGACAATCAGCCGCGCTCCCGGCAGGGCGCGTGGAAGCCACCCCAGCAGCTCGGAACTGCTGCATCCCATCGTCCGCATGAATGGCTTCGTCAGATCGTCGCGAAACATCGTTCAGGCCCCATCAAGTCCGAAATAACATCGATTCTGACGCACGGTGGCATGCGCCGGCCCGTTCATGTCGCGACGCCCAGCGGGGAACGCGTGGCAATGCGCCGGGCGCCGGTCGAACCGGATGCGACAACCGCACCATCGTCGTCGCCGCGATAGAGCACGCCAAACACGACGTCATCGACCATGGACACCGGCAAATCGAATAAGGGCGCGCCGGACTTGAAGCCGATCACCCGATCCGCGAGCAACGGCAGCAGGTCCGGGTTATGCACCACGGAAACCAGGGTCGCCCCCGCGGCGGCACCCGCCAGCAACGCGCACACTTCCTGCGCCGCATGCGGGTCGAGCGCCGCCGTCGGTTCGTCGGCGAGGATCAGCCGCGGCCCTTGCATCAGCATGCGCGCGATAGCCACCTTTTGGCGTTCGCCGCCGGAAAGGCGATCCACGCGCTCGCCGGCCCGCTCCGCGAGTCCGACCTGTTGCAGGGCGGCCAGCGCCATCGCGATATCTTCGACGCGATGCCAGCGCGCCCATGTGCGCCAGCCGGAGAGGCGCCCGAGCGCGCCGATCAGCACATTGTCGATGGCCGACAGCCGTTGCACGAGGTGCAGGCCTTGCAGCACCTGGCCGATCTCGCCGCGCAGGCGACGCAATTCGCCGGGATTCGCGAGCGGAGACCGCCCCAGCACGCGGATCTCGCCCTGCTCCGGCTTCAGGAAGCCGGTGAGCAGGCGCAGCAAGCTGGATTTGCCGGCACCATTGGGGCCGATTACGGCCACCCGTTCGCCGTGGGCAATGTGCATGCCCTCGATCGCCAGCGTGATGCCGTTGCCGAGCGCGCAACGCACGCCATCGAGCTGGATCGCCGTGTCGCCAGCGCCGACTCTTGCGCCCGGCACGCTCACAGCAGCGCGCTCCGGATGCGGCGGCTCAGCGCATCGAAGACGGATACCAGAAACACGACGACGATCAGGATGGTCGCCAGCCGGCCCCACTGGAACAGCGCCGTGGCCTCGCTGATCAACAGTCCCAGGCCGCCGGCGCCAATTAGCCCAAGCACGGTCGAATCGCGGATGTTGAATTCCCATATGTAGAGATGCTGGGAAACGAACTGCGGCAACACCGCCGGCCACACGCTGTTGAAAAACACCTGCAACGGCCCGGCGCCGACCGCGCGCACGGCATCGACGGCATTCATGTCCAGTGTCTCGATGGCCTCGGCATAGAGCTTGCCGTAGGTGCCCATCGAATGAAAGGCGATCGCCAGTATGCCGGCGGTCGGACCGAGGCCGACGATGCCGACCAGCACCAATCCGAACACCAGGGTATGGATCGCGCGACTGGCATCGAGCGCCGCCCTGGCGGGCAGGGCCAGCAGGGCCGGCGCGCCGAGATTGCGCGCGCCCAGCACGCCCAGCGGCAGGGCCAGCATGGCGCCCAGCAGCGAACCCAGGGTGCCAATGACAAACGTCGTCCAGGTCGCCGCGGCCAGTTGGCGCAGAAAGTCGGCTTCGACGACACGGCGATCTTCCACCCGCAGCAGCGCGCCATCGTCACTGCGGTATTCCAGGCGCGGGTCGCCCAACCAGACATCGAGGAAACTCGGATGCGCGAACTCGCCAGCGGTCTTGACCAGGTTCGCCAGCGGGTGACGCCCCAGCGACAGGCCCTCGCTGGCGACCAGCGTGCCCAGTGCGATGGCTACCAGCAAGGCATACGCCGCCACCAGCGCGAGAAAGCCCAGGCGACCAGCGTGGCGTCCAAGTCCGGCGATATCCGGGACGGCGGGAGCCCCCATGGCGCTAGCGCGTCGCCCGCAGTTTTCCGGTGGCCAGGCCCGCGTCGCGGATCGGCTTGTAGAAGGAGTTGTCGCGACTGACAAAGCCGGTGTAATGCGCGGGGAGCAGATTGGGCTGGCCCTTCAGCGCGGCGCCGACGCCATCCAGCGCGCGTTGCAGGCGCGCGACAAAGGCGGCATCGCGATACAGGTCGGCGCTCACCGCGAATGCGTCGTTTGGCAGCGGCACGGACTGCCAGATCACCACCGAGCGTTCCGCCTTGATCAACCCCTGTTCGATCATTGCGTTGCGGTTGCGGTTGTAGTCGGCCCCGGCATCGAGCACCCCTTGCGCGACCTGGGTTTCGATCGCCTGATGCCTGGTGTAGAGCAGCTTGCCGAAATACTTGTCGGGATCGATGCCCTGCGTCATGAAGTAATGCAGCGGGATCAGATAGCCGGAAGTGGAGCCCTTGTCGCCGAAGGCAAAGGTCTTGCCCTTGAGATCGGCCGGCGACTTGATGCCGGATTCCGGATGCGTGACCATGATCGCGAAATACTCCGGCTTGCCGTCGTAAAGAATGGTGGATACCACCTGCGCGCCGGCCTCGTTGTTGGCCAGCACGTAACCCCACGGCCCCATCAGGGCGAGATCGGTCTCGCCATTGGCCAGCGATTTGGCGAGGCCTTCCCAGCTATCGACGGTGCGCAGTTCGACCTTGCGTCCAAGCTGCGTTTCGAGATAGGCCGCCAGCGGACGATAGGTCGCGTCGTTCTTGTCCTTGTCGGGCTGGAACAGGCCGACGCCGAACTTGAGCGGCGGCTCGGCGGCAAACGCCGTCGCGGCAAGGCACAGGGCAAGCAAGCCCAAAAGCGTTTTCAGGTGATTCATCGTGATGGTTCCAGTGAGGTGGATTCTCTTTTTATCCAGCGCGGGTCGGCGCCGACATTGCGTAGTGATCGGGGGGCAGGCCTGGCGCCGGGGCGCAATCCGGGCTGCGATGATACCGGGTCGCGGCGGCGTGCCCGTTGCTTGCAGTGAGCCATCATCGTTCCTCAGCGGACCGGCGACGGCGCCGTGGCGGCACGAAAAACGCTCGTCGCCGGATTGAAGGCATACCAGGCGAACCAGAAGCCCACCACCGCCGGCAGTTGCCGGCCCGCCGCGTCGTGCGCCGTGGCACGCCGCGCCGCCTTGTCGTAGCGTATCGTCAGCGTGGTGCCGCCGACGCGGTCGGCAATCCGGCCCGCCGTCTTGCCCAGTTCGACAAAGGGATAAGCCCTGGCCTCGCCGCCGATCCTGATGCCGAGCACGCGCTCCTTGGGATGGAAGCCGGCGGCGCGGAAAGCCACCGGGAACATCAGGTCTTCCGACTGCTCGTAGCCGGCATAGGGATTGCGCAGGTAGGGCCGCACCGTGCCCGTGTTGGTCGACAGCACCCGCGTCCCGGGATGCTGCCGGCGCCAATCCGCCCAGGTGGTCTGGGTCAGCGGCAACATGGTGAGGCGGTGGCCCTTGAGCGGGCCGCTGATCGCCTGGGCCAGCAGTTGCGACCACAGCGAGTTTGTCTGCCGGTCATAGAGCAGTACGTCGCTGTTATGGAGCAAGCCCGAGACGCCAAAGCTCAGCTCGCGCCCATCTACCCGCGCCTCGAACGCGACACCGGTGCCACACAGCGGGCAATAGGTGACAACGATGGGCGCGCCATCGATGCGGTCGTTCACCACTTCGTGCCAGTTCAGGATGCGCAGCGGATAGGCGCGCACCTTGGCGCCGCGCTCCAGGCCCAGCACCTCGTCGTCGTTGCGCAGAAAGGCGGCAAATCCGGCGGAGACGAAATCCGGTGCATCGATGGCCGGAATGCCGTCCTTGTCCGGGCCGCCGAAATTGATCTGCAGGTAAGGGACCAGCGAGTCCTTCAGGTCGAAGCCGTTCATCTCCTGCGCGGCGGCGGGCGCGAGCCAAAGTAGCGAAAGGAGAGCCAAAAGGAATCGCAGGCGGCGCATCACGCCAGGCACTCCCGGTACTGTCGCTGCCACTGGCCGGGCGCGACGGACAGCTTCACGGGCTTGACGCGGGCGCAGGCGGATCGGGATGGTCGTCCGGCGCGGAGCGGCGACCACGGTCGAATTGTCGCGGGAGTCGGCGCTGGTGGCACGGCAATGTCGCATGGACAGGCGACGCTCAGCGCCCGGGCAGCGTCACATCCACGCTGCGCCCGCCGTAACCGTGAACCTGGTCGCGCGCCTGGATGCGCACCTGGCGCACGCCGCGCGGAATCGCCACCCCGTGCAAGTCGCGGGTGAAAGGCTGTTCGCCGGCGTGGTCGTGCCACAGCTTGCGTTCGCCGTAAATGGTTTTGCCGTCGAGGCTGCCGGCACGAAAGCCGTCGGCATAGCGTTGCGCAGTGTCGTAGGGCGAAGCCACGGTGACGTCGAAATCGAAGCGCTCGGCGCCGGAGGCACGGACTTGCACGGCGACCACGTCGGGAAATTTGCCCACCGTATCGGCGGCGGCGGCACCGCCCAGCGCAAGGCCCAGGGCAAGGGCCGATGCCCTCAGCAGTCCTGCAATCGCTCGTGTTGGAAGCATGTCCTTGATCTCCGTGGTCAGTCTGGCCGGGCGAGGCCGGCAACGCCGGGATGCGGAATCATTTCGCGTTGGCTGCCGGCGCGACGAAGGCGGGCCTGGTCAATTCGTAGAACAGCGTGTCGTCGACAAAAGGGTGTTGGTCGGCGACGTGGCGCAGCAGGCCGAGGTCCATCAGGCTTTGACCCAGCAGCGTGGCTTCGGCGCGCGTCAGGCGGAAGGTGGTGCACAGGGTATCGGCGGCCTCGTCGCCGACCATGCAGCGCGGGAAGTTGATGCCGCGCCAGGCCCTGTCGGCGATCAGGCCGGCGCTGGCGTTCAGCGCCATTTCCACGTCGTCCAGTGCCACGGCATCGAAGCGAACGGGTGCGGCGACGCGATAAAAGTACTCGCCGTCCTGGAAGGGCTGTTGTTTCACTACGTGATGCAGGTATCCAGCGCGTGCCAGCGCCGCGCCGAGCGCCACCGCCTGCTCGCGCGTGCAGCCGTGGCGCTGGCACAGCCAATCGACGGCGGCGCTGCCGACCAGGCACTGCGGATACTTCTTCAGGTGGTAGCGACGGTCGGCGACCTGGCCACCGGCGATCAGCGCCGCGGCCAGGGCGGCGGCGGAATCACCAGTCAGTCGTCGCACCAGGGCATCGGCGGCCTCGTCGCGATTGCCCAGCAGCACCCGGATGTGGGTGTCGAGGCGACGCGTATCCGGCTCGCCCAGGCCGACCTCGGCCAACAGCAGGCCCAGAAACGCGACCAGGCCGGTATCGGGGCGTGGCAGTAGCGGCAGGCCGGTGCGCCGCCGGCACCATTCGCTCTCGTTGCGCCACACCGCGCGCGCCATCGGCGCGATGGCGAACACCCGTGGCCGCCAGTCCAGCGCGCCCAGTTGGCGCAGGAAGCCGGGCACATCGCTGCCGGCGCGGTTCTCCGCGGCGAGGTCGACCAGCAACTGGCTTTCCGCCTCGGGAGCTAGGCCGCCGCCGGTGTTGCCGGCGCAGAGCAACTCGGGCCGGATATCCAGCGGCGTCAGGCCCTGCGAGCTGAGGCCCGCGCGCAGCAGGCTTCGCAGCGCACCGTCGCGGGTGGCAATGTAAATGTTGCTGCCGGGCTTGCCGTTCATGTTGCGCATCTCCGCGTTGACTCGATAGCCATGAGTCGGGCGCGAGGGCCCCAACTTACAAGCGCGCGCAATCATCGCCGCGCGCGACAAAGCGAAAATCGGCAAATCCGGCGTGGGCGGTCTCGCCGGTGTTGTCGGTATCGCTCGCCAGCGCGAGTCCAGTCAGGCGCCGCGGCGCATGGCCGAAGGCAACCTGAAAGTCGGCGCCGACGTCACGGCGTTCGGTGACCCAGCGGCCGACATCGGTGGCGCCGCTGCGCAACACCAGCATCCGCGCCCGATCGGTGTAGGCATTCGCCTGCCAGGTGCCGACCACGTGACGGTTGTCCCAGACATAGTTGAGCGCGGCGTCCGGCAGCACGTCGCCGTGGAGAATCCGTCCCGCCGCCAGCGCCACGCGGTCGCCCATGTCCAGCGTCTCCGGGGGGACGCTGAAGCTCAGGTAAACCCTGGCCGCGAAGTCGTCGCCGGCCCGGCTCCTCATGTCGGAACTTTGCAAGACGGCATCGATGCGCCAGCGCCAGCACAGCATCGGCGTCCGCGCCAGGTCGATGTCGAGCGGCCGCGCCAGCAGCGCCATGCCGGCCTCGGCATGGGCCTCGACCGCCGCCACGCCGTCCCACTCGCGCACGCGGTAGCGTGTCGGCGGCGCGTTCGGATTCGGGCGTTCGATGTGCCAGCCCGGCGGCAGGGCGCCCTGCCCCGAATCGAAGCGGCCGACCCAGACCGGGTCCGCCATCGCTACCGCCGGCAGCAGCAGCACGGCAATCCGGCACAAGGCGCCTAGCATGGGGCCGCTCGCGCGACTAGATCGGGTTTGCACCAGCTTGCAAGGCGGCAATCGACGTCGACCGCCAGACCAACGGCGCGCATGCCCCCACCGGCGTTGGCTTCGATGATGCACAGCGGGTCGCCCTGCCGGTCACGGCGCCCTGTCGTTTGCGCGATGCGAGTCATCGAGCAACCGCCTGCCCCCCTCGCCCTCAACCGCCCCGCCGCCGGCTGTCGTTGAGGCGCCAGTCGTAATCGAGGAAGTCCAGCTTGTAGTCGCCAGCACGTATTTTTGCCTGGGCGTCGGGCGTCGTCGCGAGCTGCGCGGCGTGGCGGGCGAAAGTGGCTTTCAGCGTGTCGTAGCCCTTGTTGGCCAGATGGCCCTTCTCGAAATCCTTGCCATACCAGTCGAAGATCTTCGACACCTGCAATCTGCCGCTGGCGGCATCGAAGCGATTGCGGCTGCTGTCGGCGAGGAAGCGCTTCATGCCGTCGTCGAGCTGGGCATCGAGCCTTTCCGGCGTGAAGGCTTCGGGCCGCAGCATCGGGCAGCCGATCGAGGCACAGACCACGCCGACATGGATGCGCGGGTCGTCGAAGGCGCCGGGGGCGCGGATCAGGCCGTGCTCGATGTCGTCGAGGTTGCGTTCCTGCCCCAGCAGGCTGAAGAACTTCTTCTTCCACGGCGAGGAAAACACCGAACCGAGATCCTTGATCGATTCCAGCTCGGGGTATTTCGTCAGGATCAGTTCGACGGTAAAGGCGTTGTAGGCATTGATCAGGAAGGTCAGGCGCTGGACCTTGTTCCACTTGCCGTAGTCGGCTTCGCTCACCACCGTCAGCGTGCCGAGGTAGGCTTTCAGCGCCGCGTGTTCGGCCTTGATCGCGGTGTAGTCCACCGCGCTGGCATTGCCGTTGTTGAAGGGCTTGACGTGCTTCGCCAGCAACGCATGCCATGCCGCGTGCGAGTGATCGAAACCCTGGGCATGGGCCAGCGCGGCCGAGGCGATGAGGAACAGTCCAAGCAGCAGTTTGCGCAGCTTCATGTCATTCTCCCCGCCGCCAGGCATGGAAGCGCGCCACCCAGGCCAGCAAGGCTTGCGGGGCATGCGCCTTCTTCCAGACGCCGGCGACGTATTTGTTGGCTTCCGCCATGGTCGGGTAGATGTGGATGGTGCCGAGAATCTTGTTGAGGCCGATGCCATGCTTCATGGCGAGAACGTATTCGGCGATCAGGTCGCCGGCATGTTCGCCGACGATGGTCACGCCCAGTATCCTGTCCTTGCCCGGCACCGTCAGCACCTTGATGAAGCCGTGGGCCTCGCTGTCGGCGATCGCCCGGTCGAGGTCGTCGATGTCGTAGCGACTGACTTCATAGGCGACGCCCTTTTCCCTCGCCTCGGTTTCGTTGAGGCCGACACGCGCCACCTCGGGCTCGACGAAGGTCGCCCAGGGGATCACCGAATAGTCGGCCTTGAACTTCTTGAAGGGGTCGAACAGCGCATTGACGGCGGCATACCAGGCCTGATGCGCGGCGGTGTGGGTGAACTGGAAGGGACCGGCGACGTCGCCGGCGGCGTAGATGTTGGGATAGGTGGTTTGCAGGAACTCGTTGGTGTCGACCGTGCGCGTGGTGGCGACGCCGATGTCCTCCAGCCCGTAGCCCTTGAGATTGGCGACACGGCCCACGGCGACCAGCACGGCGTCGAAGGGGATGCGCACTTCGCGCCCCTCGTGGTCGGCGATCAGCGCCTTTTCACCGCCTTCGACGACAAAGCGCATCGCCTTGTGGTTGAGCAGCACGTCGATGCCTTCCTGGCGGAAGCGCGCGGCGACCAGCTCCGAGACCTCGGGGTCTTCGCGGATCATCAGGCGCGGCAGCATTTCGACTTGCGTGACCTTGTTTCCCAAACCCGACCCGAAGCGGGCGAAGGATTGGGTCAGCTCGCAGCCGATCGGCCCGCCGCCCAGCACCACCAGGCGCCTGGGCAGCTCGCGCAGGTTCCAGACGTTGTCCGAGGTAAGGTAGCCGACCTCCTCGATGCCGGGACTCGGCGGCACGAAGGGCCGCGCGCCGGCGGCGATGACGATGCTGCGCGTGCTCATGCGCTCGGTGGCACCGTTGTGGCGCGTGAGCTCGACTTCCCATGGCGAGACGATCTTCGCGCTGCCTTCGATCACGTCGACGCCGAGCCCGGTGTAGCGCTCGACGGAATCGTGGGGTTCGACGGTCTGCACGACCTTCTTCACGCGCTCCATCACTTCACTGAACTGAAAGTCGGCGCTGGCGCTACGGCAACCCAGCTCTTGTGCGCGCGAAACATGCGACAAAAACTTCGCCGAGCGGATCAGCGCCTTCGACGGCACGCAGCCGGTGTTGAGACAGTCGCCGCCCATCTTGTGCTTTTCGATCAGCGTGACCTTCGCCTTCACCGCCGCCGCGATGTAGGCCGTGACCAGCCCGGCGCTGCCGCCGCCGATGACGATGAGGTTGCGGTCGAACTTCGCCGGCCGTGTCCAGCGCGCATAGACCTGCTTCGCCTTGATGCCGTCGACGATCTTCTTCGCGATCAGCGGAAAGATGCCGAGCAGGGCAAACGAGCCGATCAGTGCCGGCGAGAGGATGCCGCGCAGGCTGTCGATGCCGGCCAGTTGCGTGCCGGCATTCACATACACCAGCGTGCCGGCCAGCATGCCGAGCTGGCTGACCCAGTAGAAGGTGCCCGCCCGCATCGAGGTCAGGCCCATCAGCAGGTTGATCATGAAGAAGGGAAACACCGGCACCAGGCGCAGCGTGAACAAGTAGAAACCGCCCTCCTTCTCTACCCCGGCATTGATCGCCTGCAGGCGCTGGCCGAAGCGCGCCTGCACCCAGTCGCGCAGCAGGAAGCGTGAGGCAAGGAAAGCCAGCGTGGCGCCCAGGCTGGAAGCGAAGGACACCAGCACCGTACCCCACAGCAGGCCGAACACCGCGCCGCCGGCCAGCGTCATGATCGCCGCGCCGGGCAGCGAGAGTGCGGTGACCGCGACGTAAATGACGAAGTAGATGCCGGCGGTGAGCCAGGGATGGGCCTGCCGATAGGCGTCGAGCGCCGTTTGCTGCGCCTTCAGCGCGTCGAGGCTCAGCCAGCGCCCGAGGTCGAAGGCGAAGAAGGCGCCGACGACGATGGCGATGACAACGAGGAACAGCAGCTTGCGCATGGACATGGGGTCTCCTGAAATGACTTGCCGCCGAACACGGCATTGCAGCTTGGTCGCCGGCGCGCCGGTATCCTTACGCTACCACGGCCGTCGCCGCGGCATGCGCTTCGACCCAGGCACGGAAATCCGGCGCCGGCATCGGCCGCGCGACCCCGTAGCCTTGCACCAGGTCGCAGGCATTGGCGCGCAGCCAGTCGATTTCGCCCGGCGTTTCGGCGCCCTCGGCCACCACCGTGAGGCCCAGCTCGCGGCACAACAGGAGAGTCGAGCGCACGATGGCCGCGTTGCGCGGCGTACTGTCCACCCCGGCAACGAAGGCGCGGTCGATCTTCAGTTCATGCACCGGCAAGATTTTCACGTAGGCCAGCGAGGCCTGTCCGGTGCCGTAGTCGTCGATCGAGAGCTTGAGCCCGAGCGCGGCCAGTTCATGCAGGTGGGAGAGCGCCAGTTCCGGGTCATCCATCAGCGCGCTCTCGGTGATTTCCAGGCACAGGCGACGTGGCGCCAGTCGCGATTGGGCCAGCAGGCGAGCGACGTCGGACACCAGGTCGCGGTTGAGCAGGTCGCGCGCCGAGAGGTTCACCGCGACCACGATGTCGAGCCCGGCATCCTGCCAGCCGGCGGCGTCGGCCACCGCGCGGCGCAGCGCCCATGGCGTGATCTCGCGGATGAAGCCGGTGCGTTCGGCAAACGGCACGAAGCGTCCCGGCGGCACCATGCCCAGTCGCGGATGGCGCCAGCGGATCAGCGCCTCCGCACCGGCGACGCGATGGCCTGCGAGGTCAAGTTTGGGCTGGTAATGCAGCTCGAACTGGTTGCCGGAAAGCGCCTCGCGCATTTCGCCGATCAGCGAAAGCTGCTCCGGCTGGGGCTCGGCGGCGATGTCGGCAGCGAAGGCATAGCCACACTGGCAACGCTTGGCGGCCTCCAGCGCAAGATGGGCGCGGCGCATCAGGCTCGCCGCATCGGCCGCGTCGCCGGGGCGCAAGGCCACGCCGACGCTGGCATCGACATCGAGCCGCTGGCCATCGATGCTCAGGGGCTGGCGCAGGCCGGCGAGCAAAGCATCCAGCCGGGCCTGCGCCGCGACGCGGTCGGCGGCGGTGAACAGCACGGCGAACTTGTCGCCCCACAGCCGCGCCACTGCCTCCTCGGCGTCGAGATCGCGCTGCAGCCGCGCGCCAAGCTCGGACAGCAGGCGATCGCCGACGGCGTGGCCGAGCGCATGGTTGATCAGCGCAAAGCGCTGGATGTCGAGGATGGCCAGTGCATAGGGTGCCCGTGGCGGCAGCGCGGCGAGTCTTTCCATCAGCCGCGCGCGATTCGGCAGGCCGGTGAGCTGATCGACGTAGGCAATGCGCGCCAGCCGCTCCTCGCGGCTGGCGATGCTGTCGCGCATGCTGTCCAGCGAGCGCAGCAACTCGCCGAACTCGTCCTTGCGGCAGCAGGGCACGGCCGCGCGGTAGTCGCCGCCGGCGATGGCGCCGGCCAGCGCGACCGCCTCGCGCAGCGGGGTGACGATGCCGCGCCCGATGGCCCAGGCCAGCAGCGCGCCGAGCGCCAGGGCCGCGCCAGCCAGCAGCAGCACGATGCGGCGCGCCTCGCCGGTGGCCACGCGCAGGGCTTCCAGTTCATCCTGCATGCGCTTCTGTATCACCGCTTCGAGCGCCTCGATCTCGAACAGCAGCGTGTTCAGCAGCTTGCCGGTGCGCGCCGCGAAATAGTCCCGCGCCGGGGCTACGCCGTCTATTTCGATCATCTCCACCGTGGCCTGGAACTGCTCGCCATAGCGCTGGCGGATATCGGCGACACGTGACATCGCGGGTCGTTCGTCGGCGCCGAGCAGGCCGTCACCCAGCTCGCGCACCGCCCGGTCGGAGGCGGCGAGGTCGGCATCCATCGCCGCGTAAAGCGGCACCCGATCCTCGCGGCGCGATGTTTGCAACAGTTTCAGCAAGCCGATGGCAGCAGCCTGTGCATGCTGGTTCACTTGCTGTGCGAGCAGCACCCGGCGCGCCTGGTGGTCCACCAGCTCGCGCGATTTCGCCGTCAGGTCGTCAAGCCGCCCCAGCGTCACCACTGCCACTGTCAGCGCCAGGCAGAGCAGCAGGGCAAAGGCCAGGGCAAGGCGGGCGCGGATCGACATGCCGCCGCGCCTAACCCCAGCGCCTGGCGATCAGGTGGTCAAGTGAGACCGGCCCCGGGCCGCGCGCGGCAATGAACAGCAGCACCGCCGCCCAGACGCCGTGAGTCGGCCAGGCGTCGGGGTAGACCAGGAACTGGATGGTCGCCGTCATTACCAGCAGGGCCAGCGCCGAGAAGCGCGTCGCCAGCCCGATCAGGATCAACAGCGGAAACAGGTGTTCGGCGAAGGCCGCCATCGGCGCGGCGATTTCGGGCGGGACCAGCGGCAGCTTGTATTCGTCGCGGAACAACGCCACCACGGAATCGGAAAGTCTGGGCAGGCCGAAACTGAACTCGCCACTGACGATGTCGATGGCCAGGCCCTCGATCTTGGTCTGACCGGATTTCCAAAAGATCCCGGCGATGGCGAAGCGGCCCAGCAACGCGATCACGCCGTCGGGAACGCGCCCCAGCAGGTCAATGCCAAGGCGCGCCAGTTGCAGCGGCGCCGGGGTGCTGCCGCTCGCGGCGGCGGATACCTCTGTATTCATGATTTCCTCCTCTGGGTGATGATCCCGGTGATCGCGCCGGCCCGCAGCAGCAAGGCCAGCGTCTCTGCCAGGTCGAAATGGCTGTCGCTTGCCAGCGCGGCCTCGGCCGCCGCGGCGAAGCTTGCGTCCTGCATCAGCGAGGCAACGAAACTTGCCGCTCCCGGCCTCAGGCAAAAAATCTCTACCTCCAGGCCATTGCGGCAAACCAGCGCCGTTTCCGCCGCGGCCGTGTCGAGCCCGGCCAGAGTCAGCGCGGCGGATTCCGACTGATGCGCGGTCCACAGCGAGGCCACGGCATGAGCCGATGGCAGCAAAAACAGCGAGGGATGAAAGGAAAAACGCGCGTCCGCGAGGACGGCGGCGTCACCCACCAGGGCCGCGATCGCGGCCGGCGCAAGAGGACAGGCGTCGGCCGCGTGCCAGGCCATCACGCGCAGGTATTCGAGGCGCGCCATGTCGGCCAGGTAGGGCAGCCCGGCGGCCGGCGGAAAATCCTCGATGAAACCGGCAAAGCCGTCGCCATACAGCGCCAGCACCGACGAGCGCGGCGGATGCGCGCGCACGAACTCGCGCGCCATGGCGCGGAAGAAGTCCTCGCCGACCAGCGCCTGCGTCACCGGAAAACTGTCTGCCAGGGCATCGACCAGGCCGACCACGACGTTGTTGCGATACACGCCAAAGCGCTGCGCCGGTGCCGACCCGTTCCAGGTCGTCAGCCCCGGCGGGCAACACCCGTCAGTCGCCAGCAGCGCGGCGGCAAAGTCGGCGCTCACGACACGGCGCTTTCCGCCGCCACCGGCAGCAAACGCTCCAGGATGCGCTCGGCATGGCGCGCCTCGGCCAGCAGCACCGGCAGCGCCGGGATGTCATTGTCGCGCTCGATCAGCGTCGGCATCGGCCCGACCCAGTCCAGCGCGTGGCAGTGGAGCTGCCATACCTCCTCGGCCACCGGCGCGCCGTGGCTGTCGATCAACAGCGGCGCGCCGAGGCTGTCGCTTTCGACGGCAAAACCGGCGAGGTGGATCTGCGCCACCGCGTCGAGCGGCAGCGCCCGAATGTAGTCGCGTGCATCGCGGCCATGGTTGGTGCAGGAGACATGGACATTGTTCACATCGAGCAGCAGGCCGCAGCCGCTGCGTTGCACCACCTCGCCGATGAAATCCGTTTCGCCCATGGTCGAGGCGGCGAACTCGATATAGGTGGCCGGGTTCTCCAGCAGCATGCGGCGCCCGAGGCGCTCCTGCACGCGCTCGACATGCTCGCAGACGCGAACAAGCGTGGCGGCGTCGTAGGCGACCGGCAGCAGGTCGTTGTAGAAATTGCCGCCATGGCTGGACCAGGCCAGGTGCTCGGAAAAGGATTCGGGCTGGTAGCGGTCGAGCAAGGCCGCCAGGCGGTCGAGGTGCGCCTCGTCGAGCGGCCCCTCGCCGCCGATCGACAGGCCGACGCCATGGATCGACAGCGGATAACGCTCGCGGATGCGCGTCAGGTAATGGTGGAAGGGGCCGCCGTCCACCATGTAGTTCTCGGCATGGATTTCAAAGAAGCCGATGTCCGGCGCCGTGTCGAGGATCGCGCGGAAGTGCTCGGGCTTGAGCCCGATCCCCGCCCTTGCGGGCAGGGATCGGTGCGGGCGCGCCGACGGGCGGCTCGCGGCAGGCTGCATGGCGTGGGCTCCGGGCCGCCGCTCAGGCCTTCTTTTCCTTGAATTCCATCAGTTGGCCGTGGCCGGTCGGCGAAGTCTTCGACATGGCTTTCTCGCAGGTGCCCTTGGGCACCATCGACCAGGCATTGCCCTGATAGTCGGTCTTCGACGTACCGGCGCAGGAGGTGCCGGCGCCCGCCTTGCAGTCGTTCTTGCCCTTCAATGCCACGCCGAAGCATTTTTCCGTCTCCGCCTTCATGGCGCCGCCATGCGAAGCGGCGATGGCGGGTGCGGCGGCGATGCCCATGGCGGCACCGAAGGCAAGGGCGAGGGAAGCAGCGGAAAGGGTTTTGTTCATGACGATCTCCTTGTTGGACTGGGGAATGCGGATTGCTCCGTGCAGGCGCGAAAGCCGCCCTGCTGCTCCGTGAGTCGGGCAGGAAATCGAATACTTACAGCTTGAACAATATTTTTTGTGGCTAAAGAAGGGCCGCCTCGAAAGTCGGCGCTGGCAATACGGCGATCGGTGAAAGAGATGGCAGACTGTCCGGCTGAATCGCTACTCGTCGATTCAAGTCTCCCGCCGGAATGGCTGCCGTCGGGATTTCGCCGAAACGCTGGTCCGAAAAACGAAGAACGGGAGCGGCGCCCCCGTTACTCATTGCAAATCCCCTGCGGCTCAGGCAGCCGACCGTTGCTTCCTGCGGCGGGCTACGAAGCCCATCAAACCAAGACCGGCCAGCATCAAGGCGTAGGTTTCTGGTTCGGGAACCGGAGCAGCGACTGCTTGAACGCTGACGTTGTCGAGTCCGACATAGTCGCGTGACGGAAACGCTTCAGCAAGGAAAATATCGGTAGTCGAACCCTTGGCGGTGAACTCGAAACTGAACGGATTCCATTTATTGAGTCCATTGCAACATCCGATTGTGGCAGTCCAGACGTCTAGAGGATCCTGACCGGCACTCGCCTTGATCGTTGCATCATTTCCATACTGCTGCGAGTAACCCAGATCGAATGAAAGCTTGTAACGCTGTCCGACGACCGTGTTGATCGTTTGCTTTACGCCGCCGAAGGGCGATTGGCGCGTCCAGCCGCTCAGATCAAGGAAGCGATTTCCATTCGAGGCGCTGAGGCTGTAGACGTTTCCGGCCTCGATCCAAGCAATCGTGTCACCTTCGGTCTGCCAATGGGCGATGGAGGTTGAGTCGTCTTTCTCCACCAGCATCGCGTGAGGTTGAAGAATGGGTCCGGGCAGTCCGCGGTTGGAAGCATTTTCGATGAAGAGACCATTCTCAAAGCTGCCGTTCTGAATCAACTCGTTGGCGCTAGATCCTGAGGCAACCCCAAGAAGCATCGCCGCAAAAAAAACGCTGCATTTCTTCGACATCAAAGCAATCTCCCGTTATCGAGTCCTGGCAACCCGCAATTTATCCAGCGCGGATATTAAAGGGGAGCGATAAACGCGCCTATAGTTCAAACGGACTAAGCGACTCCTTGAACTTGCAAGCATTTTTCCGATGCCAAATGCTTGCCGATGGGGCTGAAAACCAAGCGGGCTAAGGTTTCCAGGTTAGAAATTTGCTTGCCGAGCCCATCACTCCCCGAAAGCAGATGGATTTATGCTCTGGTTGACCTATGTCAACAGAAACGTGAGCTACGGTTTTGTGGTGCCTATCAGGTAGGCTCTTGCCAATGATTCCGGGAAGCGCAGGCGGTCATCCCTCTACGTTAAAAGAACATGTGCCACTGAATCCATTTGCTGCGAAATTGCCCCCCGTAGAACTACTTATTGCATCGCAGCAAGCAACCGTTAAGATATTCGTGTTTGCTCATGGAACTCCCCGTATGAACCCGGTTCAGACCAGCAGCGCCGACTACATCGAGAATCGCACCTTCGACGAAATCAACGTCGGCGACAGTGCGACTCTGGTGCGCACGCTGCGCCACGAAGACATCCAGATGTACGCCATCATGTCGGGCGACATCAATCCCTCGCACGTCGATCCCGAGTACGCCCATTCCTCCATGCTGCGCGAGGTGATCGCCCACGGCATGTGGGGTGGCGCCTTGATTTCGAACGTGCTGGGCACCCAGTTCCCCGGCCCGGGCACGGTCTACAAGGACCAGACGCTGCATTTCGCGCAGCCGGTGCGGGTCGGCGACACGCTGACGGTGACCGTCACCTGCGAGAAGAAATACCCGCGCAACCACCACATGGTGTTCGACTGCCTGTGCACCAACCAGGACGGGCAGAAGGTCATCACCGGCACTGCCGAAGTGCTGGCGCCGACCGAGAAGGTCAAGCGCCTCAAGGCCAACCTGCCGGATTTCAAGCTGTCGGAAACGCGCAAGGCGCGCTTCGAACACCTGCTCGAAATCACCCGCGGCCTGACCCCGATCTCGATGGCGGTGGCCCATCCCTGCGATACCGAATCGCTCAAGGGCGCGCTGCTGGCGCGCGACCGCGGCCTGATCGTGCCGACCCTGGTCGGCCCCGAGGACAAGATCCGCCAGATCGCCGAGGCCAACCAGCTCGACCTCTATGGCTGCACCCTGATCAACGTCGCCCACAGCCATGCCGCCGCGGAAGTGGCGGTCTCGCTGGCGCGCGAAGGCCAGGTCGAGGCGCTGATGAAGGGTTCGCTGCATACCGACGAACTGATGAGCGAAGTAGTGGACAAGGCCACCGGCCTGCGCACCGAACGGCGCATCAGCCACGTGTTCCTGATGGACGTACCGACCTATCCGCGCCTGCTGTTCATCACCGATGCCGCGGTCAACGTCGCCCCCGACCTGGAGACCAAGGTCGACATCGTGCAGAACGCCATCGACCTGGCGCGCATGCTGAAGATCGCCGATCCCAAGGTCGCCATCCTCGCCGCCGTGGAAACGGTGAACCTCAAGATGCAGGCCACGCTCGACGCCGCCGCGCTGTGCAAGATGGCCGACCGCGGCCAGATCACCGGCGGCCTGCTCGACGGCCCGCTGGCCTTCGACAATGCGATCTCGGTGGTCGCCGCGCGCACCAAGGGCATCAAGTCGGCGGTGGCCGGCCAGGCCGACATCCTGCTGGTGCCCGACATCGAATCGGGCAACATGCTGGCCAAGCAATTGGAATACCTCGCCGACGCGCTGACGTCCGGCATCGTGCTCGGCGCCCGGGTGCCGATCGTGCTCACCAGCCGCGCCGACTCCGCCGAAACCCGCACC
>JACRIY010000015.1 GCA_016235805.1 Rhodocyclales bacterium
GCACCATCGCCCACGTCAACCACCTGATCGAGAGCTACATCGACGGCATCAACAGCCGCCGTCCGGCACTGTTCAACATCTACGCCGTGTGCCCGCCCGAGCACGGCGTCGGCGACGACAAGAGCGTGGATCAGAGCAAGTTGGCGGTCGAGGGCCGCGCCTATCCGCTGTTCCGCTTCGATCCGGATGCCGGCACCACCTTCGCCGAATGCGTCAGCCTGGAGGGCAATCCCGCGCTCGACAGCGACTGGCCGACCTACACGCTGAAATATGTCGACGAGGCAGGAGCCCAGCAGAGCATGACGCTGCCGATGACCTTCGCCGATTTCGCCGCGACCGAGGCGCGCTTCCTCAAGCATTTCCGCAAGGCGCCGCCCGAGACCTGGAACGAGTCCATGGTGCCGGTGGCCGAGTTCCTCGAACTAGATGCCGACGAGCGCGAAGGCAGGTTCCCCTTCATCTGGGCGGTGGACAAGAAGAACCGCCTGATGCGCCTGCTGGTCACCGCCGAACTGATCAAGTCGGCCGAGGAGCGGCTGGCCTTCTGGCGCCAGTTGCGCGGCCTGGCGGGGGCGGGCGCCGAGGCGGGTGACATGGCCGAGGTCGAGAGCCGCGTGCGCGAGGACCTGCTGGCGAAGATCAGCGCGGCGCTGGGGCAGGGTGGTGCGGTGTCGACGGCCAGCGGCGATTCAAGAGTCGGCGCTGGCGATACGGCGATTTCCGCTGCGGGCGGTGGCGATTACGAGCCGGTCTGGGTCGAGTCGCCCGAGTGCACGGCCTGCGACGAATGCACGACTCTGGCGCCGAAGACCTTCGCCTACAACGACCAGAAGCTCGCCGTGGTGATCAATCCCAAGGGCGCGAAATTCGCCGACATCGTCAAGGCCGCCGAGAAATGCACGGCCGGCTGCATTCATCCCGGCACACCCTGGAACATGAGCGAGCCGGGTGTGGAGAAACTCATGGCGCGGGCGGCGAAGTTCAACTGAGCTCGACATGAAACTCGTTTCCTACTTCCGCGGCGAAGCCTTCCAGCGCGGCGTGCATCCGCCGAGTTGCAAGCTGACGGCGGAGCGCAAGATTCGTCGCCTGCCCTTTCCGGACCGCGTCACGGTGCCCCTGTCGCAGCACATCGGCAAGGTGCCGCGCGCCATCGTCCGCGTCGGCCAGGAGGTAGTACGCGGCCAGCCCATTGCGCGCAGCGACGAGTGGCTGTCGGTGCCACACCACGCGCCGCTGTCGGGCGTGGTCGAGTTCGTCGGCCTGCGCCCCGGCATGCGCGGCACCTGGATCGATTCCATCGTCATCCGCGCGCATCCGGGCGCGACGCAGGAAGACCTCTGGGGCCAGCCGCGCGACCTGTCGCAGGCCAGCGGCCAGGACATCCTGCAGGCGATCTGGGATACCGGCATGGTGGGCCTCGGCGGCGCAGCCTTTCCGACCCATGCCAAGCTGTCGGTGCCCAAGCAGGCCAGGGTGCATACCCTGGTGGTGAACGGCTGCGAGTGCGAGCCCTATCTCACCTGCGACCATCGCGTGATGGTCGAGGAATCGGCTTACCTGATCGCCGGCATCCGCTACGCCATGCGCGCCACCGGTGCGGTGCGCACCATCATCGGCGTCGAGGACAACAAGTCGGATGCGGTGCTGGTGCTGCGCCAGGCCATTGCCGACGCGCAGGCCGCGGGCGTCACGGAAGAGATCCACGTCGAGGCGGTGCCGACCAAGTATCCGCAGTGCTCTGAAAAAATGCTGATCATGTCGCTGTTCTGCGCCGAGATGCCTGCCGGCGGCCTGCCCATCGCGTTGGGCATGGTGGTCAGCAACGTCGGTACGCTGGCTGCCTTGGGCAAGCTGCTGCCGCTGGGGCAGGGCCTGACAGAGCGCGTGGTGACGGTGACTGGGCCGGGCGTGGCCAAACCCGGCGACTACCGCGTGATCCTCGGCACGCCGCTGAAGTTCGTGCTCGATTACGCCGGCGTGCCGGCGGTCGATGCGCTCGACGCGCGCCAGGTCATCCTCGGCGGGCCGATGATGGGCCAGGCCATCGGTTCTCTCGAGGTGCCGATCACCAAGGGCGTGTCCGGCGTGCTGGTGTTCCGCCGCGAAGACATGCTGGCGCGCGAGTCGCGCCAGACCTATCCCTGCATCAAGTGCGGCGAGTGCGTCGAGTCCTGCCCGATGGGGCTCAACCCGTCCACGCTCGGCATGCTGGCGGCCAAACGCGAGTACGACCTGATGGGCGAGCAGTACTTCCTCGGCGACTGCTTCGAGTGCGGCTGCTGCACCTACGTCTGCCCGTCGAACATCCCGCTGGTGCAGCAGTTCCGCGTGGCCAAGCAGATCCTCAGGGAAAAGGCAGCAGCATGACCGCGCCGATCGAGATTCGCTCCGCGCCGCACGTGCAATCGACCAAGACGGTCGAGACCATCATGCGCAACGTGGTGTATTCGCTGCTGCCGATCTGCGCCTTCTACGTCTTCCAGTACGGCATCTCGGCGCTGTTCTCGATGATCGTTGTGACGGGCGCTTGCCTGCTCACCGAGCGCTTCTTTGTTGGCACCGGCACCCAGGCCGGGCGGCTGTCCGACTACTCGGCGGTGATCACCGGCATCCTGCTGGCGCTGACGCTGCCACCGGGTTTCCCGTTGTGGATGGGGGCGGTGGCCGGCATCGTCGCCATCGCCCTGGGGAAAGCGCTGTTCGGTGGCATCGGCTTCAATGTCTTCAATCCGGCGCTGGTCGGACGCGCCTTCGTCCAGGCGGCCTTCCCGACGGCCATCGCCACTTACACGCCGTCCTTTCTGCCGGGCCGATTTACCGAATTCATCCCGTCGACCCTGGCCTGGCCGCTGATGATCCCCGCCGATCCCGTTCATTGGCTCAAGGCCAAGAGCCTCGACGCGCTGGCCGGGGCGACGCCGCTGGCGAAGTGGAAGTTCGACGGCGTGCTGGCCAATGCCGACGAGCTATTGACCTCGCTGTCCGGCCACATGGCGGTGGGCCCGTCGCCGCTGCTGATCCTGCTCTGCGGCGCCTATCTCGCGGTGCGCCGCTTCATGGACTGGCGCATCCCGCTAGCGGTGCTGGGCAGCGCGGCGCTGACGGCCTGGCTGCTGTTCGCCTTCGACCCGGCGCGCTACCCGAATCCCTTCTTCATGCTGTTCTCGGGCGGCCTGATCCTCGGCGCGGTGTACATGGCCACCGACATGGCGACCTCGCCGGTGACGCCCAAGGGCATGTGGGTCTATGGTGCGCTGATCGGTCTCCTGACCGTGGTGATCCGCTACTACAGCGGCCTGCCCGAGGGCGTGATGTACGCAATCCTGATCGCCAATGCGGCC
>JACRIY010000016.1 GCA_016235805.1 Rhodocyclales bacterium
CGCCAACGGTCATGCCGTAATACTCGATCAGCCCGCCCGGCCAGCGGCGCAGGATGTCGCCCTTGAGCGCGGCGGCGAAAGGGGCGCTGGTGCAGAACTTCATGCGGAAGCTCGACAGGTCGCAGGCGTCGAAGGAGGGGTGGGCCATCAGGCGCGCGTACTGCACCGGCACCAGCATCGTGTGGGTGGCGCGATGGCGTTGCGCGAGTTCGAGGTAGCGGCCGGCGTCGAACTTCGGCATCAACACGGCGGTGCCGCCCAGCACCACGGCGGGGAAGAAGCTGACCAGCGTGGTATTGGAGTAGAGCGGCGTCGACACCAGGGTCACGGCATCGGGGCCGTAGTCGTGGTCGCGGGCGCGCTGCACGTGCACCCAGCGCATGGCGTGGGGCTGGACGATGCCCTTGGGCGTGCCGGTGGTGCCCGAAGAATAGATGATGTTGAACGGCCACTCGGGGCGGATCGCCAACGGTTCCGGGACGCTGCCGGCCGGGGCCAGCCAGCGCGAGAAGGGCGTGCCGGCGGCGGACTCGTCGAGCGCGATCCAGGGCACGGCGATCTGGGTCCGTACCGGCGCGAGTTCGGCGGCGACCTCGGCGTCGACGAAGAACAGGCGTGCCTCCGAATTCGCCGCCATGTCGGCGATGGTCTGCGGCGTCGAGGACGGCGCCAGCGGGGCGACGGCAACGCCGGCACGCAGGGCGCCGAGGAAGACGGCGGCATATTCGAGCGAGCTGCCGGCGCAGATGGCGACGGCTTCCGTGGCGCGGATGCCTGCGCGCTGCAGGGTCGCGGCGACGCGATCCACCATCGCGTCCAGCGTGGCGAAGGAGACGCGGCGCTCGCCCTCGATCAGGGCCGGATGGTCGGGCCGCTGCCGCGCATGCAGGCGGATCAGCTCACCATAGCTGCCGAATGGGCGGGCGAGCAGCTCGTCGAGCGTCATGCGGCCTTGGGCGGCGCCGGGTCGCGCCGCCGGTACATGCCATAGCCTTCCATTTGCGCGACTTCCTCGTTGTTCTGGTTGAGCGTTTCCCAGCGCACCTTGACCAGTCCGACGTGGGGCTTGCTTTCCATGGGCCGTGCTTCGATCACGACGGATCGCACGTGCAGCGTGTCGCCGGGGCGCACCGGTTTGAGCCAGCGGATGTTCTCGAGGCCGGGGGAGCCGAGGCTGGCGGTTTCGAGCAGGAACTCGTCGCACATCATGCGCATGGTCATGGCGCAAGTGTGCCAGCCGCTGGCGCACAGCCCGCCGAAAAGGCTCGCCTTGCCGGCTTCTTCCGAAAGGTGAAAGGGTTGCGGGTCGAACTTATTCGCGAAGTCCATGATTTCCTCGGCGGTGACGGTGTAGGCGCCGAACTCGCGGACCTTGCCGACGGGGAAATCTTCCCAGTAGTACTTCCAGGTCTTGGTGCTCATTGGTTTCCTTCAGACCGGGCGCAGGGCGCCGTTTTGCAGTTTGGGGACCACGTCGTAGCAGCTTTCCTGGGCGGCGAAGGCGACTTCGTCATCGAGGCGGCGCGCCAGCATCATGCGTCCGACGCGGGCGCGGCGCAGGGCATCTAGGCCGTCGCAGTGGTCGTGCAGCAGCTCGGCGGCGAGCGCGGCGTCGGAATACTCGGCCTGCGGCAGGGCCTGGTGGAAGAGCGAGACAAAATAACCGGCGCCGTAGAAATCCTCGAGGTTGAAGTTGTCCGCGGAGCCGGAGCAGACGATCAGGATGGTGGCCTCCGGATGATCGGCGACGATGCGTTCGACCACGGCGCGGCCATTGAGCAGGGCGGCGGCATAGATGTGGGCGGCGCTCTGCGACTTGGCCAGGGCGACGGTGCCGTTGGTGGTGCAGTAGATCAGGCGCCGGCCGGCGATGCCCTCGGCCAGCAGCGCCTTCGGCGTCGGATGGACGAAGCCGGGCAGGGTGTCGGCATTCAATTCTCCGGAGAGCACGTAGGAGCCGGCGGGGTAATGGGCCGCCGCCGCTTGCGCGGCACGGCCGTCGAGGGTGGCGATGACTTCGGTGGCGCCGTGGGCCAGCGCGGTGACGATGGACGAGGTGGCGAAGAGGATGTCGAGCACAACGACCACCTTGCCTTCGAGGCGCTGGGCGTCGAGTTCTTCCTTCTTCAGCAGGACATGGATCTTGGCCATCAGCCGTCGGTCCTTTCCTTCGGCACGGCCGGCTTCATCAGGGCGAAGACGCCCGTGCCGGTCATGATCACGCGCTCGCCGCAGACCAGTCGGCAGCTGGCGTAAGCCAGGCGCCCGCCCATGCGGTCAAGGTCGACGTGGGCCTCGACCCAGTCGCCCGGTTCGGCGCCGGAGACGAAGTTGGTGGTGAGGCTGACGGTGACGATGGGTTGCGGCGGCTCTTTCGAACTGGAGACGACGATGCCCAGCGCGGTGTCGAACATCGAGACCAGGAAGCCGCCGTGGGCGATGTGGCGGATGTTGGTGTGGCGATCCTCGACGCGGATCGCCAGCACCATCTGGCCGCGCTCGCCGCCCTTGGATTGGTCGATGCGGTAATACCAGGGACCGAGGCTGGTCAGGTAGCCGCCGCCGCGCTTGAGGGGCTTGAAGCCCTCGGGGATGTCGTTTGTCATTATTTGTCGTGTAGTTTGGCGGGATCGGGGCTGCGCTTTTCGAGAAAGGCGGCGAAGATTTCCTTGGCGGCGGGAGCGGCGACGAGGTCGCCGAAGAAGATCACTTCCTCGTCGATGGCCTCGATCGCGCTGCGGTCCGGCGGGCGCTTCAAGAGCGCCTTGGTCACGGCGAGTGAGCCGGCCGGGCGGGCGGCGAGCTTTTGCGCGGCATCCATCGCGGCGGCCATCAGTGCGCCGGGGGCCAGGACGTGATTGACGAAGCCGGCCTCGCGTGCCGTGGCGGCATCGAAGGGTTCGCCCAGCATCAGCAGTTCGGCGGCGCGCTGGTAGCCGGCAACGCGCGGCAGCAGCAGGCTGGAGCCGCCCTCCGGGCAGAGCGCGAGATTGACAAAGGGGAGCTGGAATTTCGCGTTGTCGGCGGCATAGACCAGGTCGCAATGCAGCAGCATCGTGGTACCGATGCCCACCGCGTTGCCGGCGACGGCGGCGACGATGGGCTTTTCGAAGGAGGCGATCAGGTGCAGGAAAGGGATCGCGGCACTGGGGTCGCCCACCTTGCGCTGCAGGAAGTCGGCTAGGTCGTTGCCGGCGGTGAACATGTCCTCCTGGCCGCGCAGCAATACCACCCGGACATGGCTGTCGTCCCGCGCCCGCGACAGCGCCGCGCTCATGGCACGGTACATGTCGGAGGTGATGGCGTTTTTCTTCTCGCGGCGGCTGATCTCGATCGTGACGATGCCGTCTTTGCTTTCGACCAGAATGTTGGGATGGCTCATCGGTTCAGAAACTTTCGGACGGCATGTTTAGCGTGGTGTCGTCGAGGCTGCGCAGCAGTTCGTGCCACTGGCGGGTCTTGGGCAGTTCCCAGCGGTAGAACCAGCGGCAGGCGGCCAGTTTGCCACGATAGAAGTCCGCATCGGCGGCGATGCCGTTTTGCAGCCCGCGCTGCGCAGCGATGGCCTGGCGCAGCCAGATCCAGGCGATCACCGTGTGGCCGAAGGCTTCGAGGAAGAGCACGGCATTGGCCAGCGCGAGCGTCGGGTTGGCGACCAGCGTCGGCGCCAGGGCCTGCA
>JACRIY010000014.1 GCA_016235805.1 Rhodocyclales bacterium
CGGCGGCAAGGGCATCTGCCTCGGCCCCAACAACTTCATGGGCCGCGCCTACCAGCAGATCCCGGTGGCGATCACGGTCGAGGGCGCCAACATCCTGACGCGCAGCCTGATCATCTTCGGCCAGGGCGCGATCCGCTGCCACCCCTACGTGCTGAAGGAAATGGCGGCGGCCAGGAACCCGGATGCAAAGCAGGGCCTGCGCGATTTCGATGCCGCCTTCGCAGCCCACCTGTGGTTCATCTGGACGCGCGGCTTCCGCTCCTGGAGCATGGGCCTTACCGGCTCCAACTTCGCCTCCGTACCCGCGAACGTGGCGCCGGAAACGCGGCGCTATTACCAGCAGCTGTCGCGCTTCTCGGCGGCCTTCGCCTTCCTCGCCGACGTTTCCATGTTCGTCATGGGCGGCGACCTCAAGCGCAAGGAAAAGCTCTCGGCGCGCCTGGGCGACATCCTCTCGCTGATGTACCTCGCCTCGGCCACGCTCAAGCGCTACGAGGCGGAAGGTCGCCAGTCCGCCGACGCGCCGCTGATGCACTGGGCGATCTGGGACGCGATGTTCAAGATGCAGAACGCCTTCGAGGGCGTGATCTCCAACTACCCGAACCGCGTCATCGCCGCCCTGCTGCACTGGTACATCTTCCCGCTCGGCCGCCCCTATGAGGTGCCCTCCGACAAACTGGGCCACGAGGTCGCGCAACTGCTGATCGAGCCTTCCGCCACGCGCGACCGGCTCACCGCCGGCATGTTCGTGCCGCGCGACGAGATGGATGCGGTCGGCGTCATCGAGCTGGCGCTGGAAGCCACGGTGGCCGCCGAGCCGATCGAAGCCCGCATCCGCGCCGCGCGCAAGGAAGGAAAAGTCGGCGCTGGCGACACGGCGACGATGGCCGCTCACGCGTGCGAAGCCGGCATCATCAGCGCCGAGGAACACGCCCTGCTGCAGCGCCGCGCCGTGCTGCGCGACCGCGCCATCGCGGTCGACGATTTCCCGCAGGATTTCTCGGTCGAGAAGGCCACGCCTGCGCTGTCTTTGTCCGAAATCCTGCGCAAGGCTGCCTGAGCATGAAACCGTTCGAACCCGTCTTTATCGTCGATGGCGCTCGTTCGCCTTTCCTGAAATCGCGCAACGTCCCCGGCCCCTTTTCGGCCTCGGACCTGGCCACGATCTCCGGCCGGGCGCTGCTGGCGCGCCAGCCCTTCGCGCCGGAAGACCTTGACGAAGTCATCGTCGGTTGCGCCGGACCCAGCGTCGACGAGGTCAACATCGGCCGCGTCATTGCCTTGCGCCTCGGTTGCGGCAACAAGGTGCCGGGCTGGACCGTGATGCGCAACTGCGCCTCGGGCATGCAGGCGCTGGATTCCGCCATCGCCAACATCCACAGCGGCCGCTCGCAACTGGTGCTGGCCGGCGGTGTCGATGCGCTCTCGCGCACGCCGCTGCTCTACTCGGACAAGATGGTGATGTGGTTCTCGCTGATGGCCCAGGCGCGCAGCACGGGGGCCAAGCTCGGCATGTTCGCCAAGCTTCGGCCGGCGATGCTGCTGACGCCCGTGATCGGCATCGTCAAGGGCCTCACCGACCCGGTGGTGAACCTGATGATGGGCCAGACGGCAGAGAACCTGGCCTGGAAGTTCGGCATCTCTCGGCAGCAGATGGACGCATTTTCGGTCGACAGCCACCAGAAGGTATCGGCGGCGCAGAAGGCGGGTCGCTTCGACGAAATCGTGCCGCTGATCGATGCCAATGGCAAGGTCTATGCGGAAGACGACGGCGTGCGCCACGACTCCAGCATGGAGGGCCTGGCCAAGCTCAAGCCTTTCTTCGATCGCAAGTACGGCAAGATCACCCCGGGCAACAGCTCGCAGATCACCGACGGCGCCGCGTGGCTGCTGCTGGCCTCCGCCGAGGCGGTGGAGAGATACAAACTGACGCCGATCGGCAGGATCACAGACACGCAATGGGCCGGGCTCGATCCGGCGCAGATGGGCCTCGGCCCCGTGCATGCCGCTACGCCCATCCTGCAGCGCCACGGGCTGGGCTTGAACGACCTCGACGCCTGGGAGATCAACGAAGCCTTCGCCGCCCAGGTCATGGGCTGCGTCAAGGCCTGGGCGGACCCGGCCTACTGCAAGGAGCAACTCGGGCTCGATGCGCCGCTCGGCACGCTGGACGCGGCCAAGCTCAACATCGACGGCGGCGCCATCGCGCTCGGCCACCCGGTCGGCGCCTCGGGTGCGCGCATCGTGCTGCACCTGCTGCACATCCTGCACCGCGAGAATAAGCAGCGCGGCATCGCCACCATCTGCATCGGCGGTGGCCAGGGCGGCGCCGTGCTGGTCGAAGCTGCCTGAAGGGTGGCGCTCCATTCATGCCGGTACGGCTCGATTTTCGCGGCAAGCCCGGCTTCCTCGGCTTCATGGCTCAGATGTGGCGGCCCAAGGGGCGCTTCGATGCGGCCAGGGGCCTGCCCGAGATGGTCGCGACCTGGCGCGGCCAGCGCTTTTCGTCGCGCGAACTGGCCGACTTCTTCGAACTTTCCGGCCTGCCGCAGGGCGATGATCTTTCCATCCTCCATCCGCACACAGCGAGTTTCCCCATGCTGATGGCGATGCTCAGTCACCCGGTGTTTCCGCTGCCGATCTGGCGCGTGCTGCAGGTGCGCAACCGGATGACGCAGCATGAAGCCATCGCGCCAGACGCGGCACTGGACTTGACCGTGCGCACGGGGGAATCGCGCATCCTCGAAAAGGGCATCGAGACGGACCTTTGCGTCAGCGCCGAAGCAAAAGGCCGCGTCGTCTTCGAAGCGGTGAATACCTTTTACTCGCGGGGCCGCTTCGGCACGGCAGAGGCCGAGGCACCGGCAAGCCCGGTGCTCGTCGCTGAGCCTGTCGTCGAGTGGCAAATGCCGATCCACGGGCGCTTCCGCTACAGCCGCCTTTCCGGCGACTTCAATCCGCTGCACCTGCACGACGGCTACGCGCGTCGCCAGGGTTTCGCCCGCGCCTTCGCCCATCCGCAACGGGCCATCGGCCAGTGCCTGGCCCACCTCGGCGCGGCGCGCCATGCGGCGATGACGCTGGAAATCTGGATCAAGGGCCCGGTGTTCTATGGCGCGCAGCTTGCCCTGCGCGCCGAGACCCCACCGCAAGGCGGCGCATTTTCATTGCACGTGGATGGCGATGTTCGCCCGGCCATCGTCGGCCGCTACCAAGTTTTTGACAGGGATTCGACATGAGCAAGTACAGGCACTGGAAACTCGAACGCGACGCCGATGGGGTGGCCTGGGCCATCCTCGACACGGCCGAATCATCGACCAACACGCTGGGCGCCGAAGTGATGGTGGAACTGCGCCTGATCCTCGAAGAACTGGAGAAGGACAGGCCCAGGGGGCTGATCTTCAAGTCGGCGAAGGAGGCGGGTTTCATCGCCGGCGCCAACATCGAGGAATTCGTGTCCTCCGACACGCCGGAAAAAGCCCGCGTCCTCATCAAGCGCGGCTGGGACACCTACAACCAGCTGGCTGCCGTGAAGTATCCGACGCTGGCGCTGGTGCGCGGGCACTGCATGGGCGGCGGTACCGAGCTGGCGCTGGCCTGCCGTTACCGCATCGCCGTCGATGAGCCGGGCACCAAGTTCGCGCTGCCCGAAGTCATGCTCGGCATCGTTCCCGGCTGGGGCGGCATGCTGCGCCTGCCGCAGATCGTCGGCCCCGCCGCGGCGCTGGACATGATGCTGACCGGCAAGAACATCGACGCCAAACGCGCGAAGAAGATGGGCCTGGCCGACGAGTGCGTGCCGCCGCGCGTCATGGAAAATGCCGCGCGCATGCTGGTGCTCTCGGGTACGCCACCGCGCCAGGCGAAGCTGCCCTTCATGCAGAAGCTGATGAACGGCCCGCTCAAGGGCATGGTCGCCAGCGGCGCGAAGAAGCAGGTGGCGAAGCGTGCGCGCCAGGAACACTACCCGGCGCCCTGGGCCATCATCGACCAGTGGCAGAACTACCGTGGCAACACGCTGGCGGTGCCGGCCGACGAGCCGACCTCGCTCGACGCGCTGGTGAAGCATCCGACCACGCGCAACCTGATCCGCGTCTTCTTCCTGCAAGACAGGCTCAAGGGTTTCGGCAAGCTCAACGGCCAAACCGGAAATGCTTTCGCTCCGCAGCGCGTGCATGTCGTCGGTGCCGGCGTCATGGGCGGCGACATCGCGGCATGGTGCGTGCTGCGCGGCATGACCGTGACGCTGCAGGACCAGTCGGTGGAACGCATCGCGCCGGCCGTCGGCCGCGCGGCAAAGTTCTTCGAGAAGAAGCTGCGCGACAAAAAGGCCGCCCGCTTCGCCCTCGACCGCCTGATCGCCGACCCGAAGGGCGAAGGCGTGCGCCAGGCCGATGTCATCATCGAGGCCATTTTCGAAAACCTCGAAGCCAAGCAGGCGCTGTTTGCCGACATCGAGGCGCGCGCCAAACCCGACGCCCTGATCGCCACCAATACCTCCTCGCTCAAGCTTGCGGACATCGCAGCGACCTTCAAGGACCCCTCGCGCCTGGTCGGCATCCACTTCTTCAACCCCGTGGCGATGATGCCGCTGGTCGAGGTTGTCGCTGGCGAGAAGACAGCGGCTGACGTCGCGCAACGTGCCGCCGCCTTCGTGCGCAAGATCGACAAACTGCCGCTGCCGGTGAAGGACGCGCCGGGTTTCCTGGTCAACGCCGTGCTCGGACCCTACATGCACGAAGCGATGAAATGCGTGGACGAGGGCATCGCGCCCGAGGCGATTGACGCGGCTATGGTCGCCTTCGGCATGCCCATGGGACCGATCGAGCTGGCCGATACCGTCGGCCTCGACGTCGCGGTGCATGCCGGCAGGCAACTGGTGGGCGACGCCTCGCCGCCGAAGAAGCTGGTGGAGCTGTTCGAGTCTGGCAAGCTGGGCAAGAAGTCCGGCCAGGGTTTCTACGCCTGGGTGGATGGCAAGGCGCAGAAGTCAGGAGTCGGCGCCCCACAGGGACTTCCTTCGGTCGCTGGCGACACGGCGGCTTTGGCCGCGCGCATGCTGAAGCCCCTGCTCGACGCCACGCAGCGCCTGGTCAGGGAAGGCGTGGTGGCCGATGCCGAACTGGCCGACGCCGGCGTGATCTTCGGTACCGGCTTCGCGCCCTATACCGGCGGGCCGATGAACTATCTGGCGAACAGAAACTGATCCGCATCTTGGGGATTCAGGATGGGCTGCAGGCCGGTTGCCCCAATGCCAAACGCGTCGAGACGGACAAACTGCGCTTCGACGGCAACCTCAGGCTGGCAACGATGCGCTCATGGATTCTCACCTTTGACCTTGAGAAGGAGCGTGTTTGGATCCGCACGCCATAATCCTACTACCGGAAAAAACTGTCACAAACGGAAGGAGCATCCAATGAAAGCAATCAAGATCGCGCAGGGACTCTCTATCTTGGCCATTGCCGTCCAGCATGCCATGGCCGGCTCTTTCCTCACCGACGTGCCAGCGTTGGGCTATTCACCACAGAACATGGACAAGTCGGTAAGTCCGCGTCAGGATTTTTTGCATTATTCGGCCGGGAATTGGCTGAAAAAGACCGAGATTCCCGCCACCGATCCGGATGTCGGCGGCTTTTCCCTGCTGGCGCACAATCTCAACGACCAACTGCTGAAGATCATTCGCGGAGCGGCAGACGCTCCGGCCGACAAGCGCGACCGGTTGCAGCAGCAGGTCGGCGATTTCTACCGGGCGGCGATGGATACCCAAAGGCTCGACGCTCTGGGCCTCAAGCCGCTGGAGGCCGACCTCAAGGCAATCGACCAGCTCGACGGTGCCGCCGCATTTGGCAAGTTTGTCGCACAGCTCCAGTTCGGGTTCGGGGCTACCCCGCTGATCAATGCCGCGGTCGGCGCCGATCCAAAGCAGAGCACCATGAACGTGCTCGGGCTGTTTCCCGGCATCCGGGCATTGACCCAGGACGAGTACGCCAAACCGGCGGGGCAGCCGGTTCGCGATCTTTATCTGGATTACATCGCCAGGATGTTCCAGACCCTGGGCGACACGCCCGAGCAGGCAAGCGCCAATGCCCTTACGGTGCTCGCCATCGAGGCCGAGCTCGCGGCGGCGCAACTGACGCTGGTGCAGCGTGCCAATCCCTCGGCCAACTACCACAAGCTGTCTTTTGCAGATGCGCAGGCCCTGATTCCCGCCATCGATCTCAAGGTCTACCTCGGCGGTCTTGGCGTGACACCACCCGATACCGTGCTTGTCGGTGACCCGGGCGCGCTGCGTGCAACGCAGAAAGTGCTGAGCGAGAGGTCGAACGCTGAGGTGCGCACACTGCTGCGCTGGCATGTGCTCTCCGCCCGGGCGGCGAATCTCGGTCAGCCCTGGTATGGACTGAACCAGGAATTCAGTCTCAAGCGCCAGGGGCTCAAAGCCGCAAAACCGCGCGAACAGGAAGTGACCGAGGCCATCAGCCAGATCTTGTTCCACCCGTTGTCGCAGCTTTATGTGAAAGCCTACTTTCCGGAGTCCACCCGCCGCGACATTACCCAGATGGTGGGACATATCAAGGACGAGTTCGCTTTGCGCCTGCGCGGCAACCGATGGCTTGACGAGCCGACGCGCAAGGCCGCACTGGACAAGTTGAGCAAGCTGGATGTAGCGGTCGGTTATCCCGACAAGTGGATCGACTTCAGCAGCGTGGAGATCAAGCCCGACGACTACCTCGGCAACGTCCAGCGCGTCGACCGCTTCCTGCAGGCGCGGGCGCTTGGAAACCTCGGCAAGCCGGTGGTGATCGAACGATTCGACGATCCGTCGGGTACGTCACCGATAGCCGTGAATGCCGGCTACCAACCGCAACGCAACAATGTTGACATCACGGCGGCCATCGTCCAGCCGCCGTTTTATGTGCCCGGTGCCGACGCGGCGGTGAACTATTGCACCATCGGCGCGGTAATCGGGCATGAGCTGACCCATGGTTTCGACAGCCAGGGGCGCCAGTTCGGCCCCGCCGGCAACTTGCGTGACTGGTGGACACCGCAGGCCACGGCGAAATTCACGCAGCGCACCGATGTGCTGGTCGAGCAATACAACCAGTACCAGATACTGCCGGGCCTGATGCACAACGGCCGGCAGACATTGGGGGAGAACACCGCCGATCTCGGCGGCATTACCCTGGCGCACGCGGCGCTGCAGCGCCAACTAAAACAGAACCCGCTGCCGACGATTGACGGACTGAGCAGCGACCAACGCTGTTTCGTCGCCTGGTCGCAGATGTGGGCCTACAAGGCACGCTCGGAGCGCTTGCGCCTGCTCGTGTCGATCGACGTCCATGCCATTGCCTCAGTGCGCGCCGTGGCGCCGCTGATGCATCTGGATGCCTTCCACAAGGCCTTCGGCACCAAACCGGGCGATGCGATGTGGCGGGCGCCGAAACAGCGCGTGCGTATCTGGTAGTTGGGCCCTCACGCCGCAGGCTTTTTGGAAAGTCGGCGCCGACGGCACGGCGAGGCGCGCCCTATACTGGTGGCCTGATCGACGAAGGAGGACGTCATCTCGGCGGCGGACGTGCCATTGACCCGGCCGTTGAGGTGCGTGTCGAGCCCTATGTAGAAGACGCGGGGATTCGTTCCGGCTTCCGGTTTCAGTACCTGGACCTTGCCATCGGCGGCCTTGAGGCGGCGACTCAGCTCGCTTTGCGGATCATTGAGGTCGCCGAAGATGCGTGCGCCGCCGACCCAGGTTTCAACGCACGCGGGCAGCAGCCCGGCTTCCAGGCGATGGCTTCAGAACGTGCATTTGTCGGCCTTGCCGGTATCGTGATTGACGAAACGCGCGTCATAGGGGCAGGCCTGGACGCAGTAAGCGCAGCCGACGCAGCGATCGCCGTCTACCAGGACGATGCCGTCCTCGCGCTTGAAGGTGGCGCCGACCGGACAGACCGGAATGCAGGGTGGATCTTCGCAGTGGTTGCATAAGCGGGGAAGCACCGAAAGGCCGGTCCTGCCCGCCTGATCGTTAACCGCATAGGTTGCCACTACCGTGCGAAACTGGCCTTCGGGCGATGCGTTTTCCATCGCACAGGCCATGGTGCAGGCCTGGCAGGCGATGCAACGACGCGTATCAACCAGCATCGACCAGTGGGTGGTACTCGTTTGCGTCGCGCGGGCCGGCAAGGCCAGGTCGGCGGTCACCGCCGGCAAGGCCGAGATAAATGCGCGACGCGAAAGATCGATATGAGCGCTCATGCTTGGCTCCTTGTAAATGACGAAGCCAGCTTAGGTTGTTTGCGCGACGCTGAGTATCGGAACAAGCGTGCAGTGCGATAGGCAAAAGTCCCTATGTCGCCGCGGTTCGAAAATGCGCCGGGGCACGCACACTACCCTGTGCGGTAGCGTCAGGTAGAGCCTTGGACCAGCGTCAGAATCAGCGGAGTGGTCAAGGCGGCAATGCTGATCGAGATGACCAGGCTACCCGCCACGGCGCCTTCGAGAACCTTGAACTGCCGCGACATCAGATAGACGTTGGCGCCGACGCCGATCGAGGCCAGCAGGACGACGACCTGGGTTTCCATCGGTGGCAGGCCGATCAGGCGTGCAAGCAGCCACACCACCAGGGGCTGAAGCAGGACCTTGATGCCCGAGATGGCCAGGCTGATGCGCAGGCCGACGCGGATGCCATATTCCGCCAGGCCCATGCCAAGGGCGACCAATGCCAGCGGGGCCGCCGCCTGACCGATCATGGCAAGGGGAGCATCAAGCGGTGCCGGAATGGAAAATCCGAGCAGGCCGAACAGGGCGCCGGAGACGATGGCGGCGACGATGGGGTTGGTCAGCACGGCTATCAGGGTGCGCGCGCCGCCATGCAGGCTCAGGCTGCCGTGCCTGGCCCATTCCACGGACGCGGTCACCAGCGTCCATAAAGTCAGTGCATTGAAGACCAGGATCAGCGCCACGGAAGGCGTCGCCGCTTCGCCGAGGATCAGGGTCGACAGCGGCAAGCCGAGCATCACGTTGTTCGAGAAGATACCGCCTAGGGCGAACACCGACTGCTCGACGCCGTTCATCGCGAACAGCTTCCAGGCGATCACGCGTCCAATGACGAAGACCAGCAGGCAGCCGCCGAAGAATGCCAGCAGCAAGCGTCCGTCGACCGGCGGCAAGCTGGAAACCCTGCTCATCAGGCGAAACAGCATCACCGGCAGGGCGACCGAAAACACCAGCCAGGAAAGCCCCTGCGACCAGCCGGCGGGCATCCGGGCGGAGCGCTTCAGCGCATAGCCGACCAGCACGAGCGCGAACAGCGGAACAGCCAGCCCGAGGTTGGCGAGGAAGGTATTCATGCGTCAGCCTGTCCGCTTGCGCCGGGCAGGCGCTGGAAGTTCCGGCGCGCAGGCCGCGGTGGTGCGGCGCTCAAATGCCGTCGATGATGCGAATCTCCCGCTCGGCACCATCGGCAAGTGCGGCCAGCGCTGCTTGGTAGCCGGGGCTGTCGTGGGTGGCAGTGGCTTGCGCGACGCTGTCGAACTCGATCAGCACGGTGCGCTGCATGAGCCCCAGCTCGTACACCTTGGCCGGTTCGCCGCGTGCCAGGAAACGGCCGCCACCGGCCGTGATCGCGGGTCCGGCCAGCGCGGCATAGGCCGCCAGCTTGGCGGCGTCGTTTACAGAGCGGTAGGTGCTGATCCAATAGGCCTTGGGCATGGGATTCCTTTCAGTCGATCGTGCATGGCGTGAAGCGCGCTCCATTATCGGCCGTTTCCCACCGCGTGCTCCGCCCCCGCCTACTTGATGAAGCGAACCTGGCTCTTGATCTTGTCCATGATCGGCTTCTTCTTTTCGTTGAAGACCGCCTTGTTTTGCTCGATCAAATTGTTGCCTTTGGTGTCGATGGAAATGATCAGCGGGCCGAATTCCCTGACGCGGTTGACCCACAGGGTTTCGGGCATGCCGAGGTCCTGCCATTCGGCGCGCTCGATTTCCTCGACCTGGGTCGCCGCAAGGACGGCGCAGCCACCGGGAAAGATGGCGTGAACCGCCTTGTGCTCCTTACAGCCGGCCATGGTCTCCGGCCCCATGCCGCCCTTGCCGACGATTAGCTTGACGCCAGTCTGTTTGATGAATTCGCGCTCGAATTTTTCCATGCGCATGCTAGTGGTCGGCCCGATCGACACCATCTCGAACTTTCCGTCATCCTTCTTGCGCACGATGGGGCCGGCATGGAAGATGGCGCCACCACGAATGTCGACGGGCAACTCGCGCTTCAACTCGATCAGGCGGCGGTGGGCGACGTCACGACAGGTGACAAGGTGCCCGGTCAGGTACACCACGTCGCCGACGTTGAGGCCTTCGAGGTCCTCATCCTTGATCGGCGTGCTCAGAATTTTCTTGGTCACAGCACGGCTCCCTTGTGCGAGATGATTTCGTAGGAAAGGTCGGCCTTGAAGCGGATCTTGCCGCGCCGGTGCGCCCAGCAACCGGTCGATACGGCGACACCAATTGTCGAGGGATGCCGCGCGGACGCTTCGATATTGACGCCCATGACGCTGTTGGCACCGGTCAGGCCCTGGGGGCCGATGCCGACTTCATTCAGGCCTTCTTCGAGCAGCTTCTCCATCAAGGCCGCATTTTCGTTGGCATTGCGGGATCCCACTTCACGCAGGATTGCCCGCTTGGAAAGACGCGCCGCCGTTTCGGCGGATGTCGATACCCCGATGCCGACCAGCAGTGGCGGGCAGGCATTGACGCCCCGTGACGTGATCACGTCGAACACGAAATCGGTGACGCCTTCGTAGCCCTCGCCGGGCATCAGCACCGTGGCCTTGCCCGGCAGGGTGCAGCCGCCACCCGCCATATAGACGTCGATTGTGGCACCGTCATCGTCGGGAACGATTTCCCAGTCCAGCCAGGGAATATTGGTGCCGGTATTGGTGCCGGTGTTCTTCTCGTCGAAGGTCTCTACCGCGTTGTGGCGCAGAGGGCCCATACGGGTCGCGCCCTGAGTTGCGTTGCGCAGGATTTCCTCAAGTTCGCCGAGCAAGGGAAACCTCGCTCCGGCCTTGATGAAATACTGGATGACGCCCGTATCCTGGCAACTCGGACGATCGAGCTTGTCCGCTGCCTCCTGGTTGTCGGCCATCGACGTATAGACCGCCTTGGCCAACGGGTTGGTTTCAAATGTGCGCAGTTCCGCCAGCTTGTCCTTCACGTCGTTCGGCAAGCGCTTGCCGATGTAGGACGTGAATTTGGCCATCGTATCTGTCATGTCCTGTATCGATTGATCCTTGTTCACGGTGTTCTCCTTGGGTAGATTCAGTGCATGGGTCAGACTGTTGCCACTACAGAAGCGACCGACTTTCCAACTTCCGAGGTCGTTGCCTCGCCGCCCATGTCGGGGGTACGCGGGCCTTCTGCGGTTACGGTTTCAATGGCGCGCATGATGGTCGCGGCGGCCTCCGGGTGGCCCAGGTGTTCCAGCATCATCGCGCCGCACCAGATCTGGCCGATGGGATTGGCGATCCCCTTGCCGTAGATGTCAGGCGCCGAGCCATGCACCGGCTCGAACAGGGACGGAAACAAGCGTTCCGGATTCAGGTTGGCCGAGGGCGCGATGCCGATGGTGCCGGTACAGGCCGGGCCGAGGTCGGAGAGGATGTCGCCGAACAGGTTGGAGGCCACCACCACGTCGAACCAGTCCGGGTTGCGCACGAAATGCGCGGTGAGGATGTCGATGTGGTACTTGTCGCTGCGGATCGCCGGGTAGTTCGCCGCCATCTCCGCGAAGCGCTCGTCCCACCAGGGCATGGAAATCGAAATGCCATTGGACTTGGTGGCCGAGGTGACATGCTTCTTCGGCCGCGTCATCGCCAGCTCGAAAGCGAACTTCATGATGCGGTCCGTGCCGCGGCGGGTGAAGATGCTTTCCTGGATCACGGTTTCCCGCTCGGTGCCCTCGAACATGCGGCCGCCGACGCTGGAATACTCGCCCTCGGTGTTTTCGCGCACCACGTAGAAATCGATCTCGCCCACCTTGCGGTTGGCCAGCGGGCAGGGCACGCCGGGCATCAGGCGCACCGGGCGCAGGTTTACGTACTGGTCGAACTCGCGGCGGAACTTGAGCAGCGAGCCCCACAGCGAGATGTGGTCGGGCACCTTGTCCGGCCAGCCGGCGGCGCCGAAGAAGATGGCGTCGTGGCCGCCGATCTGCCGCTTCCAGTCGTCGGGCATCATTTGCCCGTGCTTGAGGTAGTAGTCGCAGCTCCAGTCGAATTCGTCGAACTGCAGGGCAATCCCAAAGCGGCTGGCGGTGGCCTGCAGCACGCGCATTCCTTCGGGCACCACTTCACGGCCGATGCCGTCGCCGGGGATGACAGCGATGCGATGCGGGGTCATGGCGATGTCCTTCCGGGTAACCGATCCGGCCTGCCTCAAAGCTTGCTCGGATCGAAGTTGGTTTCTTTGTAGATCGACTGCAGGAAGGGCTTGCCGACGCGATCGGCCATTTCCGTATGGGTCTTGGCCATGGCCTTTTTCCAGCTGTTCCGCTCTTCCGGGGTCAGGGTAATCACCTGGGTCTTGCCGGACTTGCGGATGGCATCGAGCCCGTCCTGGTTTTCCTTCACCGTCGCGGCGTGGAAATATTCCGTGGTTTCCGCCATCGCCGCTTCGAGTGCGCTGCGGATGTTGGGCGGCAGTCCGTTCCAGAACTTGGGATTGGTCACCACGGCGTAACCGTGGTAGCTGTGGTCGGACAGGGTCATGTACTTCTGTACCTCGTAGAGCTTGGTCGGGTAGATCACGTTGGTCGGATTTTCCTGGCCATCGACCACGCCCGTTTGCAGCGCGGTGTAGAGGTCGCCGAAGGCCATGACTTGGGACAAGGCGCCGACCGAGCGCATCTGCGCCTCGATCACTTTCGACGAGACGATGCGGATCTTCTGGCCCTTGAAGTCTTCCGCCTTGCGGATCGGCTTGTTGCTGGTGAGTTGCTTGAAGCCGTTGTTCCAGAAGGCCAGCCCATGCACGCCACGGGTTTCGAGCTTCTTCAGCAGTTGTTGGCCGATCGGCCCCTTGGTGATCTTGAGTTCCTCTTCGAAGTTATCGAACAGGAAGGGCAAGTCCAGCGCCTCGAATTCTTTGACGCCGAGAGGGCCGAACTTGCCCGGGGTCGGCGCCAGCATCTGCACCGCGCCCATCTGCAAGGCCTCCAGTTCCTCCTTGTCCTTGTAGAGCGTGGAATTGTGGAAGACGTCGACCCGCACCGCGCCCCTGGTCTTTTCCTCGGCCAGCTTCTTGAAGTGCTCGATGGCCTTGCCCTTCGCGGTATCGGCGGCAACGACATGGCTGAACTTGATGACGATGGGGCTGGGTGCCTGGGCATGTGCCAGGCTCTGGAAGCCGATTGCTGTGGCGGCAATCGTCAGGGCGAACAGTTTTTTCATGGTGACTCCTCGTGTGTGGTTATTCGGGAAACGGGCAAGACCTTTTGCTGGAAAAGACTTTATCGGTTTCCACCAAGGCTATAATCAACATACAGACAAACCATTATTTCCAACACAGCACAAATGAGCGCTCCATCGGACCTCAACTTCTTCTCCACGCTGGTAAAAAATGGAAGCCTGTCGGCGACGGCGCGCGACTTCGATGTCACGCCATCAGCCGCCAGCAAATGGTTGAGCCAGCTGGAACAGCGCCTTGGGGTGCGACTGGTCAACCGGACCACGCGACGCATCTCGCTGACCAGCGAGGGCGAGGTCTATCTCGCCGAAGGCCGCCGCATCCTGGCCGAGATCGATGAGCTGGAACAGACGGTTGCCAGCACGCGTGCCGCGCCGAAGGGCCTACTGAAGGTCAATGCGACGCTGGGTTTCGGGCGCAGTTATATCGCGCCGGCGATCTCCCGTTTCGCGCGCGAATATCCGGATCTGGAAGTGCAATTGCTGTTGACGGATCGGCCGCTGAATCTTGCCGAGGAGGCCATCGACATCGGCATCCGCTTCGGCGAACCGCCGGATTCACGGGTTGTCGCGCGCAAGATCGCCAACAACCGGCGGCGCATTTTCGCCGCGCCCGCCTACCTGAAGCGCCATGGTCGCCCGCAGCTGCCCAATGATCTCACACAGCATAATTGTCTGATCCTGCGCCAGGACGATACGGCTTTCGGTCTGTGGCGATTCACCAAGGGGCGCAAATCGCAGACGGTCAAGCTGCGCGGCACGATGAGCAGCAACGATGGCGAAGTGGTTCTGAACTGGGCGCTGGACGGCCATGGCATCCTGATGCGCGCGGAATGGGATGCCGCCCGGTTTCTGCGCAATGGGCGCCTGGAAGTCATCCTTGACGATTTCGAATTGCCGCCCGCCGACATCTACGCCATCTACCCGCAGAAGCACAACCTGGCGGCGAAGGTCAGGATTTTTGTGGATTTCCTGATCCGGCACTTTCATGGGCCCGACCGCAAGACGGCGATCAAGGCCAAGGCCTGGTAGTGTTGCCGCCGAGCGAACCCTAGCATGCCCGCTTCGTAGGCCGGCGGCGCAAGCGGGCGTTCGACGTCCACAACGCTTCTCGAAAATGTTTATGGTACGAACATGGGTTCCGCCTCGATTCAGTCGCACAGGTATCCGGCAAGCGACGAGCGCGTCCTATACTGACGGCCTGATCGAGACAGGGAGTCCAGCATGGGCCACGAAGGCGTGAAGATAACGGGGCGCGAGCCGGTGCTGCGGGTGATGCCGATGCCGGCCGACATGAACGGCAACGGCGACATCTTCGGCGGCTGGGTGATGGCCCAGTGCGACATCGCCGCGGCGATTCCGGCGATGCGTTTGGCGCGCGGCCGCATCGCCACCGTGGCGGTCAACTCCTTCCTCTTCAAGCAGCCGATCTCGGTGGGCGACATCGTCAGTTTCTATGCCGAGATCGTCAAGGTCGGCCGCACCTCGATCACCGTCGATGTGCTGGTCTATGCCGAACGCAATCCGAGCAACCCGGTGGTGGTCAAGGTCACCGAGGCGCAGTTCACCTACGTCGCGATCCACGACGACGGCAGCAAGCGCGAGTTGCCGCAGGCCTGATGCGGCTGGATTTGTCACCAAGCGACCAGGTCATGACGAATTCTGCGAAAAATTTCGAGCGAAGCGAGCCTATTGGTCGCCTCCCCGTGAGGGGAGGACGGGAGGGGCGGGCCTTCAATTCGCCTTTCCGGCCGAGCATCAAAGAACTTCATCGAAGCATTCCTGTTTGGTTCCGGCTTGGCCGGCTTAGGTAAGATAAGCCGTCCCGAGCGGCGAGGACCAACGACAGCTTCACGAGCCGACGCCACCATCGATTCTCCATGACCCGGCAGCACGAAAACAATCCAGAGCGCAACGACGACGAAATCGACGAGCAGATTTCGTGGGAGCCTTCGATCGCTTTTTTCAAGCTGGGCATCCATGCGCTGTTCCTGGGTGCCGCGGCCACCGTGGTGGTGATCCACTTCATGGCGCCGGACCAGCCGATACGATTGCTCGGCCCGGCGCTGGTAGCGCTGCTGGGCGCGGCGGGCTGGACCCTGCTGGCGCGCGGCAGTATCCGCGCGGCCTTCAACACGATGGTCCTCGGCGGCTGGCTCGTCACGACGGTGATCGCGGTATTTACGGGCGGCGCGCGCGCACCCATCGTGGTGGCATTTCCGATCGTCATCATGATGGTCGGTTGGCTGATCAGCGTCCGCGCCGCGGTGCTGATCGCATTGATGACGGTGCTGGAAATGGTCGGCCTGGTCTGGGCCGAAAGCGCCGGCGCGCTGCCGGCGCCACCCCCCTTCCTGCCCGCGCTGCATGGCACCGTGCTGGCCGTGGCCAGTCTGCTGGCGGCGGCGCTGGGCATATTTTTCGTGCGCTCGTACCAGAATCGGCTGGCTGAACTGCGTTCGGTCGACAAGGACCTCGTCCGCCGCAGTACCGAGCTCGAGGCCAACCGTGCCGACCTGAACCGGGCGCAGGCCGTGGGCAAGATCGGTAGCTGGATCTACGAAATCGACAACGACAGGATGATCCTTTCGGCCGAGACCTCGCGCATCTTCGGCCTGCCGGAAGGTGTCACCGGAAACCGGGAAAGCTACCTGGCGCGGACCCATGCGCCCGACCGCGAACCGGTCGATCGGGCGTGGCAGGAGGCGATGCGCGGCGCCAGCTTCGACCAGGAGCACCGCGTGGTGATCGGCGAGAAAATTCGCTGGGTCCGGCAGAAGGCCGAGTTCGAGTTCGGCCCCGACGGCAGGCCGGTTCGTGCCGTGGGCGTGACCCAGGACATCACCGCGCGCAAGGAAATCGAGCAGCGCCTGGCCGACTATCATGCGCACCTGGAGGAACTGGTCAGCGAGCGCACCGCCGAGCTGGCCTCGGCGCGGGATGCAGCGCAAGCGGCCAACGAAGCGAAGAGCCGTTTCCTGGCCAACATGAGCCACGAGATCCGTACGCCGCTGAACGCGATCATCGGCCTGACGCACATGATGCGGCGCGCGGAAGCGACGGCGGAACAGGCGGAGCGCTTGCGCAAGGTCGATGATGCGGCGGAGCATCTGCTGGGCATTCTCAACGACGTGCTCGACCTGTCGAAGATCGAGGCCGGCAAGCTGGAACTGGAGCAGACCGACTTTGCCCTCGATACGGTGCTCGACCATGTGGTCTCGATGAGCGTTGGCGCGGCGCGCGCGGGGGGCATCGATATCCGGATGGACAGCGGCGACGTGCCGCATTGGTTGCACGGGGATCCGACGCGGCTGCGGCAGGCCCTGTACAACTACCTGAGCAACGCGATCAAGTTCACCGAACGCGGCAGCGTGACGTTGCGCGCCCGCCTGCTGGAAGAGAGCGGCGATGGCCTGCTGCTGCGTTTCGAAGTGGCGGACACTGGTGTCGGCATCGCCCCCGAAAAGATCGCCGGGCTGTTCCATGCCTTCGAGCAGGCCGACAGTTCGACCACGCGCAAGTATGGCGGCACGGGCCTCGGCCTGGTGATCACGCGGCGCCTGGCGATGCTGATGGGTGGCGAAGTCGGCGCCGAGAGTAAGGTAGAGGTGGGCAGCACGTTCTGGTTCACCGCGCGCCTGCAACGCGGGCAGGGCGCGATGCCGGGGGCGGTCAGGGCTGTCGGCGAAAGCGCCGAGATACGCCTGCGGAACAGCCATTCCGGCGCGCGCCTGTTGCTGGCCGAGGACAATGCCGTCAATCGCGAAGTGGCGCTCGACCTCTTGCACGGTGCCGGCCTCGATGCCGACATCGCGGTCGATGGTCGCGAAGCGGTCGCCCGGGCGGCTGCCGTCGCCTATGACCTGATCCTGATGGACATGCAGATGCCGCACATGGACGGGCTCGATGCGACGCGGGCCATCCGCAGGCTGCCGGGACGCGAGCGCGTGCCGGTGGTGGCGATGACGGCCAACGCCTTCGACGACGATCGGCGCGCCTGCGCGGCGGCGGGCATGAACGACTTCGTCGCCAAGCCGGTTAACCCGCGCGATCTTTATGCGCTGCTGCTGAAGTGGCTGCCGTCCGCCGAGTCACCGCAAGCGGCGCTTGCCGGGGGCGCTGCGGCGGCCGAGTCGCGGCGGACGCCGAAACGGGAGATGCCGGAACTGGCCGCCGTTTCCGGCCTCGACGTCGCGCAGGGTCTGGCCATGACGGCGGGTGACGCGGCGTTGTACCGACGCCTGCTGGAACTGTTTGTCGACACCCACGCGGAAGATCCGGCGCGATTGGACCGGGCCATGGCGGCGCGCGACCTCGGCCCGGTGAAGACCCTGGCTCACGGCCTGAAGAGTTCGGCGGCGTCGGTGGGAGCCGTCGCTGTCGCCGCCACGGCGACGGCGCTCGATAATGAGTTGCGCCGCGGCGCCAAAGCCGGTGACGTCGAGGCCACCGCCGCGTCCCTCGCGAAGCAGCTTGCGGCCCTGGTCGAAGGCCTGCGCCAAGCGCTTGTCGAAGCGGAATTGAGTTGATGGGACCGCGTCGGCTGCCGGGCGGAGCGATGCGATAAATGGCGCGCGAAGAACACCATCCGGCCCTGGCGCCGAAACCGTCCGCGGATGAACTGGTCGCCGGGATTTCCGTCGGCGACATCCCGCTACCGGATTTCATCAGCATGGACGGCGCCGGCGTCCGGGTCCATGTCGCGTACATGGAAGAGCCGGCGCAGTTGCTGCGTTTCGTGGAGCGGGTCTTCGGCGCGGGGGCCTACTTCGTCGGCCTCGACCATGCCGCGCTGTCGACTGTGCTGTATGGCAAGGCGCTGCCGGAGGCCGGCACCACGAGGCGACCGACGGTGCGCATCGCGAATGCGCTCGCGGCCTTTGCGCCGGAGCGGCGGGAGCTGTACAAGAACGCGAAGTCGATCGACGACGGCGCCCGGTGCGAATACCTGTTCGAACCGGCCCGGCTGGACCGCGTGGTCGAGCATCCCCTCTTCGGCGACCCGGACGAGAACGGCCGACCGGTGATCACCGGCTACGAAAAGCAGGTTCGCTCGGAGCCGACCAAACTCGATGCGGACGAGTTTGTCGCTGCGATGTGGACCCAGGGCATCCGCAGCGGCATCGACATCGCGACGGTGCGCGCCGCGATCGAATCCGGCCATACCGAGCGGGTGGACATCGCGCACCGCATCGATCCGACGCCCGGCGCCGATGCGACGGTGCAGGAGCAGACCGACCTGTTGCACCGCGATGACTCGCCGTCGATACTACCCAGCGGCAAGATGGACCTGGGCCATTTCAAGAACCATTTCCCGCAGGTGACGGCCGGCACCTGCCTGCTGCAGAAGCAGCCTCGCCGCCTCGGCGAGGCGGGGCTGGCCATCGACGGCACGGTGCTGGAGCCCGACCTGCCGCGTGACTTCGAACTGGAGGAGATGGCCGGTCCCGGCACCCGCATCGAACGCACGGCCAAGGGGGAATTCCTGGTCGCGGCGCAAGATGGCTTCCTCAACATCGACAAGACTACGCACCAGATCTCGATCACCGAGAAGATCGTCAATCGCGAAGGCGTCAGCCAGCGCACTACCGGCAACCTGCAACTGGTCGGCGACGAATACGAGGAACACGGCGAGGTCCAGGAGCGCCGGCTGGTGGAAGGCCACCACATGGATTTTCATGCCGACGTGTTCGGCGAAATCGTCTCCAGCGGCGGCAATGTGCACTTCCACACCAATTTGGCTGGCGGCACGGTGAAGAACCCGGGTGGCGTGACGCAGTTCGACGGCCGCGTGTCGCAAGGCGTGATCGAGGCGCGCGACGGTGAGGTGCAGGCGAAACATGTCGAGGGCAGCACCCTGGTCGCCGCCACGGTGCGGCTCGGCCGCGCCATCGCCTGCGACATCGTGGCCGAGGAAGTCGAGATCGACGAAGCACTCGGCTGCACCATCGCCGCGCGCCGGGTCCGCATTACGCGTTGCGGCGCGCGGCGCGATACCGAAACCCTGGTCACGATCTGCATTCCGGACTATGCCGAGCTCGACAGGCGGCGCGCCGAGCTTGAGAAGGAGGTCGAAGCCATCGAAAAGCGCCTTGCCGAAAAGCGGCAAACGCTCGAAGCGTGCATGGCAGCCGGCGAAGTGAAGAACTACCTGGCCGTCGCAACGCGCATTCGCGATGGAGGCATCACGCTCAACGAAGCCCAGGCCGCGCAATGGCGACAGATGACGCAGAAGGTCGCCAGGCCCCTGGCCCAGATTCAGGCGCTACGCCACGACATGGAAAAACTCGAAGCCACGCTGGCGGAGCCGCACGAGCAGCTGACCGAGCTCGAAGTGCAGCGCGAGCAGGCCGGCGTCGACATTCGCTGCGAGGTCGCGCAGGTGGTCGGCGAGGTGGCCGTGCAAAGCGCCGCGACCCCGCCCGGGGCCGCGGTGTTCGCCGCGATCGAGACGGCGAGGCTGAAGCAGGCGCTGCGCGACACGCGCATCGTGCACCAGCGCCTGTTCCGCGCCGCGACGGGCAGTTTTACCTGGAGCTGGAAGCCGCCCGCGGCGACTTGAACACTTCGTTGGCGACCAGCGCCGCCAGCACCAGGGCGCCGCCCGCCAGTGTGCTGTGGGCCGGCACCTCGCCAGCGCCGAGCCAGGCCAGCAGCACGCCGAAAATCACTTCGAGCAGCGCCAGCAGCGCGATCTCCGGCGCCGGCAATTCGCGGCTCAGGCGCACCACCAGCAGGCAGGGTATCGCCAGTTGCACCGTGCCGAGCAGGGCCAGCAAACCGATGTCATGCGTCGACGCCTGCAGCGGCCAGGCCAGCGGCAGCGTGACGGCGGCCGAGAGCGTGGCGCCGAGCAGCACCGCCGGCAGCATGTCCTGCCTTACCCCGCTCGCCTGCGCGGCCCCCGCCCGCTGTTGCAGCAGGGTGAAGTTCGCCGAGGAAGCCAGCGGCACGCCCAGCGCCACCAGGCTGCCCAGCAGCGAGGCGCGCGAGGTGGTGTTGCCGGCGGCCTCGGCGCCGAACATCCAGGCGATGCCCAGGCCGGCGACGCCGATCGCGATCCAGGTTCGCGCCGGCAGGCGGTGGCCGAGGAAGATCCGCGCCGCAAGTGCGGTCAGCAGCGGGCCGGTGGCCATCGCCACCAGCACGTTGGCGACACTGGTCAGGGTCAGCGCGATCATGAAGGCGGTGTACATCACGGCCCAGCACAGGCCGGAGAACCAGATCACGCGGTTGCCGGCGAGGATGTCGCGCCACAGCGCCGCGCCGCGCAGCGGGACCAGCAGGACCAGCAGCGCGATCGCGTTGAACAGGCTGCGCCAGAAGGTGACCTCGAAGCTGCGCGCGGCATCGAGGTGGCGCGTGACGACGCCGGCGATGCTCCACAGCAGCGTGGCCAGCACCATCAGCGCCACGGCGCGCCCGTGCGACATCGCGCGCGGCCGGTCCACGCCGTGTGACCAGCGCCGACTTTTGGCCGTCGTCATGCCTCGCCCGAAAGTCGGCGCCCCACAGGCACTTCCTTCGGTCGCCGACGGGACGGCGCGGCCCTGCCTTCCTGCGCTGCGCTCTGGCGCAGGGCATCGAGGAACTCGCCGCAGTCCTGCTCCACCTTGGCCTCCAGCAGGTGGTCGGCGCGCGTCCGGCCCTGGTTGATCGCCATCACCGGTTTGCCCCGGCGGTGCGCATGTTCGACGAAGCGGAAACCGGAATAGACCATCAGCGACGAGCCGATCACCAGCAGCCCCGGCGCCGCATCGATCGCCGCCATCACGGCATCGACGCGCGTCCGTGGCACGCTGTCGCCGAAGAACACCACGTCCGGCTTGAGCAGGCCGCCGCAGGCGGGACAGTCGGGGACGCGGAAGCCTTCGGCGAGCGCCTCGGCCACCTCGGCGTCGCCATCGGGCGCGGCGATTGGCGTGGCGGCCAGGCCGGGATTGGCCGCGCCCAGCCATTCCTGCACGGTTGCGCGCGACTGCCGCCCGCCGCAGGCGAGGCAGACCACCTGGCCCAGCGTGCCATGGAGTTCCAGGACGCCACGGCTACCCGCCTTCTGGTGCAGGCCATCGACATTTTGGGTGACCACCAGGGCGACCCGGTCGAGGCTTTCGAAATGCGCCAGGGCGCGATGGCCGATGCCGGGCACCGCCCGGGCTACCACCGGCCAGCCGAAAAAGCTGCGCAGCCAGTAGCGTCGGCGCGTGGCGGCGGAGCGCAGGAAGTCCTGATGGTCGATCGGCTGCACGCGTTTCCAGCGGCCCTCGCGATCGCGGTAGTCGGGGATGCCGCAGGCCGTGCTGAGGCCGGCACCGGTCAGCACCACCAGTTTGCCGCGGTCGAGCAGTGCGCTGACCTTCCCTTCGTCCGCTCGCAGCTCGGCCCCGGGCATGTCGCCGGCGTCAGGCGGGACCGGCATGTACCTTGCCGCCCGCATGGACCCAGCTCTGGTTGCGTCCGGCATGTTTCGCGCCGTACAACGCCTTGTCCGCCGCGCTGACCATCGTGCCCGCATCCGGCATGCTCGCTTCCTTGCAGGCGACGCCGAGGCTGACCGAAATCTGCAGGGTGGTTGTGCCGACCGTGATGACGGTCTTGCTGATCGCCCGGCGCAGGCGCTCGGCGGCCAGGTAGGCCGACGCCGTGTCGGCGTTGGGGCAGATGACGAGGAACTCCTCGCCGCCGAGGCGGCAGACCTGGTCGCCGTTGCGCACCGTGGCGCGGATCACGTGGCCGACTTCGCTCAGCACCTTGTCGCCGATGGCGTGGCCATGCGTGTCGTTGATGCTCTTGAAGCGGTCGATGTCCAGCATCAGCACCGCCATGCCGTGGCCGGAACGGGTCGCGGCGCTCCACATATGCTCCAGCACGCCCAGTCCGGCGCGCCGGTTCGGCAGGCCGGTGAGCAGGTCGGTGAGGGCGACGTGCTGCAGCTTGCGATTGCTGATCGCCAGGTCGGCGGCGAACTGCTTCAACTGGGCCCGGTCCTTCTCCCACGCCTCCAGCAGTTGAACATAGTGCAGGGCGGCGCGCATGCGCGCGCGCAGCGAGCGGACATTCACCGGCTTGGTGACATAGTCATCGACACCGGCTTCGAAGGCATGGACGATGTTCTCGTCGGTTTCGACGCCGGTCAGCATGATCACGTACATCGACTGGCCCCATTCGGTGGCGCGCAGCGCACGACAGAACTCGATGCCGTCCATGACGGGCATCTGCCAGTCGGTGATGATGATGCGCGGCATCGTCTCCAGCGCCATGGCCATGGCTTCGCGGCCATTGCCGGCGGAAAGCACCTTGTGCCCGACGATGCTGGTCAGCACCGCTTCCATCATCGCCCGCGTGGCACGGTCGTCTTCCACCAGCAGCACGCGCATCGGCGGGTAGGCGGCCTGTTCCTCCTCGATCCTGGGCGCGGCCGCCGCCATGCTGGCGAAGGGCGGCAATGCGGTGACCGGCACCGCCAGCAGCTTGGCCCACTCCTGCCATTCGGCGACGATGCGGTCCACCAGCTTGCCGAAATCGACGGCGTCGAGACCGAGGCGGCCGCCCAGCAGCATCAGCTCGGGGATCATGCCGCCGCGCAGCGCCTGCGGCGCCAGCGCCATGTCGGCCATGCGCCTGGCATGGTGGAACAGGTGCACCAGCAGGTAAGGCCGCGATCCGTCGCTGAATCCGGCGGCGTCGGGATTCTCGTGGTGGTAGGCGGGCTCGATCAGGTTCGAGGGAAAGCCGCAGTCGGCGAGGATGACGGCGGTGAAATCGTTGTGGTCCGCCTGCAGGTGTTCGCGTTCCAGGGCCGCCAACTGTGTCGGGTCGCTGCATTGTTCCAGCAGGGCGGAGTACTCCGCGGGATGCACCGTCGCCAGCGCCAGGCAGCCGATGCGCGACAGCAGGCCGCAGGCGAACAGCTCGTCGCCGCCCTTGACGTGGCCGACCGATCCGAGGGCGCGCATCGCCACCGCCATCAGCAGCGAGTGCGACCAGTAGGCGGTGTAATCGAAAGCCTTGCAGGGGCCGTTCGGGTATTGGTCCACCAGCGAAAAGCCCATCGCCAGCTGTTGCACGGTGTTCAGCCCCAGCCGCATCACCGCGTCGGGTATCGAGGCCGCCGAGCGCCCGCGGCCTGCGGCGGAATTTGCCAGGCGCAGCAGGCGGCCGGAGAGCGCCGGATCGGTTTGCACGATGCGGGCGATCCCGTCCGTCGTGATGTCGGCCTGGCGACAGCTTTCCATGATCGCCAGTGCGGCCCCCTTGGGGCTGGGCAGGCGGCCGCTGGAACGCAACTGCTCGATCCTGAGCAGGGATTCCGGGTGCCGGCCCATCGCCGCGCCCAGGTTCGGCGCCTTGGCGTTCATGTCGCCGTCAGTGGCCAGCGCGCCGACAGCAGCGCCGGCACCGCCTCGCCGGCGACCGGTTCGCTGATGTAGGAACCCTGCAGCGCCTCACATTCCATGTCGCGCAGCAGGCATGCCTGCTCCAGGGTCTCGACGCCTTCGGCGACCAGCGTGAAGCCGAGGTTCCTCGCCAGCGCGACGATGGTGCGCACGATGGCCAGGTTTTCCTTGTCGGCCGGAAGCCCGCGCACGAAGCTCTTGTCGATCTTGATCCGGTTCAGGGGCAGGCGCTTGAGATAGCTGAGCGACGAGTAGCCGGTGCCGAAGTCGTCCAGCGCGATCTGCATGCCGTCCTGGCGCAGGACCTGCAGGGTGTTCAGGGTCGCGGCGGAATCCTCCATGAGGACGCCTTCGGTCACTTCCAGTTCCAGCCATTGCGGTGCCAGGCCGGTTTCGGCCAGGATCGTGCGCAGGCGGCCGACCAGTTCGGGTTGCATGAACTGCACCGCGGACAGGTTGACCGCCACCCGTACCGGCGTACCGGCGGCCACCCAGCGCGCGGCATCGGCAGAGGCCGCGCGCAGCACCCATTCGCCGATCAGCACGATGAGTCCGCTCTCTTCCGCCGCGGGGATGAACTCCATCGGCGATACCAGCCCGCGCTCGGGATGCCGCCAGCGGATCAGGGCTTCCAGCGATTGCACGCGGCCGGTCGCCAGGTCGAGCTGGGGTTGATAGGCCATGAAGAATTCGCCGCGCTCGAGCGCCTGGCGCAGGCTGCTTTCCAGGGTCAGGCGCCGCATCGCCTCCAGCGTCAGGGCGGTCCGGTAGAACTGGCAGTTGTCGCGCCCTTCGTCCTTGGCGTGGTACATCGCGGTGTCGGCGTGCATCAGCAGCGCGTCGGCATCCTCGCCATCGTCCGGAAACAGGGCGATGCCGATGCTGGCCGTCATCACGATCTCGCGCCCGTCGAGGACGAAGGGACGGCGCAGCAGTTCGTGGATGCGCCGCGCCAGGCCGAGCGCTTCGTCGGCATGGTGCAGGCTGGGCACCAGCACCGTGAACTCGTCGCCGCCCAGGCGCGCAAGATTCACTTCCGTGTCGAGCGGGTCGGCGCGCGCCACCAGGTCCGCCGGCCGCACGCCCTGTCGCAGCCGGTCCGCCGCGCGCTGCAGCAGCAGGTCGCCGATGCCGTGGCCGAGGCTGTCGTTGATGTTCTTGAAGCCGTCCAGGTCGAGGAAGAGCACGGCCAGGCGGTCACCCTCGCGCCGGGCGCGCTTTATCTCGCGTTCGAGGCGCTGGATGAATGACAGCCGGTTGGGCAGGCCGGTCAGGGAATCGACGTAGGCCAGGCGCTGGATGTCGCGTTCGGCGTTCTTGCGCTCCGTGACGTCGCGCACCAGGCACAGCGTTTCCTCGCCGGTGATGTCGGCCAGGCGCGCCTCGTAATGGTGCTCCGTGCCGTCGTTGCGCGACAGCGCATAGTTGACCGTGAGCCCGTCGCCGCCGATGCGGGCCAGCTCCGCCGCCTTCAGCATGCGGTGCGCGATGTCGGCCGGCAGCACGGCGGAGATGTGGTCGCCGGGCATCGGCCGGCCGGTCAGCTCCTGATCGGCATTGGTCAGGTGCGCGGCCAGCACCATCCCGTCGGCATCGAGGCGCAGCAGCGAGTCCGGCAGCGCCTGGAGGATCGCCGCATTGCGCGCATTGGCCGCATGCAGGTCCTTCAACACCTGGACGCCGCGGAACAGGTAGCGGATGCGGTGGCCGAGCAGCGGCCAGTTCACGGGCTTGACGATGAAGTCGGTGGCGCCGGCATCGTAGGCGCGCCGGATCGAATCGATGTCGTCCATGCCGGTGACCATGACGATGGGAAACTCGTCGCCGAGCTGGTGGCGCAGGTGGGCGCAGACCTGGTGGCCGTTCAGGCCCGGCATGTTTACGTCGAGCAGGACCATGTCGCAGGGTTCGGCGGAAAACAGGCGCAAGGCATCCTCGCCGTCCTCGGCAAGAAACACCTGGAAACCGGCCTTCTCGAGGGCGGCCCTGATCAGCAGGCGCGTCACCGGTTCGTCATCGGCGACCAGGACGCGCCAAGGGCGACCGCTCATGTCGCTTCCGCCAGAATCTCGTGCAGGGCCGCGAGCACTCTCGCGTATTCGCCTTGCATGGACGCAAAGAGGATTTCGGCCTCGTCCATGTGCGCCGACTTGGCCAGCGCTTCGAGTTCGCGGAACAGGTTGGCCAGGGGCAGGGCGCCGACGCTTGCGGTGCTCGATTTCAGGCTGTGTGCCGCCAGGCGCAGGGCCTCGCCATCGCGCCCGGCGATGGCCTGCCCGATTCCCCGCCAGGTTTCGCCGGAGCTGTCGATGTAGATCCGCAGGATGCGCAGCGCCAGGCCCAGTCCGCCGGAAGGATCGATCTCCCGGTACTGATCGAGAACCTTCCGGTCGACCGCCGCCGGCCCGGCATTCGGGTCGCTGCGGTCGGGGTGGGTAGCATGCATTTGCTTCGGCTCCGGAGTTCTGGTTATCGGCTCGTCACGGCTTTCGGTTGCGGCGCCCCCGGGCATTGTTACAGGTAAGGCAGGCGCGGAACCCCGTATTCTGCCGGTGATCGGCCCTGGCGGGAGAATTCCGGACGCGACGCCGGAAATCCTGCCGGCGGCGTGGCATCCCGCAGGCCAGCGCGGCAGGTCGTGCAGGCGCTATACCAGCGCCGCCTGCAAGGCCGCACCCCGGTCGCAGCGCTCCCAGCTGAAATCGGCGTCGTCGCGGCCGAAGTGGCCGTAGGCGGCGGTCTGGCGGTAGATCGGCCGGGTCAGTTGCAGGGTTTCGATGATGGCGCTGGGCGTCAGGCGGAACACCTTGCGCACCGCGGCCTCCAGCCGCGCGTCGTCGACGATGCCGGTGCCCTGGCTGTCGACCATGATCGAGACCGGCTCGGCGACGCCGATGGCATAGGCGATCTGCAGCAGGCAGCGCCGCGCCAGACCGGCCGCGACCAGGTTCTTGGCGATGTAGCGCGCCATGTAGGCCGCCGAGCGATCGACCTTGCTCGGGTCCTTGCCGGAGAATGCGCCGCCGCCGTGCGGGCAGGCGCCGCCGTAGGTGTCGACGATGATCTTGCGCCCGGTGAGCCCGGTGTCGCCGTTGGGTCCGCCGATCTCGAAGGGCCCGGCAGGGTTGACCAGCACGTGGAAATCCTCCGTGCGCATGTCCAGCGGCAAGAGCGGGGCGATGATCTCGCGCGTCACTTCCTGCGCCACCCAGGCCGGGTCGAGGTTGCGCGCGATCTGGGTCGAGATCACCACGTTATGCACCCCTGCCAAGCGCTGGCCCTCGTAGCGCACCGTGACCTGGCTCTTGGCGTCGGGCCGCAGCCAGTCCATGCTTCCCGACTTGCGCAAGGCTGCCTGGCGCTGCACCAGGCGGTGCGCCAGCAAGATCGGGTAGGGCATGAAATCCGGGGTTTCGTCACAGGCGTAGCCGAACATCAGGCCCTGGTCGCCGGCGCCGAGCTGGCCATTGGCATGCACGATGCCCATGTTGATCTGGATCGATTGGTGGTTGAAGCGCACCTGCACTTCGCAGTTGTCCGGGTCGATACCCGTGTCGGCCTCCCGGTAGCCGGCATGGCGCAGCACCTGGCGGGCGATGCCCTCGGCGCGGCCGCGGATGTCGGTGAAGATGGTCGGGTCGGCGGTGCGGAATTCCCCGGCAATGACGATCAGATTGTCCGCGACCAGGGTTTCGCAGGCCACCTTGGCGCTCGGCTCGCGTTCCAGGAAGGCATCGAGGATGGCATCCGAGATCTGGTCGGCCAGCTTGTCCGGGTGGCCTTCGGAGACCGATTCCGAAGTAAAAAGATAGGAACGAACGCTCATCAAAACCTCAAAAAGCGCTGCTCAGCGCGCTGGTCAATTTTCGAGCGTAGCGAGCCAATCAGTAGCCTCCCCGTGAGGGGAGGATGGGAGGGGCGGGCCAATTTGCCGGGTTGAGGACCGTTGAATCTGCGGCTTTTCATGATGCGAGGTAGGTTGTCGAAGCCATTTGTCAGAACATGATTACCTGGCGGACCGCCTCCCCGGAATCCAGGCGGTCGAAGCCCTCGTTGATCTGGTCCAGGGTCAGGCGATGGGTGATCAGCTTGTCCACCGGCAGGCGGCCGGCCTTGAACAGCGCGATGTAGTGCGGAATGTCGCGCGCCGGCACGGCAGAGCCGAGGTAGCTGCCCTTCAGCGTGCGTTCCTCGGCGACCAGGTTCACCGCCGGCACGTTGAAGGTGTGCGAGGGCGGCGGCAGGCTGCAGGTCACCGTGGTGCCGCCGCGCCGCGTGATCTTGTAGGCGGCGTCGAGCGCCTTGACCGAGCTCGCGGCTTCGATGGCGATGTCCACGCCGCCCTTGGTCGCGGCCTTGACCTGGGCCACCAGGTCGGGATCGTCGGCACGGAAGGTGCTGGTCGCGCCCAGCGCCAGCGCGGTTTCGAGTTTTGAAGGCAGGCTGTCGATGGCGATCACTTCGCGTGCGCCGGCCGCCAGCGCGCCGAGCACGGCGGAAAGTCCCACGCCGCCCAGGCCCACCACGGCCACCGTTTGCCCCAGCCGCACCTGCGCCGAGTTGATCGCCGCGCCGACACCGGTCAGCACCGCGCAGCCGAACACGGCGGCGACATCCTGCGGCAGGTCGGGCGTGACCTTGACCAGCGAGCCGCGGTTGCACACCGCGTACTCGGCGAAGCACGACACGCCGACCTGGTGGTTGAGCGGGCTGCCGTCGGCGCGCGACAAGTGGCGATGGCCGCCGACCATGGTGCCGGCGGTGTTGGCCGCGGCACCGGGTTCGCACAGCGCCGGGCGGCCTTCCAGGCAGGGCAGGCAATGGCCGCAACTAGGGACGAAGACCAGGGCCACGGCATCACCGCGCTTGAGGTCGGTGACGCCCGGCCCGGTCTCCTCGACCACGCCGGCGGCCTCGTGGCCCAGCGCCATCGGCATCGGCCGCGGGCGGTCGCCGTTCACGATCGACAGGTCGGAATGGCACAGCCCGGCGGCGGTGATCTTCACCAGCACTTCATTGTGTGCGGGACCGGCAAGACTCACGGTCTCGATGGCGATCGGCCGGGTTTGCGCATAGGGGCGCGGTTGTTCCATCTGGCTCAATACGGCGGCGCGGATTTGCATGATGTTTTGTGCCTTGATTAGGATTAACAGGCGCAGTCTAGCGGAATACATTTGACGACATGTCGGCTCCGCGCACATCGCTCGCCACCCTGCTTGCCAGTTCCAGCCTGGTGCTGGCCGCCTGCGGCGTGCTGCCCCTGGGCGGACAGGATCCGGCGCCGGTGGCCTCGCGCGGAAAAGTCGGCGCTGACGACACGGCGCGCGCGGTTTCCGCGCCCGGTTCCGGCAACCAGGCCGACCGGCACAACCCCAAGGCCAATGACGTGGTGCTCTTCGCCCTCGGACTGATCGAGACCGGGTACCGTTTCGGCGGCAAGAACCCGGACGCCGGCCTCGATTGCAGCGGCATGGTCAGCTATGTCTACGAGAAGTCGGTCGACATGCAACTCAAGGGCTCGGCGGCCGATCTTGCCCGCCAGGGCAAGGCGGTCCCGGCGGAAAAGCTCAAGCCCGGCGACCTGGTGTTCTTCAACACCCGCAACAAGCCGCGTTCCCACGTCGGCATCTACATCGGCGACGACCGCTTCGTGCATGCGCCCAACAGCCGCGGCAAGGTGCGCACCGAAAGCCTGAAAAAGGGCTGGTTCGCGGCGCGCTTCGAAGAAGGCCGCACCTACCTCGACTGACCTTGCCTCCGTCGCCGCGATTCCCGGCGGTCGCGGGCTCATCTTGAGCTAACCCTGCAAGCTGTCCGAACTACCCTGAAGCCGGTAGGAGGGATACGCCTTTGCGGGTATTCCTTTGGGATGACGGCCACGGTAAGGTTGTACCTGAAAGTACCGTCGTCGCGCGACGGTACCTTGGCTACTCCACCCCCGCGCAATGCGGGGTTTTCAGAATCCGGCGGGAGCGATCCAGCCGGGTTTTTTTTATGTCCGCCCCAAAGGGCGGACGGTATCCAGGGGAATGTCCGCCCCGAAGGGCGGTTCGTATCCAGCGGAATGTCCGCGCGGGACGCGGACCCGGCGCAGTCGTTGCGCCACGCGGGGAGCCCGTAGAATGGGAGCCGTAAACCCGCCCCAGACCATGAAGACGCCCTTGCCCGGATCCCCCTTCACCGTTCCCGGTTCGCCCGAGGCGGAGCACGATCGCGAGTTGCTCCAGTCGATCCTCGACAATGCGCCGTTGGCCATCTGGATGACCGACACGAACGGCAGGATGCGCTTCGTCAACCGCCGCCTGTGCGACATCCTGGGCATCGCCGAGGCGCGCTTTCTGGCCGCCGGGCATTACACCGACCTGTTGCCCTCGTTTGTCGCCACCCGCTGCAAGCGGGCCGACCAGGATTGCCTGGCCAAGGCGGCGCCGCACCTGTCCAAGGAATGGCTGCAGTTTGTCGATGGCCGTGAACATCTGCTGGAAATCACCCGGATCAGGTTGTTCAATCCGGACGGCAGCCTGCGCGGCATCGCCGGCATGGCCGCGGATGTTACCGAGCGCATGGAACACGAGAAGCACCTCGAACGCGTGGCCCATTACGACGCGCTGACCGGGGTGCCCAATCGCCAGTTGCTGGCCGATCGCCTGGCGCAGGCCCTCGCGCGCACCAAGCGCGAGCAGGGCCTGATGGCGGTCTGCCACCTCGACCTGGATGGTTTCAAGCCGGTCAATGACCGTTACGGCCACGGCGCCGGCGACAAGGTGCTGGTGGAAGTCACGCGGCGCATCAAGGAAGCCGTGCGCGAGGACGATACCGTCGCCCGCCTCGGCGGCGACCAGTTCGTCGTGCTGCTGGTCGGTCTGCAGGCGACCGAGGAATGCGTCGGCAGCCTGCAGCGCCTGCTGGAAAGCATCCAGCAGCCGATCGCCACCAACAACGCGGTGCTATCCATCACCGCCAGCATCGGCGTGGCGATCTACCCGGAAGACGAGCAGGACGCGGATACCCTGCTGCGCCATGCCGGGCAGGCCATGCACCTGGCCAAGCAGGCGGGCAGGAACCGCTACCACCTGTTCGACGCGATCAGCGACCAGCGCGCGCGATCCCACCACAAGCTGCTGCAGGAGATCCGGCTGGGACTGGCCGTGGGCGAATTCGAGCTGTATTACCAGCCCAAGGTGGATATGGCCAGCCGCCGACTGGTCGGCGCCGAAGCGCTGATCCGCTGGAACCATCCGCAACGCGGGTTCCTCCTGCCTGACGACTTCCTGCGCACGGTGGAAGACACCGAACTGGAAATCGAACTCGGCGACTGGATGCTGCGCACCGCGATCGGGCAACTGCAGCGCTGGCACGAGGAAGGCTTCGCGATCGAGCTCAGCGTCAATGTTTCGGCCTACTACCTGCAATCAACGGGCTTCGTCGCCAAGCTGCAGGCCACCGCCACGCAGCTCGCCGCGATGGATGCCCTGCGCCATTTGCAGATCGAAGTGCTGGAAACCGCCGCGCTGGAAGACATCGGCCGCATCGACGCCCTGATCGCCGCCTGCCGCGAGTTCGGCGTCGGCTTTGCGCTGGACGACTTCGGCACCGGCTACTCGTCGATCACCTACCTCAGCAAGCTCGACGTGGACATGCTCAAGATCGACCAGTCCTTCGTCCGCGACATGCTGCAGGACAAGGGCGACCACGCCATCGTGCAGGGCATCATCGCGCTGGCGCGGGCCTTCGAGATGGGCATCGTCGCGGAAGGCGTGGAGAGCGCGGCGCATTACGAGGCCCTGTTGCAGATGGGCTGCGAGGTCGGCCAGGGGCACGCCATCGGGCGCCCGATGCCGGCGCGCGACCTGTCCGCTTGGCGGATGCCCGCGATCTTCTGAACTGCGCGAAAATGCGCGGATCGAAACGCGCGGATCGAAGGGGGACACCATGGCGCAACTCGTGACCTGGACGGCGGACCTGAGCGTCGGCATCGATGCCATTGACGACCAGCACCGGCGCATCGTCGACTACATCAACGAATTGCACGAGGCGAGCCAAAGCGGGGACCTCGTGGTCGTCGGGCGGATCATCGACGACCTGATGGAGTACACCGTCTCGCACTTCAGCTTCGAGGAAGCGATGATGGAGCGGGCCGGCTATCGTTTCCTGGCCCCGCACAAGAAGGTGCATGAGTTGTTCACGCGCCGCGTCACCGAATTCCGCCAACGCTTCAAGCTGCGCGAAGATGTCGCCAGCGAGATGCAGGAAACCCTGATCAAGTGGCTGATGAACCACATCAGGAACGAAGACAGGAACTACGCAGCGACGGTGCGCGAGTTCGGGCAGGACTGAGCGGCAAACCCGGGCGCTCCGCGCCTCGCGCGACGGCGCGGAACAAAAGCGGCGCCCCACAGGGACTTCCTTCGGTCGCTGGCGACACGGCGTGACGAAAAATCAAAGGATGGAATGACGAGTGGCGCGATGGAGATCGCGCCGGCGGAAGGATTGGCTCGGCGACTTGCGCACCGTCACTATGCGGCCTGCAACAGAAACTCGACTTTCACGGCCTCGTACGGGAAAACGATCTGACCGTCCTCCGTTTTGCTCAGCACTCCAGCACTAAGCAGCGCTGTGACATCGCCGTGCACGGCCTTTACGTCGCGTTCAGCGCGGCGTGCGGCCTCGCGAATGGACATGGGCCCTGCGCCGCAAAGTACCTTGAGCAGTTCCCATCGCTTTTCAGTCAGCACCCGCCAAAGCAACTCGGGAGTGGCAAAGCTGATACGCGCAGCCTTCCGTGCTTTTCCTGTTTTCCAGGCGTCTGCAAAGTCAGCCATGGAATCGGCAGGGGCTCGCACATCAAGAGTTACTGTTTTCATGGTTCCACCTCGCAATGTCCTTCTGGAAGTCGGCAATCAACCGTTCCGGCGTTGTAAAAGCGTAAGCACTTTCCTTCTTGCCGAAATGCCGGTGATCGCCCTTCCCCACTTCGTTGTCGTAGCGCAGGACGCATTCACCACCCACGACATAGGCCAGCCTGTACTTGAACGCGTGTGCCGACCCGCCCAGCGGCTTCGGAAGGCGCCACAGCACCAATTCCGCGAACGCCGACTCCGAGTAGATGATGCGAGTACCAACAAGCTGAACGGCTTTCATGTTGGAGATGGTGCCAACAAGTACGACTGTTGTCAATCAGTCCAACGCGGCGTGCTGCGACAAGAGGCCGAACGTGCAGGTGACCGGCGCTGCGCGGCTTCATCGCGCAGCGTCCGTGTTGATGGATGGGTTGGGCGTCTTAGTCATGGCCAGCAGTGTTTCCGAGGGGATTACCCGTTGCACTATCTAGGCGGATTGTGGCATCGCCTTGTTCGATGGTTGTTGTCAGATCGGTCGTTACTCGCTCAGTCTTCTCTTCCTTGGCGAGTGAATAGGCAAGCGTTGCACCGATAACTGGTAGCAGCCAAATAATTAGGTATTGAGCGAGCTTCTTGTCTTGGGTGTAGTAGCTGCTAACGGCTACACGCCGAGTTGCGACGATGTTGCACGCCAACACGATTGCCCCAGCAAAGAGCGCAAGCGTTAGTTCCATGTTGTTTTACCGTTCAAGAGTGCTACAGCTTTCCCGCTCTGTTCCTGCAACAGCAAAAGTCGGCGCTGGCGATACGGCGACGGATACGCACCCGCAGTAAAGGCAACGGCGAGAGGAAACCTACGATCTGTGAGTAACGGCCGGTCCACGCTTTTAGACGCCTAACGTGGAGATGACCGGCGCTGCGCGGCCTTATCGCGCAGCGTCCAGCGACCGAAGGGAGCGAGGTCGATCGTAGGGTTATACGTCATGGGCTAGCGAGCCAAAAAAGTTGTGACAGCATCTCCGCGCACACCAATAGTGCCCCACTCGTGAGACTCTGATTGGCAGGCCAAGACAAAGTTATTTTCCGTTGGATCAAACAAAAGGCCGTAGCTTCTGTCGATCGCAACAACCCAGCATTCTCGGCGGATAGGTGGGTTTGAATTTTGTTGTTCCAATGTGTCTTCAATGAAGCATTCAGTGACAAATGGATCAATGACACAGGGCAACATTCTTTCCAACTCGGCCGCCACCTTCTCTTTCGACCATGGCGTGCCGATAGTAGTACCTGGTGGTGGCGTTTCGTACTCGTCGAGGTAGCGCTGCATATCCTCAAGAACCCAACTCTTAAGTTCGAAGAGCTTCATTCTGGAGACGTATAACGTCTGACATAACCGGCGCTGCGCGGCTTCATCGCGCAGCGTCCGGGTTGATGGATGGGTTGGGCTGCTTAGCGGTAAGGACCGATACGCGGTAAATCTGAAGCTCCTGTAGCACGTCAAGCAGCGTGGCATAGGACTGAAACTTTGAGTTTCTATCTGCGGCAACATCTATCTGAAGCGTCGTATCACCCTCTGAGGCGGCCGCAATGGCTATCTTCAAAGCTTCGTGCGATTGGTTCCCAACCCTAGACGGCTTGCTTGTATCTTCTGAATTGGTCGGGGTACGTTTCCCCACCAAGTAGTCGCCTGATTCCAAGATAGTAATTCTGATCGATGATTTCGCCGGAGCGCTTTTGCTTGAAGGCGGATCAAGCAAGGCGGTAGAACGTACGGAACTAACCTCGGCTTTTTGTGCGCGACTGGACTGCCCACTACCAAATAACACAAGAGCTATCCAAGCTAAGACAGCTAACCCAATGATGCCGGTAACAATCAGGGCCCGTCGTTCAATAAGATCCTTTTCGGATTGCTCCTTCTGGAGTTGATTAGCTAACTTTCTAACTTTCCGAATTGCGGCCTGTTCAACTGTTCTTTGAACATTTTCAGCAATTGCAGCGTCATTGGGTTCAAGTTCGCTAGGCATCGTTTGTTCCGGTAGGCAGTTGAGCGGCCCAACGTCTGAAATCACCGGGCTGCGCGGCTTCTTGCGCAGCTCCGGTGGATTGATGGGTTATCCGGGAAACAATAGATGACAGTAAGTACCCCTTCAATGCTTGAGCGTTCCTTCCTGTATTCACTGGACGCCTTTTATTTCGGGCTTCCCGGCTGCTGGTCGAGTTGCTTCGGCGGACACTTTGGCGTCCGCGATGATTCACACGTAACAAAGCTACGCCGCCCTCGCATTTCACATCTTTCCTTCTCGCGCGCAGACAGCCCATTGCAGCGATTCGAATAGTAGTCTGCGTCGCACAACTGAAGTTCTAGCATCGCCTCATGGTCCTCCCGAACATACTTTGCGCCCGGATTGTCGGGATGTCTTGGGTCCCTGCACGGCTTGTGGTCGCAAGCGCGTGATGCCTCCCTATAGGAGCGCCACGCGCTTGAAGCCTGCTGCTCGTACCTCGGCATACATCCATACGAGTTTGGGTTGACTACCTTTGCTATGAATGTTCTGGGCGACCTTTCATAGTCTCCAAGTGGAGGGCACAAATACTCTGGTTTGGCTACTCCGGAAATGCTTTTGAAAAATTCAGAACGCCGCGCAAGTTCCTTTCCAGTATCCGCATATCGAATTGAGATAACGCGGCCAAAGAGTCCCTGACTCTCCTCCTCCGGGGTTGTGAGGCCGCGATATATCACATGAACTGTTGCATTCGATACGGTTTGGTAGGTTGTGTCCCATGTATGTGTGCTGAAGCGACCAACTGGGTACTTATCGGGATTGGGAGCACTTCCTACCTCCGGAATTCTTCCCCCATATACAGGCTTCGCGGGCTCCAGTGCGTCAAACTCGACGGAATGAAGTCCGAATCGCAGGTACTCCAGATTTGTTATAGCGTTTGAGATAAGGCCAAGAGTATCAATCCCCCCCCGCAAGTTCATCGTCGGATGACCCCGGCCGCTCTCAGATATCCACTTCACTGAGACAACACCGTCAATCGTTTCTGAAATGCTTTCACCAGCTACGGTCTCACATTTCTCCTTCCACCAAGCGGCCACATCGACAATTTGAGGCGATGCAACCGCTTGAATCTGTTCTGCAGCAACCATAGGCGTGAGTGCAGAGAAGGTCATAAGCAGGAGTACCGAGAACAACGCATTGGATAAAGTGCGCGTGATCTGAGTCGTCAAAGCGTTCATGTGGGAGTCATTTGGCCTAGATAGTGCCTGCTTCAGGTCTGAGAGGGATAACGTTGAAGGTAACCGGCGCTGCGCGGCTTCATCGCGCAGCGTCCGTGTTGACCGACGGGTTAGACCGCCGATGGCTCGACGAATTGAGCTTGCTGCGCTCTACGGCTAGCAAGGACCGATATTTGATAAATTGATAGAGGGCGATGAGTAAAGCAACAAAGACAACGAAGTATTTGATGTTGTATCGCTTGTAGTCAAACTGCTTTTCAAATAAGTCTTTTTCAACACTGTAAATTCCCTGCTCTCGATACCCTTCGGCGCGAACGGTATGCAAAATCAAGTCCCACTGCAGAACGCCAAACGTGGGGTGAAACCAGACGGTTCCCGTCGCGCCGTGGGAAGGGGTGAAGAATCCAAAGCACGACAAGCGTTCTGTCGGGAGCCCGCAATAAACCCGATGTCGTCCGTCCGCATTGACAATGAAGTAAGCCGCAGGTCTCTTGAATGACCACTCGCCAACGACCTCAACCGTTCCCGTGAGCACAGTTGCCTCTTCCAGCGCAGGAAAGGGAACAAACAGCCTGAGGAATACAGGCGTCAGTTGGACAGCGTATCCGCAAGCTATCAGCACACTGAAAATTGCAGCTACTAGATAGGTAGTCGATCCAGGCTTCTTAAATTCCATATCGGCGTCGCCAAAGGATTGGGGCGGTCTAACGTTGAAGGTAACCGGCGCTGCGCGGCTTCATCGCGCAGCGTCCGTGTTGACCGACGGGTTAGCCATCAGCGGGCGCCTCCTGAGTAACGGACTCGCCATAGGTTGCAGCACACCGTACGCCGTGCATTAGATTCTCGAGTTCCGAGACAAGTGCCCGTTGATTCTCTGTTGCGGCGTTCAGTGAAACCATGTTGATCGCCATGCCGTCGTTGTACTCCTTCCGCCGTCGGTCTACCTCAGCGTTCGCGGAATCCAGCAATGCAGCGAGACCGCTGAGATGGGCAGTGACCTTCATTACTTCGGCTTGTTCCGCAATGGTCTCGCTCGTTGCCTCCTGGGCCGAGGCGGCTCTTTGCAGTTCCGCTCTTGTAAGTTCCAATTCCTCTCGCTGATACGAGAGTTCCTGCCGTTGAAGTAGTAATGTTGCGATGACTCCCGCAAATGCCAGACCGGAAAAGAGCGCGTTTAGAGCACCGTACGAGTCGCCGAACAGACCTCGTTGTTGCGGGTCTTCGATCACAACTTTGAGGACGAATGGAACCACAATCCACAAAAGCACGATAGCGGAAAATACCGCTATTACCAGTAGGCGCGATGGACTGGATGGTCGCGAAGGTGATGAAGGTGACATGGCGATTGGTAGTCTGGTGATGGCTAACGTCTGACATAACCGGCGCTGCGCGGCTTCATCGCGCAGCGTCCGTGTTGATGGATGGGTTGGGCCATGCTCTCTTGACGCATCAATCAATCCTCAAGGCCGGGCAGATCAAATTGGACGTTGACGGCGGCGAAACGTTCACCGTTGAAAAACTGGCCCACTGCACGAAACGCCTCCCGGATCAAATCAAGCACCTCGTCGCGCCGTGCCTGGAAGATATCGGGCAGTTGCAGGCGATGCACTCGCCAGTTCATCTCCGGGCCGCTGGGAGGGCAGGACGTGGGCAGCGGATTGGCGTACACGCCGATCACATGGTCATGCCAGAAAAGCGCGAAGCCGTCGGTTTCGGTCGTGCCGTCATAGGGTCCACTGGCGCCACCTACGCGCGAAACAATCGCCATCCGGGCGTTGCGCTCATGGTCTGCGACCCATTTACTTGAAAGGGGGTAATACCTGTCCTTGGCATAGGCGGAATAGCGCGACAACACGCCATTGGTCACAACGTCTTCGGGGATGTGTTCAACGGTAAAGGGCATGACTACTATTGATCCTCAGGGACAGTCGCGCCAAATAGCAGGGCCCAACGTTCAAAGTAACAGGCGCTGCGCAGTTTCATCGCGCAGCGTCCTGTTGACTGCCGGGTTGGGCCGCATTTTTAATGACAGCGCGACAGAACTCCTTAGCGACAGAGGGACATTTTGTCTTTGCGTTACCGACG
>JACRIY010000017.1 GCA_016235805.1 Rhodocyclales bacterium
CGTGTCCGTGCCTTCGTCTCCGTCTCCCGCGTTGGTGTCCGTTACCGTGTAGCCGGCGCCGACTCTTGTGACCGTGTAAGCGGAGCGGGCGCCAGCGTATGCCGCCGTGTCGAGGCCACTGCCGCCGTCAAGGCTGTCGGCGCCCTGGCCTCCGGTGAGGGTGTCTTCGCCAAGGCCGCCATTGAGCGTGTTTCCGATGCTGCTGCCGATCAGCGTGTCACCGCCGCTGCCGCCCACCGCGTTCTCGATCCAGCAGTTGAAAGCGATGGCGAGGTTGTCGGTACCGTCGTATGTGGGCGCCTCGCCGACGCTCCAGCCCGGCGGGACCACGTTGAACGGCATCGACAGCTTGCTGAAGCTGCCCGGATTGAGGTTGATCGTGCAACCCAGGGAAAAATTGCTGACGGAAATCGTGTCGTTGCCGCCACCGTCCCAGAGAGTCCGCAGGAAGGGCGTCGCGGGATCGAAGGTATAAGTGTCGGCGCCGGCGTGATAGGCGGTGTTGGTGCCGTAGAGGTACTGGATGGCCTGGATGTCGTAGAGCATCGGCGAATCGGGCTGGACAGCCCGGTAGTCGATCTCGCTCTCGGATATCTGCTTCAGGTAGAGGCCGTGCGGATGGCTGGTGTAGGACATCAACGTGTACTTCTGGCTGTCCTCGGCGCCGGTCAGCTTCAGGATGCCATCGAACGGATGCTTCAGGCCCAGCGCATGTCCGAGTTCATGGATCAGGATCGAGTATGCGCTGCCGCCGGGCTGCCAGTCTGCCACTACGCCGTAACTGCTGCTCAGATTCGTGATGGACAGCCAGACATCGCTTCCGGAAGCGAAATGGCTGCTAGGGAACCAGGCCCAGGCCGCCGCCCCCTCGTTTGCTTTCTCGGTCCAGGCGAAGCGCAACTGGCCGACATCCGTCGCGGTGTCCGCTACCTCGGTGAAGCTGATGTTGGCGACGCTCGACCAGGCGCTCAAGGCCGACCGCACTGCCACCATTTGCATGCTGTTGAGCGGCGAGAAGACGGCCTTTTCGTTCAGGCTCGAATAGTCGCTTGCCCAGGTGGCAAAAGCGCCCGGAAAGCTGTAGCTCAGCGTAACCGCCTGGCCCGTGGCCGTGCCCCACTGAAAGGCCCCCGGGGAATCCGGATCGGGGATCAGCGCGCCATAGGTAGTCAGCAGCAGATCTTCGTTGCTGGTCGGCGTGGTGTCGCCCTGGCTGCCATTGGCGGGCGTGGTCACGGTTGCTGCGCCGATTGCCCGATTTGACCTGGACTCCTCACGTGCACCGTTCTGCTTAGCCGACCGGAATCCAGTCCGTCGTCATGGATGTCACGGCGCCACTTCCAGCGACAACGGTTCCATTCATCTGGTACTCCCAGATCATGCCGGTGCTGTCACTCCTGAGCAGGACATCGGCCTTGCCGTCGCCGTTGTAGTCTCCATCTCCCACCACCTTCCAATCCGTGCCCGGACCAGCCACCGATCCGCCCCCGATGACCGCATTGCCGTTGAGCTGATATTCCCAGATCAGGCCCGTGCTGTTGCTCCTGAGCAGGATGTCGCTCTTGCCATCCCCGTTGTAGTCGCCGTTGCCCGCCACCTTCCAGTCGGTGCCCGGAGCGATCACCGACCCCCCCCCGATGATCGCATTGCCGTTGAGCTGGTACTCCCAGATCAGCCCTGTACTATCGCTCCTGAGCAGAAGGTCGCTCTTGCCGTCGCCGTTGTAGTCGCCACTGCCCGCCACTTTCCAGTCGGTGCCCGGACCCGCCACCGACCCGCCGCCAATCACCGCGGTGCCATTCAACTGGAATTGCCAGATCAGGCCGGTGCTGTCGCTGCGAAGCAGGATATCGTCCTTGCCGTCGCCGTTGTAGTCGCCATCGCCCACCACCTTCCAGTCGACGCCGGGGTTGACCACCGAACCGCCTCCCGTGATCGCGGTGCCGTTGAGCTGGTATTGCCAGATCAGGCCCAAGCTGTCGCTACGCATCAGAACATCGCTCTTGCCGTCCCCGTTGTAGTCTCCGGAACCCACCACCTTCCAGTCGGTACCCGGACCGGCCACCGACCCGCCACCAGTCACCGTAGTGCCGTTCAACTGGTGTTGGAAGATGACTCCAGTGCCAGTGTTTTGCAGCAGGACGTCGCTCTTGCCATCGCCATTGAAGTCATTGACCACCTTCACCTTCGCCAGGGTCTCCGTCTGGTCGGAGAACTGAAGCTTCTCGACATTCGTCAGCGTATCCACCCCGTCGGTGCCGGTATTGGCCGTCACCGTGTAACCGGCGCCGACTCTTGTCACCGTGTAGTTTGCCCTGGCCAGGGCGAACACTGCGGTATCGATGCCGGTGCCGCCTTCAAGGCTGTCGTTGCCTGCGCCGCCCTCGATGAGATCGTCGCCGGTGCCGCCATCAAGAGTGTCGTTGCCGATGCCACCGATCAGGGTATCGTTTGCGCCCATGCCCTGCAGCGAGTTGTTGCCGTCGTTGCCGAGCATGCCGTTGAGCAGGTCGTTCCCCGTTCCGGTAAGGTCGCCTGGGCCGAGCAGTACCAGGTTCTCAAGGAAGCCTGGGAGCGTGTAGCTGATCTTGGCATTGACCGTGTCGTTGACCCCGGCATAGATCGCCAGATTGAAACCGGCGTAGCCGCCTCCGCCACCCCCACCGGCCTCCGGAGTGTTGTCGAACTCCTCGACCACGTCGTCGGGGTCGTCGACCCAGTACTGGTCGCTGCCGGCGCCGCCGGTCATGGTGTCGGGGCCGAAAGCGCCGTCGAGCACATCAGCACCGTTGCCGCCCTCGAGATCATTGGCGGCGCCATTGCCGGTAATGCTGTCGTCGTCGCCGCTGCCGATCACGCCTTCGACGTTGAGCAGGGTATCGCTGCCGCCGCCGCCGCTGGCCTGGCCGGTGGCGAGGTTGACAGTGACGCCGGCGACGGCCCCGGCATAGGAAGTCTTGTCGTAGCCGTCGCCGCCGTTGATCAGGTTGTTGCCGTTGTTGCCGGTGATCGAATTGTTCTGGGCATTGCCGAAACCGCTGATGTTTTCGAAACCGTCGAGCGTCAGGTTTTCGACGTTGTCGCCCAGCGCGTAGTTGCCGGTGGCGATGACGTGGTCGGTGCCGCCGCCGGTGTCGATGATCTGGTCGAGACTGGTATCGGCGTAGTAGGTATCGTCCCCGGCGCCGCCGATCATGGTGTCGGCGCCGCCGCCGCCATTGAGGACATTGCCGACCGTGGCATTGCCGGTGATCAGGTTGCTCTGCGCATTGCCGTTGCCTTCCTTGGCTCCGCCCAGTAGCGTCAGGTTCTCGAGGTTGCTGCCAAGGGTGTAGCCGTCGACCAGGGCCTCGACGGTGTCGACGCCCTCGTCGCCGCTTTCGATGATGCTGTCGTCGAGTTGACCAGCGACATAAACGTCGTCGCCCTTGCCACCGGCCATGGTGTCCTTGCCGCCACCGCCGTCGAGGCGGTTTGAGCCGTCGTTGCCGGTGAGCTTGTTGGCGAGCGCATTGCCCACCAGGGTGCTGATCTGGCTCAGGGATACGAAGGCGAAGAGTGCTTCCTCGACGTTGACCGGCAACTCATAACTGTAGCCGCCGGACCATGCCGCCGCATCGCGGAAGTCGATGATGACATTGTCGTTGCCCCCGGTGTCGTGTGCGGCGTCGACGCCTTCGTCGACCTTGTCCAGCGCGTTGTCGACGTAGTAGCTGTCGTTGCCCGCGCCACCCGCCATGCTGTCCGCCCCGGCGCCGCCATCCAGGCTGTCATTGTCGTTGCCGCCGTACAGGCTGTCGTTGCCGCCGCCGCCATACAGGCTGTCGTTGCCATCGAGGCCGTAGAGGAGGTTGCTGCCATCGAAATCTGCGATGGCGCCGTTGCCGGTGATCACGTTGGCCGCTGCGTTGCCGTAACCGGTGATGCCCTTCGCGAGCAGGGTGGTGCCGTCGAAATTGACATCGAGCGTCAGATTCTCGAAATTGTCGACCAGAGTGTAGGTCGACAGCGTGCTGCGCACCAGGTCGGTACCCTCGCCAGAAACCTCCGTGACAACATCGCCTTCCTGCTCGACGACGTAGGTATCGTTGCCCTTGCCGCCGCTCATGTTGTCGTTGCCGCCGCGTCCGTCCAGCAGGTTGTTGCCGTCGTTGCCGATCAGCACGTTGGCGAGTTCATTGCCCGTCGCGGCGTTGTCTCCATTGCCCAGCAGGGTGATGTTGTCGATGTTCTGCAGTGTCAGGTCCTCGACGTTGGAAGCCAGATCGAAGCTGATCGTCGATTCGACGCGGTCGATGCCCCCGTAAATCCAGTTGCCTTCCGAATCCTGGTAATCCGCTTCCTCGATGATCAGGTCGTTGGCGTTGTCGACCTTGTACACATCGTTGCCCGGGCCGCCGATCATGATGTCGTCGTTAAGGCCGCCGTCGAGGGTGTTGTCGCCGGCATTGCCAACGATGATGTTCGACAGGTTGTTGCCCTTGCCGAGCAGGGGGGCGAGGCGCAACACCGGATCGTCGTTTTCCATCTGCAGGTATTCGACGTTGGTCGGCAGCACGTAGCCGCTGACGCGAACGATGGCAGTGTCCGTGCCCTGGCCGAAGGATTCCTCCACCTTGTCGAGCAGGCTGTCGACGATGTAGGTATCGTCGCCCTTGCCGCCGCGCATGGTGTCATTGCCGGCGCCGCCGTCGATCAGGTTGTTCAGCGTGTTCCCGGTAATGACGTTATTCATTTCGTTGCCGGTGGCATCGAGCGAAGTGGTGCCGGTCAGCTCCAGGTTCTCCACGTCGCCCGGCAGGTGGAAATCCGCCAGGGTAGTCTTGACCGTGTCGGTGCCGCCGCCCGCCGTCTCGGTGACCACGTCGCCGACATTGTCCACGATGTAGGTATCGTTGCCGGTGCCACCGACCAGGGTGTCGGCGCCGGCCTGGCCGTCGAGCTCATTGTTGCCGCTGTTGCCGGTGATCAGGTTGTCGAGGCTGTTGCCGTTGCCGGCGATGTTGCCCGACCCGGTCAGCAGCAGGTTTTCGACGTTGTTCGCCAGCAGGGTCTTGACCGTGACGGTGTTGACCACGTTGGTCATGCTGGTGGCCGTCTCGGCCGTATCGCTGCCGCCATCGGCCAGCTCGACGATGGAATCGCCGGTGGCGTCCATGACATAAGTATCGTCGCCGGCGCCGCCGACCAGCGTGTCGATGCCGGCGCCGCCATCGAGACGGTTGCTGCCGCTGTTGCCGGTGATCGTGTTGTCCAGCGCATTGCCGGTGCCGTCGATGTTGTCGCTGCCGGTCAGCAGCAGTTTCTCGACGAATCCCGTCGTGGCGTCGCCGGACAGGGTGTAGCTGACCGAGGAACGCACGGTGTCAACGCCTTCGTCGACCAGTTCGTGGGTCACGTCGCCGCCGATATCCACGTCGAAGACATCGTCGCCGGTACCGCCGATGAGGCTGTCGATGCCGCCGCCGCCGACCAGTGTGTCGTTGCCGGCGGCGCCATCCAGGGTGTCGTTGCCGGCGTTGCCGGTGATCAGGTTGGCCTGCGCATTGCCGGCGCCGCTGGCGGGGGCGGAATCCGAGAACTCCAGGTTCTCCACCGCAAAGGTGCTGGCCAGCGAGTAGCTGGCTTCGCCGGTGCGGATGGTGTCCGTGCCTTCACCGCCGACTTCTATCACTGTGTCGAGGGCATCGACGATGTAGAGGTCGTCACCCTGCCGGCCTTCCAGCAGATTGGCGGCGCTGTTGCCGGTGATGGTGTTGTTCAGCTCGTTGCCGGTACCCTGGATCGAATCGCTGCCGGTCAGTTCGAGAATCTCGACATTGGCGGCAAGCGCCGTGATGGTGACGGAACTCTTCAGCGTATCGATGCCTTCGTCCGCATTCTCGACCGCCTGGTCCAGAATGGACTCGACGATGTAGGTGTCGTTGCCGGTGCCACCGACCATGGTGTCGTTGCCGGCCTTGCCGTCGAGCTGGTTGGCGAATTCATTGCCCGTCAGCCGGTTGGCCTTGTCATTGCCATCGGCATTGAGCGCCGTCGCCGCGCCGGCGACCAGCACCACGTTCTCGATCTCGCTGTTGGACAGCAGGGCATAGCTGACGTGGGAGAGCACCGTATCGGAGCCCTGCCCCTTGAGTTCGACCAGCACGTCGCCCGCCCCGGTCCAGACAAAGGTGTCGTTGCCGTTGCCGCCGATCAGGGTGTCGTTGCCGCCGGCGCCGCCGTCAAGCGTGTCGTTGCCGCCACCGCCGTCCAGGGTGTCGCTGGCAGTGCCGCCGGTCAGCGTGTCGTTGCCACCCAATCCGTAAATGCTCACCGGCAGGACCGCGTCGCCGGCGTTCAGCAAGTCGGCATTGATTCCAAATCCATCGCCCTTCAATTCGAGGCCGCCGACCGGGTTGCCGTCGGCATCGTAGCGCTGGCCGAACACGCCATAGCGCGCCCCGAACTCCGAGTAGAAGACGGTGAAGCCGCCGTCGCCGGCTACGGCGATGGCCGGGGCCAACTGGCTGCCCGCTTCGGTCACATTGACCCGGAACACATCCGTGCTGGGCGAACCATTGGGGAGGAAGATGCGTGCGAAGACATCCGCCTGCGTTGTGGTCTGCGTGCGCCAGGCGACCACGAACTTGCCATCGGGCAGCACGGCGATCGTTTCGTCGTACTGGTTGAAGGCCGTGCTGCCGGCGATGTTGATCTGGCTGTCCATCGGCGCCGCCGGCAGCAGGTCGTCACCGGACAAATAGTAGGCCCGGCCGAAGATGTCCATGTTGCTGCCGTTATTGATGTTCCACAGCGCAAACCAGTTGCCGTTGCCCAGGTCCCGCACCTGCACCTGGCCGGGACCGTTGGTGCTTGTCGACTTGTCGGTGAGCTGGAACGCTGCTCCGACAGTGTTGCCCGAGGCGTCGTAACGTTGGACCTCGGTCCAATACATGGAACCGTTTGGCGAACTGGGGTCGGGTTCCGATTGCAGGTACCAGTCCAGGTATCCGCCGTTGCCAAGCAGTTTCCCGTGGAGGCTGGGGGGCGATGTCGCGCTGAGCGGGCTGCCGTCGGCGGCATAAATCGACTCGTGCAGGCTACTGACGTCGCTTGCATACTGCCCGTAGGCCAGCTTGAAGCCCCCGGCGTCGAGTCCGACGACGTCGAGGTTGTAGAAATAGGCCGGATGGTCCAGCACGGCAGTGATCTGCGGAGCAATATTGAAGGGGGCACCGCCAAGCACTTCGCCGTCGGCCGCTATCAGGCGGCCGTCGATGCGTTGGGCTTCAAAGCTGGCCGGGCCCGTACCGTCCACATCAAAGCGTTGCTTCCATGCCACCAGATAACCTTCGCCCCGATCAACGAAGAAGAGCTCGGAGTCGATGGCATCGTAATAGTCCGACGCGAACTGCGTCACCGTCTGCACGCCGCCTACCTTGTCGCCAAAGGCATCGACCTTCTGCGCGAAGATTCCGTTGATCGAACCGTTGGAACCTGCCCAAACCAACAGGCGTCCACCGTCCGCGAGGCCGACTGCCGCGATGGATTCACCCGCGTAATGCTGAGTAACCATCGAGGACGTATCGACATTGCCCAGGGTGTCGATAAACACACCCTTGCCGCCAGAGAAGGTCGCCTGCTGGATGCTGCTCAGGGTGTCCGTACCTTCGCCGCCCTCGGCCACGGTATGGCGCACGGTGATCGAACCGTTCGCCGCCACGCCGAAGACGTACTCGCTCATTTCGCCCGAGAAGCGCGCCGTGTCCGCATTCTGCCCGCCTTCCAGGGTATCGTCGCCGCCGCCGCCCTTGAGGAAGTTTATGCCCATATTGCCGACCAGCGCGTTCGACAGGCTGTTGCCCTCGCCGTTGAATGCTCCGGTGGTCAGAACCAGGCGTTCGACGCTGGTCTCGGGCAGGACATAGTTGTTTATCGAGGTTTGAACCTCGTCGATGCCTTCATCGTCGTTTTCGGTAATGCTGTCGCCCGTCACGTCGACGACATACACGTCGTTGCCCGAACCGCCGGCCATGGAGTCGGCGCCTCCGGCGCCAACCAGCGTATCGTCGCCGGCGCCACCCGTGAGCGAATCCGCGACGTTGCCACCGATCAGGCTGTCGTCGCCGTCCGCACCGGAAAGCACTGCGGCCTGGGTGGCTCCGGCCGCTGAGATCGTCTCGCTCGCGGCGCCGCCGGTCACGGCGATGCCGCCGATCCGAGTGCCGTCAGCGGCGAAACGCTGGCTGAAAATGCCTCCGCTACCGGCGTCGGAGCGCCAGGTGACGACAAAGTCGCCATCGGGCGCCACGGCGACATCCGGACGCAGTTGGTCGACCAGGGTCGTTCCATTGACGCGGAACTCCTCGCCCGCCTTGCTGCCATTGGCGGCGAAGCGCTGGCCGTAGATGCCGTAGCCGCTGCCGTCCTGGCCGTCCGACGCCCAGACCACAACGTAGCCGCCATCCGGGGTGGCTGCCGCGCTGGCCGAATCCTGCATCGACGACTTTGTGTCGTTGACGGTAGTCACGCTGCCGTAACTTTCGACCTCGGGGTCGGCGTCGTAGCGCGCGGCGAACACGTCGTAGCCATCACCAGTCCAAGATTGCCAGAGCGTGAGCAGATCACCATCCGCGAGACCGACCACGGCCGGTTCGTTGCCACCGGTGCCGACAGGAAGTTCAGCGGCCAGCGAAGTGCCGGCGCTGTCGAAGGCGCGCGTGCGGGTCTGGCCGCCGTCATACCATCCAACCGCAAAGCCGCCGCCTGCGGTCGCGGTAATCGAGGGGTAATACTGGAAGCCACTGGTATAGGCCAGTTCCGGCGTCGGCGTTGAGACCAGGAAGTTTGGCGTGATCACCGTACCGTCGGCGCCGACTACCGCGGCATGGATATCCCAATCCGTGACTCCGTCATGGCGCGACCAGGCCACGGCGTAGCCGCCGCCCTCCAGCGCCGCTATTACCGGATCGACGCCATAGACATAGGGCGTACCACCCTCGACTTGCAGGATCTGGCTATGCAACAGATTGCCGCCCGCGTCGTAGTGGGCGCTGCGAATAGCATAACCGCCCCCGCCAGGCTGAAAGCCGTAGTAGGCGATCGCAAAGCCGCCATCGGCCAGCGCGACAATGTCCGTATCGTAGGTGTACTGCCCGACCGCGACCGGGTCGCCAACTTTGGCGCCCAGCGCATCGTGGCGCTGGAACCAGGACTGGTAATTGTTCTCCCAGGTAACCACGTGGCCGCCGCCGGCCAGCATGGCCACCGAGGGCGTGGTGTTGTAGGTAGGCATGAATGCGTTCACGCCAAACTCGCCGAACTGGCCGGCGGTGCCGACTGTCACCGCCGTGTCGGCGAACTGGACCTTCTGGATGTCTTCAAAAGTATCGGTGCCGCCGCTGCCGATCAGGTCCGTCAGCGTGACGGCGCCGCCGGCCGTGACGCCGAAGCGGTAGTCGGCGATGTTACCGGCATAGTTGGCGACGTTGAAGCCGCTGCCGCCGGAAAGCAGGTCGTCGCCGTCGCCGCCGTCGAGCGTGTCGTCGCCCTCGGCGCCCTTTAGCGTGTCGTTGCCGCCGCCGCCGGCAAGGCTGTTGTTGCCGCTGTTACCGGTGATCATGTTGGCGCCGGTATTGCCGCTGCCGTCGATGTTGTCGCTGCCCTGCAGCGTCAGGTTCTCGACGTTGGCCGCCAGGACATAGCCCGTTACCGAACTGAACACGGTGTCCGTGCCGGTCCCGGCGCCGGAAAGCTCAAAAACGACATCGAGCACATTGTCGACGTGGTAGCTGTCGTTGCCGTCCCAGCCAGCCATGTTATCGGCGCCGGCACCGCCATCGAGAACGTTGTTGCCGGAGTTGCCGTTCAGCGCGTTGTCGAGTGCATTGCCTGTCGCGGCGAGATCGTTGCTGCCGGTAAGGCTCAGCAGTTCGACATTGTCGGGCAGGACGAAACTGACCGAACTCTGGATGCCGTCATAGCCACCACCGAAGTTTTCGATGACCAGATCGCCGCTGTTGTCGACCACGTAGGTATCGCTGCCGCTCTCGCCAAACATCGTGTCGGCGCCGCCGGCGCCATCGATGAAATTGTCGAGGGAGTTGCCGTGGATTTCGTTGGCCCCGCTGTTGCCCGTGGCATTGCTGCCGTCGAACAGGTAAAAGCGCTCGATGCCCTCGCCCAGAGTGACGTTGCCCCAGACGTAGGCGGTGTCGTAGCCATCGCCGCTATCCGATGCGGTGTCGAGGCCATCCAGATAGTAAGTGTCGTCGCCGTCGCCGCCGTCGAGTACATCCGCAACCCCGTCAAAGGCGGCATCAAGGACGTCATTGCCGGAGCCGCCCAGCAACGTGTCGTTGCCGAAGCTGGCCCACAGGTAGTCGTTGCCGCCAAGGCCCGACAGGACATTGTTCCCGCCGTTGCCGTAGATCGTGTTGTCAAGCTCGTTGCCGGTGCCGTCGAGGTCGGCGGAGCCAAAAATCTGGAGATTCTCGACATGGGTCGGCAGGATGTAATCGAAGTCGCCCAGCAGATACACCCAATCGCTGCCCTCGGACGCAACTTCGACAACCGTGTCGCCAGCGTTGTCGACCCAGTAGATGTCGTCACCGGCGGAACCGGTCATGCTGTCCGCGCCGGCACCGCCGTTGATCGTGTCGTTACCGGCACCGCCGCTGATCGTATCGTTGAAGCTGGTGCCGGTGAGGTTCTGGCCCATGACCACGGCGACGTCGGGGCCGGAATCGAAGCGCAGCCACTCGACGCGCTGCAGGGTCACGACCTGGCCGGTGCCGGTGTTGGTAATGGTCGCCTCCGCGCCGGAAAGCACCGGCGCGCTCCAGTCACCCACGACGCCGCCGAGATAGGCGACGTCATCGGTTCCCAGGCCGCCGTCCAGCGTGTCGTTGCCGCCGCCGGTGGCGAGGACGTTGTCGCCGCTGTTGCCAGTGATCAGGTTGGCACCACTGTTGCCGGTACCGTTGATGTCCTCATTCCCTGTAAGGGTCAGGGTCTCGACATTGGCGGAAAGGGTATAGTTCGCCACCGAACTGACCACGGTGTCGAAGCCCGCGCCGAAACCTTCAGTCACGACATCGGACGAACTGTCGACGTAGTAGGTATCGTCGCCGCCCAGGCCGATCAGGGTATCGTTCCCGGCGCCGCCGTCGAGCACGTTGTTGAGGCTATTGCCGGTGAGGATATTGTTCTGCGCGTTGCCGAAGGCGGACACCGCGCCGCCCGTCAGGGTCGCGTTCTCGACATTGCTTGCCAACAAGCCCACGCTGATGCTGGTCTCGATGGTATCGGTGCCGGCATCGGAGAACTCCGTAACCACGTCCCCCGCCGCATCGACGACGTAGGTATCGTTGCCGATGCCGCCGATCATCGTGTCGTTGCCACCCACCGAGCCGCCGTCGAGCCGGTTGTTACCCGTGTTACCGACCAGCGTGTTGGCGCCAGCATTGCCGGTGGCGTCGATGTTGGCGATGCCGGTCAGAGTGAGGTTCTCGATTGCCGAGAGCGCGGACAGGTTAAAGGTGACGGAGCTTTCAATTCGGTCGGTGCCGGAGCTCTCTGTAATGGTGTCGGTGGTGCTGTCGACGACGAAAACATCGTTGCCGATGCCGCCGCTGAGGGTGTCGATGCCGGCGCCGCCGGTCAGCGTGTCGTCGCCGTCACCGCCCGTCAGGCTGTTGTTGCCGGAATTGCCGGTAATGACGTTGGCCAGCGTGTTGCCGGAACCGGATATTGCGCTGCCGGTCAGAACAAGGTTCTCGACATTGGCCGCCAGCGTGTAGTTCACGCTGCTATTGACCTGGTCGGTGCCTTCACCGAGGTTCTCGAAGATCAGGTCCGTGGCATCGTCGATCTGGTAGATGTCGTTGTCGGCGCCGCCGTACAGGGAGTCGATGCCGCTGCCGGCACCGCCACCGTTCAGCGTATCGGCTCCGGCCAGGCCGAAGAGCTGGTTGGCGCCGCTGTTGCCGGTCATCTGGTTGGCATTGGCGTTGCCGGTGCCGCTGATGGCCGCCGAGCCGAGCATGACAAGGTGCTCGATACCGTTGCCGAGGGTGTGGGTGACAGAGGCATTGACCGTATCAACTCCGCCCAAGGCGTCGTTATAGGATTCGGCCGCAATGTCACCAATGTCGTCTACGTAATAAGTGTCGCTGTAGTCGCCGGCATTCATGTTGTCGGCGCCGGTGCCACCATCCAGCGTGTCGTCGCCGATGCCGCCGTAGAGCGTGTCGTTGCCCTCGGCGCCGTAAAGCGTGTCGTTGCCGCTGCCGCCATCGACGTAGTCGTTGCCGCCGTAGGCGTAGATGTAGTCGTTGCCGTCGTGGCCGTAGAGGTTGTTGACGAAACTGTTGCCGTAGATGAAGTTGTTGTAGGCGTTGCCTTGGCCGGTGGTGCCGCTGCCGAGCTGGAGGTACTCGAAGTTGGTCGCCAGTGTGTAGTCGATGGTGGCGTAGACCCAGTCGTTGCCTTCGTCGGCGTTCTCCACGATGACGTCGGAGAGGGTATCGACATAATAGAAGTCGTTGCCGATACCGCCCACCATGCTGTCGATGTCGGCTCCGCCATTCAGCGTGTCATCACCGGCGTTGCCAATCAGCGTGTCGTTGCCGGCCAGACCTTGCAGGGTGTTGTCGCCGGTGTTGCCGGTGATGGTGTTGGCATTCGAATTGCCGGTGCCATTGATTCCGCTGGCTCCGGTCAGAATCAGGTTCTCGATGCCGGCGCCGATGGTATGGCTGACGCTGGCATTGACGGTATCGATGCCGCCAGTCAGCGTGTCGGTTTCACCCGTTGCGTCGCCGGCGTTGTCAACCCAGTACGTGTCATTGCCGCCACCGCCATCCATCGTATCGGCGCCGGTACCGCCGTCGAGCACGTTGGCGGCGCCGTTGCCGGTGAGAATGTTGTTCAGCGTGTTGCCGGTGGCATTGATGCTGCTGCCGCCGGTCAATGTAAGATTCTCGAAGCTGCTGCCAATGGTCCAGGTAATGCTGCTCAGGATCGTGTCAGTGCCCGATGTGTCGCTGACGATATCGGACAGGCTATCGACATAGATGCTGTCGTCCCCGGCACCACCGTGCATCGAGTCGATGCCGCTGCCACCAAAGAGGGTGTCGTTGCCGGCGCCGCCATCGAGGTAGTCGTTTTCTGTGCCGCCATCGAGGTAATCGTCGTTGTTGTGGCCAGTCAGAAAGTCGTCACCCGCCGCGCCGTAAAGGCTGTCGTTGCCGCCATATCCGTAAAGGCTGTCGTTGCCGCCATATCCATAGAAATAGTTGTCGACCAATGCGACCGAGTCCGTATTGCCGTGCAGGGCGTTGTTGTTCTCGTTTCCGTAGCCGAAATAGGAGGACACGGTCGATCCGCCGGAAAGCCACAGGTTCTCTACTTCGAAGTAGGAATAGATCGAGTACGAGAATGACGTGCTGTTGTAGATCCAGTCATTGCCCTCTCCGGCGTTCTCGACGACGACATCGGACCCGGTATCCACGTAGTACGTGTCGTTGTCCGTGCCGCCGGCCATCGTGTCGATGCCGGAACCACCATCGAGGATGTCATTGCCCGAGTTGCCGCTCAGGTTGTCGTTCTCGGTTCCGCCGAGAAGGTAGTCGTCGCCCGTTCCACCGGATATCGTGTCGATGCCCGCACCGCCGGACAGGGTGTCGTTACCGCCCAGTCCCGACATGCTGTCGGCCGAAATGCTCCCCGTGATATTGTCGTTGCCGGCCGTTCCGATGTAGGTGCCCAGAGTGGCGTTGAAGCCGTCAACCACGATCGCCTGCGTTTCGATGCTGCCGGTGCTGGCCTCGAGCACCCAGTCACCGTTCAGGAAGGCGGCGCCGGTGAGGTCGGTCGACGCCGCGACGTCCGCCCCGGTCAGCGCAGCGAGATTTTCGATGAAACCCTGCCCGACATCGCCCAGCGCCACGTCGCAGCCATACAGCATCAGGTCGCCGATGGGCGAGAGCGCAGCGCCGATGGCTTCAAGTTGCGCCTGATACTGCGTAAGATTGTCGCCGCTAACCATCGCGGAGCCCAGTTGCAGGGCGCCGACCGAACCGTGGGAAATGATGTGGATTGCCGAAAGGTCGGTGACACCGGCAAGCGCCGCGGCGATCTGCGTCAGGCCGTCCTGCGTCGGGTCGAGCACCACGGCGCTGATTCCCGGCGCCAGTCCGGCGAGGATCTCGTCGATGTTCTGCAGGGAACCGTCGATGAAAACGATCTGATTGGCCAGGGTGGTGTCGGTCGGCATGGTGGTTTCTCCTCGTGCAAGCGATCAGGTGGTACGCGGTCTTGCGTTTGTCTTGCGGAAGCGCGGTTCAGAAGCGATAGGTCGAATTCAGGTTCAGTTGCGTGCGGCGTTCGATGGCGGCGTCCTTGTCGGAATGCAGGTTGTTCGCCGCGGCCTCGACCGACCAGCGCTTGTCGTCCGACTCCCAGTAGGCGCGCAGGCCGAGAACCCAGCCGGCATCGAGCGAGGCGGTGTTGGCTTCGTTGCTGAAACGCCGGGAGCGATAGTTGGCAACGGTACTGAGCAGCCAGCGGTCGCCGAGTTGCCAGAACGCCGAAAGGTTCATGAAGTGGCGCGGAATCAGCGGCACCCGGTTGCCGACGAATCCGACGCCCGTGTTGCGGCTCGACGAGTTGATGTAGCGCGCCGCCAACGAGACGTCGTCGGTGACCAGCCAGTTGAGCGCGGCGCTGCCGCTTGAGACGCGGCCCTGGCCGAAGACGGGCGTCTGCTCCAGTTCGTCGAAGGCTTCGTCGAACACCGGCTTGCGTGCCTTCAGGGCCGCGAGTTCGGTCAGGCCGAACTGGCGGAAGAAGCCTGCCGCCGCGCTTTGCAGGTTCGTCACGCGGCGCTGGTCGAGGGAAAGCTGCAGGAAGCGCCGGTCGTCATACTGCCAGTCGATTCGCGCCTTTGCGCGGCTGAGCAGGCCGCCGCTGTCGACCAGCCGGTCCTCGATCGGGATGCCGGCCGTATCGGTCGGTCCCAGCGACCCCGAGCCGAAGGGCCGCCGCCAGCGCTGGTAGGCAGCGCGCAAATCGACGCCGGCCGCCGGCATGAAATGGAGGCCGAGGCGCGGGTTGAATTCGCGGAAATCGTCGCGCTCGGGAGCGATGGCTCCTGTCGCGAGCACGACACCGTTGTTGATGACGTCTCCCTGATTCACGACGCTGCTCACGCCGATGTGCTGGTAATTGATATCGATCTGGGTTTCGACACCGGGCGAATGACGATGAGTCGCCGAAAGCCAGGCACCGCTCGAACGCAGGTCGCGGTCGACCCGCGTATACACCCGCGGCACGATAGGGCAGCCCCCCGGGATCAGGAGGCAGGCCACGGAGGTCGACGAGTACGTCTGATTGCGGTCCATTGCCAGGCGGTCACGGGAATCCTCAACGCCCCAGGAAAGCTGCGTGCCGCTCACCGGCTCGAAGCTGTGGCGGAACTGGATGTCGTTCTGACGAACGCTGACATCGTTGCGGTCCAGCGACGCCGTGGTCGATGTCGTCAGGATCCCGGCAGGTGCTGTCAGCTGAGCCGCAGTGGCGGCATCGATCTGCGATCCGCTCAAACCCGTCTTCTGCGTGCCATCCCCGACCTTGAACCAGATCTGGCTGGTCGGATTCACGCGGTAGCCGCCGCCGATGTCGTGCCGGGTGTTGTTTACCGTCAGGCGCGCATCGGGGAGCAGTGCCGGATCTTTAAAGCGACCCTTTACGTCGGTGCTGTTGCCAAAGTAGAACAGCCCGAGTTCGTAGATGGGCCGGGCGCCGAGGCCGACGGTCAGGTTTGTGCCGTGCGCCTGGAAGGTATTCCGGTTGGGTCGGACGTCGTGGCCGTCGGCCAATTCGGCGGTAACCGAGTAAGCGAGCGGCATGGTCGAATTTTCCAGGCCGTTAAGCTTGCCCTGGATCACCTGTTGCGCGAAATCCGCGCGCGAGCCGATGTAGGCGACGCTGCCGTAATGGCCGGGGGACTGCACCAGCGAGCTGCTGCGGTTCGATGCGCCGAATACCGTCGGGTCGAGCAGGAAGCCCTTGTAGAGTTCCGTGTTCTTGTTGAACCCGTCGGCATAGCGATCGGCGAGGAAGAGCGCGCTGCCGGCCCAGTAAGGATTGTATGAACCCGTTGCGTAGGCGCGCGCCCATTCTTCCATGCCCTGCGCCGCCAGCGCGCTGCCGACGTTGGCGCTGCCCCTCTGGTTGGTCGCGATCTGGTTCAGCGACTTGAGGTTGGGCATGCGTTCCTGGGCTGCACGAGAGGCTTCGGTGGCCGCCCGCAGTTCGAGCGAATCGCCATGCATGAGCCCCAGCAGCACATAGGGCATCGGGTCCTTGGGGTCGATCTCGGCGGCGCGCTTGACCGACTCGATCGCCGCCTTGTTGTTTTCCAGCCGATAGTAGGCGGCACCGGCATAGAGTTGCGCCCGGGCGAACCGCGGTTCGAGCACGCCGGCTTTGAGGAAGGATTCCAGGGCCGCCTCGGTCTGGCCGATCTTGAGTTGCAGGATGCCCAGGCCGGTCCAGGCCAGGTAGTCGTCAGGCTGGCGGCGCAAGGCTTCGGCGAAGGCGCGCCGCGCAGCGGCGTAGTCGCCCGACAGTGCCTCCAACGTCGCCCGTTCGCCGTAATACCCTGAGGCATCGGGCGCCAGGCGGATGGCCTCGTCCAGCGCACCGCGGGCCTCGCGAACGTTTTCTTTCTCGTTCTGGATGCGACCGACACCAAACCACGCTTCGCTGCTCTTCGGTTGCGCCGCCGTGACATCGGAGAACAGGCGCAGCGCCTCGTCGGCATTGCCCTGCAGGCGCGCGACATCGGCCAGCGCGAGCGCCGGCTCGGCCTCGCCCGGATACCGGGATACTGCTGCGGCCAACTGATTTCGGGCGTCGTCGAGACGCCCGGCGACGGTCAGCGCGCGACCGCGCAAGGCGGCCGCCATCGCGCTTTCGTCACGCGCCAACAATTCGATCGCGTCATCAGCGCGTCCTAGAAATAGCCGCATGTCGGCGAGCAGGAGCCTTGCATCGGCGGAGCTTGAGGCTTGCGCTTCGAGTTGCTTCAGCGCGGGGCCATAGTCGCCGGCTTCGATCGCCCGCACCGCCGGCGCCAGCAATTGCGCGGGCGCTTTGACCCAGCGAGCGGGGGCCGGACGATAGGCTGTGACCCACTGCACGCGATCGCGCGCGGTCGACAGCAGCCGCTTGACCGGTGGCTTGCCGAGTTCTGCGGTTGCCTGTTCGTTCGAGCCGATGCTGACCCGCCCGAAGTCATTGCTCATCTCGACTTCGCCTGACAGGACGGTGACTGTCGTCGTTCCCTTCTCCCCGACTTCCACATCCCAGTCGGTGCCGCGGATGCCGATGGTGGCGGTGGGCGTGTTCATCTTCAGACTGCGCGAGGGACCCACGGCCTTGGTCACGGCGTACAGCGCGCGCTTGACCTGTGCCCAGATCCGGCCCTGGATCAGGTCGAGCGTGGTTTCCTGTCCGGGCTGGTCGATTGCCTTGAACTGAAGCGTACTCTGCTGATTAACGCGAACCTGGGTCTGGTCCTTGAGAAGAAGCGCCATCTGACTGGCGTCGCCGGTGCGCACCGTGGCGCCGGGCGGCAGTTGCTGCTGCACCTTCGCCGGCTTCCATTCGCCGGTGGCGGAATCCCTGTACTCAGCCTTGCCGATAGCGAGGATGACTTCGGCATCGGCATCGGCTGCAAGCGCACTGGCGGCGCCTGTCAGGGACAGAATGCAAGTCAGGTTGAATGCCCAGCGGGCCAGCGAATTTCTCATTTCTACTCCTCTGATCAAACCTGCCCAGCAGTGCCTTGGCAGCCGCCCCGATAAGGCGCAGCTCCGGCTTGTTTTTATCTGATAATCAAAGATTTGTCGATTTTACAGAATAGAAATTCGCCGGTATATAGGTCGATAGGACTATGCCGGAGCCGGATTCGATTCGACTTCATGAAATATTTCACGGTGGGCGACATTCTTTCCTGGCGATCGGCCGCCGAAAACATGGCTTCGGGCTTAAACCTGCCCGGTCAGCTCGGCGATCAACTGCTGGTAGGCGGGCAGGCTGTTCCTGATGAAGGAGAAGCGAGATTCGATTTCCGCGCGCGCCGCCTGCCGAATCGGCTCGATCTGCGCTGCGGGACGCCCCATGATCTCCGTCGCCCGCTGGACCAGCTGATCGCGGTCGAAAAAATCGAACAGGAACCCGTTCTCGCCGTCGCGTATCACCTCCTGCACCGGCGGCGTCGCCGACCCGAGCACCGGCGCGCCGCAGGCCATCGTCTCCAGCATCGACCAGGACAGAACGAACGGATAGGTCAGGTAAATGTGAAGGCGGCTGATCTGCATCAGGCGCAGGTAGTCGCCATAGGGAAGACGGCCGACAAAATGGGTGCGATTTTCATCGATCCGATTGCCAACCTCCGCCAGCAGTTTCTCGCGATGCGAGGTGTAAGGCGCCGCCGGGCGGGCGCCGTAGCTCACGCCGTCGCCGCCGACGATAACGAAGCGGGCATCGGGAAGCGCACGCTGCAGTTCAGGCAAGGCGCGCATGAAGACATGGAAGCCGCGGTAGGGTTCCAGTTGCCGGCTGACGAAAGTGATCACCCGATCGTCGCGGGTCAAAGTTCGTTCGTCCGCCAGGCGGAAAACGGCAGCGGGATCGGGGCGCACCATGTCGAGGTCGATGCCTTCGTGTATCACCCGAATGCGCAACTGCTCGCGCGCCGAGTAGGTACTGCGCTGCCACAGCGTCGGGCTGATGCCCGCGTCGCACTCGGCCAGCGCGTGCAACTGCGTGCTGTTGCGGATCCGCAACTTGTAGCGATCATCGGCCGTGGACGGAAACTCGGGATCGAAACCCACGTCAGCGCCGACGGCCCGGTATAAGAATTCGAAATACGCGATCAGGCGGGCATCGGGAAACACGTCCTTGATAAACAATAGTTCGCCCCAGGCCGGATGGCCGACGATCAGGTCGGGAACGAATCCCTTTGCACGAATCTGCTGGCAGGCGCGAAGTACGTCCTGCCCGCGCCGGATGGCCGTCTCGAAGCTGGCCAGGTAGTGATGGCCGAGCGGCTTCTTGCGCGGCCGGGCCGCATATCCCAACACCGCATGGTTGAATGACTTGGGCCGGCCGTCCAGATTGGCCGAATCGCCCAGACCGACGACCTCGAAACCCGGCTGCTGTGCGAGGTGGGCCGCCAGCAACTTGAATTGCCCGGGGAAATTCTGGTGTATGAAAAGGATGCGCATGCCTGAGTCCGATTCCGGTCGCCACCGTTCAGCGCACAATCGCGCCATCTCGCTATCGTAACTGCGGTTTCAGCGAAACGGGCTTGCTTTTCCCGGCTGCCAGGCAGCTCCGCAACTCGACTCCGCCTGCTATCCTGGCACGGCCCGGAAAGTCGGCGCTGGTGACACGGCGCCGAGCAGGGTTTCCCTTTACCCGACCACACCCCAATCCGCCGCGACCGAGGTCACCGTGCCGCTGCCCGTCACGGCCGTCCCGTTCATCTGGTACTCCAAGATCAGGCCCGTACTGTCGATCTTGCCAACGCCGTTGGAACCCCTAGCCAAAGTCTGCCTTCCATTTTGATTGGGCACATCAAAAAAGCAGAAAGCTACACACCCCCTGTGAACAGCTTCCGTGCAATTCATTGATCGTGAGCAACTATTTCAGCAGCCCGCGACTTTGTCATTCATGCGATTGCCCCAATGGGTTGGCTGAAGTGAGCCTGGGCAGGTTCCAGACTATCTATAGCGCGCGACCCAGGCGCGACTGGGGAGCGTCTTCCATAGTGATGTCGATGGCTAGTTCATAAATGTGAAGCGGTTGTTCTGGAAAATGCGTCGCTTGGGAAACTGTTCCCAGCTAAGGTTCTTCCGGACATGCCAGTTGGTGCCATGCAGCACGAGACCAGGGCTGTAATAGGGGTCGCCATCGCATAACAAGCGGGCCCAGCGATTGCGATAGAAAGCCGAATCCTGAGGATGTGGATCGACCATTCCTTTGCCACGCGAGATGGATTCGTGATGCACCAGCAAGGCGTCCTGGCACTGGATTACCCGATAGCCGGCCTCGCGGATTCGCAAGCAAAAGTCCACATCGCCAAAGCCCACAGCAATTTTTTCGCAGAAACCGCCAACCTGCTCAAATACCTCACGCCTTATAAGCAGGCAGGCTGCTGTAGCGGCATTGACTTCGTGGTTAATGATCAGAGTGCCGATAAAACCAGGGTCGCGCCGGCCGTCCTCGAGCCGCAGCTTAAGAAACTTCGAATAATGCTCAGCAGCTCCACACAGGCCCACACAGACGCCGGCATGTTGAACCGTCTGCTGGTCGCCATACACCAGCAATGCGCCTACTGCCCCCACGTCCGGTTGCCAGGTCTGGCGCAACATTGCATCCAGCCAACCCGCTTCCAGCGCTTCGATATCGTTATTGCACAGCAGATAATGGCTGTATTGCTGACCTAGGCTGCGGATGGCGGCATTGTTGATGCTGGAAAAATTGAAGGCGCCCTGATGGCGTAGCAGCCGGTGATTGGGCGCGCTTCTGGCAAATTGCTCGAACCAGGCCAGCGATTCGACGTTGTCCGACTCATGGTCGATCAGCACGATGTCGTAGCTGACACCGCTAACCGTCTTCTTGATGCTGCGAACACACTGTTCCACCAGATCGTGTCGGTCGCGGGTGGGGATGACGATGGCCACGCGGTGCCCTTCGGGCAACGGGTAGACCACCCGGTAATAGTTGAACCAGCTCCGCGATTCCACCTTGGCCACGCTGAGGCCGGTACGGCGCAGATGGCCTTCAAGCACCTGACGCGACGTGGCCTCCACCTCGGATTGCTTTCGGTGGCCGAGAGATGATTTGCGCTGGCGCCAGCGGTATAGCACTTCCGGGATATGCACAATACGCTGCGATTGCTCTACCACGCGCAGTATCAAGTCGTAATCCTGCGAAATGGCCAGCCGTTCGTCAAACCCGCCAATCTGCCGCAGCAGACTGGCCCGAAAGCAGACCAGATGGACGATATACGGGTGATTGCGCAGCCGTTCGAGAGAAAAGCCTGGCCGGAACGACCAGAACACCAGCTTTTCTGCCGTTTCATCCACCATCACTTCATCCGAATAGATAAAGTCGGGATTGTCTTCGATGATGGTGTCGGCCAGTCGGAATAGCGCCTGCGGTTCCAGCAGATCGTCATGATCAAGGAGAGTGATGAAGTCACCGCAGGCCAACGCCAACGCCCGGTTCGACGCTACCGACACATTGCCGTTTTTGCTTGTCAGGCTGAGTTTGATGCGGCTATCACGGGCGGCATACTCTTCCAGCAGTTGCGCTACTCCCGGCTCGGTCGAGCCATCGTCGGCAATGCACAGTTCCCAATTGCGGTACCACTGCGCCAGCACCGAGTTGATGGCATCACGCAGCAACTGGGGCGGCGTGTTGTAGGTGGGCATCAACACGCTGATCAGTGGCCGAGCCGTCCAGTTGTCGGCGATATCGCACAGCGGTTGAGCTCGATGCAACCGGCTACTAGTGTAGTTGGCCCATATCTTCTGCTGCGCCGGCCGGTAATAAAGGATGAAATGCTTGAGCCCTACGATACCGCCCTGTCGCAGATGCCGCCGCAATTCCCGCCACATGCCGTCAAAGTGACCGGGGTAACGCAACACCAAATAAACAAAGCGAAATAGAAGGAATATCTTGCGCTGCATGACAGTTTCGGCCATAAGCCGTTAAGGATGACGACACCAGTGCTGAGGTTTCGCGTGCCGTCGCGGAAGGAAGGTTGGGAGATTCAACAAGCAGTCTTTGAGTATGGCTGACGCCAGGTGCAGCGGTCAATCGCCAAATATGGGACGGCATGGGCATTGATTTGCAGAGATGCCCGCCGACTAGGCACCGCAGGCAATGCCCGAAACCTGGAGCGTGGCCACAGGCGGCTACAATTCAGGCTTCAGGCAAGAGTCACCCCTAACTGACCTGACCGGGCATTCTCGGACCAGCCTGATCTAGAGACAATGGCTCCTCAGACGAGGAGTTGCCATGAAGAAGAGCAGATAGTCAGGATATTGCGCAAGGCAGCTCGCGATACAGTAGTCGATGTCGCCAAACGGCACGCGGTCATCGGGCGGGTGACCACCTAGGCAAGCCATTCCGACGGAATCTGCAGCAACTCAGCCTCGATCGCAATAGCAAACTTCCTCTTGCTTGGCATACATGTTCCTTCCTTTCGAAAGGTTATGCCTCACCTACAATATTCCTAACAGGCCGACGACACGGCGCCGACCGAGGATTTCCCTAACCCACCACTCCCCACTCCGCCGCGACCGAGGTCACCGCGCCGCTGCCCGTCACGGACGTGCCGTTCATCTGGTACTCCCAGATCAGCCCCGTACTGTCGCTCTTGAGCAGAACGTCGCTCTTGCCGTCCCCGTTGTAATCC
>JACRIY010000019.1 GCA_016235805.1 Rhodocyclales bacterium
ATACGGCGAAAAACCGTCTGCTGCGCACCCAGGTCGGCACCGAAGAAATCGCCGAAGTGGTGTCACGCGCCACCGGCATTCCGGTGTCGAACATGATGCAGGGCGAGCGCGAGAAGCTGCTCAAGATGGAAGACAAGCTGCACAGCCGCGTCGTCGGCCAGGACGAGGCCGTGCGCCTGGTCTCGGACGCCATCCGCCGCTCGCGCGCCGGGCTTTCGGAAGAAAGCCGGCCCTACGGGTCGTTCCTCTTCCTCGGCCCCACCGGCGTGGGCAAGACCGAGCTGTGCAAGGCGTTGGCCGAATTCCTGTTCGACGCCGAAGACCACCTGATCCGCATCGACATGAGCGAATTCATGGAGAAGCATTCCGTCGCCCGCCTGATCGGCGCGCCGCCGGGCTACGTCGGTTACGAGGAAGGCGGACACCTGACCGAACAGGTGCGGCGCAAGCCTTACAGCGTGATCCTTTTCGACGAGGTCGAAAAGGCGCACCCGGACGTGTTCAACGTGCTGCTGCAGGTACTCGACGACGGCCGCATGACCGACGGCCAGGGCCGCACCGTCGACTTCAAGAACACCGTGATCGTCATGACTTCGAACCTCGGCAGCCAGATGATCCAGCAGATGGCCGGCTCGGATTACCAGGTGGTGAAGATGGCCGTCATGGGCGAGGTCAAGACCCACTTCCGCCCCGAATTCGTGAACCGCATCGACGAGATCGTGGTCTTCCACGCGCTCGACGAGAAGAACATCGCCGGCATCGCGAAGATCCAGCTCAGGTACCTGGAAAGGCGCATGGCGAAACTGGACATGGCGCTGGACGTGTCTGACGCGGCGCTGGCCTTGCTGGCCGAGGCCGGCTTCGACCCGGTGTTCGGCGCGCGGCCGCTCAAGCGGGCGATCCAGGAGCGCATCGAGAATCCGCTGTCACGGTTGATCCTCGACGGCACCCTGGGCCCGAAGGACCGCGTCAAGGTCGGCGTGACGAAGGGGCAGCTCAGCTTTACGAAGGCTTGAAAGCCGCGTGGCTCCGGCGTAGTATAACAACCGTTATAACTTCGTCGGAGCCCGCCATGCACGTCCTCAAACTCACCCAGATCGGCAATTCCGTCGGCGTCATCCTGCCCAAGGAGGTGCTGGCCAACCTCAAGCTGGAAAAGGGAGAGTCGATTTTTCTGACTGAAACGCCGGAAGGCTATGTGGTCACGCCCTACGATCCGGCGCTGGAAGAGCAGGTGACGGCGGGGCGCGATTTCATGCGCGAGTTTCGTGACACCTTCCACGCCCTCGCCAAGTGAGCTGGCGCTGGGTCGATAAGCAGGCGTTGCTGCTGTTGCACGGCGAAAGTGTCGCCGAGCATGGTGGTGCCGCAGGCATCCGCGATGCGGGATTGCTCGATTCCGCGCTGGCTCGCGCGCAGAACCTCGCGGCCTATGGTGACCCGGATGTCGCGGCGTTGGCCGCCGCCTATGGCGCCGGAATATCTCAGAACCACCCCTTCGTCGACGGCAACAAGCGCGCCGCTTTCCTGTCGGTCGGCTTGTTCCTTGCCCTGAACGGCTACCGTTTGGTGGCGACGCAAGCCGAGGCGACGGTGGCCATGCTGTCGCTTGCCGCAGGCGAGCTCAAGGAAGAAGAATTCGCCGCATGGCTGCGCGGCCACGTCGAGCCGCGCCAGCCGAAAGCCTGATCAGGCGGTTTCGGCGGCCTTCCACGCCGCCACCCGCGGGTCCATGAAGCGCCGCCACAGTGGCGGCACCAGCGCCAGCAGCACCAGCGAGGCATAGCCGGTCGGCAACTGCGGCGCCTCGTCGTGGTGGCGCAGCAACTGATAGCGGCGCGCGGCGAAGGCGTGGTGGTCGGAATGGCGCTGCAGGTTGAGCAGCGCGAGGTTGGACAGATGGTGGCTGTCGTTCCAAGAGTGGCGCGGCGTCACGCGCTCGTAGCTGCCGTCGGGGCGCTGGCGGCGCAGCAGGCCGTAGTGCTCGATGTAGTTCACCAGTTCCAGCAGCATGATGGCGACCAGCGCCTGCAGCGCGAAGAAGCCCAGCCCGGCCCAGCCCAGCCAGGCCGTCATCGCCGCGGCGACCAGCAGCGTCAACCCGTGCCACAGGTACATCTCGTTGCGCCAGTGCCACGCCGGCAGGCCGCGCGCGTGCAGGCGCTCGCCGGCCAATTGCCAGGCGCGCACCGGATTCACCAGCAGCGAACGCAGCAGGAAGGCATAGGCCGATTGCCCCAGGCGCGCCGTCGAGGTGTCGCGCGGCGTGGCGACATCGACGTGGTGGCCGTAAACGTGTTCGACCTTGAAGCCGCCGTAGGCGACCAGCGCCAGCAGCAGGCCGCCGGCGTTGCGCTCCAGCGCCGTCGGCTTGTGGATCAGTTCGTGCGCATAGGTGATGCCGATCGCGCCGCCGACGATGCCCACCGAAAGGCACAGGCCGGCGGCACCCAGCGGGCTTTCCGCCGCCAGCGCGACCGCCGTCGGCGCGCCCCAGAGCAGCATCAGTGCGTGGGCGGGGAGTGCCGCCAGCGGCATCCAGCGGTAGCTCGTCGCCGCCGAGAGGGCGGCGTCGGCGCCCGGTGGTGGATTTCGGGTGTCGAGGCCGACCCGGGTGTCGATCAGCGGAAATGCCACGAATACCCAGAACGGCGTCAGCAGGTTGCCAAGCGATGGCATTCCGGTGACGGTGCCGATCCCGTAGCCGAGCAGCGGCAGGCTGAGGAACTGCAGCAGGACGAGCCAGGCGACGCGGAGGTCGAAGGGGGGGCGCTCCATATGGAGCAATGTAGCACCGTCGTCGAAGCCCTGCCGACCGTCCCTCTGCCGCAGGCTCGATCAGCCGCCGCGCGAATTGCCGCGGCCCTGCTGCCAGCCTAGGTGGCGGCCGTTGTTGCCGGTGTTCGGGGTGGCCGCGTTGCTGCTTCTGGCAGCCGCCGGATGCCAGGCGGCCGGGCGTGCCTGCGCGTCCTGGCGCCAGTCGGCGCGAGTTTCCCTGCGTTGTTCGATTCGTCGCTCGGTGCGATGTTCGCCGCGATTGTCGGCATGCCGGGTCCAGCGGCTGGGCTGGCTGCCTTGCCAATTGCCGTAGCGGTTGCCGGAATTCTGACCGCGCCAGTGGTCGCCGCGGTCCTGCTGGCGGTCGCGCAAGTCGCGGCGCAGTTCGGCGCGGTCGCGGCCGATCTCGCGCATGTCCTGGCGGATCTCCATGCGCTCGCGGCGCATCGCGCCGTAGTCGCCGGCGGCGCGGGCACGGGCGTAATCGGCGCGGTCCTCGGCCAGTTCGCGGTAGTCGGCGCGCAGTTCGCGCTTGTCATGGCGGATTTCTCGGGTGTCCTGGCGCCATTCGCTGCGGGCGTCGTCGGCTTGCGCGGGAACGGCGATTGCGCCCAGCGCAAGGAGCGCGCTGGCGATCAGTCGGAATTGCAGGGCTCTTGTCTTCATGGTGATCTCCTCGGGATGTCGGGCGACGCCCTTGCGCTGCCCATGGGAGGCACGATAGGCAGCCCCATGGCGGCCGTCTGTTACCGAGTGTCAGCGGATATTTCAGCCGCGGATATCGGTTAGCATCCGCCGATGTCCCCCACTACCACTGTCCGCGCCGACGCCGCGGTGATTGCCCTGGTCGGCGTCGCCCACGCCACCTCGCACCTGTTTCACCTTTTGTTACCTCCGCTGTTTCCGTTGCTGATGCCCGATTTCGGTTTCGGCTACACCGAGGCGGGCTTCCTGATGACCGTGTTCTTCGCCATTTCGGGCGTCGGCCAGGCCTTTGCTGGCATCCTGGTCGATCGTTACGGCGCGCGCCGCGTGCTGATGGCCGGCGTCAGCCTGCTGGCGGTCTCCGGCCTGGCGCTGGCGGCGGCGACCAACTACGCCATGCTGGTGCTGGCCGTGGCGCTGGCCGGCATGGGCAACGCGGTATTCCACCCTGCGGATTTTTCCCTCTTGAACAAGAAGGTCTCCCCGGCGCGCCTGGGCCATGCGTTTTCCGTGCATGGCCTGTCGGGCAACCTGGGCTGGGCGCTGGGCGCGGCGATTTCCGGCACGGCCCTGGCCTGGGCCGGCTGGCGCGGCGCGGGCGTTGCCGCGGCGCTGGTCGCGCTGGCCTCGGTCACCGCCCTGCAACTGGCGCGTCCGCTGCTCGACGACGACCGCCCAAAAGTCGGCGCTGGCGCCACGGCGCACGGGCCGGTTTTCGGCTTCCTCGGCGTGCCGGCGATCTGGCTCGCCTTCGTCTTCTTCTTCCTGATCACCGCCGCCTTCGGCGGATTGCAGAGCTTTTCCGTGCCGGTGCTGGGCGGCATCTACGGCGTCTCCGCCGCGGTCGCCGTGGCGGCGCTCACCGGCTACCTGCTGGGATCGGCGGCCGGCATGGTGGTCGGCGGCTTCGTCGCAGTGAAGGTGCACGCCCACGATCGCGCCGTGGGCGGCGCGCTGATCGGCGCCGCCGTGTTCGCCTCGGCGCTGGCCAGCGGCCTGCCGCCGGCATGGAGCGTGCTGCCGCTGATGGCGGGCATCGGCATCGGCGTCGGCCTTGCCGGTCCCTCGCGCGACATGCTGGTGCGCCGCGTCGCCACCGAGTCGCTGCCCGGCGGCAAGGAATCGCCGGCCTTCGGCCGCGTCTATGGCTTCGTCTATTCCGGGCTGGACGTCGGCCTCGCGCTCGGGCCGCTGGCCTTCGGCATGCTGCTCGACGCCGGCGGCCGCGACGGTGTGCTGCCCGGCGTGGCCCTGCTGCAGGTGCTGGCGGTGCTGACGGTGCTGGCCATGGGGCGGCGCGTGGCGCGGGCGGGATAGGTCGCAGGGGGGCGAGGCAAGACGTTTCGCTTTCGATTCGGGATAGGCAATCTCCATCGGATTGGATAGAGTTCGTCAACTGCCGATCGGGACGGCGCGATTCACGCCTTCGTGACGGGCCAAGCAATGTACAGCTGCCGATTAACTCGCGATGGAGCGGAGGTGCCGTTGATCAGACGCCGTCACTTGCACGGCGCCAAAACTCAGGATTCGGGTTTTGAGGGCGTAAATACGAAAAAATGAAAGTGAGTCCGGCCCCTTATCGCCCGCAGACAAAACAAATCCCTCCGATGAATGGTAGTAGTGGAATCAGGAAGATCATCAGGAGTCCATTAGGAAGATTGCTTATTGGACTGCTTGAGTAGTTTTGCACTTCCTTGACGGCGGGTTCGCTAACCTCGTTGATTGAAACCGAATAGATGTGATTCAGTCGTTGCGTTACTCCAGGCTGAATTTCCGGGGCAGACTCATATCGCTTGCCGCGAATCACAATAGGCTTCGCGGTGACGAAATTTTCTGTGCCGTTTGGACTCCATTCGCGAGGCAATTGCCTGCCAATGTCGAAAATAGACTCGTTGGTCTCTTTGTTCCGATCGACATGGAAGTAAATGTGACCTTCGACGCTCCGGTCCACCTTCACGGTAAAGGATGAAAAGTGAGCGCGAAGGCGGCTCTTTAGGGGCGAATCGAAGGCTTGGATGAGGTCTGGCGGCGTATCGAAAACGTAATGATGACTGGCCCCGAAAAATACAATGTGCTTCCTGTCTTGCGACACCAGAATCGAGCTGACTTTTTCGTCGTACCTTCGATTCTGTAGGGGCTGCGATGCGCAACCGGACAGCAATACAGGGGCCGCAACTACGGCCATGGAAATCCGGATGAGCTGTCTTCTGCGAAGATTGGTAAGCATGATTTCCCTTCAAATTGAAGCAGTCTAATTGCTTGCGGCGGCTCTTGCTGGCGCGGTCCCCGGGTTTGTGCCCACGAGTTCTTTTGGAGCCGCCAATGATTGGCACTACCATAGAGGTGTCACACCTATTGGCGTCAGCGCGACCAACCTCAGGTTAAGAGTCAATTGACATTCTGAGACTGGAGGTATCAACGATGCGAAGCGAAAAGTCAAACGACCCCAATGGCAATGACGTTCTCAGGAAGGCCTTCTTCACTTTTACGGTGGGTGAAGAGCGCGTTCAAGATGCGTTTCTTGCTAGCAAGGCAATTCTTGCCTCAAAGCGATTGATCCTGAGCAGTCCTATACCATTCTCTATCAGGGACGAGATCGAGCTTCATAAGGCGTTACTTACTTACGTCGATGCTTGCATCTCGATGATTGAGGTAATGATTGCCCAGATGGGGATGGTGCGCCAAGATTTTCCTTTATCCCACGAACTCTTACGCCAATTCAGAAATCGAAACCACCACAATGGTTACGCCGCATTCATGCCGGTGGATACGCCAATTGGCCGCGATTTCTACGTGTGGCCAATAATTTTTAACAATGGAATGGTGTCCAAAGAAAGCAGCGAAGATCAGAGCGCGAATCCATACCTTCTATTGTCCGACCTGATTGACCAAAACCAATCGTACGTTATGGCGCTGATAGACAGCCAAAGAAAGGCCTTCTACGTGAACGGGCATCCTCGATTTAGGATCCGAAACGACTACGCCTTCCCCGGCGTCGGCGGCGGACAATATCGACCAATGGACTTTGCTGTGCCCAAATCCTCCCCATCGTCATCCAATGCGACTACGCCAGACGAAAATTAGCCATTACTTGCAAATGAACTATAGCCGTCAGCATCGATATACTTCCGCTCTAGTCTGACCAGTCACGCCACACGCCGTCCCGCCAGCGCCGACTTTTGGGCACGGACGGTAGCCGCACCCATCACCGCCGCGCTATATCCTCTTCCCGCGTCCCGCCCACCAGGGTTCGCGCAGTTCGCGCTTGAGCGTCATGCCGGCATCTCGCTCGCTGCAAAGGCTGGGCCGAATCGCGATCAACATTCCTTTTGCGCCGGCATGAGGTGGCCGCTCGCGGTTGTCTTCGGCAGGACGGGGATGTTCAAGCGCTGACGGCGTAGCGTTCCCGATAGAGTGCCTCGACAACGTCGGCCACGTCATCGAGGCGAGATGCGTCCAGTACCGAGCCGCCCTCGCGGCGCATTCGCAGCAGCCAGTGGCGCGGCGTTTCTGCAGCGGCGCGCGCCAGGCCGAGTTGCGCCATCTCGGCTTCGATGGCGCGAAATTCTGTTTGCAGCGGCGACAGCGCGGCGGGACGGGCCGCTTTTCCGGCGCCATGACGCCGGGTCCGCCACATCCTCCACCCGGCCCATGCGACCAGGCTGGACAGGGCCAGCAGCAGGGCGAGATTGAGCGAGTTTCCGGCTTCGCCGGTGCGGCGCCATTCGGCGATGGCATGGGCGGCGAAGGACAGGGCGTCGGCCAGCGGGCGCCAGAACGGGGCGGCATCGTCCTCGACTGCGACCCAGTCGGCGGGCGTGTTGTCGATCTCGATCCAGCGCCCGTCGACATAGGCTTCCGCCCAGGCATGGGCATGGCGCTCGCGGATCAGGAAGCGCTTTTCCAGCGGGCTATAGTCCTGTACCGAAAAGCCGCTGACATACCTTGCTGGCACGTCGAGCGCGCGCAACAGCAGCACGGTGCCGGTCGCGAAGTATTCGCAATGGCCGCGGCGGTCGTGGCGCAGGAAGGCTTCGATGTCGCCGGCGCCGCCCTTGTCAGCGCCGAGGTACAGGGAATAGCGGAAGTTGCTGGCGAACCAGTCCGCGAGTCCCGTGACCCGTGCCGCGGGTTGCGCGTCGCGCAGGACCGCGAGTTCCGGCAAATGATCGAGCAGCCTGGCCTGCTGCGGGGACAGTGCGAGATCGGCAGCGCTGGCCACCTCCGCGTGTTCCGCGACCGGATGCCGGGTCGCATGGATCGCAATTTCGAAGCTCTCCGGCGCTCCATCGATGCGTACGATGCCATGCGGATTGCGTTCGAGCCGTCCCGGCGCCACGATGGCAACCGGACCCGGCGGCAGCGGAATCAGCTGGCGACCGCCCTGGCTGCTGCCCCACAGGCGCAGCGATGGCGGACTCGTCGCTGCCGCGCCGGCGAGCGGCACGAAGCTGTCGCGCTGGGCCAGCCAGGCGCCATTGCTGAACTGAGCATAGACTCCGCGCCGCAGCAGCAGGGGCACCTGCACCGGCGGCGCCTGTTCCAGGCGCCAGACGATGCGCCCGGAAAGCTTTAGCCGGCCAAGATCGCCGATCCGCGTCTGGCGTCGATAGGGATCGCCATCGTCCGTGCCGGAGAGTGCATCAACCACCCAGTCCTGCAGTTCCATATGGGCGCGGTGCAGCCCAGCGCCCATTGCCAGGCCCAGGGCGGTGGCGACGATGGCGGCCAGCAGCGCCTGAAGCGGACGGCGGCCGGCCGGGGCGGTTGGCTGTATGCGCCACAGCCAGATCGCCAGCACTACCCCGAGGCCGATGCCGAAGGTCGGTGTCGGCCTGGCCAGCACTCCGGCAGCAATCAAGGTGATGGCGAAATGCGGCGCCCCCAGGTTTACCTTCAGTTGCGCGTCGCTTCGGGTGGAGCGGCGCAAACTGAAGGCCAGGTGGCGCAGTCGAAGCGGGGTCGTGCTGCTGTCGGCGAGCAGCAACAGCGGCATCAGCGCCGCGGGTAGCCAGCCTGCCGCCAGCAGCAGTCCGCGCGGCAGGCCGGCACTGGCGAGAAAGCTGCCGAAGAGCGCGATCAGCAGCAGCGCGGTGAGATCGACGGCACGCATCAGGCGGGGTTCGTCCACGGTCAGGCGGATGCGGCGGCCATCGGCGATCATGCGCGCGCCGGCGAGCACGACGCCGACCACCGGTTGCCCGATCGCTGCGCCCCAGAACAGCAGCGCGAGCGCCTGTACCGCCGGCGGAACGGCCGGCATCACGACTTCACGGTCGGCGGGCGATTCGTTCATGCCGCGATCAAACCGGCCTCGACCGGGATGCGGCGAACGGCTGCCGGCAATGGCGCGCCGTCATCTTCGCCTGCATCCTCGCCGATCAGCAGCACGGTGAGTTGCGCGCCGGTAGCCTGCAGCTTGTTGATTGCCTGGCGCCGCGCCGCATCCCATCCCAGCAGGACGACGATCACCGAACTCGCCAGCGCCGCATGGTGCATGACGCTTGAAAACAGCGCGGCGAGACTCTCGGGCGCGGTGGGGCGCACGCCGGCCAGCACGCGCAGCAGGGCATCGGCCGAGCCGAGGCCGCGACCGGCGGTGAGCCAATGCACCTTCTCGCCGACGAACAGCAGATCGAGCAGGGTGTCGGCATCGCGCGGACTTGCCACCAGGCCGGCCGCCACCGCGACCGCGGTTTCGAAACGCGCGGCGTCGCCATCGGTCAGGGCCGTATCCAGCACCAGGGCATGGCGGGAGAAGAATTCCTCCTGCATTTCCCGCACCATCGGCTTTCCGGTGCGGGCGAAGCTGCGCCAGTGGATGGTGCGCAGCGGGTCGCCGGGACGATACTCGCGCAGCGCGCGAAACTCCTCCGAGTCGCCGACATGCTGGGCCAGCGCGATGCCGCCCGGCTGCAACTGGCGCCGGCTGCTCGCGGGCGGCACGATGACGGCAAGGCGCTGCGGCAGCACCGGCAGGCTGGCCGCTGCGGAGGCCACGGCGATGCGGCGTGCCAGCAGGCCCAAAGGTCCGGTGAGGATGGCCTCGATCCGTTCGAAGCCGGCAACGCCGCGCGCGGTGGCGAGCAGCGTGGCTTCGCAGTGGGCACTTTGCCCCGGTAGCAGCGGCGGCAGGTCGATGGTCGAAACGTCCACCGCGCGCAGCCGGCGCAGGGACTGCAAAAAGTACGGGTAGCCACGGCGGGCCAAGTCAGTGGCATCGGGCCAGGCTTGGCGCAGTTCTTCGACCAGCGTCAGCGCGGGCAATGGGCTACTCCCCGCGTTGCTTACATCGAGCCGATAGCCGGTGCTGCTGTCGGCGCTGATCAGCCGCGGCAGGTGGCGGCGTGCCGAGAGTCGCGGCAGGCGGCGGGCAGGGCGCAGGCCCAGCGCGGCGGCGTCGACCAGCAGCAGGGCGGCGCCGAAGGTGAACACCTGATGCGCGGCATTTGACTCGGTATCGAGGCCGAAGGCGGCGGCAAAGGCGCACAGCGCGATCACCAGCAGGCCGGCGGGCGTGAAGCGGCGGCGCAGCCAGCGCGTGCCGCGATAGACGGTGATGAACAGGCGCAGCAGCGACGGCCTGGGGTGCGGCACGGTGGCGGGTGGATCAGAGCGGAACCGGGAGGCGGAGCAGGATCTCGCGTACCACGTCGGCGCCGGTGGTGCCGGCATAGCGCGCCTGCGGGTCGAGCGCGAGGCGGTGGGCGAGGACGTGGGGTGCGATCTCCTGGATCAGGTCCGGGCTGACAAAGCTTGCGCCATCGAACAGGGCCAGGCTGCGCGCCAGTTGATGGAGCGCGATCGAGGCGCGCGGGCTGGCCCCCATCTGCGCCGCCGGGTGCTGCCTGGTGGCCTGGGCCAGATCGACGATATAGCGGCGAAGCGCCGGGGCTACCGCGATCGCTGCCGCGGCATTGCGCGCCGCCAACAGGTCGCCGACGTCGGCACAGGGTGTCAACTGGTCGAGCGGATGGCGCGCGGCGCTGTAATCCAGCAGTTTCTCCTCCGCCTCGGCATCGACGTAACCCAGCGCCAGGCGTATGCCGAACCGGTCCATCTGCGCTTCCGGCAGCGGGTAGGTGCCGGCCTGCTCCACCGGGTTTTGCGTGGCGATCACGAAATAGGGTTGAGGCAGGCTGCGTTGCTGGCCATCGACGGTGACCTGGGCCTCGGCCATCGCTTCGAGCAAGGCCGACTGCGTGCGCGGCGAGGCGCGGTTGATTTCATCGGCCAGCAGCACATGGGCGAACACGGGTCCCTCGTGATAACGGAAGGACTGGCTGGGTGCGTCGAAGATCGAAACGCCGACGATGTCGGAGGGCAGCAGGTCGGGCGTGAACTGGATGCGCGAAAAGCGCGCCTCCACGGAGCGCGCCAGTGCCTTGGCCAGCGTGGTCTTGCCGGTGCCCGGGTAGTCGTCGAGCAGAACGTGCAGGCCGGCGACCCAGGCGGCGACGATCAAGCGGATGTTGGCGTCCTGGCCGTGGAGTACGGTGGCCAGGCGCTCGGCGATGGCGAGCGGAACCCGGGACGGCGGGATTGCGGCAGTCATGCGAAATTCCTTTCAGCCGGGGATTACCCGAAATGGTTTGAATGGCAGCACTATATTGCCCCGAATTGGCGGCGGCGTGGCTTCTGCGCATAGGATAAATGGATACACGGCCTGATGCGAGAAGGCGCCCGGCGGATCAGCCTTTGCCTGCTGGGCATAGGTTTGCAATTTCCGTTGGCAATGCGCGTCCAATGCCGGCGGCACTGCGTCAGATCTTCGTTGCCCGACCGGCCCAATACGGTTCGCGCAGTTCGCGCTTGAGCGTCTTGCCGGCGGCATTGCGCGGGAAGGCGGGGACGATGACGACCTCGCGCACGCGCTGGTAGCGGGCGGCGACGCGCTCGTTGATCCAGTCGCGCAACTCGATCGCCGTAGCGCCAGCGCCGACTCTTAAAACCACGGCGGCCAGCGGCGTTTCGCCCCATGCGTCGTGCGGCACGCCGAACACGGCGACCTCGGCGATGGCGGGATGGCGGCTGGCGATGTCCTCGATGTCGCGCGGATAGACCTTGACGCCACCCGAGTCGATCATGTCCTTCTTGCGGTCGACCAGGTAGAGATAGCCTTCCTCGTCGAGGTGGCCGATGTCGCCGCTGTAGATCCAGCCGTCGCGCAGGGTTTCGGCGGTGAGTTCCGGTTTGCGCCAGTAGCCCTGCATGACCATCGGACCGCGGCCGATGATCTCGCCGGCCTGGCCGGGGGGAAGGTCGCGGCCGGCCTCATCGACGATGCGCACTTCGCTGAATTGCGGCGGACAGCCGACCGAGCCGGCCTTCCTGACCGCGTCGGTCTTGTCGAGGATCGTGACGAAGCCCTCGGTGAGTCCGTAGAGTTCGTAAAAGCGTCCGGGCAGCAGGGCGTTCAACTGGTCCTTGCGCGCCTGCGGCAGCGGCGCGCCGAGCGAGAGCAGCATTTGCAGCGAGGCGAGCCGTTGCGGATCGAAGTCGGGCGAGTCGAGCAGGGCGATGATCTGCGCCGGCACCACCATGACGTGGGTGACCTTTTCGGCGGCGATGGCGGCCAGCATCGCGGCGGCGTCGAACTGGCGGTGCAGGATGTAGGTGGCGCCGAGGTGGAAGGCCGGCATCAGCGTCACGAAGCAGCCGTTGAAGACGATGGCGCCGGTGTGCAGCACCACTGATTCCGATGTCATGCGCCAGGCGGCGCCCAGCAGCAGCGCATACATGGCGCGCACGTGGTGGCTGTGCATGATGCCCTTGGGCAGGCCGGTGGTGCCCGAGGTGTACATGATGTTGAACAGGTCGTCGGCGCCCACGCCCGCATCGGGCGGCGGGTCGTCGGGCGCGGCGGCCGCGAGCGCCGCGTAGCAGCCCCAGGGCGGCTGGTCCGCGTCGGTCAGCAGCACACGCGGTGGCGACAGCGTTGCCAGCGCGGGCAGCACTTCCTCGACCACCGGCAACAGGCTGCGGCGGGTGACGAGGCAGGTCGCGCCGGCGTCGTTGATCAGGCTGGACAGGCCGCTGCCGGTCAGCAAGGGCGACAGCGGCACCGCCACGGCGCCGATGCGGGCGCAGGCCCAGTAAAGGTCGAGCAGTTCTAGGCAGTTGGGCAGCAGCGAGGCGACGCGGTCGCCCTTGCCGACGCCGAGCGCGCGAAACATGTGGGCGACGCGGTCGATGCGCGCGTGGTACTGCCCGTAGTCGAGTCGCTGATCCTCGAACACCACCGCGGTGGCCCGCGGCCGGAAGCGGGCATGGTGTGCGAGCAGGGAGGAGAGTTCCATCGTGGCTTCCTGTGTTCGATGGCGCGCCGGCGGTGGGACCGGCGTTACTTCGGCTGTACGGACCAGACGCCGTCCCATTCATCGGGCGGCGGTTCCTTGGCATAGACGCGGCAGCGTTCGAGGTAGATCTTCGAGGGGCCGTCTTCGGGATGCCCGGCCAGCGCCTGGCGGAAGCTGCGTTCTGCGGCGGTCCAGTCGCGCTGCCGGTAGAGCGACAGGCCGGTGCCGAAGGCCTCGAGCACCTCGGCGCGGTGCGGAAAGCTGTCTTCGGAATGGTGGCCGAGCGCCTCGTAGATGGCTACCGGGGTGCTGCGGCCGCGGACGCGGATCAGGTCGATTTCGCGCGCGGCGGCGTGGTGATTGACCTGGGCCCAGGTCGCTTCGCAGAGCAGGATCGAGGTGCCGTAGAACTTGTTGGCGCTTTCCAGGCGCTCGGCGAGGTTGACCCGGTCGCCGATCACGGTGTATTCCATGCGCTTGATCGAGCCGATGTTGCCGGCGACGACGTGACCGGTGCTGATGCCGACGCCGATGCGGATCGCTTCGCCGCCGCGCGCGGCGCGGCGCCGGTTGAGCTGGTGCAGGCCGGTCATCATCTTGTTGCCGACCATCACCGCATTGCTAGCGTCGTCCTTGCTTTGCAGCACCGAGCCGAACACCGCCATGATCATGTCGCCGATGTACTTGTCGAGCACGCCGTTGTGGGCGAACACGATGTCCACCATGTCGGTGAAGTACTCGTTGAGCAGCGCAACGGTTTCCTTGGCGCCGAGGCGCTCGGAAATCGAGGTGAAGCCACGGATATCGGAGAACAGCACGCTGACGTCGCGCCCGGTGCCGCCCAGCACGGCTTCTCCGCTTTCCATGAGCTGGTCGACCACCGATTTGCTCATGTAGCGCGACATGGTGTTGCGCAGGCGCTTCTCGCGAGTGATGTCTTCCAGCATCAACATGTAGCCGATGGATTCGTTGCGCGTGCTGTTGAGCTGCACCGTGACCATGTTTACCGAGATCGCCTGGCCGCCCTCGATCAGCAGGTCGGTGTCGACCGTGATGTCGGTCTGGCCCGAGACGCGGACCTTTTCCAGGCTGTTGGCAACCCAGGCGTTGCCGCCGATGAACAGCTCTTCGAGGGTGTGGCCGATGAGTTCCGCGTCGCTGCGGCGCAGGATGCGGCGCGCGGCTTCGTTGGCCTTGCGCAGGATGCCGTCGGCGTCGAGCGTCAGCACCGCGTTGTTCATGCTGTGCAGGATGGCCTCGTTGTAGTTGCGCTCGGTGCTGACCGCCTCGAAAAGTTGGGCGTTCTCGATGGCGATCGCGGCCTGGGCGGAGAAGGCGCGCAGGCGGCGCTCGTCGTCGTTGCCGAAGGCGCCGCCCTTGCGGTTGAGGATCTGCATCACGCCGACCTTGCGCTGGCCGCGGGCGATGATGGGCATGCACAGGATGGTTTGCGTGCGGTAGCCGGTCAGGCGATCGAAATCGGGATTGAAGCGCAGGTCGTTGTAGGCGTCGGCGATGTTGATTACCGCGCCGCTGGTGAAGCATTCGCCGGCGATGCCGTCGGTGGCGGGAAAGCGGATGGCGTTGCCGGCGATGCCGCCGGCGACACGCGAGTGCAGTTCGTCGGTGGCGGCGTCGTAGAGGAACAGCGTGCCGCGGTCGGCGGAGAGCAGTTCGGTGGCGGCGGCCATGATCTTGGTCAGCAGCGGATCGAGGTGGATTTCGGAAACGAAGGAAATGCTGATTTCCATCAGCATGGCCTCCTCGCGCTGCTGGCGCTCGACCTTTTCGAACAGGCGGGCATTTTCCAGTGCCGCAGAGGCCTGCAGCGAGAGGCCTTCCAGCAGGTGCTGGTCGTCGAGGTCGAAATCCCCGGTGTTCTTGTTCAGCACCTGGGTGACGCCGATCACCTCGCGCTTCTTGTTGCGGATCGGGACGCAGAGGATGTTGCGCGTGCGGTAGCCGGTGTGCCGGTCGACGTCCTGGTTGAAGCGCGGGTCGGCATAGGCGTCGGCAATGATTTCCGCCTCGCCACGGGTGAATACCGAGCCGGCGACACCGACATGGGAGGGGAAGCGGATTTCGCCGATGGCGTCGCCCTGCATAACCCGCGAAAACAACTCGCCGGCGTCGGCGTCGTAGAGGAACAGCGAGCTGCGGTCGGCGTTGAGCGCCTCGGTGACCACTTCCATCAGGCGCGGAAACAGCACGTCGAGCGAAAGGCTGTCCGAAACGCGGTTGGCGATGTCGGCGAGCGCGGTGGTGCGCCGCAGGAGCTCGGTGATGCGGTAGAAAAGTTCGGCCTTGCCTGCTTCGTCAAGGCCGTGCAGCAGGCGCTCGATATCCTCTTGGTGCAGGCGGTGTTCGAGGATTTCGCGTATGGTTTCGAAGCCGATTTGCATGCGCGATCCGGGCGAAAGCCCGGCGGGCTGTGGATGCAGGCATTGTAACCACAATCCGGGCGCGGCAATCCGCCGCAAGGGTTCAGCCGCCGAGTTCGGCGTGGCGCGGACAGGACAGCAGGTGGTCGTTCACCATGCCGGTCGCCTGCATGTGGGCATACATCACGGTCGGGCCGATGAAGCGGAAACCGCGCCGCTTGAGTTCCTTCGACATGGCTTCGGCTTCCGGCGTGACGGCGGGGATTGCGGACATGTCGCGCCAGCGGTTGATGCGCGGCCGGCCGTCGACGAAGGACCACAGCAGCTGGTCGAGCGATCCGCCCTGTTCGTAAAGCTCCAGCGTGGCGCGGGCGTTGCCGATGCTGGCGGCAATTTTCAGTCGGTTCCTGACGATGCCGGCATCGGCCAGAAGGCGGGCGACGTCCTTTTCGCCGTAGCGCGCGATCTTGCGCGGGTCGAAGCCGTGGTAGGCGCGGCGGTAGTTCTCGCGCTTCCTGAGGATGGTGATCCAGGACAGGCCGGCCTGAGCGCCTTCGAGGATGAGGAATTCGAACAGCGTGCGCTCGTCATGGCAGGGCACGCCCCACTCGGTATCGTGGTAGGTCGTGTACAGCGGGTCGATGCCGCACCATGGGCAACGGGTCGGGGTCCTGGGCATGGCCTTCCTTGGTCGGTCGCGGCCGGGTGCGCCGCGCTGCTACGTAGTAACCGCAGTTTGCCGCGCAAAACACGGATAAACAAGGTGCTGCGCGTTTGGGACCATAATCGCCCAGACCAACCGAGCTTTTCCCGACGTAATCTGCTGCGCGGCATGGCATGCATGGCGGCGCGGGAAGGGCCACCACCGGACTCCGAACGGCATGACTTCCAGGCCGCGATCATCGCCCCGGCATATTTTCCTTGCGCCCGCCGGGCAGGCCTTGCCGCGCTGGCTGGAGGCCTTCTCCGGGGCGACCGTGTCGGCGCCGGAGCAACTGCCGCGAACTCTGCCCGGCGATACGCTGGTCTGGCTGCACCTCGATCCCTCGGCGCCGGCTTCGGTCCAGTTTGCCGCGCTGCGTGCCCTGGCCGGCAATGTCGCGGTAATCGCGCTGGCGGATAGTCCGCAGGACGACGAGGCACTCGCCCTGTTCTCGGCCGGAATTCGCGGCTACTGCAATGCCCACGCCACCGCCGCGAACCTGCGTCGCGTCGCTCGCGTGGTGCGCGACGGCGGACTTTGGATCGGTAGCGCACTGATGCAGCGCCTGCTCGTGGCGACTCGGGCCGCACTGGCGCGCCGGCGGGAAAGTGCTCATGACGTCGACGACGGCAAGTCGCGACTCGCGCTACTCACCGGCCGCGAGCGCGAGGTTGCGGAATGTGTCGGGCAAGGTTGCAGCAACAAGGAAGCCGCCCGCCGGCTGGAGATCACCGAGCGCACCGTCAAGGCCCATGTCGGATCCATCCTGGGAAAGCTCCAGGCGCGCGACAGGTTGCACCTGGTCCTGCTGCTTAACGGTCATCGGTCGCCACACATGGATCCGGTGGGCGATTCCGCGCTGAAAGCAGATGCGCCTGCGGGTCGTGCGCACGTTCAGCCGGGAACCTGAACGGGTCTCCCAAACCGTTCGCGCATCCGCATGAGCCGATTCGCGGCACGATCCTTCTTCCGGCTGCTGCCGGATTGGCGCCGACGCAAGGCCTTGCTCTGGCTGCTGCCGGTGTTCGCCGTGTCGGCCGTCGCGGCCTACGATTTCGACCGCCTGCAGCAGCTGCTGGTCGCGCGCTTCGGCGTCGGCCAGGTACCGCTGCTGCAGGAATGGCGGCGCGTGCTCGCCGATGCGGCGGCACCCAAGCTCAACGAACGGCAGAAGCTCACCCGCATCAACGATTTCTTCAATCGGCGGATCGAGTTCCTGGAGGACCAGGTGATCTGGGCGCAGAGCGACTACTGGGCCACGCCGCTGGAGACCATCGGCCAGGGGCGCGCCGACTGCGAGGACTACGCGATCATCAAATACTATTCGCTGAAGGACGCCGGAATCTCCCAGAACAAGCTGCGCCTGGTCTATGTCAAGGCCAGGATCGACGGTCCCGGCGGCCCGCGCCTGCAGGCGCACATGGTGCTGGCATACTATCCGACGCCCGATGCCGAGCCGCTGGTGCTGGACAACCTGATTCCGGAAATCAGGACGGCCTCGCAGCGCAAGGACCTGCATCCGGTATTCAGTTTCAACAGTGAAGCGATCTGGAGCGGCGTCGCTGGCGATTCCGCCAAGGGACGAGGCGGCACCGGCCAGCTTTCGCGCTGGCAGGACCTGCTCAACCGGGCGCGCAGCGAGGGCTTCGAATGAACCCGAGAGAGCTAAGTGCGATCTGCAGATGGTGCGGATTGCGCAACGACGACAATGGCGTGGCCAGGCGAGTTCCTGATCCCGCTGCGGCAATCGGCGATATCTGCGGACCGAGTGCCTTTTGCAAGATGAACATGCATCCGCTGGAAAGTCAGGAAAGGAATTCGTCATGTCGATGTATCGCCAACTCTGGTTAGCCATTGTCCTCAGCATGCTGCTGGCGCTGGGCGGCAGCCTGTTCGCCACGCTGCTTTCCGCCCGCGCCTACCTGGAGCAGCAACTGAGCATGAAGAATGCCGACAATGCCGCGGCGCTGGCGCTGTCGCTGAGCCGGCAGGAACCCGATCCGGTTACCCTCGAACTAACCGTGGCGGCGTTGTTCGACAGTGGCCACTACGAGTTCATCCGCATCCGCGATCCGAACGGCCGGGTGCTTGTCGAGCGGGTCGCCGTCGCCGGCGACGCCGGTGCGCCGGAATGGTTCGTGCGCCGCTTGCCGATCGCCGACGAGCCGGGCGTGGCACAGATCACCAGTGGCTGGAAACAAACCGGAACCGTGTCGTTGCTGAGCCACAGCCGATTCGCCTACCACGCACTCTGGACCAGCACGCGGGAGATGATTGCGGCGCTGGCGCTGGCCAGTTTCATCGGCGGTTACCTCGGCAGCCTGATCCTGCGCCGGTTGCGGCGCCCCCTGCAGGCGGTGATCGACCAGGCGGTAGCCATTACCAACCGGCGTTTCGTCACCATCCCGGAACCGAAAGTGCCCGAACTGCGCAAGCTCGCCAGCGCCATGAACGCGACCGTGCTGCGACTGAAGTCGATGTTCGAGGAGGAAGCCGGACGCCTGGAGGCTGTGCGGCGCGAGGCCAATTTCGATCCGCTGACCGGGCTCGCGAATCGCGAATTCTTCATTGCTCAGCTGCGCTCGTCGGTGGAGGGTGAGGATTCCACCGGCGGCACGCTGTTCCTGATCCGCGTCGCCGACCTGATCGGCATCAACAAGCGGCTGGGCCGCGAGGCGACCGACGACCTGTTGCGGCGCGTGGCCGAGAAAGTCGGCGCTGGCGGTACGGCGCATGTCGACGCGCTGGCGGCGCGCATGAACGGCGCCGACTTCGCGCTGCTGCTGCCAGGCCGGCAGGTCGGCCGCGAGTTCGCGGAGGCGCTGCTTGAGTCGCTGGTGTCGTCGATGGAAGCCTATGTCGATGGCGGGCCTTCGGCCTATATCGGCATGGGTGCCTTCAAGCAGGGGACCGGGCTGCGTGTGCTGCTGTCCCAGGTCGATGCGGCGCTGATCGCGGCGGAAGCCGACGGGGTGAATGTCGTGCGCGAAGCCGTGGTGGCAACCGATGACGAACTGCCGACCGATGGCGGCGAATGGAGCCGCATCATCGAACAGGCGCTGGAGCAACGCTGGCTGCGCCTGGTTTCCTTCCCGGTGGTCGATATGCAGGGTGGGCTGCTACACCAGGAATGCCCGCTGCGCCTCAAGTTCGACGCCGACGGCGACTGGCAGCCTGCCGGCAGTTTCCTGCCGATCGCGCAACGCATCGGGCTGGCGCCGCAACTCGATTTCGCTGCGCTGGAACTGGCGCTCGAATCGCTCGAAGGGCAGAACGCGCCGACCGGTCTGGCCATCAACCTCGCGGCCAGTTCGATTGCCGGCACGAATTTCCGGCGCAAGCTTGACGCGCTGCTGAACCGCCATCGCAAGGTGGCGAGCCGGCTCTGGGTCGAGGTGGCGGAGACCGGTGTGCTGAAGCACGTGGACGCCTTCCGCGAACTGTGCACCCTGCTCAGGAGCCATGGCTGCCGGGTCGGGGTGGAGCACTTCGGCCGCCAGTTCAGCCAGATCGGGCAATTGCACGACCTTGGCCTCGAATACATCAAGGTCGATGCCAGTTTCATCCGGCACCTCGATACCAATCCCGGCAACCAGGCATTCCTCAAGGGCGTCAGTTCCATCGCCCATTCGATCGGAACGCTGGTGATCGCCGAAGGCGTGGCGAACGAAGCGGAATATTCCGCACTGGTCGAGTTGGGCTTCGACGGCGCGACCGGCCCCTGGGTGAAGCTGGCGGACGCGCCGGCATGACGGCGACGCCGGTGCTTTATTGGCGCCAGGCAAGCTGTTCGGCTTGAGTGGTACCAGTCGAGCGAAGCTGGCCAGTTGGTCGCTAGTTCAGCACCAGCACGCCGCGCTTGAGGCCGTGGTCTTCCGGGTGCGGCGAGAGGACGAAGCCGAGGCTGGCGACAAAGGCCAGCATGCGCGTGTTCTCGGCGAGGAAATCGCCGTGCATGTAGCGCAATCCGCTGCTGCGGGCGGTGTCGATCAGCGTGCCCATCAGGCGCCGCGCAAGTCCTTTGCCCTGCCAGTCGTCGCCCACCACGATGGCGAATTCGCAGGACTCGCCGTCCGGACTGGTGGCATAGCGCACCACCCCGATTTCCTTTTCGGCGCCTTTGTCGTCGACCGTGGCGACGTAGGCCATCTCGCGGTCGTAGTCGATCTGCGTCAGCCGCACCAGTTGTGCCTGTGATACCTCGCGGATGGTGTTCATGAAGCGCATGTAACGCGATTCGGCGGACAGCGCCTTGACGAACTCGTGCTCCATGCGGATGTCTTCGGGCCGGATCGGACGGATCGTGACCTGGGTGCCATCCTTGGCCTGGAAGCCGGTCTTCAGGTGCGACGGATAGGGATGGATCGCCATGTGGTCATAGCGACCGGCGGTGATCGGCGTGTTCTCGATGCGGATCCGCGCGTCCACCGCCACGGCGCCGTTCTCGTCGACGATCAGCGGGTTGATGTCCATTTCGCTGATCCAGGGCAGTTCGCAGACCATCGCCGAAACGCTGAGCAGGACGCTTTCGATCGCCTCCATGTTGACCGGTGGCATGTTGCGGAATTTTCCGAGTCGGGCGGTGGTCCGCGTCGACGCGAGCATGTCGGCCACCAGAACAGGGTTGAGCGGCGGCAAGGCCACGGCGCGGTCGCTGTTGTAGGCCTCGACGCTGGTGCCGCCGGGGCCGAAGACGATGGTGGGGCCGAAGATCTTGTCGCGCATCATGCCGACCATCAGTTCGCGGCCGTTGGGTTTCTGGATCATCGGTTCGATCGCGATGCCGTTGATATGCGCATCCGGGCGGACCTTCCTTACCTCGTCCATGATTTCCAGCCAGCCGTCGCGCACCGCAGCGAGGCTGTTCAAATTCAGGCGCACGCCGCCGGAATCGCTTTTGTGGGCGATCTCGGGTGAATCGACCTTCATCACCACCGGCAGCCCGAGTTCCTCGGCCAGCACCATGGCTTCGGAAGCGGAGCGGGCGACCACGGTTTGCGCGATGGGAATCCTGAAGGCGGACAGGATGGCCTTCGATTCCATTTCGCTGAGCACCTTGCGCCCTTCCATCAGCGCGGTTTCGATCACCAGGCGCGCCGATTCGAGGCGCGGCGGGGCCTGCTCGGAGATCGAACCCGGGGCCTGCATCAGCAATTGCCGGTTGCGGTAATAGTTGGAAATGTGCGAAAAAAGGTCGACCGCCGGCTCGGGCGTGCGGAATGTCGGAATGCCGGCACCCTGGAACAGCTTGCGCGCTTCGCTCACCTGCTCTTCGCCCATCCAGCAGGTCACCAGCGGCTTGTCGCTGTGCCGTGCGATCTCGATCACGGTACGCGCGGCCTGGGTCGGGTCGGTCATTGCCTGCGGGGTCAGGATGGCGAGCATGCCGTCGACGTTGTCGTCGTCGATGCAGGCCTGCAACGCGACGCCATAGCGCGCGGGATCGGCATCACCGAGGATGTCGAGCGGATTGGACTTGGACCAGTTCGGCGGCAGCAGTTCGTTCAGCTTGCTTTGCGTGGCCGCATTCAGCTGGGCCAGCGGGATGTCGATGTCGGAGGCATGGTCGGCTGCCATGACACCCGGCCCGCCGCCGTTGGTGATGATCGCAAGGCGCTTGCCGCGCGGGCGGAAATGCGAGAACAGGGCGGAGGCGGCCGCGTACATCTGGCCGACGTTGGCCAGGCGTACCACGCCAGCGCGACGCAGGGCGGCGTCGAACACGTCGTCGGCTCCGACCAGCGCACCGGTGTGCGAGAGGGCGGCCTTTTCGCCGGCCGGATGCTTGCCGACCTTGATCAGCAGCACCGGCTTGCAGCGCGCCGCCGCGCGCAGCGCGCTCATGAAGCGCCGTGCGTTCTTGATGCCTTCGATGTAGAGGAAGATGTTTTCGGTGCGCGGGTCGGAGACCATGTAGTCGAGTACTTCGCCGAAGTCGATGTCGCTTTCTGCACCGAGCGAGACGACGTTGGAGAAGCCGATCTTGTTCGGCAGCGCCCAGTCGAGTATCGCGGTGCACAGCGCGCCCGACTGCGAGATGAGGCCGATGGTTCCGGCGTGGGCGAAGCCATGGCCGAAGGTCAGGTTGAGCTGGCTGCCGGGGCGCATCATGCCCAGGCAGTTGGGGCCCAGCAGGCGCATGCCGTGGCGCCGGGCGTTTTCCAGCGTAGCGCGTTCCAGCGCCGCGCCGCGCGGGCCGGCTTCGGCGAAGCCGCCGGCGATCACGATGGCATTCTTGCAGCCGGCGCGGCCGCAGGCGTCGACGATGTCGGGTACGGTGGCCGCGCGGGTGCAAATCACCGCGATGTCGAGGCGTTGCGGAATGGTGTCGACCGAGGCGTAGCTCTGCTGGCCAAACACCGTTTCATGGCGCGGGTTGACGAAGTAAAGCTTGCCCTTGTAGCCGGAGTCGAGCATGTTGCGAACCAGCGTGACGCCGATCGAATTCGGCGTTTCCGAGGCGCCGATGATCGCGATCGACTGGGGCTCGAAAAGGGTGTGCAGGTAGTGTCGTTCGTTGTGCATGGAAACGCTCCGCAGCGTCGGTAATTCCAGTTCGCATTGCAACCAATACTTTGTCGACTGCGCCGTGCTACTGCGCTGTCAGCGGCTTGCCTTCGCGTCTCGCTTGCAACGCAAACCGGAAAGTGCCTTCATATCGGTTGGTGCGGTGCAGCATAACACCTTCGCGAGGCAAATATCCGAGGAAATCGCCTACAAAAGCCGTGTCGATTCGGACCTGCTGTGCTTGTGGTGGCCGTAATGGCGGTCGGCGCTGAGAATGTGGTTGACCAGCCAGCCCGACAGGAAGCGCTTGATGCGAAACCCGAGATAGACGCGATCTTCGCTGCCGCCGAGGATTTCGTTGCGCAATTCGTCGAAATACTCGAAAAAACGCCGATGCTGGCGTGTATGCAGGTCGAGGAATGGGTATTCCTCATCCTTCATCATTCGTTCTTCGATGTTGAAATCGAGCGTGGCGGAGGACTCGATCTGCGTCAGCAGCGGTTTGGCCAGTTCCAGCGCGCCGACGTTGATCGCTCGCGCCAGTGCGTTCATGTCGGCGAGCAGCGCCTTGTGCGCCGTGTCCACGGTTTCCGGTCCCAATGCGTAGTTTTCGTGCCACAGCGGCGGGCTGTCGCCGCGCACCCCGCCGGCGACGCGGGCGAGCGGGCTGCATCGTTCGAGATAGACATGGGCGGCGGTGTCGTTGGGAACCGCCGCGACGTAGTCGACCAGCCGCTTCCTTGCATTGGCGTCGTCGTCGATATGGTAGTAGGCCAGCGCCTCTTCGAAGTGCTTCCAGGTCCGTCGCTTGGCCTCCGCGAGCGCCGGTGGATCGCCATCGAATACTTCATATACCGACTGGGCGCCCTGCTTGCCGCGCACATGGGTGCGGTCGAGGAAGCGGATCGACCATTCACCGGGCTGGTCCAGGCAGTAAAGCGTGTTTTCGCTGATCAGCAGCGAGACGCGATATTCCTTGGTCAGCCGCTCCAGCCGGGCGGCGAGGTTCACCGCATCGCCGATCACAGTTCCATCCATGCGCGCGGCGCCGCCGATGGTACCCAGCATGACGATGCCGGTGTTGATGCCGATGCCTATCCTGATCGGGCGATAGCCGGCGCGCGCACGGCCGTCGTTGTATTCGTCGAGCCGTTTCAGCATCGCCAGCCCGCAGCGCAGGGCCGCGTCTGGCGAATCGGGAAACAGCGCCATGATGGCATCGCCGACGTACTTGTCGATGAAGCCGCCGTGGGCAGTGATCACCGGTTCCATCTGCACCAGGTAGGAATTCAGGAAGTTGAAGTTTTCCTGCGGGCTCATCGTTTCCGAGAGCGAGGTGAAATTGCGGATGTCGGCGAAGAGGATGGTCATCTTGCGCTCGACTTGCTGGCCGAGTTCGACCTTGCGGATGTCCTCGATGCCCAGCAGGTTGAGGAACTGGCGCGGGACGAAGCGGCTGTAGGCCTCCGTGATCGTGCTCAGCCGCTCGCGCAGGGCGTCGGGATGGTCCTGTGCATTGCCAACTTGGGGTTTCAGCTTTGGGGGCATGCGGTTTCTGGCACCGGCTGCGGATCGACACGAAGTTTCCACATAAAATCATACCCGACATGAGGAACATATGAGTGACGCGCCTTCGGCCTGGATTCGACGCTTCCTGCCCCTGGTTGCGGCCGGCGGCGCGGCGCTCGACCTTGCCTGCGGCCGCGGGCGACACACGGTGCTGCTGGCCGAGCATGGATTGCGCGTCACGGCAGTCGATCGCGATGGCGACGCGCTGGCTGCGGTCGCGGCCCGGGTACCGGGTGCGGAACTGCTGGAGGCGGATATCGAGGGTGGTCCGTGGCCATTCGCCGGGCGCCGGTTCGACGTCATCGTGGTGGCGAACTACCTGCACCGGCCCCTGCTGCCGCTGTTGGTCGATTCGCTGTCCCCGGGTGGCGCGCTGATTTACGAAACCTTCATGGTCGGCAATGCGCGATTCGGCAAGCCCTCCAGTCCGGAATTCCTGCTGCGTCGCGACGAGTTGCTGGACGTGGTGCGAGGCAAGCTGGGTGTTGTGGCTTTCGAGCAGGGCGAAATCGAGACGCCGCGTCCGGCGGTCGTGCAGCGCCTCTGCGCTGTCCGTGGCGAACCAGCGCTGTTGCCGGCCTAGCCGCAGATCATCGCCGCAGGCTGCCATTCGTCGCCCGCCAGCGACTGTTCGTCGCAAGCCGCTGGCGGCGAGGATCGACTTGCCGCAAAGTGCAGCCATCCCGCCGTTGCGGGCACCTTCCAAGGAGAAAATCATGGCCTGCCGTTCCCGATACGTCGATGATCCGTCGCTTTCCGCCGCCGAGCGCGATGCCCGCCGCCAGGTCGGCATGCTGCGCGGCTTCTACCACCACCTGATGGTTTTCATCGTGGTCAACTGTGGGCTGGTGGCGATCAACCTGATCGCCTCGCCCGGGCGTTTGTGGTTCTACTGGCCGCTGCTGGGCTGGGGCATCTGGCTTGCACTGCATGCGCTGGGCACCTTCGGCCAGGGTCGCTGGCTGGGTGCTGAATGGGAAGAACGCAAGCTGCGCGAGCTGCTAGCCGCCAAGGGCATGAAATAATCTGTCGATGACGAAGCTGATCGCAACGCTGCTTGGTACCATCGCCTTCAGTACGCTGATTGCGGGCTTCCTGTCCGCAATCAGCTTTGGTGGCGGCTTCGCCATAAACCTGGTGTTCTCGCAGTGCATCGGCCTCAGCATCGCGCTGCTGCTGCTGGGTGTGCTGCGGGCGAACCTGTCGCCGCTGGCGCGCGGAATGGCGGCGGCGGCCGCCATACTGGTCGGCGCGCTGGGCGGTGGCGTGCTGGCGCGCCTGCTGACCGGCGTCGGCAGTTCTGCCGACGGTTCGCACGAGGCACAATCGCTGCTCCTGGGGCTGGTGTTCGGCGCCATCGCCGCCGGCTTCTTCTGGCTGCGCGAGCGCAATTCGAAACTGGAAGCCGAGGTCCACGAGCGCGAACTGGCTCGGCTGGAGGCCGAAAAGCAAAGCCTCGCCGCCCAGTTGCGCCTGCTCCAGGCCCAGATCGAACCGCATTTCCTGTTCAATTCGCTCGCCAACGTGTCGGCCCTTATCGATGCCGATCCGGCGCGCGCCGGCCGCCTGCTCGAGGCGCTGATCCGCTACCTGCGCTCCAGCCTGCAGCGTACCCGCGCCGAGGGTGGCTCGCTGGGCGACGAGGTCGGCCTGCTGCGGGCCTACCTCGACATCCTGAAGCTACGCATGGGCGAGCGCCTCGACTACGCCTTCGAGATTCCGCCCGAACTGCTTGGCCGCGATTTTCCGCCCATGCTGCTGCAACCCCTGGTGGAGAATGCCATTCGCCACGGCCTCGAACCCAAACTCGGCGGCGGTCACCTGCGGGTTGACGCCGCGATGCTTGACGGGCGCCTGCGGATTCGCGTCGTCGATGACGGCATCGGCATCGCCGAGGCGCCCGGCGAGGGCGTCGGCCTGACCAACATCCGCGCGCGTCTGGCGGCGATCTATGGCCCGACGGCGCGCCTCGAGGTGACCTCGAAAGTCGGCGCTGGCGTCACGGCGACGCTCGATCTGCCGCTGGAATCTGCACCATGAAGGCCGTGATCGCCGACGACGAGCCGCTGCTGGCGCAGCACCTGCGCACCCGCCTTGCTGGCTTGTGGCCGGAACTGGAAATCGCCGGCATTGCCGCCAACGGCATCGAGGCGCGCGACATGATCGAGGCCCTGCGTCCCGACCTGGCCTTTCTCGACATCCGCATGCCGGGCTTGTCCGGGCTGGAAGTGATACCCGCGCTGTCGCCGGCGGCCCGTGCCGCCTGCCGCGTGGTCTTCGTTACCGCCTACGACGAGTTCGCGGTGCAGGCCTTCGAGCGCGAAGCGGTCGATTACCTGTTGAAGCCGGTCGCCGACGATCGCCTCGCGCTGGCCGTGGAGCGGCTGCGGCGGCAGGTCGTCGTGGCGCCGCAGGACGACCTGTTGCAGCGCCTGCAGGCGCTCTTGCCGAAGTCGGCCAGGCACATGGAGTGGGTGCGCGCCTCGGTGGGCAGCGAGGTCAGGCTGGTGCCGGTGGACGAGATTTGCTACTTTCAGGCCGCCGACAAGTACACGGCGGTATTCACGCGTGATGCCGAATTGCTGATTCGCACGCCAATCAAGGAACTGGCAGAGCAGCTCGATCCGGAGAAATTCTGGCAGGTGCATCGCGGCACCCTGATCAATGTGCGACAGGTGGTTTCCGCGCGCCACGATGCACTCGGTCGTGTCAGTCTCAAGTTGCGCGATCGCAACGAAACCGTGGCCGTCAGCCGCGGCTATGCCCACCTGTTCAGGCAGATGTAGCGAGGATTTGCAGCGCGAGTTCGTCGAGCGCTGCCGGGTCGAGACGGTCGGTGGCGTAGCGCGTCGCCTCGCCGAAGGAGGAGTAGTTGTTCGCCTGCGAGCGCTGGTAGAGCGGGTCGTAGTGCAGCGCCAGGAGTTCCTCGACCAGCGTCGCGAAATCGCCGAGGGCGACCATGTCGCACCAGCGGCCCAGCGTCTCCTTGCTTTGCAATCCCTTGAGGTGGCCAAGGCGTTCCAGCAGCCAGGTCGGGTCGGCCACGGCATAGTCGTAATCGCGCAGCAGGAAATCGACACGCGCCGCCAGTGGCGCTTCGATGCACAGGCCTGGCGCGCGGCGGATGGATTCGAGCAGCACGTCCGGCACCTGCAGGCGCCCGATCTTGCGGCTTTCGGCTTCGACGAATACCGGCAGCGAGGGGTCCAGCGCCGACAAGGCGGCCAGCAATTGCGATTCGAAGCCCTTCTGCGCCGGTTGCGGCTGCCAGGGCAGGTTGCCCAGCACGGAACCCTTGTGCGCCGCCAGTTCCTCCAGGTGCAGGATCTGCGCGCCGCGCGCCGCCAGCGCCTCCAGCAGGCGGCTCTTGCCGCTGCCGGTGGCGCCGGTGACGACCCGAAACTGGAACGCGGGCGGCAGCAGCGCCAGTTGCTCGACCACGTGCTGGCGCCAGCGCTTATAGCCGCCCTGGAGCCGATGCGCGTCCCAGCCGATCTCGCGCAGGATGTGGGTGAAGGCGCCGCTGCGCTGGCCGCCGCGCCAGCAATAGACCAGCGGCCGCCAGTTCTTCGGCTTGCCCAGCAGATGCTGTTCGATATGTCGCGCGATGTTCTTCGACACCAGCGCGGCGCCGAGCTTCTTCGCCTCGAACACCGAGACCTGCTTGTACAGCGTACCGACGCGGGCGCGCTCCTCGTCGTCCAGTACCGGCATGCTGATCGCGCCGGGCAGGCGATCCTCGGCGAATTCGGCGGGCGCGCGGGCATCGATCACGGCATCGAATTCGGCGAGCTGGTGTACGGTCGCGACGCCCTTGGGCAGTTTTTCATCCATGGGGAGAGGCGGGCGTCAGCCGAGCAGCGGCTTCAGCGCAGCCCAGACATGGTCGAGGATCTTCGGTTGCGCGGCGGCGGTCGGATGCAGGCCGTCGGGCTGGAAGGCCTTCTGGTCCAGGGCGATCGGCTCCAGCAGGAAGGGCAGCAGGGCAATCTTCTCGCGCCGCGCCAGGTCGCGGAAGGCGGCGTCGAACTCCTCTGTGTACTGCGGGCCATAGTTGGGCGGCAGGCGCATGCCGACGAGCAGCACCCGGGCCTGCCGCTTCTTCGCCAGCACCACCATCGCCGCGAGGTTTTCCTTCATCGCCGCCACCGGCAGGCCGCGCAGGCCGTCGTTGGCGCCGAGTGCGAGAATCACCACGGCCGGCTTGAACTGCGCCAGCGCGGCATCCAGCCGCGCGCGCCCGCCGGCGGTGGTTTCGCCGCTGATGCTGGCGTTGGTGACCGTCGTGGCGGAACCGTTGGCTTGCAGGCGCTGTCCGAGCAGGGCCGGCCAGCTCTGGCTGACGGCGATGCCAAAGCCGGCGGAAAGACTGTCGCCGAAAACCAGAATGCGCTTTTCAACGGCGTGCGCAGGTAAGCTGCACACCAGCAGGACCCACAGGAACATCGGGCAGGAGGCTAGTTTCTTGAACATGATTGAAAATCGTCTGGCGACGGACACGGTAATCGAGGTGAGCGCCCTGGGCAAGGTGGTGCCCAGCGGCGACGGCACGCTCACGATTCTGCACGAGATTTCGTTTGTGGTCAGGTCGGGCGAGGCGGTTGCCATCGTCGGCGCGTCGGGTTCCGGCAAGTCGACCCTGCTGGGTCTGATGGCCGGCCTCGACCAGCCGTCATCCGGCAGCGTGCGCCTCGGCGGGGAGGATCTCGGCGGGCTCGACGAGGACGCTCGCGCCGAATTGCGCGGCCGCCTTCTTGGTTTTGTGTTCCAGTCATTCCAGTTGTTGCCGGCCCTCACCGCGCTGGAAAACACCATGCTGCCGCTGGAACTCGCCGGTCGCGCCGATGCCCGCGTGAGCGCCGAAGCCATGCTGGCGCGGGTCGGGCTTGGCGCGCGGCTCGGGCACTACCCGAAGCACCTGTCGGGCGGCGAGCAGCAGCGCGTGGCGCTGGCGCGCGCCTTCGCCATGCGGCCGCGACTGCTGCTGGCCGACGAGCCGACCGGCAACCTCGACGCCGCCACCGGCGAGCAGATCATCGCGTTGATGTTCGACATGAACGCGGAAGCCGGGACCACGCTGATCCTGGTCACCCACGACGAGGCCCTGGCGCAGCGCTGCGGGCGCACCCTGCGCCTGTCCAGCGGGCGGCTGGAAACCTGATTCAGCGCGCGAGCACCTGCCGCGCGGCGTTCACGCCGCTGCGCACCGCGCCTTCGAGGGTCGCCGGGTAGTCGCCGGCGACGTAGTCTCCGGCGAGCCACAGGCCGCGCAGGCCGCTGGCGGCAACGGGCCGCGACAGGTTCGGCACGCAGGCGAAGGTGGCGCGCTTCTCGGTGATGGTCTGCACCTTGAGCGGTGCCGGCAGGCCGGGCACCAGCCGGGCGATCTCGCGATGGATGCCGGCTTCCAGTTCTGCCGCCGGCAGTTCCAGGTGGCGGCCGCGCGCGCTGATGACGGCGGCGATCAGGCCGTGCTGGCCGCACAGGGCACCGCGATCGAACAGCCACTGCGCGAGCCCGGCATCGACCCCCAGCATCGGCTGCGGCAGGCGCGTGGCGGGCGGATAGCTGAAATAACTGGTGACGATGGGTTCCCAGTCGAAGTGATCCACCCGAGACGAAAGTTCAGGAATCAGTGCGGCGAGGTGGTAGGGCGCGACGGCGACGATGACTTCGGCGAACGGCCCCGCATCGTCGATCCGCCAGGCGTCGCCTTCGCGGCGCAGCGCGGCGACGCGATGCCCAAGATGTACGCTGCCGCCGCGTTGCCTGACGAATTCCGCCGCCGGTTGCGGAAACAGACGGGTGAGGTCGACCTGCGGCAGCAGCATGTCGCTGGCTTCGCGCGTGCCGGCCAGGCTGTCGCGCAGGACGTTGGCCAGGACCTGGGCCGAGGCGCGTTCGGCCGGCGTATTGAGCGCGGCGATGCACAGCGGTTCCCACAAAAGTCGGCGCTGGCGCGACGGCGTTTTGCACGCGTCGAGCCAGGCGTTGACCGTGACGTCCGGTTCGACGCGGAATCGTCGCGTCTTCAAACCCTGCATGAGCCGGATCGCGGCAAGCTTTTCGCGCCAGTCGAGTCCGTGCGCCAGCAGCAGGGCGAACGCGGTGTGCAGCGGCGCCGGCAGGTGCGGCGCGCTCATCAGGAATTCGCCGGGAAATTCGAAGCGCAATGGCGTGCGCCGCAGCAGGCGTTCGGGATCGGCACCGACCGCGCGCATCAGGCGCAAGGTTTCCGTATAGGCGCCGACCAGAATGTGCTGCCCATTGTCCACCTCGAAGCCGTCGATGCGCGCCGCGCGGGCGCGACCACCGAGCACGCGCGAGGCTTCGAAGACAGTGACATTCCGCCCGGCGGCGGCAAGTTCCACGGCCGCGGCCATGCCGGCGTAGCCGGCACCGATGACGGCCAGCTTCAGGCCATCAGCCACGTTTTTCCGGCCAGCCAGAGCTTGCGCAGCGGCGGCAACGATATGCGCTGGTGCAGCACGCGGAAGTCGTCGCGCACGATTTCGTCCAGCGTCGCCTGGTAAATCGCCGCCATGATCAGTCCGGCCCGCTGCGCCTTGCGGTCGGCGGCGGGAAGCTGGGCGAAGGCCTGCCGGTAGGTGGCGCGGGTGCGCTCGACCTGGAACTTCATCAGTTCGCGGAAGTTGTCGCCGTAGCGGGCGGCGACAAGGTCGGCTTCGGTGACGCCGAAGCGCGCCAGTTCGTCTTGCGGCAGGTAGACGCGTCCGCGCCGGGCATCCTCGCCGACGTCGCGGATGATGTTGGTGAGCTGGAATGCCAGCCCGAGGTCGTGCGCGTACTTCAGGGTCTGGCGTTCGCGGTAGCCGAAGATCTCCGCGGCGAGCAGGCCGACCACGCTGGCGACGCGGTAGCAATACAGGTGCAGCGCCTTGAAGTCGGCGTAGCGCACCTGTTCGAGGTCCATTTCCATGCCCTCGATGATTTCGAGCAACTGCTCCTGCGGCAGGAAGAAGTGCTTCAGCGACGTAGTCAGGGCCTGCGTCACCGGGTGGCTGGCACGGCCCTCGTAGAGTGCGCCCACCTCGTTGCGCCACCAGGCCAGCTTGCTGCGCGAGACGACCGGATCGGGGCATTCGTCGACCACGTCATCGACTTCGCGACAGAAGGCGTACAGCGCGGTGATCGCCTGGCGGCGGCGCGGTTCGAGGAACAGGAAGCTGTAGTAGAAACTGGAGCCGCTCGCGGCGGCGCGTTCCTGGCAATATTGGTCAGGGGTCACGATTGGGCTTCCAGAGGGCGGACCAGCGAGCGCCACAGGATACGCGGCCAGTCGGCGGCCTGCAGCACCGGCCGCCGGGCGAAGACATCGTAGTCGACGGCCTCGATTTTATCCAGGATGCGCAGGCCGCCGGCCACGATGGCGCGGATTTCGAGTCCGATGCGGCCGGGCAGGTCCCAGCCCAGCGGCGCGCCGGAGAGCATCAGGGCACGGGCGCGGTCGACCTGAAAGCGCAGCAAGGCACGAAAGTCGGCGCTGGCGACACGGTGCAGGATCGCCCTGTCATCGAGGCCGAAGCGCGCCATGTCGTCCTGCGGCAGGTAGATGCGGCCTGCGCTGCCCTTCCCGGCGTCGATGCCGACGTCCTGCCAATGATTGATCAGTTGCAGCGCCGAACAGATCGCGTCGGAGCGCCGCAGGTTCTCGGCGTTGGCATGGCCGAACAGGTGCAGCAGGAGGCGGCCGACCGGATCGGCGGAGCGGCGGCAGTAATCCATCAACTCGCCGAAGTCGTGGTAGCGGTCCTTGACCACGTCCTGCTGGAATGCGTCGAGCAGGTCGCGGAAAAGTTGCGTCGGCAATCGGTACTCCGCGACGACAGGCCGCAGGCGCAGGAAAACCGGATGCCGGGTCTTCGCGCCGGCTTCCATTGCGTCGAGTTCGGCCTGGTAGCCGTTCAGCAACTCCCTGCGCTGCTCCGGCGCCAGGTCGCCTTCGTCGGCGAAGTCGTCGGCGCTGCGGGCGAAGCCGTAGATGGCGGCCACCGGTTCGCGCAGCGGGGCTGGCAGCAGAACGGAGGCAACGGGAAAGTTCTCGTAATGATCGACAGCCATTGCGGGAGCGGGAGGCATTATGCGAAATAGGGAATTCTACTGGCGCTTTGGCCCAAGCCCCTTACTCTCCGCGGTCGTGCGCGCTCCGCCCCAGGGAACTGAAAGCAGGTAAAATTCGCCATCCACATCGTGTCGGACGGGTCTTCTGCTATGGCCCGGCGGCATGCGCCCAGGTGGCGGAATTGGTAGACGCACCAGATTTAGGTTCTGGCGCCGCGAGGCGTGGGGGTTCGAGTCCCTTCCTGGGCACCATCTCCGGGTACAGGCGCGGCCCGGAACACTATGTGTTGGCACGAATTTTTCAATGAATTTTCAATGACGGATACAGTGATGACGGACATGGCAACGACGGAAGCGACGAGCGATACGACCAGCGCGCTGGAGCGGCGCATCGATATGACGGTGGTTCTGGCTGACATCGAAAAGGATGTCGACCAGCGCCTGAAGCAGATGTCGCGCACCGTGAAAATGGCGGGCTTCCGTCCGGGCAAGGTGCCGATGAAGATGGTCGCCCAGCAATATGGGTCGCAGGCCCGTTCGGATGCTATCGGCGCCGCCGTCGAAAAGGCCTACGGCGAAAAGGTACGCGAGCAGAACCTGCGCGTCGCGGGCTATCCCCGCATCGAACCGAAGTCCGACGCGGCGCCAGGGCAGCTTGGATTCACCGCGGTGTTCGAGGTGTACCCGGAAATCAGCCTGGGCGACCTGACCGGTCAGGAAATCTCCAAGCCCACCCTGGTGGTGACCGACGCCGAAGTGGACAAGACGCTCGATGTGTTGCGCAAGCAGCGCACCAGGTATGTGGAAACCGACCGCGCCGCGGCGAAGGGCGACCGCCTGGTGATCGATTTCGTCGGGCGCAAGAATGGCGAGGAATTTGCCGGCGGCAAGGCGACCGATTACACGGTGATGGTCGGCGGCGGCATGATGCTGCCCGACTTCGAGGCTCAGATGGAAGGCGTCAAGACCGGCGAGACCAGGAGTTTCGACGTCAACTTCCCCGCGGACTACCAGGCGGCCGAACTGGCTGGCTCGACCGTCCAGTTCGAAATGACCGTGAAGAAGGTCGAGGCAGCGCAACTGCCGGAACTGGATGCGGATTTTGCGCGGCAACTCGGCGTGGCCGATGGCGACCTGGTGAAGATGCGGTCCGAAGTCCGGGCCAACCTCGAACGCGAAGTGAAGAAGCGCCTGCTGGCCAAGGTCAAGGAACAGGTCATGGATGCGCTGCTCAAGGTCAATCCGATCGAGGTGCCCAAGGCGCTGGTGGCGATGGAATCCGAGCAGATGGCCGAGACGGCGCGGCGCGACATGGAGTCGCGCGGCATGGGCATGAAGAACATCCCGGTCGAAGCGTCCTGGTTCACCGATCAGGCCGCACGCAGGGTCAAGCTTGGCCTGCTTCTTGCTGAGTTGGTCAAGGCGCGGGATCTCAATGTAAAGCCGGAACAAGTTCGCAAGATCGTCGACGAGTTTGCCGAGACGTTCGAAGACCCGAAGGAAGTGGTGCGCTGGTACTATTCCCAACCGCAACGTCTGGCTGAGGCCGAGGCGCTGGCGCTGGAGAACAACGTGGTTGATTGGGTGCTAGCGAATACGCGCGTCAGCGAAACCCCCATCGCCTTCGATGCACTGATGGGAAATTCAGCATGATCCTGCCGGAGATGTCCATGTACGGTTCGCGACAATTTGGTGGCGCCCACGACGCGCCCACCCACGATACTCAGGCTTTGGGCCTGGTGCCCATGGTGATCGAGACCAGCGGGCGCGGCGAGCGGGCCTACGACATCTATTCGCGCCTGCTGCGCGAGCGCGTCATCTTCCTGGTGGGGCCGGTCAATGATTCGACGGCCAACCTGATCGTGGCGCAACTCCTGTTCCTCGAGTCGGAAAATCCCGACAAGGACATCTTCTTCTACATCAATTCGCCGGGCGGGTCCGTCACGGCGGGCATGGCGATCTACGACACCATGCAGTTCATCAAGCCCAGCGTGTCGACCCTGTGCATCGGCCAGGCGGCGAGCATGGGCGCGTTCCTGCTGGCGGCGGGCGAAAAGGGCAAGCGCTTCTGCCTGCCCAATTCGCGCGTGATGATCCATCAGCCGATGGGCGGCTTCCAGGGGCAGGCCTCGGACATCGAGATCCATGCCAAGGAAATATTGTTCCTCAAGCAGAAACTCAACAACATGCTGGCGCATCACACCGGACAATCGATCGAGCGCGTCGAGCGCGATACCGATCGAGACAATTTCCTGTCGGCCGAGGCGGCCGTCGAGTATGGCCTGGTCGACAAGGTTCTGACCAGCCGTACCGAGGCAGCCGGAACCTGACCGTTCGCGCGGAGAGAAACGAAGATGGCCGACAAGAAATCGGGCAGCAGCGAGAAGCTCCTGTATTGTTCCTTTTGCGGCAAGAGCCAGCATGAAGTCAAGAAGCTGATTGCCGGCCCTTCCGTTTTCATCTGCGACGAGTGCATCGAGCTCTGCAACGACATCATCCGCGACGAGATCGCGGCTGAACCGGCAGGGGCGGCCAAGCGCGAACTGCCGGCGCCGAAGGAAATCCGGGAAATGCTCGATCAGTACGTGATCGGCCAGGATTCGGCGAAAAAGATCCTCGCGGTCGCGGTCTACAATCATTACAAGCGCATCCGCCATCAGGAAAAGGGCAGCGACGGCGTCGAACTGGCCAAGAGCAACATCCTGCTGATCGGTCCCACGGGCTCGGGCAAGACCCTGCTGGCACAGACCCTGGCGCGCATGCTCAACGTGCCTTTCGTGATGGCTGACGCCACGACCCTGACCGAAGCCGGCTACGTCGGCGAGGACGTCGAGAACATCATCCAGAAGCTGCTGCAGAAGTGCGACCATGAGGTCGAAAAGGCGCAGCAGGGCATTGTGTACATCGACGAGATCGACAAGATCTCGCGCAAGTCCGATAACCCGTCGATCACCCGCGACGTTTCCGGTGAGGGCGTGCAGCAGGCGCTGCTGAAGCTGATCGAGGGAACGGTGGCGAGCATTCCGCCGCAGGGCGGACGCAAGCATCCGAACCAGGATTTCATCCAGATCGACACGACCAACATCCTGTTCATCTGCGGCGGTGCTTTCGACGGCCTCGACAAGGTGATCCGCAACCGGTCGGAAAAGGGCGGTATCGGTTTCGGTGCCGAAGTGAAGAGTCGCGACGCCGGCAACATCGACGAAATGCTGAAGCAGGTGGAGCCCGAAGACCTGATCAAGTTCGGCCTGATCCCGGAATTGATCGGCCGCCTGCCGGTAATCGCCACCTTGCAGGAACTTGACGAGGCGGCGCTGATCGAAATATTGATCGAACCGAAGAACGCACTGATCAAGCAGTATCACAAGCTGTTCGCCATGGAAGGTGTCGAACTCGAGGTGCGTCCGTCGGCGTTGCAGGCGATTGCCAAGAAGGCGCTGAAGCGCAAGACAGGCGCTCGCGGCTTGCGTTCCATCCTCGAGAATGTGCTGCTGGACACGATGTACGAGATTCCGACCATGGAAAGCGTAAGCAAGGTTGTCATCGATGAAAGCACGATCGAAAGCGGCGCGCAGCCGCTGATGATCCATGCCGACCAGCCCAAGGTAGCAGGCTCGAACTGATACGCCTGCCTGGTTCGTCTTGAATTCCGGTCAGCCGCCCCGATGTGGGTGACGTGACTCATAACCGAAGGACACGATGATGTCTGGCCTGCCCGCCTCCCCCGTAGAGACCCAAACCCTGCCCTTGCTGCCCCTGCGCGACGTTGTCGTTTTCCCGCACATGGTGATTCCGCTGTTCGTCGGGCGCCCGAAGTCGATCAAGGCGCTTGAAACCGCGATGGAAGCCGGCAAGAGCATCCTGCTTGTCGCCCAGAAATCGGCGGCGAAGGATGAGCCCGTTCCCGAGGACATGTACGAGATTGGTTGCCTAGCCAACATCCTGCAGATGCTCAAGCTGCCCGATGGCACGGTCAAGGTTCTCGTCGAAGGTGTCCAGCGCGCCCGTGTCCTGAGGATCGAGGATCAGCGCACACTGTTCGTCGCCGATGTCAGCCTGATTCCGATCGAAGAGCGCGTCGACAACGAGGTCGAGGCCATGCGCCGCACCGTGCTGGCGCAATTCGACCAGTACGTGAAGCTCAACAAGAAAATCCCGCCCGAAGTCCTGACTTCGCTCGCGGGAATCGAAGATGCGGGGCGCCTCGCCGACACCATCGCCGCGCATCTGCCGTTGAAACTGGAACAGAAACAGGAAATCCTGGAAGTCTTCGGTGTTTCCGAGCGCCTTGAAAAGCTGCTGGGGCAACTCGAAGCCGAACTCGACATCCTCCAGGTCGAGAAGCGCATCCGCGGGCGCGTCAAACGCCAGATGGAAAAGAGCCAGCGTGAGTACTATCTGAACGAGCAGGTCAAGGCGATCCAGAAGGAACTCGGCGAGGGCGAGGACGGCGCCGACATCGACGAGATGGAGAAGAAGATCAAGGCTTCCGGCATGAGCAAGGAAGCCCTGGCCAAGGTCAATGGCGAAGTCAAGAAACTCAAGTTGATGTCGCCGATGTCGGCCGAGGCCACTGTGGTGCGCAACTACATCGAGACCCTGCTGGCGCTGCCCTGGAAGAAGAAGTCGCGCATCAGCAAGGACCTCTCTGCCGCCGAGAAAATCCTCGACAAGGATCACTACGGCCTTGAAAAGGTCAAGGAACGCATCGTCGAATACCTCGCCGTGCAGCAGCGCGTCGACAAGGTCAAGGCGCCGATCCTGTGCCTGGTCGGACCTCCCGGCGTGGGCAAGACCTCGCTCGGTCAGTCGATCGCCAAGTCCACCAATCGCAAGTTCATCCGCATGGCGCTGGGCGGTGTACGCGACGAAGCCGAGATTCGCGGCCACCGTCGTACCTACATCGGGTCGATGCCGGGCAAGATCCTGCAGAACATGACCAAGGTCGGCGTCAAGAATCCGCTGTTCCTGCTCGACGAAGTGGACAAGATGGGCCAGGATTTCCGCGGCGATCCGTCGTCGGCCCTGCTCGAAGTGCTCGATCCGGAACAGAACCACACTTTCCAGGACCACTACATCGAGGTCGATTTCGATCTTTCCGACGTGATGTTCGTCGCCACGGCGAACACCCTGAACATTCCGGCCGCCCTGCTCGACCGCCTGGAGGTGATTCGCCTCGCGGGTTACACGGAGGACGAGAAGATCAACATCGCGCTGCGTTACCTCGTGCCGAAGCAGATGAAGAACAACGGCATCAAGCGCGACGAGCTGACGATCACCGAGGACGCGCTGCGCGACATCGTACGCTATTACTCGCGCGAAGCCGGCGTGCGTGCGCTGGAGCGCGAGATTTCCAAGATTTGCCGCAAGGTGGTGAAGTCCCTGGTGATGAAGGCACGCAAGAACAAGATCGTGGTCAATGCCAAGAACCTCGACAAGTTCCTCGGCGTGCGTCGCTACAGCTTCGGCATGGCGGAAAAGGAAAACCAGATCGGTCAGGTTACCGGGCTGGCATGGACCGAAGTCGGCGGCGAATTGTTGACCATCGAAACGGTCGCGCTGCCGGGCAAGGGCAAGACCATGACCACCGGCAAACTGGGCGAAGTGATGCAGGAGTCGATCCAGGCAGCGCTTTCGGTGGTTCGCAAGCGCAGCCATTCGCTGGGGATCGCCGATGACTTCTACCAAAAGAACGACATCCACATCCACCTGCCCGAAGGCGCGACGCCCAAGGACGGACCGAGCGCCGGCATCGCGATCTGCACGGCGCTGGTCTCGGTGCTGACCGGGATTCCGGTGCGCGCGGACGTCGCGATGACGGGCGAGATCACTTTGCGTGGCGAAGTCCTGCCGATCGGTGGCCTGAAGGAAAAGCTTCTGGCGGCCGTTCGTGGCGGTATCCGGCTGGCGCTGATTCCCGAGGAAAACGTCAAGGACCTGACCGAGATCCCCGACACGATCAAGAATCGCATCGAAATACAGCCGGTGCGCTGGATCGACAAGGTGCTCGAGCTTGCCTTGGAACGGATGCCCGAGCCACTTCCGGAGCCGGCTGCGACGCCGCCGGTGGCGGTGGTCGCCGACGACCCGGCGAAAGCCGGCGTAATCACCCACTGACTGGCACCGAACTGTTAGAATCGCGGCCGTTGCCCGTTGCGGGCAATGGCTGTTCAGCGGGTGCTTAGCTCAGTTGGTAGAGCGTCGCCCTTACAAGGCGAATGTCGGCGGTTCGACCCCGTCAGCACCCACCACCGAACAAAGGCGAACTCCAGTTCGCCTTTTTCGCATTTGTATCCCGGCGCATCCGCCGGTGAGTGCACCATCAAGGACAGGGCTTTCGGCGCATGCTTTTCGATATCGTACGTAACAACAAGAGGATCACGCAGGTTTTCCTTGCACTCATCACCCTGCCATTTGCGTTCTGGGGCGTCGAGTCCTACGTGCGCAATACCGACGCCGACGTCGGTGTGGCTAAGGTCGGCGGCGGCAAGATCAGCCAGCAGGAACTGCAGGCGGCGATGCGCGAGCAGCAGGACCGGATGCGTACCCAGCTTGGTGGCAAGGTCGATCCCGCAACCTTCGAAACTCCACAGATGCGTCGTGCGGTGCTTGATTCCCTGGTCACCCAACGTCTGCTTACCGAACAGGCGCGCAAGTCCAAGATGGTGGTTGGCGACCAGCAACTGGTCCAGTTCATTGCGAGCGTTCCCTCATTGCAGGACAAGGGGAAATTTTCCAAGGAGCGCTACGAAGCCCTGGTGGCCTCTCAGGGCATGAGCAAGGAAATGTTCGAAGCCCGCGTACGACAGGACATCGCCGTTCAGCAACTGGTACTGCCGGTCACGGAAGCGGGCATCGTCGGCAACGCCGCAGCCGGTCGCTGGGCTGCGACGCAAATCGAGCGGCGCGAAATCAGCGAACTGCAGCTGGTTCCGGACAACTTCACGAGCAAGGTCAAGCTTGCCGCCGATGCCGTACAAAAGTATTACGAAGCCAACCGCAAGCTGTTCGAACTGCCGGAGCAGGTGCGGGCGGAGTACCTGGTACTGAGTCGCGACGCGTTGGCCGCGCAGGCCGCCATAGGCGACGAGGACATCAAGGCGTATTACAAGACGCACGAGGCCCGATTCAAGGAAGCCGAATCGCGACGAGCCAGCCATATCCTGATTCGCGCCGACAAGAACGCTCCGGAGGTTGAAGCGAACGCCGCCAAGGCCAAAGCGGAAGAACTTCTGGGTCAAGTGAAGAAAGCCCCGGCCGAGTTTGCCAAGCTGGCCAAGCAGCATTCTCAGGATCCCGGTTCGGCTGCAAAGGGCGGCGATCTCGACTGGTTTGCTCGTGGAGCCATGGTGAAGGCCTTCGAGGACACGGTATTCGCACTGAAAGATGGACAGGTTTCTGACGTCGTTCGATCTGATTTCGGCTTTCACGTCATTCGTGTCACCGGCATCCGTCCCGAGCGGATCAAATCGATCGACGACGTCAAGTCCGAGATCGTGGCCGAACTCAGGCGAGAAATCGGCACCAAGAAATATGCGGAGGCGGCCGAAGCCTTTGGCAACATGGTCTACGAGCAGTCCGACAGCCTCAAGCCGGCGGCGGAAAAGTGGAAGCTGGAAGTTCGCCAGTCGTCCTGGATTGCCAAGGGTGGCAAGCTTGCACCTAACTTCGACAGCCCGAAACTGTCAGGCGCGCTGTTCAGCGACGATGCGCTGAAGAACAAGCGCAACACCGAAGCGGTCGAAGTCGCGCCGGGGATGCTGGTGGCGGCCCGCGTGCTGGAGCACAAGCCGGCTGCCTTGCAGCCCATGGAATCCGTCAGGGCCGAGATCGAGAAGCACCTGGTTCGCGAGGAAGCGGCTTCGCTGGCAATCAAGGATGGGGAAGAGAAGCTGGCGCGCCTGACCAAGGGCGAGGCCGTCGAAGTGAAGTGGTCGCCGAGCCGCAGCGTGAGTCGGAGCCAGGCTCCGGGACTGCCGCCCGAGTCGATCCGGGCGATATTTGCGACGGCGACCGCAAGCTTGCCAGCCCATGTCGGCGTTGCCTATCCCGGCCGCGGGTATGCCTTGTATCGCATTGCTTCCGTCAAGGCGGGGGAAGGCGGCAAGGATGATCCGGCAGCGCGCGCGCTGTCCCAGAAGTATGCCAGCCTGATTGCAGAAGAGGAGTTTGCCGCCTGGATGGCCAGCCTGAAGGCGAGCAACCCGGTGGAAATCAACAAGGCGGCGCTGGAGACCAAGGAACGCTAGTTCTTTCCGACGCAACGAAAAAGGCACCGGGTCGCGGTGCCTTTTTTTCGGTGTGGCGGACTTGACCGCCGTGGCTTTCGCCTGTCGGCGCCCGCAGTACGACCTTATCCCGGCAGGGGATCCGCGTTGCCCATGGCCGTCGTGTGCGTGCCACCATCGACATACAGTATTTCCCCGGTGATGCCGCTGGAAAGATCGGAGAGCAGGAAGGCGGCTGCATTGCCGACCTCGTCGATGGTCACGTTGCGGCGCAGCGGGGCATGGTGGGCATTGTAGGCCAGCAGCTTGCCGAAGTTGCCGATGCCCGAGGCTGCCAGCGTCTTGATCGGACCGGCCGACAGCGCATTGGCACGGATGCCTTGCGGGCCAAGGCAAAAAGCCAGATAGCGGGTCGCCGCCTCGAGGCTGGCCTTGGCCAGTCCCATGGTGTTGTAGTTGGGCATGGTGCGCACCGCACCGAGGTAGCTGAGCGCCAGCAGCGCCGGGTTGTTGCCCTTGAGCAGAAGAGGACGGGCTCCCTTGGCCAGTGCGGGATAGCTGTAGGACGAAACATCGTGCGCGATGCGAAACGATTCGCGCGAGATGCCATCGAGGAAGTCGCCTTCGATCGCCTCGTTGGGCGCAAAGGCTATCGAATGGACCAGTCCGTCCAGGCCTTCCCAATGCTTGCCGAGGTCGGCAAAAAGCGCTTCGATCTGCGTGTCGTCGGCGACATCGCAGGCGTAGATCGCCTTGGAGCCGAACTCGTCGGCAAATTTCGCGATGCGATCGCGGACGCGATCGTTCTGGTAGGTGAAGGCGAGGTCCGAGCCTTCGCGGTGGCAGGCCTTGGCGATCCCGTAGGCGATCGACCGGTTGGAGATCAGTCCGGTGATCAGTATGCGTTTGCCGGCGAGAAATCCCATCGCTGTTTCCTTGGTTGAATCCAGCGGCGGATTATAGCGGATCGGCTAAACTCACCGTCATGCGTAGCGCCATCGCCAGCCTTCTTGTCCTCTTGCTCGTGGGGTGCGGCAGCGCCTGGAACGATCCTTATCCGGCGGCGGATCGGGGGCGCAACATCCTCTACAGCGCGTTCACGGACCGCCCCAAGCATCTCGATCCCGTACAGTCCTACAGCGAGGACGAAATCACGTTCACGGCGCAGGTCTACGAGCCGCCCTTGCAGTACCACTACCTGAAGCGTCCTTACACCCTGATCGCCGGGACCGCCGAGGCGGTGCCGCAACCGCGCTATCTGGATGCGCGGGGACGCCCGCTGGGCGACGATGTCGATCCGGCTCGAATCGCGTTCACCGACTACGTGATCGCCATCAGGCCGGGCATTCGCTATCAGCCGCATCCGGCCTTTGCGCGCGCCGCATCCGGCGAGCCTGCCTACCTCGCCCTGTCAGCCACCGATCTTGCGGGCATCGTCACCCTGGGTGACTTCAAGTTGCGCGATTCGCGAGAATTGACCGCGGACGACTACGTGTATGGCTTGAAACGCCTGGCCCATCCGCGTCTGCACTCGCCCATTTTCGGACTGATGGACGAATACATCGTGGGCTTGGGCGACCTGGCGAAACGACTGAAGGCGGACAAGGATCAGTCATGGATCGACTTGCGCCAGCACAGGCTGGAAGGCGTCGAGGCCATCGACCGCTACCGCTACCGCATCAGGGTCAAGGGCAAGTACCCGCAATTCCTCTACTGGCTGGCGATGCCCTTTTTCGCGCCGATGCCCTGGGAGGCCGACAAGTTTCACAGCCAGCCCGGCATGGCAGAGAAGAACCTGACGTTGGACTGGTATCCGATCGGCACCGGACCCTACATGCTGACGGAGAACAATCCCAACGCGCGCATGGTGCTGGAGAGGAATCCGAACTTCCGCCGCGAGACCTATCCCTGCGAGGGGGAGGGCGGGGACCAGGAAGCCGGCTTGCTGAAGGATTGCGGCCAGGTACTGCCCTTCATCGACAAGGTGGTGTTCACCCGCGAGAAGGAACAGATTCCCTACTGGAACAAGTTCCTGCAGGGCTACTACGATGCATCGGGCATTTCCTCAGACTCCTTCGACCAGGCCGTGCAGGTGACCGGCGGCGAGATCACGCTGTCGGACGATATGCGCGCCCAGGGCATCGTGCTTACCACCTCGGTGGCGACTTCGAGCATGTACATGGGCTTCAACTGGCTCGATCCGCTGGTCGGCGGAGCCGACCCGGCAACGGCGGAACGGGCGCGCAAGCTGCGCCAGGCGATCTCGATTGCCATCGACCAGGAAGAGTTCATATCGATCTTCCAGAACGGCCGCGGCGTTGCCGCGCAGGGCCCGATTCCGCCGGGCATTTTCGGACATCGCGAGGGCGTTGAAGGCGTCAACCCCTACGTGTACGACACGGTCGACGGACAGGCGCGACGCAAGCCGGTCGCGGAGGCCAAGCGCCTGCTGGCGGAGGCCGGCTGGCCCAACGGTCGCGATGCGAAGAGCGGCGAACCACTGCTGATCAACCTGGACACGACGGCGACCGGTGTAGGTGCCAAGGCACGCATCGATTGGCTCAACAAGCAGTTCGCCAAGATCGATGTGCAACTGGTGGTGCGCAGCACCGATTACAACCGCTTCCAGGAAAAGGTGCGCAAGGGCGCGGTGCAACTGTTCTATTTCGGCTGGAACGCCGATTATCCGGATCCGGAAAATTTCATGTTCCTGCTGCACGGTAAGCAGTCGAAGGTCAGGCATCAGGGGGAAAACGCCGCCAACTACGAGAACCCGGAATACGACCGGCTGTTCGAACGCATGAAGGCGATGGACAGCGGTGCCGAACGGCAGCTACTGATCGACCGCATGACGGCGATCCTGCGTCATGACGCCCCGTGGATCTGGGGCTTCCATCCCAAGGACTACAGCTTGCGCCACGCCTGGCTGGCCAATCGAAAGCCGAGCAAGGTCGGACACAACACGCTGAAGTACCAGCGGGTGGATGCCGCCTTGCGCGAGCAGCGTCGCAGTGAGTGGAATCGGCCCGTGCTGTGGCCGCTGCTGGCGATTGTGCTGGTAATCGGTGCGGCGATCTGGCCGGCGTGGAGCGGCTACCGGCGCCGGGAGACCGCGACCGCACGCTGACTGGCGACTATCGCCGTGTCGCCAGCGCCGACTTTTATGGTCTGCCGCCGGGCCGTCCCAAGGCAGACCCGTCAAAAGCCTGCGAGAGCAGCGAGCCGTGGTCACCGCTTCACCTGAAGAAGGGGCCGGGGGAAGAGTCCTTTACTCCTCGACGGCCTGCCATTCGCCGTGGCGCAAGGCCTGAAGCGGCCGGAATCGGGCCTTGTAGGCCATCTTGCGGCTGTCGCGTATCCAGTAGCCGAGGTAGAGCCAGGGCAGGCCAACGTGCTGGCACTGGGCGATCTGCCAGAGGATGGCGAAGGTACCGTAACTGGCATTCGTCACATCGGGATCGTAGAACGTGTAGACGGACGAAAGGCCGTCGGCCAGTACGTCGATGATGCAGACGACGCGCAACACATCGCCTTCGCGGAATTCGATCAGCCTGCTGTCCACGTGGGTCTGCAGCAGGAAGTGGGCGTACTGGTCGCGGCTGTCCTGGTCCATGCCGCCGCCGGAATGGCGCGCGGCCTGATAGTGCTGGTAGAGCTGGTAGTGTTCTTCGCGGAAGGTCAGGCTGCATTCGCGCGCGACGAGCCCTGCATGCTGGACCAGGGCGCGGCGCTGGCTGCGATTGGGAACAAAGGCAGTTACGTCGAGCCGTACCGGCTGGCATTCGCGGCAGGCATCGCAATAGGGGCGGTAGGTAAACACGCCACTGCGGCGGAAACCGGCCCGCACCAGGTCGCTATAGGTCGCACTGTCGATCAGGTGGGTGGGCGTCGCCACTTGTGAACGCGCGATGCGCCCGGGCAGGTAGGAACAGCCATAGGGTGCAGTCGCGTAGAACTGCAGCAGCGGAAAGGGCGGCAGGTCGCGCAGGTAGGTCATGTTGGAGTCATGCCGCGCGCCGGAAGTGGCCGTCGATCGCGTCTGCCGGCCAGCAGCCCGGTGTGTCGCCCGACGCGCACAACTCGTCCAGCCGCGCGGCGAAATCACGGCGGGCTATCGGTCGGGCGCCTAGCGAGGCAAGGTGTCGGGTTTCCATTTGGCAGTCGATTATGCCGAATCCGCGCTGTTTGAGGTAAGCGCACAAATGGGCGAGGGCGATCTTCGATGCGTCGGGCCGGTCGGCGAACATGGATTCGCCGTAGAAGGCGCGGCCGATCGCAATGCCGTAGAGCCCGCCGGCCAGCACACCATCGATCCAGGTTTCGACGCTGTGCGCATGACCGAGGCGATGCAGCTCGACATAGGCCTGCCGCATTTCAGCGGTGATCCAGGTGCCGGGCTGTCCCGCGCGCAGTCGGCCGGCGCAGGCGCGGATAACCTGGTCGAAGGCCGTGTCCAGTCGCACCTGGTAGTTGCCGTTGCGCAGAGTTTTTGCCAGCGAGCGGGAAATCTTCAGTTCATCGGGCAACAGCACCATGCGCGGGTCGGGACTCCACCACAGGATGGGATCGCCGGCCGAGAACCAGGGGAAGATGCCGCGCCGGTAGGCGGCGAGCACGCGTTGCGCGGAGAGGTCGCCACCCGCAGCGAGCAGTCCGTTGGGTTCGGCCAGGGCCTTGGCGAGAGCGGGAAACACTGGCTCCGGAGGCAGCCAGGGAATCATCGGCATTCAGACTTGCTTGAAGGTGACCACGTGGTCGACATCGAGCCGGATGCCGATTTTTTCACCGATGGCATGGTTGTGGTGCGATGGGACCAGGGACAGGACCTGCACGCCGGACGCAAGGCGCAGGGTGTAGAGGAACTCCGCGCCGCGAAAGGCCTTGGCGACGACTTCGGCCTTGACCTCGCTGGCATCGTCGTGGATCACGTCGTCGGGGCGCAGCAGCACATCGAGCCGGCAGTCACGCCGGCATTCCGCGCAACTCGAGCCGCAATCCATCGGCACTTCCGAATCCAGCCTGCCCAGTTCCACTTCGACGACCTGTTTCGACAGGACCTCGCCCGACAGGAACACGCCCTGGCCGATGAAATCCGCGACGTGGCGCGTGGCCGGGCGGTGATACAGGTTGTAGGGCGTGTCCCACTGCTCGATGCGGCCGGCACGCATGATGCCGACGACATCGGCCACGGCGAACGCCTCGTTTTGGTCGTGGGTGACCAGGATCGCCGCCATGCCGGCGCGCTTGAGGATCTCGCGCACTTCGAGCGAAAGGCGTTCACGCAGTTCGACGTCGAGGTTGGAGAAAGGCTCGTCGAGCAGCAGCAGGTGAGGTTGCGGCGCGAGCGCCCGGGCCAGCGCCACGCGCTGCTGCTGGCCGCCGGACAGTTCGTGCGGATAGCGTTCGCCGCGGCCGGACAGGCCGATCAGGTCCAGCATTTCATCGACGCGCTGCCGTCGAGCCAGCGCCAGCGCGGTGCGTCCCTTCGGGAACTTTTCGCGCAGGCCGAAGCCGATGTTGTCGGCGATCGACAGGTGCGGAAACAATGCGTAGTCCTGGAACACCATGCCGATGCGGCGGGCCTCGGCGGGCATCTGCGCCTTTTCGCTGGCGATGGTCACGCCGTTGAGCCGTATGCTGCCCGCCGACGGCTTTTCGAAACCGGCGATCAGGCGCAGCATGGTCGTCTTGCCGCAGCCCGACGATCCCAGCAGGCAGGCGATCTCGCCCGGCGCCAGGTCGAAGGACAGATCGCTCACCACGGCCTGCTTGCCGTAGGCATGGCTGACGCGGTCTACTTCGAGCAATGACATGGTCGTTGCGCTGCTTGCCGGTGGTGGAGAATGAGTCTCAATTATAATCGGCCGGCCGTGTCCCGCCCAATACCATTCTCCCCGCTTCAGGTCCTTTCCCTCGCGCTCGCGGTTCTGGTGGCGCTGCCGGTGCTCGCGGTCGGCGTCAATCTGTTCACGGCGGGGACCGGCGACACCTGGAACCACCTGATGGCGACGGTGCTGCCCGAGTACGTGGCGAACTCCGTCTGGCTTTGTCTCGGCGTCGGCATCGGAGTGGCGTCGATGGGAACCGGTGCGGCCTGGCTGGTGGCGCTCAACGACTTTCCCGGGAGGCGCATCGCCGAGTGGGCGTTGCTGCTGCCGATGGCGATGCCGGCCTACGTGCTGGCCTATACCTATACCGATTTCCTGCAGTTCGTCGGTCCGATGCAGACGGGCTTGCGCGAAAGCTTCGGCTGGCAAAAGGGCGATTACTGGTTCCCGGAGGTGCGTTCGCTGGGTGGTGCCATCGTGCTGTTTTCCTGCGTGCTCTATCCCTACGTTTACCTGTTGGTGCGCACCGCCTTTCTGGAGCGTGCCGGCGGCATGATCGAGGCGGCGCGTGCCTTGGGGCTCAATCCCTGGCAGGGCTTCTGGCGTGTCTCGATTCCACTGGCGCGACCGGCGATCGCCGCCGGAATGGCGCTGGCATTGATGGAGACGCTTGCCGATTACGGTACCGTGGCCTATTTCGCGGTACAGACCTTCACCACCGGTATCTACCGCGCGTGGTTCTCGCTGGGTGATCGGGTTGCCGCGGCCCAACTCGCCGCGGCGCTGCTCGGCTTCGTTTCTTTGCTGATCCTGCTGGAGCGCGTCAGCCGCGGTCGTTCCCGTTACCACGACAGTACCGGTCGTCGCCGCGCGACGCGTCAGGTGCTCACCGGAGGGCATGCGCTGCTGGCCCAGATCGGCTGCGCGATCCCGGTCGCGATCGGATTTGTGCTGCCGGCGCTGCTGCTGTTGCGCCTCGCGCTGGGCGATGCCGGCGAAGAGTCAGCAGGCTTCGCCGGACGGTTCCTGGTTTTGGCGCGCAACAGCTTCGTGCTGGCGGCGCTGGCGGCGATGCTGGCCGCCACGCTGGCGCTGCTGCTCGGTTTTGCCGCGCGCGGCGGACGGCGACTTTCAACGCTGGCGAACCGGGTGGTCGGGTTGGGCTATGCCGTGCCCGGTTCGGTGATTGCCGTTGGCGTACTGATTCCGGTGACGCGCCTCGACCACGGATTGGCGGCGTTGTGGCAGCAGATGACCGGGATCAACCCCGGCCTGATCCTGACCGGCGGCATTGCGGCACTGGTTTATGCCTATCTAGCGCGTTTCCTCGCGATCGCCCTGCAAACGGTGGAGGCCGGCCTCGGTCGCATCACGCCGAGCATGGAAGCGGCAGCGCAGAGCCTGGGCAGCAGTCCGGGCGAAACCCTGCGTCGGGTGCACCTGCCGCTGATGCGTGGCAGCCTGCTGACAGCTTCCCTGCTGGTGTTTGTCGACGTGATGAAGGAACTGCCGGCGACCCTGGTGATGCGACCGTTCAATTTCGACACGCTGGCGACGCAGACCTTCACGCTGGCGGCCGACGAACGGCTGGCGGAAGCCTCGAGCGCCGCGCTTGCCATCGTCGGCGTGGGCTTATTGCCCATCATCCTGCTCGCCCGGCAGATATCGGCCGGGCGCAGCCAGGTGAGTTCCTGCTAGAGCGCCTTGTGGCTGCCGTCGCACAACGCCCCGTTGGCGCTGTGCTTGCATCCGCAGAAATACACGGCCTTGCTTTCGTCGGCGGTGTATTTGACCGGATTGAATTCCGAACCCTTGTGGCTTCCGTCGCAGAAGGGCTGCGACTTGCTCTTGCCGCATGAGCACCAGTAATAATCCTTGCCCTTTTCGACATTGACGGCGAAGGGCGATTTTGCGGCGATTTCCGGCTTGGACATGCTGTTCTCCGATAGCGTTTAAGGAAGGCGCACTATAGGCAATTCCTTCCTCACGCGATACCGGCGGGCGGAAACAGATTGTTTCGTCCAAACCAACAATGCCGGACAAGAGTCGGCGCTGGCGGTACGAGGTACCGCCGCTCGATGTTGCGTGAGGCCTACTTCCAGCCGGCCCGGTCGTAGGTACGTTGCGCCGCGGCGGCATTTTTCGCCAGCGCGGCGACCGGCAGCGGGTCTGCCTTGAACTTGCCCATCGCTTCCAGCGCCGAATTCTTGACGGCCACGGTGGGTACCGACGGCCACTCGTTGTTTCCGTCGGCGAAGTAGCGTTGTGCATCGTCGCTGGCCAGGTATTCGAGGAACTTGACCGCAGACTCCTTGTTCGGCGCGGTTTTCAGCATGCCGCCGCCGGAAATGTTGATATGCGCACCGACACCTTTCTGGTTCGGCCAGATGATCGCGACCCGTTCCATCATGCGGCGATCCTCGGGCTTGTCCGAGCGCAGCAGGCGCGCGAGGTAGTAGGTATTGGAAACCGCCACGCCGCATTCCCCGGCGGCCACGGATTTGATCTGGTCGGTGTCGCCGCCCTTGGGCGCACGGGCGAAGTTGGCGACCACGCCACGCGCCCATTGTTCGGCCTTTTCTTCACCCATGCGGGCGATCAGCGACGCCATCAGCGAAATGTTGTAAGGATGGCTGCCGGAACGGGAGCAAACCTTGCCCTTGAGCTTCGGGTTGGCGAGATCCTCGTAGTTCTGCACGTCCTCGACTTTGACCTGCTCGCGATTGGCGACGATGACGCGTGCGCGGGTGGAGAAAGCGAACCAGTCCGGGCTGCGCAGGTTGGCCGGAATCCGGTCTTCGAGCAGCTTCGACCGGACGGGGGCGAACAGGCCGAGTTCGTCGGCCTTGGCCAGGCGCGCGGCATCGACGGTAAGGAAGATGTCTGCGGGGCTGTTGGCGCCTTCATTGCGGATGCGTTCCAGCAGTTCGTCTTCCTTGGCTTCGATGCGATTGATCTTGATGCCGCTCTGCTTCGTGAAATTTGCGTAGAGCGCTTCGTCCGTTTGGTAATGGCGCGCGGAATACAGGTTGAGAACCTTCTCCTGACCGCTGGCGGAGGCGGTGGCGAGCGCGAGCAATGCAGGGAAAAGGATGCGAATCGAAGTCGGTTTCATGGTCGGAATCCAGTCGGAAATGGGTCAGTTCTGGAATTGTATTAAGAATCATTCGCAATTGCAAGCCAAAATAAAGCCAGCGTTACGCTGGCTTCACAGTCTGCAAATTCTGCTCAGCCGGGATTGACGCGCCGTGCGCCGTTGAAGCGCTTTGTCCAGTAACCGTCGCGCAGGTCCTCGATGCGGACACGGCCGCCGCTACGCGGCGCGTGTACGAACTGGTTGTCGCCAAGGTAGATGCCGACATGCGAGAAGGCATTGCGCATCGTATTGAAGAAGACCAAGTCGCCGGGCTTCAGCTCGTCACGATGGATCACCTCGCCGGTCTTGCTCATTTCCCGTGAACTGCGTGGCAGGACGAGCCCGAGGCCCTCGCGGAACACATGGCTGACGAATCCGGAGCAATCAAAGCCCGCTTCGGGAGAACTGCCGCCTCGCCGATAGCGGATGCCGAGAAGGTCCATGGCCTGGTCGATCGCATCCTGTGCCGTCGCGGTGGCGCGGTCGACGAACGAAACCGTGGGGGGTGGCGGTACCACTATGGACTCGTCGGCTTGGGCGAATGGAGAAACCAAGGCCGCGGCGAGGAGGATTACTCCCGCAATTCGTGTGGGTATTCCTGACATGGGACGGGATATTGCCCTGACTCGCGATTCCTGTAAACCCCGGCAAGGTTTGTTCAGCGCTCTGTAAGCCTGCTCTGGCTATAATCAATACTTTCGGCGTCAATAAAAACAATTATGTCCTAGGCGTTGCCGGGGACGACATCCGACGATAGGGTCCGCCTGAGGGCGCGGCGTGGATTCGAGGAGACTGCTATGAGTTTCAAGGCTTACCTGATCAATCAGGAAGATGGCAAGGTTGTCAGCCGTTTTGTCGCAATGGACGAAGCGCAACTCGATCCCGGCGAAGTCACCATCGCCGTCACGCATTCCAGTATCAATTACAAGGACGCACTGGCCGCGACCGGAGCAGGGCGCATCATTCGGCGCTTCCCCTGTGTCGGCGGGATCGATCTGGCCGGACGCGTCACCTCCAGTGCCGACTCCCGTTTCAAGGTGGGCGACGAGGTGCTGGCCACCAGCTACGACGTCGGTGTCGCCCATCATGGCGGTTACGCCGAAGTCGCCCGCCTGCCGGCCGACTGGGTGGTGAAGCTGCCTGCTGGCATGTCCTGCAGGGATGCGATGGCCTTCGGCACCGCCGGATTCACCGCCGGGCTCGCCGTGGTGCGCATGGAGCACGACGGCCTGACGCCCGAGAAGGGTCCGGTGATCGTTTCTGGCGCCACGGGCGGCGTCGGCAGCATCGCCATCGAAATCCTGGCCAAGCGCGGCTACCACGTCGTCGCGCTGACCGGCAAGGAAGCCGAGACCGGCTACCTGACGGGACTGGGCGCCAAGGAAGTCATGTTGCGCCAGTCGCTGGACCTGGCAAAAATCAAGCCGCTGGGCAAGGAAACCTGGGCCGGCGCGGTGGACAACCTGGGTGGCGACGTGCTGGCCTGGATGGCCAGCACCATGAAGGTCGGCGGCGCGCTGGCCTCGATCGGCCTGGCTGCGAGCCATACCCTCAACACCACGGTCATGCCCTTCATCCTGCGCGGCGTCAGCCTGCTCGGGATCGACTCGGTGAATTGTCCGATGGCGCAACGGTCCGCGGTTTGGCAGCACCTCGCCACCGACATGCGGCCGGCGCACCTAGCGCCGGGGTCGAGCGAGATGGTGCGCGAAATCGCCTTCGATGATCTGCCCGCCGCGTTCGATGACTATCTGCAGGGACGGGTCAAGGGGCGAGTCGTAGTGAATATCGCCGCGTGAATCGGCAAGTACGAAACCAATACATCAACCACAGCAATACATAACCAAGCGAGGATCTTCATGGGAAAGTATGCGGAGTTTCACAAGCGCTCGATCAACCAACGCGATGAATTCTGGGCCGAAGAGGCCAAATTGATCGACTGGCAGACGCCACCCCAGCAGATTTGCGACTTTTCCCGCCCGCCGTTCACCAAGTGGTTCACCGGCGGCAAGACCAACCTGTGCCACAACGCGGTCGACCGCCATGCGGCCAAGCGACCCAACGACCGGGCTCTGGTCTACATCTCCACCGAAACCAACGAAGAAAAGAGCTATACCTTCGCCGAGCTGAAGTCGGAAGTCATGCGCACGGCGGCGATCATGAAGTCGCTCGGCGTCGGTCGCGGCGACCGCGTGCTGGTCTACATGCCGATGATTGCCGAAGCGACCTTTGCGATTCTCGCTTGCGCCCGTATCGGCGCGATCCATTCGGTAGTGTTCGGCGGCTTCGCCTCCGGTTCGCTGGCCACGCGCATCGACGATGCCAAGCCCAAGCTGATCGTCTCCAGTGATGCCGGCATGCGCGGCGGCAAGGCCGTTCCCTACAAGCACCTGCTGGATGAAGCCTGCAAGCTGGCCGAGTTTCCGCCGCAGAAGGTGCTGATGATCGATCGCGGCCTCGACAAGGGCTGGCCGCGCGTCGCCGGACGCGACGTCGACTACGCCGAACTGCGCGCGCAGCACATGAACGCCGACGTTCCCTGCGAGTGGATGGAGTCGAGCGAGCCTTCCTACATCCTCTACACCTCCGGCACCACGGGCAAACCCAAGGGCGTGCAACGCGATACCGGCGGCTATGCCGTGGCGCTGGCCGCGTCGATGAAGCACATCTTCACCGGTGGCGCGGGCGAGACCATGTTCTCCACCTCGGACATCGGCTGGGTGGTCGGCCACAGCTACATTATCTATGGTCCGCTGATCGCCGGCATGGCGACCATCATGTACGAAGGCACGCCGATCCGTCCCGATCCAGGCATCTGGTGGCAGATCGTTGAAAAGTACAAGGTCACCGTGATGTTCTCGGCGCCGACCGCCGTGCGCGTGCTGAAGAAGAGCGATAACAGCTGGCTGCACAAGTACGACCTGTCGACGCTGAAGCACCTGTTCCTCGCCGGCGAGCCGCTGGACCAGCCGACGCACGAGTGGATCATGGGCGAGCTCAAGCTGCCGGTGATCGACAACTACTGGCAGACCGAAACCGGCTGGCCGATCCTGTCGACGGTGCGCGGCATCGAGGATACCAAGATCAAGTTCGGCACGCCCAGCTTTCCGGTGTATGGCTACGACCTGCGCATCTTCCGCGAGGACGGTACGGAGTGCGACGCCAACGAGAAGGGCATCGTCGGCATCGTCCCGCCCCTGCCGCCGGGCTGCCTGTCCACCATCTGGGGTGACGACGAGCGCTTCGTGAGCACCTATTTCAGCCTGTTCAAGGAACCGCAGGTGTACTCCTCGTTCGACTGGGGCATCAAGGACGACGAGGGTTACCATTACATCCTCGGCCGCACCGACGACGTGATCAACGTCGCCGGACATCGCCTGGGCACCCGCGAGATCGAGGAAGCCGTGCAGGGACACAGCGCGGTGGCCGAAGTCGCCGTGGTCGGCGTCAATGACCAGTTGAAGGGACAGGAGCCGGTGGCCTTCGCCGTGGTCAAGGATCCGGCACGGATCGCCACCCCGGAGTTGCGTGCGGCGCTGGAGGCGGAAATCAAGAAGGTGGTCGATGGCAATCTGGGCGCCATAGCGCGACCGAAGCGCGTGCACTTCGTCACCGGCCTGCCCAAGACCCGCTCCGGCAAGATGCTGCGCCGCTCCATCCAGGCCCTGGCCGAAGGGCGCGACGCCGGCGACCTGACGACGATCGACGATCCTTCGACCCTCGAACAGATCAAGGCCGCGTTGGCGGGTTGAGCGTTTGTTTCAGGACGGGCGCCCCGTATCGGGCGCCCGTTTTTTTTTGTTGGTCCAGCCTGTCAGGGCCGCGGCCGTACTGCATCCTTGCCGCAAATGGGCCGAATCCTCATCGGGCGACCGACAGGCCTGCTGATGCCGTCAGCGTGAGGCTTGCCCTCATTGGGTTTGAAGGCATAATCCATACTCCAGTCCTAAGTATTGTTTTTCATCCAAGATGAATCGACCTGATCGAGTTCGCGACAACCGGAAGGCATTCAAGACATGATCGAGGATTCGCACTGGGACGGAATCGAGCGCAGACAAGGTCCTGATGCCGATTTTCCCGGGCCGGAGCGGCGCCTCGGCCTCTACACACGGGTTGAAGGGGTCCGGGAAGATCGCCTGCACCATGATCCTTTGCTCGACTGCCTTGTAGAGTTGACCCGGATCCATGGCCGTCCGAGCACCCATGCGGCGCTGACCGCCGGGTTGCCGCTGCCGGCGGAAGGCTTGACGCCTTCGCTTTTCGTTCGGGCGGCGCAGCGCGCCGGCTTTGCCAGCAAGCTGGTGCGGCGCTCCCTGGACAAGATCGACAACGCATTGCTGCCGGTTATCCTGCTGCTCAAGGGCAATGAAGCCTGCATCCTGCTGGGATGGGATGAGTCGGGCAGCCTGGCCCGCCTGCTGTTCCCCGATACCGGACAGGGTGCCGTGACGATGCCGCGGGAAGAACTGGCGACGCGCTATACCGGCATCGCTATCTTTGCCCGCCCGCACTTCCGGTTCGACCAGCGTTCGCCGGAAGTCGTCGAAGTCACCCAGCGCCACTGGTTCTGGGGGGCGATACTTGAACAGTTGCCGGTCTATCGCGACATCATTGGCGCTGCGGCCCTGGTCAATGTCTTTGCCCTGGCGATGCCGGTGTTCACCATGAACATCTATGACCGCGTGGTGCCCAACAACGCGCTCGAAACCCTGTGGATGCTCAGCGCCGGCCTGCTCCTGGTGTTCGGCATGGACTACGTGATTCGCCTGCTGCGTGGGCACTTCGTCGACCTCGCTAGCTCCCGCATCGACCTGAAACTGTCGTCTCAGATCATGGAACGCGTGCTGGGCATGCGCCTGGCCCATCGGCCGGCCTCGGTGGGTTCGTTCGCCGCCAACCTGCGCTCATTCGAAACCATCAGGGATTTCATCGCGTCGGCCACCGTTACCGCCGTGATCGACTTGCCGTTCACGCTGATATTCCTGGCGGTCATGCTTTGGATTTCCTGGCCGCTGATCGTGTTCCCGGTGCTGGGGATCGTCGGTGTCCTGATCTATAGCTACGTGATCCAGTACAAGATGCGCGAGCTTTCGGAAACCACCTTCCGTGCCTCGGCGCTGCGCAATGCGACGCTGATCGAGAGCCTCACGGCGCTGGAAACCATCAAGGCCAACGGCGCCGAAGGCCTGATGCAGGCCAAGTGGGAAAGCACGGCGGCCTTCCTGGCCCGGACCAGTGCCCGCCTGCGCCTGCTTTCCGCCTCGGCGATGAACGGTGCTTCGACGATATCGCAGCTGGTCAACCTGATGATCATCATTGCCGGCGTTTATCTGATCCACGAGCACTGGCTCACGATGGGCGGCCTGATTGCCTGCACCATGTTGGCCGGACGGGCGATGGCGCCGCTGGGGCAGGTGGTCGGCTTGCTGATGCAGTTCGAGAACGCCAAGACCGCGCTGGCCGGCCTGGAGCGGACGATGACGACGCCCGGGGAGCGGGCGGAGGAATCCTCCTTCGTTCATCGGCCTGAAATACGCGGCGAGATCGAGTTTCGGAATGTGAGTTTTGCTTATCCCGGCCACAGCCAGGAAGTCCTGCGCAATGTTTCCTTTCGCATAAAGCCCGGCGAGCGGGTGGTCGTCCTCGGTCGGGTCGGTTCGGGCAAGACGACCTTGCACAAGCTCATGCTCGGGCTTTACCAGCCGACGGAAGGAGCGGTATTGCTGGATGGCGTCGACCTGCGGCAACTGGATCCGGCCGATCTCAGGCGCAACGTCGGCTATGTTGAGCAGGACACCTTGCTGTTCTACGGCAGCCTGCGCGAAAACATCGCCCTGCGCGCGCCCTATGCAGACGACCTCGCCGTGGTCACCGCGGCCGAAGTCGGCGGCTTGTCGGAGTTCGTCAATCGCCACCCCGAAGGCTATGACATGGTGATTGGCGAGCGCGGCGCCTCGCTGTCGGGTGGCCAGCGACAGGGGGTGGCCATTGCCCGCGCCATGTTGCTTGATCCCCCCGTATTGCTGCTCGACGAGCCGACCAGTTCCATGGATTTCACCTCGGAAAACCAGTTCAAGGAGAGCCTGAAGCGGTTCATGGAACAGAAGACGATGGTACTGGTGACTCATCGTGTCAGCCTGATCGACCTGGCGGACCGGATGATCGTGATCGACGACGGCAAGGTCGTCAAGGACGGTCCGCGCCAGGAAGTCATCGAATCCCTGCAGGCGGGGCGGGTAGGGCGCGCATCATGAACCTGCAATCCTTGGCACAACGCTTTATGGCCTTGATGACCCGCCTCCACGGGTGGCTCGAAGCAGTCCGGATGCGGATACAGCCGTACGTGGATCGCTGGCTTGCCGACTGGAAGGAAACCCCGGAAAACCGGGAGGCGGATTTCGTTCAGGACGCCGACTATTTCATCATTCACCAGGAGCCGTTGCGGGCCAGAATCCTGACCAAGACGATCCTGATAGCCGTAGCCCTGTTCATCATGTGGACAGCCGTGGCCCTCATCGACGAAATCACCAAAGGCGAAGGCAAGGTGATTCCGTCCAGCCAGATCCAGGTTCTGCAAAGCCTGGACGGCGGAATCGTGGCCGAGATCAATGTGAAGGAAGGACAGGTGGTTGAAGCTGGGCAGATATTGCTGCGGGTCGACCCGACCCGGTTCGAGTCGTCCGTGCGGGAAAATCGTTCGCAATACCTCGCGCTTACCGCCAAGGTCGCACGTTTGCGCGCATTGGCGGAGGGATTGCCCTTCGTGCCGCCGCCCGAAGTCATGGTCGAGGATCCCAAGACCGTGCAGGACGAGCAGCGGCTGTACCAGACTGCCCGCTCGAACGTCGAGGCTCAGATTTCGATCGCCCGCCAGCAGTTGATACAGCGCCAGCAGGAACTCTCGGAAATGCGCTTCAAGCGCGAGCAGGCGTCGCAGGCCTACGAACTCACTGCCAAGGAACTGGCCGTCACCAAGCCCTTGATCGATTCGGGCGCCGTGTCCGAGGTCGAGTTGCTGCGTCTGGAACGGGATACCTCGCGTTTCCGCGGCGAGCGCGACATGGCCTCGGCCCAGATACTGCGTTCCCAGGCCGCCATGTCGGAGGCCTCGCGCAAGATTGAGGAAGTCGAGCTGAACGCGCGCAACGAAGTGCGCAAGGACCTCGCCGACACCATGGCCAAGCTCAATGCCTTCACCGAAGGCGGGGTCGGCCTCGCCGACAAGGTGAAACATGCCTCGATCCGTTCTCCGGTCAAGGGCACGGTCAGCCGGCTTCTGGTCAATACGGTGGGTGGCGTGGTCCAGCCCGGACGCGACCTGGTGGAGGTCGTGCCACTCGATGACGCCCTGATCCTCGAAGCCAAGGTGGCACCCAAGGACATTGCCTTCCTGCGGCCGGGACAAGCGGCGATGGTCAAATTCACGGCCTATGACTTTTCGACCTATGGCGGGCTCGAGGCGAAACTGGAACATATCGGCGCCGACTCCATCACCGATGAGAAGGGCAATACCTTCTTCCTTGTCAGGGTGCGCACCAACAAGTCACGACTTGGCGCCAATCTGCCGATCATTCCGGGCATGGTCGCCGAAGTCGACATCATCACCGGACAGAAAAGCATCCTCGCCTATTTGCTGAAACCGGTGCTGAGAGCCAAGCAGGGTGCGCTGACCGAGCGTTGATCGCAGTGCCAGCCCGGTCTTCCGCTCGCCATCTGTTTGTCTCGCCGACCGGCGAGGCCTTGCCGCGCTGGCGGAGTGCCTTTCCTGCGGCCGAGTCTGTGTCGCTCGGGGCGGCGACAAAGTTCGCCAGAACCAAAATGCTGGTGTGGCTGCGCCTTCAGGAAGCTAGATCCGCGGTTGAGCAGCTTGCAGAGCTCTACAAGGCTCTCGGCGATGTGCGCGTGATCGTCCTCGCCGACCAGCCCGATGGCGACGAAGCGCTGAATCTGTTTTCTGCCGGAGTGCGCGGCTATTGCAATGCACACGCGACGGCGGCGAACTTGCGCCAAGTCGCCGGCGTGGTAGAGGCCGGCGGACTCTGGATCGGCGAATCCCTGATGAAGCGCTTGGTCGTCTCCACCCAGGCGGCCATTTCACGACTCCCGGACGCCAAACTGCTGCGTGAAAGCATCTCCGTCGAGGCGGGAGCAATGTCGGCGCTGACGAAACGGGAAGAGGAAGTCGCGCGCGCCGTTGCCAACGGCGCTAGCAACAAGGAAGTCGCCCGCCAGTGCGGCATCACGGAACGCACCGTCAAAGCCCACGTCGGCGCGGTTTTCCAGAAGCTCAAGGCGCGCGACAGGCTCCATCTGGCACTGATGCTCAACGGCCAACGGTCGTCCTGAGGCTCTCCCGGTATTGTCCTTTGGTCCAATGGTGATCCTGGTCGCCGGGGGGTAGAGTCGCCAGCATTTCCCAGTTCCGTCCGGAGTTTCGATCATGGCAGATGCAGGCGACTACGTTGGCAAGGTTTCGGCAATTGAAGGCAAGGTCACGGCCAAGGGGACCGACGGCACGATCCGGACGCTCAAGCTGGGCGATCCCGTGTATGAAGGTGACGTAATCCAGACCTCCGAGGGCGGACGCGTCGAGCTTGCCCTCAACGACGGTGTGGCGTACTTCCTGCGCGACAAGGAGACCGTCACGCTGGATGAGATGGTTCTCGGCGGACGCATCGCGGATGCGCGAGAAGAGGCGCTCATGCCCGGCAGCCTCGGCGAACTGGAAGACATTTCGCGTGCCATCGCGGAAGGCAGCAGCCTCGACCGCCTGCTCGAGGAAACGGCCGCCGGCCGGCCCGCCGTATTTGGTCGGGTGGACGATGGCCATTCCTTCGTCCAGCTCTTGCGCATCGCCGAGGCGATAGATCCCATGGGCTACGAATTCGCCAACCGCGAAGGAGGGCAGGGCGACGACAGCGGTCGCAATGCTGCGGGTGCGACGGACAATGCGAATACGAATACCGATACGGCGGACAGTACCGCGGACGACAGCGTCGCGGTCAAGAAGCCCGCAGCCCCGGTGGCCGCGGCCAACGACGCCACCACCATCGGCGGCGACACCACGGGAGTCGGCGCCGAGGACACGGCGCTCAGCGGTACGCTCACGGCCAGCGACGCCGACGGCCTGCTCGACGGCACCATCTTCGGCATCAGCGCCGCCGCCGCCCACGGCACGGCCAGCATCGATCCCGCCACGGGCGCCTGGAGCTACACGCCGCAGGCCGACTGGCACGG
>JACRIY010000020.1 GCA_016235805.1 Rhodocyclales bacterium
AAACACAGCCGTTGCCAGCCATGCCTGCATCTCTAGGCTACCGCCAGGGGAATGGCGGGTTCTCTGTCGAGATTTCTCCCGTAGAACAATCAACTACGCGACTTCACGTCGCACGAACAGGTCGTTGTAGATCCTGCACAGCCGCTCGCGCCTGGCAGCGTCCTCATAGGCCCATGCCGCGAAACGGTCCCGGATCAGGCCGAGCTTCTCCCGCGCCGCGAGCGTCTCCTCCTTGTTGACGACGTACACGCCGTCCCTCTCGGGGTGCGGGTCGCGCACCGTGGGTGTCTGCACGTTCAGCGCGTGCTGCACCAGCTCGATCGCGTGCACGCGCCGCGTGCCGTACTCCTGAATGCACGCAACGCTCTGGCGGGCCGCCCAGTCGTTGAAGGTCACCGACCAGGTGCCGGCCACCGCCAGGTACCGGACGCTGCTGTCCTGCAGGCCGAGCACCTCCTTGATGAAGGCCTCGACCACGTCGGCCGGGACCCAGACCGCGCCCAGGCGCAACGCGATGTCGCCGGGGGGAAGGTCCTCGGGGATCACCTGCTCCAGTGCCGCCACGTTCGCCCGGTAGGCGTCGCCGGCGGCGAGGGCCGCGGTCAGCTTGCGCTTCACGTTGCCGGAGAGGTACTCGTCGGCCGGCTCATACCGGTCGCTCTCGGGATTCAGGTAGACCATGCCTCGCGCAGTGAGGTCTTGCAGGGCCTCTGCCGGCGTCGCGCGCAGCAGTTGGCCGATGTAGTCGGGATCGACCCGACCTTTCCACTGCATCGACAAGGCGAGCGCCTCGTCTGGATGCTCGGCCAGCGTGGCCTCCCGTACCGGCGAGACCGTGCGCTTGGAGAAGATGGCCGCCTTGGTGGCGACTTCCTCCTCTTCGTCATAGCGCTCCAGGGAAAGGAGCAGCGGATAGTCGGGATCCCGCCGGAAGGCGAGGGCGTTGGCACGGCAGGACAGGTAGCCCTGCCGCGTGACGAACCGGTCGTAGCTCTGGTTGAGCCGGCGCCGCAGCTCGCCGAGGTCACGGTCCGATGTCGTGCCCAGCTGCGCGCTGAGCAGCGCGCGGGCGCGATCGCGGATGTCCGCCATGCCGGCGATTCGCAGCCGGACTGTGGCATTCAGGCGGTCGTGCACATCCACGATGTGGTCGCCTTCGACGATGCCGATGCGGCCGTCGTGGACCACGAACGAACCCGGTCGCGCGCCAGCAGGTGCAGACACCACATCCCTCAGCGCCTTTCTGGGCGCAGTGGGCCGGACCTCGTAGAGGCCCTTGGGCACCATCGCCTGTGCGTTGAGCAGCGCGGTTTCGAGGTCGCCCTCGAGCACGGCTGTCGGCACGGCTTGGTAGCCGTTGCTGACCCGATCGATCTGGCCGAGTACGTGCTCCGGGTGCTGCACGAACCAGCGGTTGATCCGCAGGTACTGCTCGTGGCAGCCGGACCGCAGCATCGCCTTGGGGACGTAGTCGAGGTCCAGCCATTCGGCCGCAGCCGCCGCTTCGCCCGGAGCGCGCTTTCTGAGCACCACCAGGTCAGCCTGCACGCTGGTCGATGCGAGGCGCTCGAACGTGCCGGCCGGCAGCCGGAACGCCGTGATCAGGTCGGCCTCGGAGGCCACGTGCGCACGCACGCCGGCTTCGTTCTCGTCCAGGAAGTACGACGAGGTGATGAAGCACACCAGGCCGCCCGGACGCACGACGTCTAGTGCACGACCCACGAACCAGTTGTGGATGCTCGCTCGGCTGTAGGGCCGGTTGCGGTTGTCGAGCACGCCGTAGCGCCCGAAGGGCACGTTGGAGAGCACCAGGTCGAAGGTCCCTTCGGCCAAGGTCGTGGACTCGAATCCACCGATGCGCACGTCCACGCCGAAGGGCGCGTACAGGCTGCGCAGCATGCGACCCGACACACGATCGATCTCGATGGCGGTGATCCGGCTGCGGCCGGCCACGTCGGCAGGCATGCAGCCCAGGAAGTGCCCGATGCCGGCGCTTGGCTCGAGGATGCGGCCGCCCTGAAAGCCGAGGCGGCGCAGCACCGCCCAGATCCAGTGGATGACCAGCGGATCGGTGTAGTGGCTGCTGTTGACCGATGCCTTCGCAGACTCGTGGTCTTCGTCCAAAAGCAACTGGCGCAGGCGGCCGGCGCGCTGGACCCAGGCGGGGTCGCGCCCGTCTTCGTTGAAGCTGGCCGGAATGCCACCCCAGCCGGTGTAGCGCAGCAGCGTGCTGCGCTCGACGGTCGTCGGGGCGCGTGCTTCGTCCTCTATCGCGCGGAGGGCGGCGATGGCGGCCGTGTTGGCCTCGAACTTCGTCACTTGACCGTCGAGCTGACCCAGGACGGTGTCGTCCCAGGTCGGCCACTCGACGACCGATGTGACGTCGGACGACGTCGGCAGGGCGGGGCGCCATGCCTTGGAGACTTGCGAGGTCTCCTCGGGCTGGGGTTCGACCGTGGTGGCAGTAGGCTGCGCGGCCTCGGCGAACAGGTCTGGGTATGTGGGGGCTTCGGTGTCGAAGCCCGGCAGGCAGAGGGTGTAGCCACCCTGGCTGGATGGGGACATGCGATCTCCGTGATGTGGAGAGAGCACACGCCCCCCAGGGGAGCGTGAGCTCCCGGTGGGAGGGGGTCGTCGGCCGACGGGGCGGCAGGCGGTCGTGCGTCAGCCAGCCGCTGCCGGAGCGGCAGCTAGCTGGTGAAGACGGATTGGGGGAAGGGGCCGGCCGCTTTTCAGGCAGGCACGGCAGGGAACTCACCGCCCGGGTTGGCGGCTTCGGCAGGGCAGGACACTGCGCGGATCGACTTGCGGGTCACGACCGCTAACGCCGGCGATGCCGGAACGCCTCAGAGGGCGGCTGTGGCGATGGCCACGAGGCAAATCGAGTATGGATCAAGGTTCCTCGATGGGAAAGATGCAGTGCTAGGTCGGCGCACGTTCATCGGGCTTGATCTGGCCACATGCGGCCGCGCCGCGGAGACACAGTGCACCGGGAGCAGCAAGTGGTTGTGCCGCTCTTCCCGCCAGCAGGCGCCCTCGCGGCGGTAGTTTGCTACGATTGACGCGTTTGCTCTGTTGTTCCCGCTTGCCTATAATCCTTGCCATGGGCACCAACGTCAGCACCCCCGTCCTCCTGCGCAGGATTGCTCAGCTCGAGGCGGCCGTCGGGAGACTCAGCGAAGACCTGGGTACGCTTCGTTCGGCGGTCAGCCGTCAAGGACTTGCCTCGACAAGGGGTAGCAGTGCTCGCCGGCAAGCTTCGCCGGCGGGCTTGAGCGCTGCGGTTCCGTCTCAACCCACAGCGTCTGGCGGTCTGGCCGGAGCTACCGCGCGCGGAGAGGCGGCACGGGTGCAATGGGTCAAAGATGGTCTGGTGGTGCCTGGCGAACAGCTCGCGCAAGCCTGGGGACTCACCCGGCAGGCTTTGGCTCCGGCGGCGGACCGGGGCGAAGTCTTCGCGGTAAAGATTGGCAATCGCCTCTACTACCCTCAGGCATTCCTCGCGCTGGATCGCGAAACTGTGGCGACGGTGTGCCGCGCGCTGGGGGATCTCGGCGCCAGCGAAAAGCTGATGTTCTGGCTGCGTGAGCACGGCGTTCTGGGAGGGAAGGGCGTCGCCGCTGCCTTGGACGCCGGCGTAGCTGTCGCCAAAGTGGAACGCTTGGCCGCTGCCTGGGCGCGCGAGCGAGGAGCCGCGCGTGTCGCTGCGGCTGCCTGAGCCGGGGACCTTTGAGGATCTGCTTCGACCCGTCAGGATCGAAGTCGCGTCTCTGATTCGTTTGAGCCGCTACCCGGCCACAGAGCCGTATTGGTCCTCCGGGGTCTACCGCTTCGATGACCCGGATCCGGGCCGCGCTGGCGAGTTCGGTACGTGCTACGCAGCAGGCTCGATCGATGTCGCGTTCGCGGAGAGCGTGATCCACGAAACGGGCCGCTTTGTAGATGGCACGTACGAGGTGCCATCCGCCGAGCTGACTGAGCGGTCCGTCGTGCGATTCGCATGCGATCGACGCAAGACGCTGGTCCTGGCTGACCTGACGGGCGCGTCACTGAAGGCCCTTGGCCTGAACAACGACATCAGTGCATCGGCCGACTACTCTGTGAGCCAGGCGTGGGCTCAAGCCATTCACGATGCCGATGCTCGGTGGCATGGGATCCGCTACGTGTCTCGCCAGATGAACAAGGGCTACGCCTATGCCATCTTCGAGCGGAGCGGGCTGCGGAAGCTTCGGGCGGAGAAGCTCAAGGCGGCACAAGTCGATGCGCTATGCGATCGGTTCAACGTGTCGGCTGTGTAGTCTTGTCCTGACGCTTGGCAGAGACAGGCGGTCGGCACAGCGCCCAGCAAGGGCGCCGCGGAAAAACTCTCACCACTGTTGAGAGAATTCTGCTGCCACGTCTACCTTGCCCTGCCAATGTCGGTCGTTCGAGACTTCGACGATGTAGTGCGCAAGGTGCTGTCGTTGGCGGATTGAGGGACTGCGGAGTAGCCCTGCCGAGTTCTGCCTGCGGACGGTCATGCAGCGGCGCTGGGGCAAGCGCAATCCGGAGCGGCAGATCCGCCTGGCAGCCTTTGAGAAGACGGTGCTGGCGCCGCCAAAACTCTCACCAGCGGTGAGAGAAATCCACGGCGAGTCGGCGGCTGCTGTTTTCATGGACGCCTACGTGCTGGAATTCCTCGAGCTGCATACCGGACACACCGAGGCCGACCTGCACCGCGGCCTGCTTGGCCGGCTGCAGGCCTTCTTGATCGAGCTGGGCCGCGACTTCTGCTTCGTCGGCTCGGAGTTCCCGTTGCAACTGGGCGGGCGCGACTTCGCGCTCGACCGAGACGTGCGCAAGCCGCACGAGAACCCGGCCATCGGAGTGCTGCTGTGCGCGTCGAAGGACAGCGAGGTGGTGGAGTACGCGCTGAGCCGAACGCTATCGCCGGCGCTGGTCGCGCAGTACCAGACCCAGTTGCCTGACAAGCAGCTGCTGGCCGCCAAGCTGCACGAGTTCTACAATTTGAATGCACCGCACACCGACCTGCACCAGCCGCTGACGAGCCCTCGCGCGAGGAAGGTTGGCAAGACGCGCTAGTTGCCTTGGCGCTTCCAGTACGTGTATCCGGTCAAGACTGAGGCCGTGTGCAAACAGTTGGGTCAAGCGCGGGCGAGGTTCGCGGTGATCGCACATAACGCGTATGAAGCTTGAGCGTCCGCCGGCGCGCCGCAGCGCCGGGCTCTACGCCCTCATCTCTGCGATCAGCTCTTGTGCACCAAGGATCTTGATCACTCGCTGTAGGTTGTACGCCAAGACCTGCAGACTCATCTCGGTTCGCACTCGAGGCAATGTCCTGGTGAGGAAGTGCGTGGATCCCATCCAGGCCTTGAGCGTACCGAACACATGCTCCACCGTGCGCTGGCGTAGTCGAGAGGCTTCGGGCACGCCGTCAAGGCGTTCTTGGACGATCTCTAGAACATCCTCATGCTCCCAACGACTGATGCGTCGGTTCGGGGCCGGAGTGCACTGTTGCTTGAGGTGACAGCCGCCGCACGCCGATGACCAGTACTTGTGCAGCGTCTTCCCGTCCTCGACAGCGGTAAACCGGTAGATGGCTTCCTGGCCCGCGGGGCATCGGTACAGGTCGTGCCGACTGTCGTAGATGAAGTCGCGCTTGTCGAAGCGGCCTTCGAACTTGCCGCCCGATGTCAGCGGCTTCGGCACCATCGCCGCGATGCCTGCCTGTTCACACTCGAGGATCTGGTAGCCCTCGAAGTAGCCACGATCCGCCAAGACGATCGGCCTCGGGTGCGCGGTCGCTGCCTTCGCAGCCTTCGCCATCGCGGCCAGCTGCCCACGATCCGTCACGGAGTTGGTCACTTCGTGCGCGACGACGAGGTGGTGCTTCGCATCGACGGCGGTCTGCACGTTGTACCCGACGACCGCTGAACCCAGACGGCTCGTTGCCATGGAGCGCGCGTCCGGGTCGGTCATGGAGATCTGCCGCTCCTGCGTCGACTGCAGTTGCTGTTCGATCTCGCCGAGCCCGCGCATCTGCTCCTTGATCTTGGCGATCTTCTCCTTCAAGCGTTCCGCTCTCTTAGGAAGGACAGCGGCCGGATCGCGATCAGCGCGATCGAGCTCGGCAAGGTAGCGATTGATGCTGTGCTCCAGCTGTTGCATCCGCACCTGGATCTTGTGGCTGGTGAAGTTCTTGTCGCGGTTGTTGACCGCTTTGAACTTGCTCCCGTCGATGGCAACTACGCCATCGGCGAACAGTCGGAGCCGCCTGCACAGCAGGACGAACTCCCGGCACACCTTGCGGATCGCATCGCCATGATCCTTGCGGAAGTCGGCGATGGTCTTGAAGTCCGGTGCCAGGCGGCTGGTCAGCCACATCACCTCGACGTTGCGCTGCGCCTCGCGCTCCAGCCGGCGGCTCGACTGCACCTGGTTGAGGTAGCCATAGATGTAGATCTTCAGCAGTACCGCCGGGTGGTACGACGGCCGGCCGGTTGCAGCGGGCTCTGCACCCTCGAAGCCAAGCCTGCGCAGCTTCAGCTCGTCGACGAAGACGTCGACGACCCTGACCGGGTTGTCGTCTGCGATGTAGTCGTCTAGGCACTCCGGCAGCAGTGTGATCTGGCTGCGCTCCTCGCCCTCGATGAATCGCTTCATGTGACGGCCCGCTCAGTGGCGTTGCCACACCTTAGGCGATCACCTCAAGCGATCAAGGCGTTTTCACACAGCCTCGACTGGTTGCTGTCGCTAGATGCGGCCATCCTGACCGTCGGAGCCCGCCCTGAGCCGACATTGCCAAGATCGGCAGAAGGCCGAGGTCGGTCAGTCGTGACGTAAGTCTGAGTGGCGGCGACGACGAAGACCGGGCGGAAGCTCATCTCACAGCACTGTGCGCGTCTCTAGCCGCGTCTCTCCCACCGCCTTGCTGAGCCTACCCGCTCCAGGGGTGACCGAGCAGAAACCCGTAGTGGCGGGGCGGCCAGCCCTGTGTGCAGGACAATAGCCCCATCATGGCTAACGGCGACCAACTCAAAGCGTTGCTGCGCTCCTTCGCGGAGGGCGATGATCGCCATTTCTACTCCGTTGCTATGCAACTGGCAGCGCACGAGGCCAAGCAGGGCCACGGAAAACTGGCCGAGGAACTGCGCGAGCTGATCGATGCAGCGAAGTCACGCCGACATGCGCCCACGGGCGACAGCGCAATTCCAATCGCTCGGCCCAAGGGCGAACTCGCCTCCTTGTTGAGCGTCTCCTACCCGTCCAGGCGCCTGTCGGACATGGTGCTTGGCAAGCCGCTGCTCGAAGGCCTGCAGCAGGTCCTGAAGGAACAGCGGCACCTGGGCAAGCTGCGCAGCCACGGCCTTCACCCTCGGCGCAAGCTGCTGCTCGTCGGCCCTTCAGGCACGGGCAAGACGATGACCGCCGCCGCCCTCGCAGGCGAACTGGGCATCCCGCTCTTCGTGGTGCGCCTGGATGCACTGATCACCAAGTTCATGGGCGAGACGGCGGCCAAGCTGCGCCAAGTATTCGACGCCGTGGCATCGACCCGCGGGGTGTACTTCTTCGACGAATTCGACGCGATCGGAAGCCAGCGCGGCATGGCCAACGACGTGGGCGAGATCCGCCGCATCCTCAACAGCTTCCTCCTGATGATCGAACAGGACGACTCGAGCAGCGTGATCGTCGCGGCGACGAATCATCCAGACATCCTGGACGAAGCACTTTTCCGGCGCTTCGACGACGTGGTCGAGTACCACGTGCCGTCCGGTCAGGAGATCCAGTCGCTGTTGCGCCTGCGCTTGGCCAACTACTTGAAGTCCACGAAGGCCATCGCCGACCTGGCCCAGGAGGCGTTGGGTTTGAGCCATGCCGAGATTGCCCGGGCCGTCGGCGACGCGGTCAAGGAAGCGGTGATGCACGATCAGGAGAGCGTGCCGGCCGAAGCTGTGAAGAGCCTCCTGCAACAGCGTCAGGCCGTGCGGCGCCGCACGCCGGGCGGCAAGGAATAGGCGCGCACCAGCTGCATGGCCAACGGGGATCAACCGCACCGTCCGCACCTCTTTCCACAGGACACACGAACCATCGAGGGCTACACCGCGCGGGCGGCTGGTGGCGGCGGCAGGGCCGTGGTTCCGGCGCAGGACCGACAGCAGCACGCCGGCGTGCTGCGAGCGCAGATCGCGCAAGTCGCCGCGATCCAACAGCAGCGCGTCGCTGAACAGCAAGTCGCGAACGTACAGACCGCGATCGGCGTTCAAGTCGAGTTCGAGAGCCAGCAAGGCGTGGCCCTGGCGGCCGAAAGCCTGGCCCGCGATCGGCAAGGCATCGAGCTGATGAACGTACGCCAGCAGGGCAACCACGTACTGGCGACGGTGTTCGTGCCGCAGGGAAAACTCGCGCACTTCGAGAAGCTGGTCACCGACTACATGGACCACAAGGTCGACCGTCGCGGCCAACCCCGCGACAACCAGTCGTTGGTGGACGCGATCCGTGCCGTGAGAGTGGCGACGTTCGCGTCGTTGTGGACCGACACCGCCGACGCCCTGCCGCCCACCGACGCCGAAGCGATCTGGTGGGAAGCTTGGCTGCCCGCCGGCGAGCACCGGGAACAGGTTGTGGCCGACTTTCGGACGGTCGCCGCGATGGCAGGCATTCACGTCAGCGAGCGCGTCCTGCACTTCCCTGAGCGGTCGGTGGCGCAGATGCACTGTAGCAAGGCGCAGTTGCTGCAGTCGTCGCTCGTGCTGAACATGATCGCCGAGCTTCGGCGCGCAAAGACGACGGCGGAATTCTTCGCCGCCTTGCCGCTCGACGAGCAAGCCGACTGGGTCGGCAACTTGCAAGGGCGACTGGTGCCGGAGCACGCCGGCAACTCATACGTCACGCTGCTGGACACTGGCGTGAACCACGGCCATCCGTTGATCGCGCCGCTGGTGGCCGACGCTGACCGTCACACGATCGAGCCCGACTGGGGACCTGACGACGGCAACGGACACGGCACCGAGCTGGCGGGTCTAGCTCTGCTGGGAGACCTCACGCCGGCGCTGGCCGACGAGGGGCCATTGGCGGTGTCTCATCGCCTCGAATCCATCAAGGTCCTGCGCGGGCCGGGTGACAACGAAGGTGAGTCGTATGGGGCGATAACGGCCGAAGCCGTGGGCCGCGTGGAGGTCACCGATCCCAACCGCCGGCGCGTGTTCGCAATGGCGGTCTCGTCGACGGACGGCCGCGACCGCGGCAGGCCTTCGTCCTGGTCCGCCGAGATCGACCGCCTGGCGTGCGACTACGACGGCCAAGGTGCGACGCCTCGGCTGTTCGTTCTGTGCGCCGGCAACACTCGTGACCCAGACGCCTGGAGCGCCTACCCGGACAGTCTCTCGACGAACTCGGTGCACGACCCTGGCCAAGCCTGGAACGCGCTCACCGTCGGCGCCTACTCGGAGCTGACGACGATCTCCGAAGCGGACGCGCCGCAATACAGCGCGATCGCGGCCGCGGGGAGCCTGAGTCCCTACACCACCACCTCGGCGACGTGGCAGCCGGGTTGGCCATTCAAGCCCGACATCGTGATGGAGGGTGGCAATGCCGCAGTCGAGCCGATGGGCTTCGCGTGCTCGATGGACAGCCTGTCCCTTCTGACCACCGGCCATCAGCCGCACGATCGGCTGTTCGCACTCAGCTGGGCGACCAGCGCGGCAACCGCACTTGCCGCTGGCATGGGCGCCCGGATCCAGGCCGCCTACCCCACGTTCTGGCCGGAGACGGTGCGAGCGCTTATGGTGCACTCTGCGCGCTGGACGCAGCCGATGCTGGACGCCTACACACCCAACGGTTTGCGCAATAAGGAAACATTGCGGCAGCTCCTGCGTCACTGCGGCTATGGCGTGCCGGGCTTGGAGCGAGCGCTATACAGCGCCCGAAACTCGCTCACGCTGATCGTGCAAGATCAGCTCCAGCCGTACCACAAGGTCGACGGCACTGTGAAGACCCGCGACATGCACCTGCACGCGTTGCCGTGGCCGACGGACATGCTGCAGGCGCTGGGCGATACGCAGGTCACCCTGCGCGTCACGCTGTCCTACTTCATTGAGCCGAACCCGGGCGAGCGCGGCGGCATCGACAAGTACGCCTACCAGTCCCACGCGCTGCGTTTCGCGGTGCGCCGGCCGCTGGAAACGGAGGCCTCGTTCCGTGGCCGCATCAATGCGCAAGCGGCAGCAGAGGAGCAAGGCCTTCCCGGTGCCGGGAGCGCGGACGCCGGCTGGACCATCGGGGAGCGGCTGCGTACGCGAGGCTCGCTGCTCAGCGACAGCTGGAGCGGGACGGCCGCGCAGCTGGCCAACCGCGGGCAGCTGGCAATCTTTCCGGCGATGGGATGGTGGCGCAACCGGCCGACCCATGGTCGCTTCGAACGTGCGGCCAGGTACAGCCTCGTGGTCTCCATCGAGGCCCCTGCCGTCGAGCAGGACCTGTACGCGAGCGTCGCGCAGCAGATCGGCGTGCCGGTGGCGATCGCTGTGTAGCCTGACAATCGAGCACCAACATCGGCCGGCCTTGTAGGCAGCGCAAGGCCGCCCTGGCGAGGAGGGCAGAACACGTGATCGGACATCGAACCCGCTATTCGCTCGCCCAGCTGCTGGAGCAGCAGGAACCCGCCATCGTTGTGACGCTGCTGAGCAAGCACGGCGCCCCGATCTCGCTCAACTCCGGCTCGCTGGTGTACGAGCTCATCAATGCGGTGCGAGGCCTCGGCGACCGGCAGGTCGTGGACGTGCTTGCTGAAGTCGTGGCCACCGCCGGCGACCTGCGCTCTCGCGTGAATCCGAAGTACCGCTTCGACGAGCGCATGCATGACCTGACGCAGTGCCTGATGCTCGATGGGTACCAGGTGGTGGACAAGCGGCTGCACCAGAGCGACCCGTCGATCGCCGACGCCGTGCCTATCGACGACGACCTCATCGAGGCGTTGAGGACCTGCGGTGCACCGCGCAGCGGGGAGATCGTCCAAAAGATCAACGACTCCGCACAGGCCTTTCGGGCCGCACCTCCCGACTACAACGCCGCGCTGGTGAATGCACGGATCGCACTGGAGACGCTGGCCGGCGATGTTGCCTTGGACGTCGCCGGCGGCGAGTCAGTGACCTACAACCCCGCGAAGTGGGGCGAGATTCTTCAGTTCCTGCGCAGCCGCGGGGAGATCAGCGTCGAGGAAGAGCAAGGTCTCGCCGGTGTGTTTCGACTGCTGAGCCCAGGTGCACACCGCCCGGTGGGCATTCCGGAGGGGCAGATGACGCGTCTTGGCCGCTCATTCGCGCTGAACATGTGCTGGTTCCTGCTGCAGAACCGTCTCGCGCGTCGAGGGACCTGAACGATGCCACGCAAGCACACCATGCCTCAGTTCCTGGAGGACGTCGTGACGGCCGAGAAGTACGAGTCGTGGCTGGGCCGCAAAGCAGCCGCGCACGTGAAGCGCGATCGCAAGCGACAGCGCACCGCTTCGGTGTCCCTCTACAAAGAAGCGATCCACGCGGCCGTGGTCCTGTCCGACGGCAGAGATGCCTATACCGGCGAGCTCCTCGACTGGGCGCGAATCGGCACCTATGACAACGACGAATCCCAGGCGGGCAGGCACGGCTACAAGGCGCAGCACGCACTGTTGCCCACCGTCGACCACGTCGACGCGGGGGCGACGGAAGCAAGCTTCAAGATTTGCGCTTGGCGCACGAACGACGCAAAGAACGACCTGACAGTGGCAAGCTTTCTGGAGCTGTGTCAGCGCGCGCTCGAGCATGCTGGGTTTACGGTGACTTCACCGGCCGCGCGTTCTGGGGAGCTCAAGTCCGAGGAAGAACTTGAGCCCGGTGAGGGTATCCCCGTTCCAGGGACCGGCTGCCTGCCCATAGCATGAGTTCGGAGGCCGAACTCGACTGACTCCTCTAGCGAGACAGACCCTGGACGTGCCGCGGGAGCCAGTCGCAATGACCGGCTCCCGCCGAGGTGCTCGTGCGGGCCCGAGGGCTCGCGCTACTCAAAGTCTCGCCTTCCGCAGCGCTGAGAAAGCTGCGGAGGGCGCGGCTAAACGCAGCTCCAGACTTCCCGCCGACGGCGGTTGTAGAGCGTGACATTGCCGTGATCGTTGACCTCCATGATGAACTGCACGTCGAGGCCCGATGACGTCCACAGGGGCGGCCAAGCGTCGCCCGCATTGACCTTGATGACGCCGTCCTTCGATCGAGCGCCGTACTCCAGCGCCTCAATGTCTGGCCAGAAGCCGTAGTCACCAGAGGGCGCACGGCAGAAGCTCATGAACGGCAGGCAGTACGCCAGCAGGGAGTCCTGGCCAGACCCTTCGACGAAAGCTTGCAACGCCTCAGGATCGTCGCCGGCATTTTCGAACTCGCTGATTGCCGATCTTGAAGCTCGTCGCCGATCGGGGTCGCGGTCGGTCATGATGAACTGGCGCAGCTCGTAGGCGAAGTCATGGGCCACGGCATGAAAGTCGTCCGGATCCGTCGAGCAGACGGAGCCAATTCGTGGCGTTCGGATGTTCACGTTTGGGTGTCCTTCAGATGGAGAGGACCACGGCCGGAAGGCCGTGGTCGTCGAGTTGCGAGGGGCGGACTACACGCCGTAGTGCTGACGCACGTAGCGACGCCCCTGCAGATAGGGAGCTCCCTTGGTGATGTCCAGGGGAGCCCAGTGGATGAGCCACCGCAGCGCGGCGACGCGCAGCAGGGGTGGGTAGCGGCGGTCTTGCATCACCGCGAGGAGTTGCTCGGTCGTGTAGTGGCGCAAGCCCGTCAAGAAGACCATGAACCGGTTGCAACGATGGGTCAGCATGGCCGCCCCCTAGTCGAGGGCGCGCCGGATGGTCGCGGACTCCGGGTGCTCGCCGATGACCTCCAGCAGCTGTTCGTACTTCTCGGCCAGGCTGTCCCAGCCACGCCAGAGCATGTTGTTGAGCGCGAAGGCGGTGGCGATGATGCCGGCCACCTCGGCGCCAACGGTGCCGCTGAAGCCGTTGCCGTCGACCTTGATCTCGAAGGTCTCGACGCCGGACGGGTACAAGAACGCACCGCCATTCGAGAGCTCGACGTAGTTCCAGAAGCCGCCGCGGTAGGTCGGGCAGAGGCTGCCCATCCAGTCGTACACCGACATCTCGAACTTGATCATCGCGCGCTCACCGAAGTGCCGCGGGAGGAAGTCCATGCGACGTTCGCTGGGCACGACGCTCGCGGTGATGCGAGCGCTGCCGTCGACGGCCTGCCCAGGGTCGGCGAAGAGGGAAATGGTTTCGTGGGACATGACGCTTTCCTTTCAAGCGCATGAACACGAGCGAACCCGACTCGGGTATCGCCCGAGCTCGGGTTGAGGATGTGCGGGAGGGCCCGCGCAGGAGGTGGCCTACGTCCCGGCCGCGAGGCCGCAGTCGGGCGGCACGGGTCGGTTCGAGAGCCGGGCCAGCAATGGCCAGCGAGAGATAGGGATGGCCTGCAGGTACAGGCGGATTGAAGTGCGGGTCACGACCGCAAACGCCGGCCAGGCCGGGACGCTGGTGACAGCGGCAATGGCAAGGTGCCAGTAGCGGACTCAGTATGAATCAACGCTGCGTCCCTGAACAGAGGTTCGGCAGGGCGCAGCTCGGGGGGCGTCTTGCGATCTCGCGCTCATGCGGCGCGCGGGACGTGGCCAGGAGCGCGACGGGCGAAAACCGGGGGTGCTTCGACCCTCCTTTCCGGATTGAACCTTCTCGTCGTCTTCTGGACGATCGAGGGCGGGGCGCTGCCATCGGCGGCGAGGCTGTCGTCGCTCGTGCGATTCACCGTCGGAACCAGTCCATGGGGCGCATTCCCGTTCATTCCATGAACTTGCTTGCCAGCGTGGTCGAAGAGGGCCGGACCTACAGGGAGGTGGCCGCCGACCTGGGTGTTTCGCGATCTACCGTCGAACGGCGGATCAAGGGGCTGCTGCGCCGGCTCCACCAGAGCCAAGCGCTCGGTTCGGTGAGGGCAGACTACCTCGACAGCCTGCCCGCGATTCGCCAGAAGCGCGAGACCATCATGTCGGCTGCGCGCGCGCACGATGAGGACAAACTGCCGCCACCGTGCCGTGTCGTGCTCGACGCCGAGGCAGTGGCCGCCGGTGCTCGACGGTTGCGCGCGAGCTGCCGGAGTGCGAACCGTGACATCGCGCTGATCTACACGCTGCTGTGCACGGGGCTCAAGACCATGGAGCTTGCCCGACTGGAGGTGGGCGACTACCTGGACGAACAGGGCGAGGTTCGGCGCCGTTCGATGTTGCGCGCTGGCGCGGCGGCCAACGGTATCGAGCGACCCCTGTTCTTCGGGTCGGCGAAGGCCGTGGAGAGCATCGACAACTACCTTGAGGAGCGCATCCGCCGTCGCCTGGGCGTGGGTGTGCCCAATCGGTTTCGCGGGCTTGATCCGACGAGCCGCCTGTTCCTGACCGAAGAGGGCAATCCCTTCCGAGTCATGCCACGGTCCGCGACCGATCCGCGGCTCACCTCGAAGTACCTGCAGGCGACGCTGCGCCTGGCGTTTGCGCGCGCAGGTTGGATTGGGATGACGGCCCAGCAGGTCCGTCGGCAAGTCGCGCTCGCGATGGAGCGGCACGGTGCCGACCGCGCCCAGCTGCAGGAACTGCTGGGGCTGCGCTCGAGCCGGCAGGTGCACCGGCTGACCAGCTTGCCGCCGGTGCCCCTGGAAGAGATCGCACGCGAGCTGGTGTAGGCACACAGGGGTCCTGCGGGCCCGGGAGGTTGCGATGGAAGCGCCGAGGTACTTCTTCGTCAGAGGCGTCACCTTTCAGGCGACCGACCCTGCGTTGCAGGACGCCTTGGCCAGGGTCTACGACAGCGCCGAGCGGCCGCGCTGCATGTGCGTGCGCGGCGGCGTGGAGATGTACATCGCCAAGCACGGCGAATACGTCGTCAAGCGCATGCCGGGCACGGGGGACATGCACCATCCCACTTGCCAGTCCTTCGAGCCGGAGCCTGGGATCTCCGGTCTCGGAGAACTGGTCGGCGAGGCCATCGTCGAGCACAACGCCGATCACGTGGAGATCCGGACGGACTTTCCGTTCTCCCGCGTCTCCGGGAAGGCCATGCCGCGCGGTGAGGCCAGCGGAGAGCCGCCCGCGGTGAACGCGCCGCGCAAACGCATGAGCCTGCGCGCGGTCCTTCACTTTCTCTACCACCGGGCTGGCCTCAACCGCTGGTATCCCGCGATGGAGGGCAGGCGCTCGCAGGGCGTGATCAAGAAGTACCTCGAGCTTGCGGCATCGGGTGTGACGCTCAAGGGCGAGACCCTGGACAAGCGGCTGTACGTCCCGGAGCCGTTCCGTGTCGCGGACAAGGAAGAGATCGGCGAGCGCCGGCGGCGCAAGTTGGCGATGCTGCTGTCGCCAGGCGATGACGTGGCCTACAAGATGGCCATCGTCATCGGGCAGTTCAACGGTGCGGAGCAGAGTGCCTACGGTCGAAGGTTGCTGATCAAGCACATGCCGGACGTGCCCCTGTACATGGAGAACAAGGCCTGGGAGCGCGCCGAGCGCGCCTACGCAGCGACGCTGCAGGCCCGTGACGCGGACCTCGAGCGCAAGCCGATGGTGGTGATGGCCGCGCTGATCTATGCGAAGCGCGAGCATCTCTACCAGGTCGACTCGCTGTCGATGACGCTGGTGTCGGACCAGTGGATCCCGCTCGAGGGCCTGCACGAGCTTCCACTGATCGAGGAACTGCAGCGGCAAGGGCGGGCCTTTTTGAAGCCGCTTCGGTTCGATGCCAAGAGCGGTGCCTGCTTTCCGAACGCGTTGCTGCTGGACACCGAGGGTGGGCCGTTCCCGCTGCATGTCGTGAGCGCCTTCCTCGACCCGAAGGAGCAGGGTGCGAAGGAGAGGGCGGTACTGGCGGCTGGTGAGGGCGCGTGGGTCTGGCGGACGGACCAGGACCTGCCAGAACTGCCGCCACGCGCTGCGCCGAGAGCCACCGGTCCTTTCCCTGAAGGGCAGCGCGCTCACCGGGTGCCGGAGGCCGGGTAGCCGTCACGACCCGCGCGGCTTGACGCCAGTCTCAGGCCATGAGTGGCTGCGGACCGGACGGCACCCTTGAGTGCAGGCGGGCGGCCCATAGGCTGACTGCATGGTCCGGGATGACGAGAAGCAACTGATCCGCGAGTGCATCGACGCGCTGCGCGAAGGCATTCCGGGCTTCAAGTCCCGTCGGCCGCAGATGGAGATGATCGCGGTCGTGGCCAACACGCTGTCGCGGTGCCGCGCCGAGGATGAGCAGGCGGGCAACGGCGACCACCTCGCCATCGTGGAAGCGGGCACCGGTACGGGCAAGTCGTTCGGGGCGCTGGTGCCGGCGCTCGTGATGGCGAAGTCGCGACAGAAGCGCCTCGTCGTCAGCAGTTCGACGGTGGCGCTGCAACACCAGTACGCTGACAAGGACGCGCCGACCTTGCAGCGACTGCTGCCCCTTCAGTTCAGCTTCGCCGTGGCCAAGGGCCGGCGGCGCTACGCGTGCACGGTGAAGCTCCAGGCGGAGGGCAAGCAGGCGGGCCAACGGGGTCTTGACCTCGCAGCCGCGTCCACAGCCGCTGCTGCCGATGAGGCACCCAGACGCGTGGCGGTGCTGCGCGACTTGCTGGTCAGCTTCGACGGCGGACGGTGGAACGGAGACCGAGACGAGCTACCGATCCCCGTGGTGGACGAGGTCTGGGATCGCATCACCACGGATCGGCAGGGCTGCTCCGGCTCCAAGTGCCCCGAGTTCTCGCGGTGCCCATTCCAGGCAGCACGGCAACGTGTCAAGGAGGCCGACCTCGTCATCGCCAACCACGACCTCGTGCTGTCGGCGATCGACATGGAGGGTGGCAGTGTGCTACCGGCAGCGCAGGAGACGATCTACGTCTTCGACGAGGCACACAGCCTCGCTGCCAAGGCGGTGGAGCACTTCTCTGCGCGGCACGCGATCCGCGGGGCGGTCGAATGGCTGGAAGGCGCCTGCAACGCGGTGCGCGATGCCGTCCTGGGACTGCGCCTGGACGAACAACTCATCCGCGACAGCCGCGCCTCCAGCGAACGGATCGAGAGCGCGCTCCGCGAACTGCACCGGAGCATCCATGGAACGAACGGGTTCGAGGAGAAGCGGGCCAGGCGGTTCAAGTCGGGACCCCTGCCCGCCTGGTGTCAGGGAGCGGGGGAGCAGATCCTGGATGCCGGCGAAGAGCTGCAGAAGACGTTCTCATCGCTGAGAGAGCATGTCCTGGAGCGCGCAGCCAGTGCCGGCACGCTCGCCACCCAGATCCTGTCCGTGCTCGGCTTCTACGTCGTCCGGCTCGACAACCTGGTCGACACCTGGCAGCTGATGCTGGCCGAGCAGCCGGACGGCGCCGCACCGATTGCGCGCTGGATCGAGCGCCATGATGAAGGCGGGCGGCCGGGCGACTACCTGGTCTGCGCCTCGCCGATCAGCGGCAGCGACAAGCTGCGCAAGCTGTTGTGGAACCGCGCCAGTGGTGCCGTCGTGATGTCGGCCACGCTGACGTCGTGTGGCACCTTCGATCTGTTCCTTCGCCAATCGGGGCTCGGCTACTTCGAGCGGCCGACCTTCCTGCAGGTCGACTCTCCGTTCGACTTCCGTAGGCAGGCACGCTTGGTCGTCCCGGCGATGCGCGCGGAGCCCACGGCTGCGGAGCAGCACACGCAGGAGGTCGGTGACCGGCTGCCAGCCCTCGTGGACACGCCGGGAACCCTGGTGCTGTTCACCTCGGCGCGCCAGATGCGCGATGTCTATGCGCTGCTGCCAGAGGACCTCCGGCGGATCACGCTGGTGCAGGGCTCCATGCCAAAAGGCGAGATGTTCGCGCGGCACCGCGCTGCCGTCGACCGTCTCGACAGGTCCGTCCTCTTTGGCCTGAGTACCTTTGCCGAGGGTGTCGATCTCCCGGGCGACTACTGCACGCACGTTGTCATCGTGAAGCTGCCGTTCTCGGTGCCGGACTCGCCACTCGAGGAGGCGCGGCGCGAGTGGGTCGAATCGCGAGGCGGGTCGCCCTTCATCGAGATCACGGTTCCCGAAGCCGCCGTGCGGTTGAAGCAGGGGATCGGGCGGCTGCTGCGGACGATCCATGACAGCGGCCGCGTGACGATCCTCGATCGGCGGATCGTGACCAAGCGCTGGGGTGGACTGTTGATGCGCGGGATGCCGGACTTCGAGGTCGTGATCGAACGCAGCAAAGGCCGCGGCGTCGATGCTCCCTCGGCCCAGCCGCGGACTTGAAACAGCGAACTGCCGCGGGACCATGAACTTCCGCTTCCACCAACTTGTGAAGGAGAGATGAATGGTCGCGATGGCACAAAGCAAGGCGAACGGGCAGGGCACGGGCCTGGTCCCGGCTGCCGCGGGCGCGGTGGCGATTCCGACGTTGCTGGGACGCTCGGCGATGCGCATCCCGGTGGGTGGCCGCATCCGAGGCGGGATCAAGGTGCTGACCCGGCGCGCCGCCGAGTCGGCGCGGGCGCGCGAGGTGTACGAGGCCGGTGTCGCCGAAGGACGCGGGTTCGACGCGATCGAACGCGAACTCGCGGCCGTGCTGCCGGACCTGAAGAACCCGCTGACGCCGAAGAACGTTCCGTACTTCACCGTGCGCGGGGAGGACTTCCCGAACCCCGAACTGGCGCGGCAGATCATGGACCTTTACGCCGAGGACCGCGGTGATGGCGTGATGAGGCTGTACCGCTTCCCCGTCGTGTTCCCGGCCGATGCGTGGCAGCACGTCATGCCGCACGAGTTGGTGACCTGGACGTCCAGCGAGCGGCGCTTCTGGTCGGAGTACTCGGAAGACGGGCAGACGCGCTACTGCAAGACCTACGAGCAGCCGCCGGCTACTGGCGAAGGGCGGCGTGTCGTGCGCATGTTCGGCGGGCGCAAGGTGACGTTGCGGCCCGTGAACAGCGGCGTGTGCGACCCCGAGACCTGCCCGGAGTACCAGACCAAGAAGTGCAACCTGTCCGGCAGGTTCATCTTCTTCATCCCCGGCATCAAGTCGATCAGCGCGTTCGAGCTGCCGACCAACAGCTTCTACGCAATGCAGGCCGCGATCGAGAAGTTCCAGACCATCGCATTCATGCGCGGTGGTCGCATCTCGGGGTTCCTTGATGGCCAGCGCACGCCCTTCTTCATCAGCAAGCGGCTGGTGGAGGTGTCGCGGATCGACGAAGAGGGCAAACCCGGGCGTGTCACCCAGTGGCTCATCGAACTGGAGGCGCCGGTGGATCCGACGGCCCTGCTGCGTAACGACGACGGCCTGGACGCCATCGAGACTCGCGCGGGCGAGGCAGCTGCCGTGCTCCAGGGGCAGACCGCGGCCCCGACAAGCGCTGGGCCGATCGTGAGCGAAGACGGCGTGATCGAGATGCCCGCAGCGACGGGCGGCGCGGTGGACACCGCACCGGACCAGATGCCTGTCGCGCATGAGTCCAACGCAGCTCAGTCGGGGCCTCCAGTTCAACCGGCGGTGACGAGGCCCGGAGGGCAACCGCGCCGCGATGCGCCGGTCGCTTCCAAGGCTGGTGGCGGTGAAGGTGGTGCCGAAGGCAAGGAGGTGGCGTGGCTCTTCGACGCCGCCGCGGCACTCGGTGTCGACGCCGAGACCTACGAGCGCTACGCCACCAAGCGATGGGGGCAAGGGTGGAAGAAGGCCGCCGGCGGCCGCAAGCGCGCGCTGGAGGACCTCACTCCGTTCCAGGACAACGGAGCCGGCTTCGTCGACAAGGTGAGGGCTGAGCTCGATGTCTGGGCCTGAGCCGCGAGAGCCGAAGCGCTGCAGCTGCGCCCGCAGAACGTGCACCTGGCTTGATGCGGGGCGCTGCTGCGTGATCCTGTCGCACAGACCTACCCGGACTATGCGCGGCAATGGAGCCGCGACAACGACAGCGATAGCAAAGGATGAATCTCATGATCAAGGTGGCGCAGTTCTCGGACCTGCACTTCAGCGGCAAGAACCTGGACGAGGCCGGTCGCTGCTTTGGATACGGCGTCGACCGGGCCATCGAGCGCGGGGTCGATGTGGCGGTGATCACCGGCGACTCGACGGATCACGCGCTCGACGTGCACAGCCCCGCCGTGGGGCGCCTGGCCCGCGAAGTGCGGCGCCTGGCCGATCACTGCCCGGTCCTGATGTTGCAGGGCACGTTCTCACACGAGCCACCGGGCACTCTGGCGATCTTTCCGCTGCTGGGCGGGAGACACCCGGTGCATGTGGCCGAGCACATCGGGCAGGTCGCGCTGATGGGCGATGGGACCTGGGCGCCGGCGCAGGGTTGGAGGTTCGATGCGGTGCCTGCTGGCGCGCGGGCCGTCTTCACCTGCATCCCGACGGTCAATAAGGCCGCAGTGGCGGCGACGGTAGGTGCCGCCGATGCCGCCGAGGCGGTGGGCCGCGAACTCGCCGCGCTGCTGTCCGGCTACGCGGGCATCAATGGCGCCGCTCGGGCGGCGCAGGTACCCACCATCGGCCTGGGCCACGGCACGGTGACCGGCTGCATCACGGAGCACGGCGTGCCGATGGCCGGCTTCGACCACGAGTTCACGACCACCAGCCTGTTCTCGGCGGGAGCCCAGGCCTTCATGCTGGGCCACATCCACAAGCACCAGAGCTGGTACGACGGTGGGCGGGTGGTGGCCTACGCGGGCTCGATCGGGCGCTTTCACCACGGTGAGTTGGACGCCAAGGGCTTCCTGGTCTGGGGGGTCGGCGCAGCTGTCGCGCGATTCGAGCTGATCGAGACGCCGGCGCGGCGGACGGTCGACCTGGTGTTCGACGGCCTGCCCGACCTCGAAGAGATCGCGCAGGCGGCGACCGAGCTGGGCGTGGCCGGTGCCTACGTGCGGGTGCGCTGGCAGGTGGGCGAGGAAGAGCGCGCAGGCGTCGATCGCGAAGCGATCAAGCGTGCCCTCTGTGACGCCGCGGACGTCCAGCTCGAGGGCCGTGTCGTGCCTGTCGTGCGCAGCCGCGCTGCCGGCATCTCGCGCGCCGCGTCCCTGCAGGAGAAGGTGCGCGTCTGGGCCAAGGCGACCGGCTGCACGGACGGCCCCCTGATCGACCGCCTGAACGCCCTGTTGGACCGGGAGCCCTCGCAGATCGCCACGGAGATCCTGTCAGTCGATGAAGCTGGGGCCGACGCCGATGCGTCGCAGCTTCCATCGGCTATCGAAGGGAGGCCGCTGGTGGCCGAGGCGGAGGCTCAGCAAGACCAGCCGGCCGAGGTCGAACTCTTCTGAGCAAGGCCTTGATGCGAGGACCTGGGGCGAGAGACTGAACCCAGCAAGTGCGATGGACGCGCGGGAACGGAGAAGCAATGAGCGAGACGACGGTCAACGAGGTCAAGTCGAAGAGTGGCGGCTACCGGCCCCTGTCGCTAAACCTCAAGGGATTCAAGGGCATCCGCAGCGGACTGGGCCGTGACGCGATCACGCTGGACCTGGAGGCGCTGGTCGGCGATGCCCAGCTGGTCGCGATCGCCGGCAGCAACGGCCGAGGCAAGACCACGATCATGGACAACCTCCACCCCTTCCTGGTCATGCCCTCTCGCGCTGGCGCCGACGGCCTGGGCGCGTTCTCGTACTACGACCATGTCTTCCTGCCGGAGAGCAGCAAGGAACTGGTATGGCGGCATGACGGCAGGCGTTACAAGAGCCAGGTCGTGTTCCGTGTGAACGGCAAGAAGAAGACCGAGGCCTTCCTGTTCGAGGAGCGCTCGGGCGGCTGGGCTCCGGTGGTCCTGCTCGACGGCACCGTGTCGGACGGCAAGGTCGACACCTATGAGAGGGCCGTCGCCGACATCCTCTGCGCGCCCGACACGTTCTTCACCTCCGTGTTCTCCGCCCAGGGCAAGCGGCCGCTGTCGGCATTCAAGAATGCCGAGATCAAGACGCTTCTGGCGGACCTCCTCGGGCTGGATCAGGTGCGTCAGCAGGGCGCGCTCGCCTCAGACGTGGTCCGGCAGCTCAAGGCGGGCCTGGGCGTGCTGAGGCAGGGCGCCTCGCGGGCACAGGAGGACGCGGAGACCCTGAAGCGCAACCTCGCGGACTTCGATGGGTCGGCGCAGCGCGTGCAGGCTGCGGTTGGACAGCGCTCGGTGGCAGTAGCGCGCCACGAAGCGGCGCGGCAGGGACTGGCCCAGGTGATCGCCGAGCACGCCGGGGCCGCCGAAGTCGAAGCCCGGCGCCGGGCGCTTGCCGAAGATGCCAAGCGCGTCGGCGACGAGCATGCCGCTGGGTCCCGACGCATCGCGGAAGAACTGCCGCGCTTGCAACAGCGACATGCAGCGCTCCAACAGCGCATGAGGACGCGGCAACAGGCGCATGGCGAGCGGCGTGCACAACTGCAGCGGGACATCGCTGGGTTGGCCGCAGTCGCCGAACTGCGTGGGGACGTCGAGCGCGCGCTGGCGCGTCGCGAGTTCGCGCAGCGGGTGGTGGCCCGATGCCAAGCCTACGCGGCCAAGAAGCAGGGTCAGGTGGACGTGCTGGAGCGGGTCAAGGCAACCCTGGCCGGCCAGCGTCGCGAGATCGAGGCGATCGACCGCGAGGCCGGGCAAGTCGCGCTGAGACAGGCGGACCTGCAGCGGCGGTTCGGCTTGACCAACAGCGTGCCGTGCACGGGCATGGACATCCAGGGACAGTGCCAACTGCTGGGCGATGCCCGAGAGGCGAGGACGCTGCTGCCTTCCGCAGACACGACCCTCGCTGGTCTGGTCGAAAGGAAGAGGGCGGTGAGCGCTGCCATCGCGCAGGACGATCATGCGGTGAAGGGCCTGCCTGCAGCGTCCGAGGCGCGCAACCAGGCGGAGCAAGTCCTGGACGCCGCCGAAGAACGGCTTCGCCGGAACGAACTGCTCTGTGCCCGCCGCGACGAGGTGGAGCGTGCTGCGCAGGCTCTTGCCGCGCTGACCGAGGAAGTTGCCAAGACGCCGGAGACGATCGAGCCGGAGACCGACCAGGAACGAGGCGAACTGGCGGAGATCGCCGCCGCGCGCCAACGCTTGGACGACGAGCTGAGCCGCCTGGATCGCGTGCGCGACGAAGCCCTCGCTCGTATCGAGGATCAACGCCGGTTGCTTCCACCGCCGCTGCATGGGGCCAAGCTGGTCGCAGCGAAGCAGGAGGTCGATGCGGCATCACAGGCAGTGGCAACTGCCGAGCGTGCCGAACTGGACGCGCGTGAGCGCGACGAGCGGGCGAAGGCGCTCGGCCAGGAACTCACTGTCACCCTGACGAAGGCGGCGTCGGCAGCGAGTTCGGTCGGCCGCGTGGAGCAGGAGCTTTCAACCTGGACGCTGCTGGCCAAGTGCCTGAGCAATGACGGCGTGATCGCCCTGGACATCGACGACGCCGGGCCAACTTTCTCGGCACTGGCGAATGATCTTCTGCTGGCCTGCTACGGGCCGCGGTTCTCGCTGCAGGTGATCACGCAGTCGACCACCGGCAAGGGCGAGTTGCGCGAGGACTTCGACATCATCGTGCACGACGGCTGGCGCGACGAGGCCAAGAGCCTGAAGCTGGTCAGCGGAGGTGAAAGGGTCTGGATCAACGAGTGCCTGACTCGCGCCATCGCGCTCTACTTGTCCGGCAACACTGGCCGGCAGATCGGCACGCTGTTCAGCGACGAAGCCGATGGCCCGCTCGACCCGGAGCACAAACGCATGTTCATGGCGATGAAACGCGAAGTGCTGCGGTTGGGCGGCTACGAGTGCGAGTACTTTGTCAGCCAGACGCCGGAACTGACCGGCATGGCCGACTGCATCATCGACTTGGAAAGCATGGCGAACGAAGCCGCTGTCGAGGTCCTTTGACTAGGCGCCGCCACCGCGGTGGTCTGGTGCGCGGCGGTAAGCTTGACGACCGTGCGGGGCGGAGAGGACCATGACTGAGAGCGCGAGCGATCTAGATGACAAGGCGGCAGCCCTGATCTGCGCGGCGGTGTATGTGCTGCGCGCTGAAGGCGAGTGCTACTCGTGCAAGAAGGCGACGCCGATGTTCGCCCTGATGGCACTTCCCCCGATCAAGCACGAAGGGTTCGAGGAAGCTGGGGACGAAGACGACTGCATGTTCCGAGAGATAACGGAGATGCCCGCCAACCTGCTGGAGGCGATCAAGGCCAGTTCCGGACCATGCTTTCGACCGGACCACAGCCGCACGGCGGCGTCCAGCTACTGGATGAACCACTGCGCGCATTGCGACGCCAGGCAAGGCGACTTCTTCGTTCACGGCCCAGAGGGCCCGTTCTGGCCCTACGACGAAGCCCAGATGGACGCGATTCACGCGACCAGGTTCGACGGCCCATTCCGGTTCCTCGATCCGAACACTGCTTACTCCGGTGCCATGGTGGACTGGAGGGATCGCAAGCACGGTGTTGAGCGCCCGAAGCCGAAGGCCCCGGCAGGGCGCAAGAAGCGCAACCCGAAGGTCCGCGTATAGAAGCGCGGGCATCACCGCCGTCCCTTCGGTGCGACACCTCTCTTGAAACCCGATAGGGGTCGGGCTTCAAGAGAGGTCCCTGAGCGAAAGCCCAAGAACCTGGGACTGCGATCAGCTCGCCGGCAACCCGCTGACGGCTGCCAAGTGCCAGCCGCGCAGGTCAGGAAAGCGATCGACAAACGCAAAGACGAGCTCGCGCTGCTCGTCATTGATCCGCACGCTAGCGAACCAGCTGCCGTAGCGCTGCTCCCGTTCGACCGGTAGGCCCATCTGCTTCGCGTGGCCCACCAGCGGATGTGTTTCAGCGATGCGGACGGACGGATACCAGCGACCGCTCGCCGACGTTGTGGCGCCTTCGACAAGGCGGCGGATGCGTCGGATATACGCCTCGGGAGTGCAGTCCCGGGAGCCCGGCTTGAGCGATCCGCCCTCGCAGGCCCCGGCGAAGTCGACGGCCTGCCTGAGTACCTGCTCGCGGCTGCCGAGCATGCAAACATCCCAACTGCGAGCGCGCTTGCCCGTCATGGCATCGCGCAGGTTGTTGTCGCCGCCTTCGATCGCGATCACGAAGCGATCGACACCCCCGAGAACGGGGCTGGCAGCAAGCTTCCAGGACGCCCATTGGTATTCGATGCGGTAGGACATGTCAGGCCTCCGCGATGGCGAACAGCGATACCTGACCGACCTGTCTCGATGACGTTCGCAGCTCGATGCTGGCCCGCCAGACGATCGCCCGGTGCCGGAGACGAGTGCTCACCATGGATGCGGCGTAGTACGCGTCGCGTGCAGCCTCGGGACGAGCCAGGTCAAGCTCGAGCGTGAAGACACCGTCGTCCGATACGTTCAGCTCGCGGCGGTACTTGGCCTGGAAGGCCTCGAAGGCGCCGAAGGGGCAGCTGGTCCAAGACGAACTTGCGCCGGCCATGGCAGCGAGCGGAGCTCGGAGAACGGCAACGGCCTGGATGCCGAGCGTCTTGGACGCTTCTTCCGGCGGCATGGAACAGCCGATCGCTGAGCGCCACAGGCTAAGGTAGCGCTCCGGCGTGATGGGTGCGCCGTCGACGAGCAGCCGCCGATCGACGGTTCGCTGCGCGCGGTCGCTGCAAAGGGCAGAGAAGATCTCGTACCCGGCGGTGTAGTCGATGCCGTGCTCGTCGGAGCGCAGCAACGAAGGGATCTGTTTGCCGTCGACCAGATCGATGGCGATCGGCAGGTAGCTGCGATTGCGGTAGAAGGTCGCATTGTCGGGCAGATGGATTATCACTCGGCCAACTTCGTTGGCGGGCGGGGCTGTGTAGGCAACCATGTGGGTGCTCCTTGCATGAAGGCGAAAGGGCACTCGCCTCGCGGCGGCGCCCTTTCCGTGGATGGGGGAGGAAAGACTGTCAGCAGCCTGTGCGCGTGATAGTCACAGCGGATGGCTTGCCAGCAACTCCGCGAACCGGGCATCGGCTGGGAGGATCGGCGGGTCCGCGGTGCTGAAGGTCGGCGGCACCTCGTCAGGTCGGAGGCGCTGCTCGCGAACAGCCTGGTCGTAGGCGCGCTTGCGCTCGTACCAGGCCAACTCGTACCGGGCAATCGCGTCCCACTCGCCCGGTGCAGATCGCTCGACCTCGTATGCGAACTCGACAGCCTGGCTGTCACTGTCGTCATACCGGATCGAGACCTCGCGGTAGTTGCCGAAGTCGTGGGGATGCGTGCGGCCGACGTAGGCGACCAGCAGGCCCGTGGGAACGGGGAAGAGCCGGGCCAGCATGCGGCGAAAGACCTCGCACTCGCGCAGCGAGGCTTCGGTGTAGTCCGAACTGCCGACCTGGGCGCAGTTCTCTTCGCCTGGGACCGGGCCGATTTCGATGTAGGGCATGAAGATGCTCCGAAGGAGCGCGCCGAGACGGCGCGCGGTGTGGAGGGGTTGCGGCGCTATGGGCGCCGCGCAGGCCTTCAGTCGATCGCGAGGGCCGCTCGGGCCTCTTCGTCGCTGAGGAAGATGTCGCGCTCGCAGTCGTAGTACGCGTGCTCGCCCTTGGTGGTGTTCCACATGTAGAGCAACGTGCATCCGGTGCGAGTCCGGGTGGGCCGCTCGGTGCCGCCGCAGGCGGGCACCCAGTGGTCGCCTGCCTGATCGGTGAGCTCAATCACAGCAGGCCTCGCTCGGCCATTAATGTTGCGCGCCACATGTTTCGCCGAACGTGGACTTATCTGAAATGTGGAGTTCCCCCGGCTGCCGCCTCGACGGCCGGCTACCAGATAGCCAGGATCGCTCCACATATCTACGTCACATCCGGCGCA
>JACRIY010000006.1 GCA_016235805.1 Rhodocyclales bacterium
GACAGGAGGAATCAACAATGATTACCGCTGGAATCGATATGGGCTCGCGCAGCATCAAGGTGATACTGCTCGAGGAACTGAAGGTTGATGGCGCGCCGCAACTGAAGTACGGCGTGAAGAAGGCCCACATCATGATGCCGGGCGACCTGGACCAGGACGTCGCGGCCGACAAGGCCTACGACGAGGCCCTGGCAGCCGCCGGGCTGAAGCGCGAGGACGTCAAGGCGGTGTTCGCCACCGGCGCCGGACGCAAGCAGGTGAGCTTCGCCGCCGAGGGCATCACCGAAATGACGGCCGGTGCCAAGGGTGCGAACTTCATGTATCCGCAGGGCCGTACCGTGGTCGATGTCGGCGCCGAGGAAGGCCGCGGCATGAAGACCGACGCCGAAGGCCGCGCGGTTGACTTCGCCGGCAACGAGAAGTGCGCCGCCGGCGCCGGATCCTTCGCCGAAGCGATGAGCCGCGCCCTGCAGATGTCGCTCAAGGAGTTCGGCGACGCCAGCCTGAAGTCCGACAAGACCATCCCGATGAACGCGCAATGCACGGTGTTCGCCGAGTCCGAAGTGGTTTCGCTGATCCATTCGGCGACGCCCAAGAACGACATCGCCAAGGCGGTGCTCGATGCCGTCGCCAGCCGCGTCTGCGCCATGGTGCGCCGCGTCGGTATCGAAGGCGAAGTGGTGCTGATCGGCGGCATGGTGCACAACGCCGGTTTCGTCCAGTCGCTGAAGACCGCGATGGGCGTCGATCAGATTTCCCTGCCTGACATGCCCGAGTACATCAGCGCGCTGGGATGCGCGATGATTGCCGCCGAGCGTCAGCACTGAACCCATACGGACAAGGAGCGAAATAATGAATGCAGAAGTGGCAGCCCCGACCGCCCCCGAGAAGAAGGAATTCTGGCGCTGGCAGGAAAACACCTGGGTCGACGAGACCAAGGACTGGAAGACGGCAAAGATCATCACCTGCGGCATCGACGTCGGTTCCGTGTCGTCGCAGGCCGTGCTGGTGGTCGATGGCGAACTTTACGGATTCAACAGCATGCGCACCGGCAACAATTCGCCGGATTCGGCCACCAACGCGCTGCAGGGCGTGATGGACAAGTGCGGCATGAAACTGGAAGACATCCATTATGTCGTCGGCACCGGCTACGGCCGCGTCAACGTGCCATTCGCCCACAAGGCGATCACGGAAATCGCCTGCCATGCCCGCGGCGCCAACTACATGGGCGGCAACGGCGTGCGCACCATCCTCGACATGGGCGGCCAGGACTGCAAGGCCATCCATTGCGACGAAAAGGGCAAGGTCACCAACTTCCTGATGAACGACAAGTGCGCGGCCGGTACCGGTCGCGGCATGGAAGTCATCTCCGACCTGATGCAGATCCCGATCGCCGAACTCGGTCCCCGTTCCTTCGACATCGACAGCGACGTCGACGCCGTGTCGTCGGTGTGCGTCGTTTTCGCCAAGTCCGAGGCGCTCGGCCTGCTCAAGGCCGGCTACACCAAGAACAAGGTGATCGCGGCCTACTGCCAGGCCATGGCCGAGCGCGTGGTTTCCCTGCTGGAACGCATCGGCGTCGAAGAAGGCTTCTTCATCACCGGCGGCATCGCCAAGAACCCCGGCGTGGTCAAGCGCATCGAGAAGCTGCTGGGCATCAAGGCGCTGGAGACCAAGGTCGACAGCCAGATCGCCGGCGCACTCGGTGCCGCGCTGTTCGGTTACACGCTGATGTCCAAAAAGGCGGCGGGCTGATAGCCTTTCGGGGTGGCCGGCAGGCGCCGGCCACCGACGCGACCTGACCAGAAGGGAAAACACATGATCGCCAATTACGGTTACAAGGATGGTTCGGGCGAGTATTACATCAGCATCGATACCGACAAGTGCATCGGTTGCGCTGCGGAGCGCGCCTGCCTGACGGCGTGCCCGAAGCACATGTTCGAGATCATCACCGATGACTACGACGACGAGGTGGCCTGGATCAAGAAGCCCAATTGCCGCACCCTGTCGTACGACTGCGCCGACTGCAAGCCGTCCGCCGGCTACAGCAGCCTGCCCTGCATCACGGCCTGCACGCCGGGCGCGATCAAGCACTCGTGGTAGGCGCAGGGTGATACCCATGGCGGAAACACGGCGTGTCATCCCGATCGCGCAGGCAAAGGCGATCAGTCCCGAGGACGCACTGCTCAAGGATGGCTGGAAGCGCCAGACCACCATCGGCGAGCCGCGTCTGTCCGAGATCGTGCAGAACTACAAGGCGATGGGCTTCGAGGTCCATGTCGAGGAGTTCAAGGCCGAGGGGGAAGGCTGCAACACCTGCTTCGATGCGGGTCAGGAAATGGGTTTCAGTTATGGCACGGTCTACGTGCGCAAGCGCGGCACGGCGACCGACGAAGACGAACTGTTTGCAGATTAGGCGCGCCGCTGGCGCTGCCGACCATATCAAGGAGGAAAGAAATGCCTGATCAGAAGAGAGTAATGCGCGTGCTGCGCCAGAGCGACCTGGATGCCATCGTCGCCATCGATGCCCTCGCCACCGGCGAGGCGCGCCAGGAGTACTACGAGCGCAAGATCGCGGGGATTCTCAACCGCGCCGCCAACATCAACACCTCGATCGTCTGCGAGATCGACGGCAAGGTGGCCGGCTTCATCATGGGCTACGTGTTCTTCGGCGAGTTCGGCATTGCCGACAGCACGGCGACCATCGACACGCTGGGTGTCCATCCGGATTACCGCAACTTCGGCGTCGCCGCCGAGATGCTCGACCAGTTCATGATGAACATGAAGGCGGCCGGCGTGAAGAAGGTCTACACGCTGGTCAACTGGAGCGACTTCGCGCTGGAGAAGTTCTTCTCGCGCAACAAGTTCGTGCCGTCCAAGCGCATCAACCTCGAGTACGAGCTTCCCTGAGCGGCAAGGGCGCGGCGACATCCCATGTGGATCGATACCCACTGTCATACGAAGTACTCGTACGACAACTGGCTCGAACCGCTGGACCTGATACGCCGCGCCAAGGCGCTGGGCCTCGATGGTGCCGTGATCACCGAGCACTATTCCTACGAGGCCTCGGCGCCGGTGGAGCAGGTGGCGCGCGACGAGGGCTTCCTGATCCTGCGCGGGGTAGAGATCGCGACGGACAGAGGGCACCTGTTGGCCTACGGGGTGGAAGACGACGGCTGGAACATCTGGGGGCGTGACAGCTATCTGCCGCTGGAAGAGGTCATCGAGCGCATCAACGACCTCGGCGGCATCTGCGCCCCGGCCCATCCCTTCCGCAACGTGGGGCTGGCCAGCCTGATGGAGGGCTTGTTGGATCTGAAGGACATCGCCGCCGTGGAGTCGCACAACGGCGTCAATGCCGAGAGCGACAACGACCTGGCGATCAGCACGGCCAGCCATCTCGGCCTGCCGACGCTGGGAGGCAGCGATTGCCACAAGACAATGGCCGTCGGGCGCTGCGCGACGGAGTTTTCGCAGCCGGTGCACGACATGGCGAGTTTCATCGCCGCGGTAAAGGCAGGTGCCTGCCGCGGCGCGTATTACCCGGGTTATCGGGCGCTGTAGCGGTACAAACAGAAAGTCGGCGCTGGTGACACGGCGACCAAACCACGCGACAAAGCAGCAGGAGGAGCGGACATGAATGCGGTTCAGGAAATCAAGTGGTGGAAGGCCAGCCGTCCCAGGGATATGGGCGAATTCGGCGAGACCGTCTGCATCCACATCGACTGCAACAAGATCGAGGTTCCCGCCGGTGCCTCGGTGCTCAATGCCGCGATCAATGCCGGCGTGTACATCCCGGCCTTGTGCGCCCATCCCGACCTGCCGCCCGCCATGCAGCGCGGCGCCGGCGGTGCCGGTTGCAACCTGTGCATGATCGAACTCGAAGGCGAGCCCGGCATGCGCAAGGCCTGCTCGACCACCGTGGCCGAAGGCATGCGCGTCACCACCAAGTCCGAAAAGATCTTCAAGTCGCGCCAGGAAAGCCTGGCCAAGATCCTCGGTCCGCACCCGCACGTCTGCCTCACCTGTCCGCAGCGCGACGGCTGCAGCCGCACCACCTGTTCCTTCGGCAATCCGCCCGAGACACGCTGCTGCGACATCTTCCCGACCTGCGAGCTGCGCAAGATCGCCGATTTCGTCGGCATTCCCGGCACCACGCCGGGTTACAAGCCGGCATCGCTGCCGGTGATCAAAGATGAACCCTTCTTCGATCGCGACTACAACCTGTGCATCGACTGCCGGCGCTGCCTGACGGCCTGCAACGACATCCGCGGCGTCGGCTGCCTGGAGGTCAAGGAAGTCGACACGCCGCAGGGCAAGCGCACCTACGTCGGCACCATCGCCGAAACCCTGGTCGATTCCGGCTGCAAGTTCTGCCAGGCCTGCGTCACGGTCTGCCCGACCGGCGCGCTGACCGATCGAACGCTCGATCCCGCGAAGCGCGAGGAGTCGATGGTGCCTTGCAAGAGCGCCTGCCCGGCCGGCATCGACGTGCCGCGCTACGTGCAGCTTGCCGCCGAAGGCAAATACGGCGAAGCCATTGCCGTGGTGCGCGAGAAGCTGCCCTTCCCGGGCATCGTCGGCCGTGCCTGTTTTGCCATGTGCGAGGCGGCCTGCCGTCGCGGCAAACTCGATGACCCACTGTCGATCCGCACACTGAAGCGCGTCTCCGATGACAACGACACCGGCATCTGGCGCCAGTTTTCCAAACAACTCCCGCCCAGCGGGCGCAAGGCGGCGGTGATCGGTGCCGGTCCGGCCGGCCTGACCGTGGCCTGGTACCTGGCCAAAAAGGGCCATGCCGTCACCGTATTCGATGCCCAGCCGTCCTCCGGCGGCATGGCGCGCTATGGCATTCCCTCCTATCGCGTGCCTGGCGATGTCATCGACCGCGAAGTCGGCGAGGTCGAGAAACTCGGCGTCAAGTTTCAGTACGACACGCGCATCGACAACATGGACGATCTGTTCGCCCAGGGATTCGAGGCCGCGTTCATCGGCATCGGCTGCCAGGGCGGCGACAAGCTCGGCATTCCGGGCGACGACCTTGACGGCGTGGTCGATAGTCCGACCTATCTGCGCGCGGCCACCATGGGCCTAGTGAACACCCCGGATGGCATCCAGGTCGGCAAGAAAGTGGCCGTGATCGGCGGCGGCAACGTCGCCACCGACAACGCGCGTTCCTCGGTGCGTTATGGCGCCTCGGTGGACATGGTGTATCGCCGTACCCGCGAGGAAATGCCGGCGCGCGACGAAGAGTTCGACGGCTGCGTGGAGGAGGGCGTGAATATCCGCTACCTGCTGGCGCCGAAGAAGATCGAAGCGGGGCATAACGGCCATCGCCTGAACATCACCTATTCGAAGATGCAGTTGGGCGAGGCCGATGCCTCCGGCCGCCGCCGCCCGGTGGATACCGGCGAGGAAGTCACCGAGGGGGTGGACCTGGTGGTCGCCGCGGTCGGCCAACACCCGAACCAGGTTGCAGGTTTCGGCGTCGAGACCGACAAGAAGGGGCGCATCGTTGTGCGCGCCGACTCCATGCTGACCAGCCGGCCCAAGGTCTATGCGGGTGGCGACGCGGTACTCGGCCCATCGACGCTGATCGAGTCCATCGCCCAGGGCCGCGTCGCGGCGGGCGCCATGGACAAGCTTTTGGGTGGCGACGGCAACATCGAGGAAAAGCTGTTGCCCGACGGCTGGGAAACCGACCCCAAGATTGGCCGCGACGAAGGCTTCAACAAGGTCCGCAAGTTCCACCCGATCATGCTGGCGCCGGAAAAGCGCAGCAACTGGGACGAGGTGGAATTGGGCTTCGACGATGCCACGGCGCGTGCCGAGGCCGCGCGCTGCTTCAAGTGCAACCTGGCGCCGACCATCGTCGATGCGCCGCTGCCGCCCGAGTCCTGGCTGGGTCTGGATGCTGCCACCGTGGCTGGCGTGAGCACCGAGTCGGGCGTGTATCAGTTGCTCGACAAGGACAAGAAGGTACTCGCGATCAAGGGCGTCGAGAACCTGCGCGAGGGGCTGGAAGCCATGCTGGAGAAGGCCGAGATCGCGCCTTACTTCACGGTCGAGGAAGCTCCCTTCTTCAGCCAGCGCGAGAACCAGCTGGTGCAGGCCTACATGCAGCAGCACGGCAGCATGCCGCCGGGCGTGGGCGCCGACGAAATGGACGACCTGTTCTGATCATGGGCCAGGTCATCGATTTCTACACCGCGCGGGAATTGCGCCCCCTGCCCGCACCCGAGGCGCGCTGTCGCTGCACGATCTGCGGCGCCGACCTCTGGCACATCAACCGGTCGGGCGAGGTCTGCTGCGCCGACTGCGAAACCGTTTGTCCCTACCGGCTGCAAAGCGCACCGACGGCTGCCGGCAGGCGCCAGGCCGAATGCGCACTGGGCGAGACGATCACCGAATTCAACGAGGACGACATCCATGCCTGATTTCAAGTTCATTTCCTACGAAGACCAGGGCGACGTGCTGCGCCTGGCCATCAACCGGCCGCCCTACAACGTGCTCGACATCGCCACCATGGAGGAGATGAACACGGCGCTGGACATGGCGATGGAGAACACCACGGCCAAGGTGTTGCTGATCGCCGGCAACGGCGACAAGACCTTCTCTTCCGGCGTCGACGTGGTCGACCATACGCCGGACAAGGTGGTGAAGATGATCGACGTGTTCCACGGAATACTGAAGCGCCTGATGATGGTGCCGATCCCTACCGTGGCGGCCGTCAATGGTCCGGCCCTGGGTGGCGGCTGCGAGCTGGCGATCGCCTGCGACATGGTGGTGGCCTCGGAGAACGCCAAGCTGGGCCAGCCCGAGATCAAGCTCGGCGTGTTTCCGCCGATCGCCGCGATCCTGCTGCCGCGCCAGATCCCGATGACCAAGGTGATGGAACTGCTGCTGGGCGGCGGCATCATCGACGCGAAGGAAGCGCACCGCCTTGGCCTGGTCAACGCCGTGTTCCCGAAGGAGAGCTTCGCCGCCGACAGCGCGAAGTTCCTCGAACAGTTCACCACGCTGTCGCGCGTGGCGCTGATCCACACCAAGAAGGCCGTCAAGGAAGCCGCGACGCGGCCTTTCTACGAGGCGCTGTTCCATATCGAGCAGCATTACCTCAAGGACCTGATGGCCACCGAGGATGCCAAGGAAGGCCTCAACTCCTTCATCGAAAAACGCAAGCCCGTCTGGAAAAACAAATAAGGGAGACATGATGATTCCAAGCACCATCAAGACCTGGCAGATGACCGTGCCGGGAACGCTGACCAAAACCGAAATCCCGGTGCCGCAACTACAACCGGGCGAAGTCCTGGTCGAGGTCAAGGGCTGCGGCGTTTGCCACACCGACCTGTCCTACTTCTACATGGGCGTACGCACCGACCATCCGCCCCCGTTGTCGCTGGGCCACGAGATCTCGGGCGTGGTCGTCGCCGGCGAGGCCAGCTACATCGGCAAGGAAGTCATCATTCCCGCCGTGCTCCCCTGCAACAAGTGCGAGCTGTGCAAGACCGGCCGCGGCAATCGTTGCCTGGCGCAGAAGATGCCCGGCAACTCGATGGGCATCTACGGCGGTTTCTCCAGTCATATCCCGGTACCGGCGGCCGACCTGTGCGTCGTCGGCAATCGCGGCAACGTGCCGCTGGAACATCTCTCGGTGATCGCCGACGCGGTGACCACGCCCTACCAGGCGGGGCGGCGCGCACGTCTTGCGGCCGGCGATCGCGTGATCGTCATCGGCGCCGCCGGCGGCGTCGGCAGCTTCATGACCCAGGTGGCCAAGGGCATGGGCGCCGGCACGGTGATCGGCATCGACATCAACGAGGAAAAGCTGGAGTTCATGAAGGGCTACGGCGCCGACTTCACCATCAATCCCAAGGGCAAGACGCCCAAGGAAGTGAAGGAACTGTTCAAGGCCTACTGCAAGGAAAAGGGCATCCCCTCGAACTACGGCTGGAAGATCTTCGAGGTGACCGGCACCAAGCCCGGCCAGGAACTGGCCCTGTCGCTGCTGTCATTCACCGGCATGCTGATGGTGGTGGGTTATGGCACCGACGAGACCAGTTACATGCTGTCGAAGCTGATGGCCTTCGATGCCGAGCTGATCGGCACCTGGGGCTGCCCGCCCGAGTTCTACCCGCAAGTGCTCGAGATGTGCCTCGACGGGCGCATCAATCTCGCCAATTTCGTCGAGATGCGGCCGATGAGCCAGATCGAGCAGGTGTTCGACGAGGCCCACCACGGCAAGCTCAAGCGGCGCGTGATCCTGACCCCCGATTTCTGAAGCAGAATTTCCACATTCAAGCAGCACCTACCGAATTCAACGAGGAGAAACGACATGGCATTGGAATGGCTACGCAGGGAAAACGAGCTTAAGGATCACCAGCTGATCGACAACAGCCACTTCGGTGGCGATGCGCCGACCGTGATCTACGAAGAGCGTCCGGTGCTGGACGACAAGGGCGCCGCCGTGGCTGGCCTGTATTCGGCCTGGATCTGGCTCAACAACCCGACCCAGTACAACTCCTATACCACCGACATGGTCAAGGGCGTCATCGCCGGCATGCAGCGCGCTTCCAGCGACCGCAAGATCGTCGCCGTGGTGTTCACCGCGGTGGGCGACAAGGCTTTCTGCACCGGCGGCAACACCGCCGAGTACGCGTCCTACTACTCCAAGCGCCCCAACGAGTACGGCGAGTACATGGATCTGTTCAACGCCATGGTCGATGGCATCCTAAACTGCAAGAAGCCGGTAATCAGCCGCGTCAACGGCATGCGTGTCGCGGGCGGCCAGGAAATCGGCATGGCCACCGACATCACGGTGACCTCCGACCTCGCCGTGTTCGGCCAGGCTGGCCCCAAGCACGGCTCGGCGCCGGTCGGCGGTTCGACCGACTTCCTGCCCTGGTTCCTGTCGATGGAAGACGCGATGTACAACTGCATCTCCTGCGAGACCTGGAGCGCCTACAAGATGAAGTCCAAGGGCCTGGTCACCAAGGCGGTGCCGGTGCTGAAGAAGGACGGACAGTGGGTCCGCAATCCGCTGGTGCGCACCGATACCTTCGTCGACGACGGCGAGATCGTCTATGGCGAGCCCATCGCCGCCGACAAGGTCGCTGCCGCCAAGGCGCTGATGGCCGAGTGCAAGACCGATTTCGAGCTGCTCGACGCCGAGGTCAATCGCCTGGTGTGGAAGTTTGCCAACCTGTTCCCCAACTGCCTGATCAACTCGATCGACGGCATTCGTGGCAAGAAGAAGTTCTTCTGGGACCAGATGAAGCTGCCGAACCGTCATTGGCTCGCCGCCAACATGAACCACGAAGCATGGCTGGGCTTCAATGCCTTCGACGCGAAGAAGCCGACCGGCAAGGACGTCATCGACTTCATCAAGTTCCGCCAACTGGTGGCCGAAGGCGCCCTGTTCGACGACAAGTTCGCCGAGCAGGTGCTGGCCAAGCCGAAGGGCTGAAAACAGAAAGCAGCCGCAGAGGACACGGAGTTTGCAGAGAGAACCATACCGCAGGTTTTGCATTTCTCTGTGTCCTCTGTGATCTCTGTGGCTAAATGGGTTTTTTCTTGAATCGAGACGAAGATATGCAACTTAAGGACAGAGTCGCGATTGTCACCGGCGCCGGGCAGGGCATCGGCGCCTGTGTCGCCGTCGCCTACGCCCGCGAGGGTGCCAAGGTCGCGGTGGTCGACATGAACGGCGAGGCGGCCGACAAGGTTGCTGCCGCAATAGTCGGCGCTGGCGGTACGGCGATCGGCGTCGCCTGCGACGTGTCGAATCGCGAGCAGGTCGAGGCCATGGCGGCGAAGGTCAATGCCGCCTGGGGCCGCATCGACATCCTGGTGAACAACGCCGGCATCACGCGCACCGCGATGCTGCACAAGATGACGCCGGAGCAGTGGAACCAGGTGGTCGGCGTCCATCTCACCGGCGCCTTCAACTGCCTGCAGGCGGTGGTCGGCGGCATGATCGAGCGCAAGTACGGGCGGATCATCTACGTCACCTCGGCGGCCGGCGTGCTCGGCACCATCGGCCAGATCAACTACAGCGCCGCCAAGGCCGGCATCCTCGGCATGACCAAGAGCACGGCGAAGGAACTGGCGCGCTACAACATCACCGCCAATGCCATCGCTCCGGGCGCGGCGACGCCGATGACCGAAGTAATCCGCACCGACGAGAAGTTCAAGGACAAGTACCTCGACCGCATTCCCCTGGGTCGCTGGGCGGAACCGGAGGAGATCGCGCCGGTGTTCCTGTTCTTCGCCTCTGATGCTTCGGCTTACGTAACCGGACAGATACTCGCCGCCGACGGCGGCATGACAATTCACTGAAGGAACTTACATGAGCAGCCAACCGAGATTCAACTGGGAAGACCCGCTGTTGCTGGACCAGCAGCTGACGGAAGACGAGCGCATGGTGCGCGATACGGCGGCTGCCTATGCCCAGGGCAAACTGGCTCCGCGCGTGCTGGAAGCCTTCCGCAACGAGAAGACCGATCCGGCCATCTTCCGCGAGATGGGCGAGATGGGCCTGCTCGGCACGACGATTCCCGAGGAATACGGCGGCGCCGGCATGAACTACGTCTGCTACGGCCTTGCCGCGCGCGAGATCGAGCGCGTCGATTCCGGCTATCGTTCCATGATGAGCGTGCAAAGCTCGCTGGTCATGGTGCCGATCTACGAGTTCGGCAACGAGGCGACCAAGCGCAAGTACCTGCCCAAGCTCGCCACCGGCGAACTGATCGGCTGCTTCGGCCTGACCGAACCCAACCACGGCTCCGACCCCGGCAGCATGGTCACCCGCGCCCGCGCGGTCGACGGCGGCTACAGCATTTCCGGTTCCAAGATGTGGATCACTAACAGCCCGATCGCCGACGTCTTCGTCGTCTGGGCCAAGGACGACGGCGGCCAGATTCGCGGCTTCGTGCTGGAGAAGGGCTGGAAGGGCCTCTCCGCGCCAGCGATCCACGGCAAGGTCGGCCTGCGCGCCTCGATCACCGGCGAGATCGTCATGGACGAGGTGTTCTGCCCCGAGGAAAACGCCTTCCCCGACGTGCGCGGACTCAAGGGCCCGTTCACCTGCCTCAACTCCGCCCGCTACGGCATCGCCTGGGGCGCGCTGGGCGCCGCCGAGTTCTGCTGGCACACAGCCCGCCAATACACGCTGGACCGCAAGCAGTTCGGCCGGCCGCTCGCAGCCAACCAGCTGGTGCAGTTGAAGCTGGCCAACATGCAGACCGAGATCACCATGGCGCTGCAGGGCTGCCTGCGCCTCGGCCGCATGAAGGACGAAGGCACGGCGGCGGTCGAGATCACCTCGATCATGAAGCGCAATTCCTGCGGCAAGTCGCTCGACATCGCCCGCGTGGCGCGCGACATGCTCGGCGGCAACGGAATTTCCGACGAGTTCGGCGTGATCCGCCATGTCGTTAACCTCGAAGTGGTGAATACTTACGAAGGTACGCACGACGTCCATGCGCTGATCCTCGGTCGGGCGCAGACGGGGATACAGGCATTCAGCTGAGCATCCCGCCGAGGATGCGCAGGATGCGGCAACACGTATTACGATAAGCCAGCCGCCACGGAGCGGAGGAGGAGAGAGTCATGGCAGAACTGAGCACAGCCGACCACCGTTCGTCACCGCCGCGGGTCAGCATTCCGCGGCAGTACAACGCGGCCTGGGACCTGATCCAGCGCAACCTGCAGGCGGGCAGGGCGGCGAAACCCGCCTTCATCGACGACCAGGGCAGCTACACCTACGGCGACGTCGCCGAACGGGTAAACCGCTTCGGCAACGTTCTGGCAGGTCTCGGCATGCAGCAGGAAGAGCGGGTCATGCTCTGCCTGCTCGACACCATCGATTTCCCGACGGCCTTCCTAGGCAGCATCCAGGCCGGCATCGTGCCTATCGCCGCCAACACGCTGCTGACGGCGAAGGATTACGACTTCATGCTCGGCGACTCCCGCGCACGCACCCTGGTGGTGTCGGAGGCGTTGTGGCCGGCCTTCGAGGGCATCGTCGGCAAGCACCCGACGCTGAAGAACATCATCGTCTCGGGCAAGGACGGCAAGGGCCGCTTGTTGATGAGCGAACTGATGGCCAAAGCCGACAGCAAGTTCGAACCCGCCGACACGACCTGCGACGACTTCTGCTTCTGGCTGTATTCCTCCGGGTCGACGGGCGCACCCAAGGGCACGGTGCATCTGCATTCCCATCTGATTCAGACCTCCGAGTTGTATGGTGTCGGCGTGCTCGGCATCCAGGAAAGCGACCTGGTGTTTTCTGCCGCCAAGTTGTTCTTCGCCTATGGTCTGGGCAACGGCCTGACGTTCCCGATGGCGGTGGGCGCCACCGCGGTGTTGATGGGCGAGAGACCGACGCCGCAGGCGGTGTTCCAGCGCCTGCGCAACCATAACCCGACCATTTTCTACGGCGTGCCCACCCTCTACGCCGCGCTTCTGGCCAGCCCGGAGATGCCGAAGCGCGGTGAGTTGTCGAGGCTGCGCGTGTGCACCTCGGCCGGTGAGGCGCTCCCCGCCGACATCGGCAAGCGCTGGACGGAAACGCTGGGCGTGGAGATTCTCGACGGCATCGGCTCGACCGAAATGCTGCACATCTTCCTATCCAACCGTGCCGGCGAAGTGCGCTACGGCACCACCGGCAAGCCGGTGCCCGGTTACGAAGTGCGCCTGATCGGGGAGGACGGCAACGAGGTTGGCAAGGGCGAAATCGGCGAACTGCAGATCAAGGGCCCGAGCGCCGCGGCGCTGTACTGGAACAACCGTGAAAAGTCTCGCCACACCTTCATGGGCGACTGGACCCGCAGCGGCGACAAGTACATCGAGATCGATGGTGGCTATTACCAGTATTGCGGCCGTTCCGACGACATGCTCAAGGTCTCGGGCATCTACGTCTCTCCCTTCGAGGTCGAGGCGGCGCTGATGACACATCCCGACATCCTCGAAGCCGCCGTGGTGGCTCATGCCGACACCGATGAGCTGATCAAGCCCAAAGCCTACGTCGTGCTCAAGCAGGGCATCCATGGGTCGGACGCGATGAAGGAAGCGCTGAAGCTTCATGTCAAGGAAAAGCTGGCGCCCTACAAGTACCCGCGCTGGATCGAGTTCGTCGCCGAACTGCCGAAGACGGCCACCGGAAAGATCCAGCGCTTCAAGCTACGCTAAGGGGCTGGAGCCCATGCGCGTCCTGATCATCGAGGACGACCTCGACATTGCCGGCAACCTCTACGAGTTCCTCGAGGGCCGCGGCAATGTCGTCGATCTGGCGCGCGACGGAGTTACCGGCATGCATCTGGCCGTGGCCGGGGATTTCGATGCCATCGTGCTCGACCTCGGGCTGCCTGGCGTCGATGGGCTTTGCCTTTGCCGCAAGCTGCGGGGCGAGGCGAAGCAGGACGTGCCCATCCTGATCCTCACCGCGCGCGACCTGCTCGACGACAAGCTGGCGGCCTTCGAGAGCGGCGCCGATGACTATCTGGTCAAGCCCTTCGCCCTGCGCGAGGTCGAGGCGCGGCTCAACGCTCTGGTGGCCCGGCGCCGCGGTCGCGTGGTGAACCGGAAGCTGCGCTACGAAGCGATCGAATACGACGCCGACAAACTGGCGGTGACGGTGGACGGGCGTTCGGTGCATCTGTCGCGCAAGTGCCTGCTTCTCCTGGAGCTGCTGATCGCCGCCCCGCATCGCGTGTTCACCCGCGCCGAGCTGGAGCGCGAGCTGTGGGGCGACGAGCACCCGCAAAGCGACTCCCTGCGCAGCCACATGCACCTGCTGCGCCGCGCCCTGACCGATACGCGCGGCCACGCGCCGATCGAGACCGTGCACGGCGTCGGCTATCGATTCGCCGTGAACGACCAGCGCTGAGCGCGCATGTCCCGCAATCTCCGCCACAGCCTGCGCCTCAAGCTGGCGCTGAGCTTCGCCCTGGCGGGCCTGGTGCTGGTGCTGGTCCATGCCGTTGCCATCCACCAGCTCAACCGCCAGCAGGAGGCGCAGCTGATCGACCAGATCGTTTCCGACGAAATGGAAGGGCTGCTCGAACAATACGAGCGCCAGGGGCGCCTCGACGGGCCGCCCTACCGCGCTCTTCAGCGCTACCAGGTGAGGCCCGACACCGAGGCGCTGTCGCTGCGCAAGTGGTTCCGTGCCAGCTGGCTGGTGCAGGGCTTCGTCGCCCGTGACGACGCCGAGCGCGGGCAACTGCCGGTCGAACTGCGCGGCCTGGAGCCCGGCTTCCACGATGTCGGGCAGGGGGCCGACCGCTATCGCGTGGAAGTTCGCGAGATCGGCAGCATTGCCTTCGTCGTCGCCTATTCTGTTTCGCTGCACGAAGAGCGCGGACAGCACTTCACGCGGGCCCTGGCGCTCAGCGCGGTGATCACCATCCTGGTCACGGTGCTGGTTGGCCTTTGGCTCTCAGGGCGCCTGACGCACCAGATCGTCGACCTCGCGCATCGCGTGCGCCAGCTCGACGGCAAGCACGCCAGCGAGCCGCTGGAAGGCCATTATCCGGAGCGCGAGGTCGCCGAACTGGCGGCGGCCTTCGACGGTTACCACGAGCGCACGGTGCGCCTGCTGGAACGCGAGCGCGCCTTCACCGCCGACGTCAGCCACGAACTGCGCACGCCGTTGACGGCGATCCAGACCACCTGCGAACTGATGCTCGACGACGCCGACCTGTCGCCGAAGGCGCGCAGCCGCGTCGACAAGATCTCCGGCGCCACGACGCGGCTCGCCGAGCTGGTGAATGCCTTTCTGCTGATGGCGCGCGAAGAAGCCGATGGCATCAGCGGCGAGGTCGACCTGCGCGAATGCATCATCGAGGCGGCCGATAGCGTGCGCGAGCGCGCCGAGGCCAAGGGCCTGACGCTGCAGGTGGAGTTCGGCGAGGCGGTGCGGCTGCGCGCGCCGCGGCGTGCGCTGCAGGTGGTGCTGTCGAACCTGCTGGCGAATGCGGTGAGCTATACCGAGCGCGGCTCGGTGACCCTCAGCAACCGCGGCGGCATCGTGGAGATCACCGATACCGGTCCGGGCGTTGCGCGCGATCGCATCCCCGAGTTGTTCCGCCGCTTCCATCGCGGCGATGCGCGCGGCGGCGATGGCTACGGCCTCGGCTTGGCGATCGTCAAGCGCATTTGCGAGCAGGCCGGCTGGAGGATTTCAGTCGAACCGGGCGAAGCGGGCGGCACTCGGATCAATCTTGTATTGATTTGACGAAAATTTGACGATCCCGTGACAGGGATTTGACGTTTGCTTCCTATACTTGACCGACGTCCGGAAAAGTACCCAAGAACCCTGTGCCATCCGCGTTTCTGGCTTGACGCATCGCATTTGAGATGCTGTTATAGTCAGGCGCGTTTCGCATTGGCCGGACGACAGGCCGCACATATAACCAAGGAGGAGCAACAATGAGCCAGAACGACAAGGATATCTTTGCCCGTCGCGAATTCCTGAAGGGATCGGCGGCGATCGCCGGTGCCACCGCGGTAGGTACGCTGCTGCCGTCGGCGATGGCCCTGGCGCAGCAGGGCAAGCTCAAGGTGGGCCTGATGCTGCCCTACACCGGCACCTTCGCCCAACTCGGCGTCGCCATCACCAACGGCTTCAAGCTGGCGGTCGACGAGCGCGGCGGCAAGCTCGCCGGGCGCGAGATCGAATTCATCACCGTGGATGACGAATCCAACCCGGCCAAGGCGCCGGAAAACGTGAACAAGCTGGTACAGCGCGACAAGGTCGATGTGGTCATCGGCACCGTGCATTCCGGCGTGGTGATGGGCATGGCCAAGGTACTCAAGGAATCCGGTACGCTGTGGATCAACCCCAACGGCGGTGCCGGCGCCATGACCGGTGCCGCCTGCGCCCCCAACTTCTTCCGCACCTCCTTCTCCAACTGGCAGACCACGCATGCCCTGGGCAAGGTGCTCAAGGCCAAGGGCCACAAGACTGCCGTCTTCATCACCTGGAAGTACGCCGCGGGCGAGGAGATGATGGAAGGCTTCAAGGAAGGCTTCGAGAAGGAAGGCGGCAAGCTGGTCAAGGAGCTGTACACGCCCTTCCCGCAGGTCGAGTTCCAGGCCCTGCTGACCGAGATCGCCAGCATCAAGCCGGACGCCGTGGTGGCCTTCTTCGCCGGCGGCGGTGCCGCCAAGTTCCTCAAGGACTACCAGGCCGCCGGCCTCAAGGGCAAGATCCCGCTGTATGGCTCGGGCTTCCTCACCGACGGCGTGCTCGATGCCGTGGGCGATGCCGCCGAGGGCGTCGAGACCACGCTGCACTATGCCGACGGCCTCGACACCAAGAAGGACAAGGCCTTCCGCCTGGCCTACGCCAAGACCTTCAAGCTGCAGCCCGACGTCTATGCGGTGCAGGGCTACGACGCCGGCCAGTTGCTGGCGGCCGGCCTCGAAGCCGTCAAGGGCAACGTCGCCGACAAGGTCGGCGTGATCAAGGGCATGGAAGCCGCGAAGATCGACAGTCCGCGCGGCCAATGGACGCTCTCCAAGGCTCACAACCCGGTGCAGGACATGTACCTGCGCAAGGTGGTTGGCAAGGAGAACAAGTCGCAAGGCGTGGCCTGGAAGGCGCTGGCCGATCCGGCACGGGGCTGCAAGGCCTGACCCCGGTTTCGGGAACAGGGGCGGTAGGCGACTACCGCCCTTTTCTTGTCGCCAGTTTGTCCGCGGGGGCCATCCCGCGCCTTCTTTCGAAATCCTTCGCCGTATCGCCAGCGCCGACTTTTTGAACCCTGCATCCCATGGATTTAGCCTTCTTCCTCATCCAGTTGCTCAACGGCCTGCAATACGGCCTGTTGCTGTTCCTGGTGTCCAGCGGCCTGACGCTGGTGTTCGGCATCATGGGCATCATCAACCTGGCGCACGGCAGCTTCTACATGGTCGGCGCCTACCTCGCATGGTCGCTGGCGAGCATGACCGGCAACCTCGCCACCGCGATCCTGCTGGCGATCCCGCTGACCGTGGTCCTCGGCATGGCGCTGGAACGCCTGCTGTTCCGCCATCTCTACTCGCGCGACCACCTCTATCAGGTGCTGCTGACCTACGGCCTGATCCTGGTCTTCGAGGAGCTGCGCAGCCTGATCTGGGGTGACGACGTGCATGGCGTCGCGGTTCCCGCGCTGCTCAATGCCTCGATTCCGCTGACCGAGAACCTCTCCTACCCGGTCTATCGGCTGGCGATCTCCGGCGTCTGCCTGCTGCTGGCGCTGGCCCTGTATTTCCTGATCCAGAAAACGCGACTGGGCATGATGATCCGCGCCGGCGCCAGCAACCGCGACATGGTGCAGTCGCTCGGCATCGACATCAAGCTGATCTACACGCTGGTGTTTGCGCTGGGGGTTGCCCTGGCAGCCTTCGCCGGGATGATCAACGCGCCGCTGTCTTCGGTGACGCCGAACATGGGCAGCCACGTGCTGATCATCTGCTTCGTGGTCGTGGTCATTGGCGGCATCGGTTCGGTCAAGGGCGCGATGGCGGCATCATTGATGATCGGCCTGGCGGAAACCTTCGGCCAGGTGCTGGTTCCCGAGGTCGCGGGCATGATCGTCTATGTGCTGATGGCCATCGTGCTGGTGTGGCGGCCGGAAGGCCTGTTCGGGCGCAAGTGATGAACAACGTACGCTTCTCCCGCTCGTTGCCGTACGCGGTGATCGGCCTGCTGGCCATGTTTCCGATGCTCGACAGCACCTTCTACACCCAGCTTCTGAGCAAGGTGCTGATCATGGCCATTTTCGCGATGAGCCTCGACCTGCTGGTCGGCTACACCGGCCTCGTCAGCTTCGGCCACGCCGCCTACTTCGGTCTCGCAGGCTATGTGCTGGCGCTGCTGGCGGCGAAATTCGAAGCCGTCTCGCTGTGGTGGAGCCTGCCGGCGGCGATCGGCATCTGCGTCGCTTTCGCGCTGGCTACCGGCATGCTGGTGCTGCGCACGCGCGGCATCTACTTCATCATGGTGACGCTCGCCTTCGCCCAGATGCTGTTCTTCGTCTTCCACGACACCAAACTCGGCGGCGGCTCCGACGGCATCTACATCTACACCAAGCCGACCATGAACCTCGGCGACACGGTGCTGGTCAACCTCGAAAAGCTCGACCAGTTCTACTGGCTGGTGCTGTTCTGCACGGCCGGAACCTACTTTCTGCTGCGCCGGATCCTCGGCTCGAGTTTCGGCCGCGCGCTGATGGGCATCAAGGTCAACGAGCATCGCATGCGCGCGCTGGGCTTCCCGGTGTTCCGCTACCAGCTTGCCAGCTTTGCGCTCGCCGGCGGGTTGGGCGGGCTGGCCGGCTATCTCGCCGCGGTGCAGTTCGGCTTCGTCAATCCCGAGATCCTCTCCTGGCACCAGTCGGGCGCGGTACTGATGATGGTCATCCTCGGCGGCATGGGCACGCTGCACGGCGCGGTGATCGGCGCCTTCGCCTTCGTCCTGCTGCAGGAAGTGCTGTCCAACCAGGCCTGGTTCGGCATCGCCGCCAAGCACTGGCAATTGGCGATGGGCATCCTGATCATGCTGGTGGCGCTCTACCTGCCGCAGGGCCTCGCCGGGCTGATGAACAAGTTCCAGCGCAAGCCGCCACCCGAAGCCGAGGAGGGTGCCGATGTCTGAGGCGATCCTGCGCACCGAAGGCCTGACCAAGCGCTTCGGCGGCCTGGTGGCGGTCAGCGACGTGTCGCTCGACCTGCACGTGGGCGAGGTCCATGTCGTGATCGGCCCCAACGGCGCCGGCAAATCGACCCTGACCAACCTGCTCTCGGGCGACCTGCCGGCCACCTCGGGCCGTGTCATGCTCGACGGGCGCGACATCGCCGGCTTGAGCTCGGACCAGATCTCGCGCATGGGCGTCGGCCGCAGCTACCAGAAGACCAACATCTTCCTGCCCTTCACGGTATTCGAGAATGCCCGCCTCGCGGCACAGTCGCGCACGCCCTACGCGCTGCGCGTGTTCAGCGGCGCCGAACAGTACGAGGCGATCAATGCGCTGGCCAGTTCGGCGCTCGAGTCCGCCGGCCTCGCGCATCGCGCGCAGCGCGTCGCCGCCACGCTCTCGCACGGCGAGCAGCGCCAGCTCGAAATCGCCATGTGCCTGGCCACCCAGCCGCGCGTGCTGCTGCTCGACGAACCGCTGGCGGGCATGGGGCCGCACGAATCGCAACGCATGGTGGAACTGATCGGCAAGCTGCGCAGCGACCACGCCATCATGCTGATCGAGCACGACATGGATGCCGTGTTCGCATTGGCCAACCGCCTGACCGTGATGGTGAATGGCGAGGTGCTCGAAACCGGCTCGCCGGAGCAGGTCCGCTCCAGCCCGGCAGTGCAGGCTGCGTATCTGGGTGGCGAGGAACTGCTCCATGAGTGAACACATCCTCGACGCCAACGGTCTGCACAGCTTCTACGGCGTCAGCCACATCCTGCACGGCGTCGACTTCTCCGTGCGCAAAGGTGAAACCATCGGCCTCATGGGCCGCAACGGCATGGGCAAGACCACGCTGATCAAGTCCATGCTCGGCCTGGTGCGGCCGCGCCAGGGCGCGGTGCGCGTGCGCGGCGTCGACATGACGCATGCCGCGCCGCATGCCATCGCGCGCAAGGGCATCGCTTACGTGCCCGAAGGCCGCGGCATCTTCCCCAACCTCTCGGTGCGCGAGAACCTGATCATGGCCGCCCGCGCCGGCGTCGATGGGCGGCGCGAGTGGGATTTCGATCGCGTGATCCACACCTTCCCGCGCATCGGCGAACGCCTCAACAACGGCGGCGCGCAACTTTCCGGCGGCGAACAGCAGATGCTGACCATCGGTCGCGCGCTGATGACCAACCCCGACCTGCTGATCCTCGACGAGGCCACCGAAGGCCTCGCGCCGCTGATCGCGAAAGAGATCTGGAGCATCATCAAGACCATCCGCGCCTCGGGCATCGCCACGGTGATCGTGGACAAGAACTACGCTGCGGTCATGGCACTGTCCAATCGCAGCGTGGTGCTGGTGAAGGGCAGGGTGGTGTTTGCCGGCGAGTCATCCGAACTCAGCGGAAACCAAGAACTGATGCACCGTTTCCTCGGCGTCTGACCCATGCATTCCGGTTTCATCACCGCCGGCGGCCACCGCCTCGAATACCAGCTGATCCCGGTGCACCAGATCAATCGCCCGACGCTGGTGCTGCTGCACGAAGGCCTGGGTTCGGTCGCCATGTGGCGCGATTTCCCGGCGCGCCTGGCATCGGCCACCGGCTGTCGCACCCTGGTCTATTCGCGCTACGGCTACGGCCAGTCCGACTTGCTGGAAGCGCCGTTCGGCACCGACTACATGCACCGCGAAGGGCGTGACACCCTGCCTGAATTGCTCGCCGCGCTGGAGATCGACAACCCCGTGCTGGTCGGCCATTCCGACGGCGCCTCGATCGCCCTGCTGCATGCCGGCGCCGGACACCGGGTCGCGGGCGTGGTGGTGATGGCGCCGCACTGCTTCGTCGAGGATATTTCCATACGCAGCATCGCGGCGGCCAAGGTCGCCTTCGAAACCACCGACCTGCCGGCCAAGCTCGGCAAATACCACCGCGATGTCCATCGCACCTTTTGGGGCTGGAACGACATCTGGCTGCACCCGGATTTCCGCGCCTGGAACATCGAGGATTGCCTGCCGAATATCACCTGCCCGATCCTGGCGATCCAGGGCGAGGACGACGAATACGGCACCATGGCGCAGATCGAGGCGATCGCCGCGGGCGCGCGAAACTCGGCTGGCGTCGAACTGCTCAAGCTTGCCGACTGCCGGCATTCCGCGCACAAGGACCAACCGCTGGCGGTGATCGAGGCGATCAACCGCTTCGCGGAAAACCTGGATTTTGCCGTACCGTCAGCGCCGACTTTCTAAGGCGTTGCCGGAATGCCGTCTTTTTTGGAACTTGGTCGGCGTGGTTAGCTATCGATTTGCCTTTGGGCTTGGGCCGCCTCAGGTCAGCCGCGTTTGAGCCATCGGTACAGTGTCGCGCGGCTGATACCAAGTATCTTTGCGGCGCGACCCACATGTCCGTCGGCACTCCTAAGAGCATTGCGCACAGCCTCCTTCTCGAGGTCGCCAAGAATGCCCGATCTGTTGTCGGGCATTTCCCCGATGCTTTCAGGAGGAGCCTGAATTTCGAGTCGAAAGTCGCCAGGCTGCAGTGGTTCGTCCTGCGGCGCCATGGCATGAGCAAAGGTCAGCGCATGTCGTAGCTCCCTGACGTTACCAGGCCACATCTGGCGACAAAGCAAATCCTCGGCAGATTTCGACATTGATCTGGTACCGTCGGATATCTCGGTCAGCAGGGTTCGCATAAGTTCCCTGACCCCGGGCCTTTTGCGAACAGGGGCCAGTTCGATGACAGCGCCGTTGATCCGATAATAAAGATCCCGCCTGAATCGGCCCTCCTTGACCGCAAGGTCAATATTCTGGTGCGTTGCACAGACGAGAACAAAGCTGACATGCCGCATCGTTCCGCTACCCAGGCGGCAGACCGACTTGGTTTCGAGCACGCGCAGCAGTCTGGCTTGCAGGCACAGCGGCATATCGCCGATTTCATCAAGGAACAGGGTGCCGCCGTCCGCCAACTCGATCTTCCCCGGGGAACCGCCGCGCCTTGCCCCGGTGAACGCTCCCTCGACATGACCAAACAATTCAGCCTCGATGAGATTTTCGGGAATTGCGGCACAATTGACGGCGATCATCTTGCCGCGGCCACCGACCAGAGCGCCATGGATCGCATTTGCAACGACTTCCTTGCCGGTGCCAGTCTCGCCGAGGATCAGCGCCGGCAAACCGGCCTTCACAGTTTTGATTGCCGTGGCGATTTGCGTATTGATGCTCCGGTCGCCGAACTCAAGCTGCGAATCGATGCCATGGATGCCCGGCATGTCTGTGCCGGAACCAATTCGCGGCTCTCGCATTGCAGAGGGCCTTTCACCGACCGAAATGGCCGTCGCATGCATGACAGTACCTTCGTGAAAGCGCAATACGACCGGGCCGTCGGCATTACGGATGCTTCGTACGAATTCACCGAAACCGAGGTCGAATAGGTCTTCGAACCGAATCAGCCCAACCGGCGCGGAACAACGCAGGAAGACTCTTGCCATCTCATTTACGGCAATGATCTCGCCATCTGAACCGAAAGCCAGGACAAGAGACTCGCCGGAATAATTCTTCGACGGTTGCCACGTCAAGCGGATCGACAAGAAGGATGGCCTTCGACGCAGCAATTCCTCTTCGATCTCCCGCGCACACTGCTTGACGAAGGTCAGCATCCCGGGGTTGGGCAAGCTTCTTGTTCGGGCTACGTTCACCGAACCGACGACGCTGCCGAACGAGTCGATGATCGGTGCCGCCGAGCACTGGAAGACATTGTTGATCTCGAAGAAGTGCTCATCGCAGAAGACGTTCATCGCCTTCCGTTCCGCCATTGCACAGGCCATCGCCGACGTACCGATGACCGGTTCCGAAAGATTGACGCCCTCGCGATGGGCATGCCACATCATTCCATCCCGTCGATCCAATGCGCCGACGACTTTCAAGGCGTGTCCATGGGTATCGGTCAGCAGCACGACATAACCGGCGCCGCCGACCGCATTTCCGAGTCGTTCCAATTGCGGCGTTGACGCATCAAGCAGTTGCGAATTGCTGTCGCGCAATTGCATCAGGTTCGATCTGGCCACCGCCAGGAACTCTATTGGATCGTCCTGGCGGAGCTCGGAGGAAATGCAACGCTCCCACGATCGATACACGCCAGCGGGTACCACCCGTTCATCGACAATCCGTTGGGTCAGGAACGCGCTCTTGGCGCGAACAACCGCAGTCGGGTTCAACATCGCCGTCATAGTCATGCGTCGCTCCTCCTCCAACATGCGGGTATGCTGATCTGCTGATGCCTATCCCAGCTAAACCTTTGCTCCGCTGAACCTCCGCGTGTTCATCGTGTCACCGCTTGATGACCTGGCCGCGCATTGCCTGTCGGTAACAGGGCGGCAAGCGGCATCCCTATGCCCTTACCTCGCAAGCACCGAAGCCTAGACAAGAAGCAAGTCAGCCTCGAAATGCGGTGCATCGAACATCATCCGTTGAAGTGTAAGTAAAACCGGTAGCGCCAGTCAATGAAATGAATCGCGTGTCGCACGTACATTGGGAAACTTGCCTGCAAAGGATTCTCATTTTGAGACGTCGTCGCATCTTGCGAGGAGACATCGGCAATCATATTTTCGTGGTGCCTTGCAACAATCACAGGCTTTCAAGCCCTTGCCAGACAGCACGTTCCGGTAGTAGCACTGGCACAGTCATTGCCTATGCATTTCCCGAAGTGATTCGGAACAGGTATCGGTAGTGGCTGAGACTGGTCGAATCATCGTGCTGCTTGCCCTCGATCCCGTCATTACGGAACGTCGTAGCGGACATATCCGCGTTGGGAATGGAGCATCGCATTTGACATAGGCATACCACAGGAGGATCGTGCATGAGGACGCAACTGTTTATCGACAACAACGATGTCGCAGCGTCGAACGGCAATACGTTTGAGCGGCGAAACTCGATTTCCAATGAAGTTGTCACTACTGCAGCAGCAGCTACCGTGGAGGATGCCAGACGAGCAGTCGAATCCGCCGCGGCGGCCTTTCAATCCTGGTCGAAAACCGGCCCGACGGAACGGCGCAGCATTCTGCTCAAGGCGGCTGACATCCTCGACGCGAAGACCCCGCAATTTATCGAGGTCATGGCCGAAGAAGTCGGAGCATCTGCGCTGTGGGCCGGCTTCAATGTGTTTCTTGCGGCCGGACTGTTTCGTGAAGCGGCCGGCATGACCACCCAGATCCAGGGTGAGACGATCCCCACGGACAAACCCAATACCCTGTCGATGACCGTCAGGCAGCCGGTTGGAGTGATCCTCAGCATCGTGCCCTGGAACGGTCCCGTCATCCTCGCTGCCCGCGCGATTGCCTATCCCATCGCCTGCGGCAATACCGTGCTGTTTCGGGCTTCCGAGTTGAGTCCAAAGACCCATATCCTGATCGCTGAAGCACTGCGGGAAGCAGGTCTGCCATCCGGAGTCCTGAACGTCATCACCAACGCGCCCGATGATGCATCGACCATCGTCGATGCCCTGATCGAGCATCCGGCGGTGAGGCGCATCAACTTCACAGGGTCGACGCGGGTCGGCCGAATCATTGCCGAGAAGGCCGCCCGCCAACTCAAACGCTGCCTGCTTGAGTTGGGCGGCAAGTCTCCACTGGTGGTTCTTGACGACGCTGATATTGATGCCGCCGTCAATGCTGCGGTTTTCGGCTCTTTCCTGTACCAGGGCCAGATCTGCATGTCGACCGAAAGAATCGTCGTCGACGAAAGGGTCGCCGATGAGTTCGTACGCAAGTTTGCGGCCAGGGCGAAGGAACTGTCCGCCGGCGACCCACGCAGCAACAGTGCCTGCATCGTGGGCCCCATGATCAACAAGTCTTCGGGCGCGCGCCTCAATGGACTTTTGGACGACGCCATCGCAAAGGGTGCAAAGGTCGTCGCCGGGGGCAGCGCGAACGGATCGGTGATGCCGGCAACCATTGTCGATTGCGTCAAACCCGATATGCAAATCTATGATGAAGAGACATTCGGTCCGATTACGACCGTTGTTCGCGCAAAGGATGCGGACGATGCCGTGAGAATTGCCAACGACACCGCTTACGGGCTTTCATCTGGAGTCTTCGGGCGCGACGTGACTCGGGCGCTCGGCATTGCCATGCGCATGCAGGCTGGCAGCGTTCATGTCAATGGATCGACTGTTCAGAATGAAGCGCAAGCCCCCTATGGTGGAACGAAAGCCAGTGGCTACGGACGTTTCGACGGACGTGCCGTCATAGACGAATTTACAGAGCTCAAATGGATTACGATCGAGCCTGCTGACCAGCCGTATCCCTTTTAGCGGAATCACGTAGCACCAAATGCAAGTCGCGCCGAGTGATCAGGCGTGGATTTGCGAGTTCAATAAAATCACACTACAAAACCACGGAGGAAGTATGAATAACGGACGATTCAGTGCCCGAAAGGCGCTATTTGCTGTGCCGCTCTGCCTCGCGCTTGCAGGTGCGTCGGTGCCTTTGTTCGCGCAGTCGCTCACTGACCTGCGCAACGATGCAGCCACGCCCGGCGATGTCACCACCTACGGCATGGGCTGGGGCCAGCAGCGCCACAGCACGCTCAAGCAAGTGACGCCGGCCAACGTCAAGAGCCTGGTTCCGGTCTGGAACCTGAGCCTCGACCATTCCGCAAACGCGTCGATGCAACCGCTCGTCATCGATGGCACGATGTATGTCACGACCCATTCGCACACGCTTGCAGTGGACCTCGTTACGGGTCGGCAGAAATGGAAAACTCCGATTGCCCTGCCTCAGGATGTGAATGGCTTCCTGTGCTGCGGAATCCACAGTCGGGGCGCGGCAGCCCTGAATGGCGTTCTCTACCGCACTACCCTGGATGCGCACGTCGTCGCCCTGTCCATGAAGGACGGCAAGCAGATATGGAAGGTCAAGGCGGCTGACTACAAGGAAGGCTACAGCATGACCCACGCGCCGCTGATCGCCGGTGACATCCTCATCACCGGCATATCCGGTGGCGAATATGGAACTCGCGGCTTCCTCAATGGCTGGGACCTGAAGACGGGTGAAAAGAAGTGGCACCGCTGGACCACCGCCGCACCGGGTGAAAAAGGGGGCGATACGTGGAAGCCGGACATGTACAAGACCGGTGGCGGCCCGACGTGGCTGACGGGCACCTACGACCCGGATCTTGACCTGGTTTTCTGGGGTGTCGGCAATGGCGGTCCGTGGAATCCTGCGACCCGTGGTGGCGACGCGCTGTATATCGGCTCGGTACTGGCGATTCGCCCCAACACCGGTGAAATCGTATGGCATTACCAGTTCTCGCCCGGCGACCCCTACGACTACGACGGCACGAACGAACTGGTACTCGCCGAACTTCCGCTGGGCGGCAAGTCCACAAAAGTGGTGATGCAAGCCAATCGGAACGGGTTCTTCTACGTGCTCGACCGCACGACCGGCAAACTGCTGAAAGCCAACCAGTTCGCGAAGAAAGTTAACTGGGCCAGCGGCATCGACCTCGTTACGGGCCGCCCGATCGATACCCCGATGACCGTCGCGGTGCGCAAGACCGAAGAGCAGGCCGACTTCATCGACGTCTGGCCGAGTGCCTTCGGCGGCAAGAATTGGATGCCGATGAGCTACGACCCGGGACGACGCCTGGCATTCTTCAATACCGTCAACCTGGGCATGAAGATCAAGTACGTCAAGCAAGCTCGTCCCGGCGGCCCCAACTGGTGGCTCGGTCTTGAACTCGGTGGCTTCCCCGCGCCGGAGGATGGCATGCGCGGGTCGCTGGTGGCCTGGGATCCTGTCACAGGCAAGAAGGTATGGGAGGTGGACAGCAAGGCGCCGAACTGGTCTGGTGTGCTCTCCACGGCCAGCGGATTGGTGTTTGTCGGCAAGCAGACCGGGGAGTTCAAGGCCTATGACGCCGGTAGCGGCAAGGAACTGTGGAGTTTCCAGACGGGGTCGGGCATAAGCGGCCTGCCCATCGCCTGGGAACACAACGGCCGGCAATACATCACGGTAACCAGCGGTGCCGCGACCGTCTACGGCGCACTGGCAGGCGACCCGGAACTGGCGAACATACCGGCCGGCAGTTCACTGTGGACTTTCGCGCTCATGAAGTGAAAGTGGCGGCAATACGGTACTGCGTTGTGGCGCTGGTTCTGGCCGCGTCTGGAACTGCCACGGCGCAGGCGCCTGCGCCGCCCCCCGAAACTTCATCATCCGTGACGACCGTGGTCCCCAGTGCGGACCTCGGTCGTCGCGCCTACACCACTTACTGCACACGCTGTCATGGCATCAATCTGGTCGTCGGCAGCAGCGCCTTCTTCGACCTCAGGACCTTTCCGCCCGAAGACAAGGATCGCTTCCTGAGTTCCGTGAGCAAAGGTTTGCGCGCGATGCCCGCATGGGGGGGAATCGTCAAGCAACATGAAATGGAGTCGATCTGGCTTTACATCGGCAGCGTAAATGGATGGGAGGGTTCCGCGGGCAGGTAGGTCCGTTGTCGCGCCAAGAGCGAAACAACGAATACATTGCCTCCGGTCATGCCTCCTACGCATGATTGGGGTCTTCACGCATCTGGGCGCGGTTAGTGGAAGGAGGCCCGTAGTCAGGTCGCAACTGAGCCGGTCAGTCCGGCGATAACCCATTCGTCGCGAGGAATTGCAGCGCGGCAAAACGCAGCGGGAACGTGCTTCGATCGCCCTTCGGGCTGTGCCGAGCCTTGATCAGCGCCAGCGCGCAGCGTCCCTGCCGGAACTTTCTAGGTCGAGAACAGTTCCATGAACTGCTGCCGCAGCCAGCGGTTGCCGCGGTCGTCGTGAAAGCGTTCCTGCCAGCATTGCTTGATGTCGAAGGGCGGAATCGTGATCGGCAGGGGAAGCAGCTTGACGTCGTTGTGTTGCGATAGCTGGCTGCCGACGCTGTGCGGCACGATGGCGACCATGTCGGTGGTGGCGACGATGCTGGCCAGTACCAGGAAGTTCTGCATGCGTAGTGTGATCCGTGCTTCCAGCCCATGTTCGATCAGCTTGCGTTCGATGACGCCATGGCCCCAGCCGCCCGGCGTGACAATGGCATGAGAGGCGGCGGCGAACTGCTTTGCCGTGATGCGCTCGCCTATCGCCGGATGGTTGCGGCGTACCACGCAGACGTAACGGTCGCGGAACAGCCTTTGCACGTAGAAGCCGGCACCGAGGTCGGGCAGGTTGCCGATCGCGAGATCGACTTCGCCCTTGCGCAGGGCATCCTCGGCCGATTCGGTCGGCATCGGCAGGGTGCGCAGGTGCACGCCGGGTGCGACCCGGTTCAGGCGTTCCAGCAAGCGTGGCAGGAAGTAGGCTTCGCCGAGGTCGGTGAGGAAGATCGAGAAGGCGCGCTGCGAGGTGGCAGGATCGAATTCCTGGCTGACCCCCAGCGAGACGCGGATGCCGGCCAACGCCTGGCGGATCGGATCGGCGATGCCCTGGGCGTAGGGGGTAGGCACCATGGCGTTGCCCAGGCGCACGAAGAGGCGGTCGCCGGTGGCCTTGCGCATGCGGGCCAGCGCGTTGCTGACCGCCGGTTGCGACAGGTCCAGCCGGTCGGCGGCGCGGCTGATCGACGCTTCCGCGAGCACCGCATCGAAGACCACCAGCAGGTTGAGGTCGAATTCGGCAATATTCATGGCGTGAATGGAATGTATTGATGGTATTCGCTACAAGTAGATAAGATTTTGCTCTAGAGTGCAAGTCGTGGCCACTCCCGGACCACGACAGACCGGATCAACCGGCGACAATAGGAGGAGAAGCATGCTCGAAGGCTGCGTGCCCTGGCCCGCCGACGTGGCGGCGCGTTACCGCCAGCGTGGCTGGTGGGAAGGCATCACGATTCCGCAACTCCTGGAGCGCACAGCCGCGCGCCATCCGGGCAAGGCAGCGCTGGTCAGCGGCGACCTGCGCTTGACTTACGCCGACCTGGTTGCCGGTTCGCGGCGGCTGGCCTGCGGTTTCCTCGAGGCCGGCATCAAGGCGCAGGATCGCGTGGTGCTGCAATTGGCCAACGGCCCTGAATTCGTCTTCGCCTATTTCGCCCTGACGCGCATCGGCGCGATTCCGGTGATGGCGCTGCGCGCCCATCGCCACAGCGAAGTGCGCCACTTCCTCAACGCCTCGGGCGCCACGGCCTACGTGATCCCCGATCGCATCGGCAACTTCGATTACCGCGAGATGGCCCGCGAAGTCGGCCCCGACGCTCCTGCTTTGCGCCATGTCTTCGTCGCCGGCGAACCCGGGCCGGGGCAGATCGATTTGCGTGCCTTGCTTGCCGTGCCCTTGTCGGATGATGCGATCGCGGCGCGGCTTGCCGGCCACGATCCCGATCCGGCGGAAGTCACCACCATGCTGCTTTCTGGCGGCACCACCTCGTTGTCGAAGCTGATCCCGCGCACCCACGAGGATTACGTGCTCAACGCGCGACTTTGCGGCCGCGCCGGCGGCTTCAACGAGGCCACTGTGTTCATGGCCGTCCTGCCGCTTGGGCACAATTACAACCTGGCCTCGCCCGGCATGCTCGGCTGCTTTTACTATGGTGGTACGGTGGTGCTGGCGCCCTCGGGCGATGCGGCGGATGTGTTCTCGCTGGTGCAGCGCGAAAAGGTCAGCGTGATCGCCGCCGTGGTGCCCCTGATCTCCAACTGGCTGAACTCGCCGGTGCCGGATGAATACGATCTGGCCTCGCTGAAGGTGATCCAGAACGGCGGCGCGCGTCTCGCGCCGGAACTGCGCGGGCGGATGCGCGAGCGCTTCGGCTGCATCGCCCAGGAAATCTACGGCACGGCGGAGGGCCTGATCAACATGGTGCCGCTGGATGCCCCGGACGAGATGCTGCTCAACAGTTCCGGCGTGCCGGTGTGCGAAGACGACGAGATCAAGGTGCTCGACGACGACGGCAACGAGGTGGCGGACGGCGAGCCCGGCGAGCTGGTGACGCGCGGCCCCTACACGATCCACGGTTACTACAACGCGCCGGAAAAGCAGGCCGAGGCCTTCACGCCCGACGGTTTCTACCGCATGGGCGACATCGTCAGGAAGCAGGGCCGCCATGTGTTTACCGAAGGACGGCGCAAGGACCTGATCAATCGCGGTGGCGAGAAGATCAGTTGCGAGGAAGTCGAGAACCTGATCTTCGGCCATCCCAAGGTCAAGGCCGTCACGCTGGTGGCGATGCCCGATCCGGTATTCGGCGAAAAGGCCTGCGCCTTCGTGATTGCCAAGGACGGCCAGACCCTGGCATTCGAAGAACTGATCGCCTTCCTGCGTGCGCAGAAGATCGCCAGTTTCAAGCTGCCCGAGCGGCTGGAGGTGGTCAGCCAGTTTCCGCTCAGCCCGGTAGGGAAGGTCCTCAAGCGGCAATTGCGTGAAATGATCGCGGCCAAGATGGAAGACGAAAAACCGGGTACCCCAGCATGAAGATACGCATCATCGGCGGCGGTCCCGCCGGGCTTTACTTCGCGGCGCTGATGAAGCGCGAGAACCCCGCACACGACGTCGTGGTCTTCGAGCGCGGCCCGCGCGATGCGACCTGGGGCTTCGGCGTGGTGTTTTCGGATCGCGCCCTGGAATTCCTGCGCGCCGACGACGAAGCCATGTACCAGCTGCTCACGCCGCTGATGGAAACCTGGCCCAACCTCACCATCGTCCATAACGACACGCCCGTGCCGATCACCGGCAACGGTTTTGCCTCGATCGGAAGGCTGGAACTGCTGAGCCGCCTGTACGCCCATGCCGAGTCGCTGGGCGTGAAGATCGAATTCGACAGCGAGGTGACGACTCTGGATCATCCCGCGCTGGCCGGCGCCGACCTGATCGTCGGGGCCAACGGCGCCTTCTCCTGGGTGCGCAACGAGAACGAGGACAGGTTCGGTACCGAAACCGACATGCGGCCCAACCGCTTCATCTGGTACGGCACCAGCAAGGTGTTCGACAGCCTGTCGCTGACCTTCCGCGAGACCGAGCACGGCGTGTTCTGCGCCCACCATTACCGCTACAGCCCGACCATGAGCACCTTCCTGGTCGAGGTCACAGACGCCACCTGGCAGCGTGCCGGCTTCGCCGGCATGAATGAGGATGAAACAATCCGCCATTGCGAACAGGTTTTCGCCAACGACCTCGGTGGTGCCCCGATACTCTCCAACAAGTCCTACTGGCGCCAGTTTCCTGCGGTCACCAACCGGCAATGGAGTTTCGGCAATGTGGTGCTGATGGGCGATGCCCTCCGGACGGCGCATTTTTCGATCGGGTCCGGCACGCGACTGGCCATGGAAGACGCCATCGCCCTGTGGAAAGCCCTGCGCGATTCCGGCAGCCTGGCGGAAGGAATGGCGCTTTACCAGGAGCGCCGCCTGCCGCCGATGAAGAAGATCCTCGATGCCGCCACCGCCAGCATCCGCTGGTACGAGCGCATGGACCAATTGATATGCCTGTCGCCGGTGGATTTCGCCTACAGCTACATGACGCGTACCGGTCGGGTGGATCATTCCGAGGTGACGCGCCGCGATCCGAAACTGGCGGCGGCATGGGAGCACAGCCACCCCGAAATCTTCGGCGATTCGTATTGACGCTCCAATGGTTTGCACGTAATGTATACAGTATCCAATAAGAAGTTCAACGCCTGCCAAAGGCCGGGCCACAAGGAGGAATTGCCGTGACTCAAATCGTCGTGAAGCGACCGGGGGAAGCCAAGCTCAAGGATTTGTTCAAGCCGGGTAAAGTCGGCAAGTTCGAGGTCAAGAACCGCATCAAGTACGGCGCCTGCTGCGTCTCCAATTACAACGGCCGCGACGGCACCATCACCCCGCGCGAACTGGCGCGGGTGCGCGTCATCGCCGGCACCGGTTGCGGCCTGATCACCAACCAGGGCGCCTATCCGGACCCGTGGGGCGAGGGCAAGGCCTACTTCCGCCAGGTCGCGATCCACGACGACAAGTTCCTGCCGCAATTCGAGATGATCGCGCGCTACATCCACGATGCCGGCGCCATGGCCATGCAGCAGATCCTGCACGCCGGCCGCTATGGCGGCATCGACCTCGGCTACTGCATCCAGCCCTCCGTGGTGCCGCAGACCCTGCCGCATTTCCGCCCGCCGCGGGAGATGACCAAGGAGCAGATCGCGGTCACGGTCAAGCAGCATGCCGATGCCGCGCAGCGCGCCATCCGCGCCGGCTTTGACGCCACCGAGATCACCAGCTTCATGGGGTATCTCTTGGCCAACTTCAATTCGCGCTTCACCAACCAGCGTACCGACGAATACGGTGGTTCGGTGCAGAACCGCGGCCGCTTCATGCGCGAACTGATCGACGCCATCAAGCAGGCCACGCCGGACAATCCGCTCTCCGTGCGCCTCAACGGCGCCGAACTGATGGACAAGTGGGGCGGCAACACCCAGGACGAATCCTTCGAACTCATGCAGCAGGCCGTCGATTGCGGCGTGGACATGATCTCGGTTACCGTCGGCTGGCAGGAAGCACCCGAGTCCTCCTTCGGCCGCGACGTCGAGCCCGGCTACTGGAACTTCCTCTCCGAAAAGGCCAAGAAGATGTTCCCCAACGTGCTGGTCGCCTTCGGCAACCGACTGCCAGACCCGGCGATGGCCGACCAGTGCGTGCGCGACAACATATTCGACTACTGGGAAGTCTGCCGTCCGCTGTTGGCCGACCCGGAGATGATCCACAAGGCCGCTGAGGATCGCATGGAGGAAGTGCGTCCCTGCATCGGTTCGCTCAACTGCCTGTCGCGCCTGTTCCGCGACCTGCCCTACACCTGCACCATGAACCCGATGCTGGGCCACGAAGTCGAGCCCGAGTACCACGTCACCGAGGCCACCGAGAAGAAGCGCGTGATGGTCATCGGTGCCGGCCCCGCCGGCATGGAAGCCGCGATCACCGCGCGCCGCCGCGGCCACAGCGTGACCGTGTTCGACAAGAACGACAAGATCGGCGGCAACCTCGCCGCCTATGCCGCCAACGACCTGGCACGCCCGGCGGACCTGCAAAGCGTGATCGACTACTACGGCGTGATGGCGAAGAAGCTCGGCGTCGAAGTGCGACTCAATACCGAAGCCAATGCCAAGTTCATGCGCAGCGTGCTGCACGAGTACGACGCCTGCATCGTCGCCGCAGGCGCCCGCACAGATCTGGAATCCTTCAAGTACATGCCGGGAGCCGAACTGCTGATCGATGCGCTGGAAGTCGCCCACGGCAGGAAGAAGGTGGGCAAGCGAGTGGTCATGCTCGGCGGTGGCGCGATCGGCCTGACGATTTCCGAATTCCTGCAAAAGGCCGGCCACGAAGTCACGGTGGTCGAGAAGGAGAAGCGCATCGGTGGCGACATCATGCCGACCTTCAAGTGGCGCCATACCGCCTGGGTCGACGAGCTCGGCATCAACACGATTTGCTCGGCGCAACTGGTCAAGGTCACGGCCGAAGGGGCGACGGTGAAGACCGCCAAGGGCGAGGAGGTTTTCGTTCCCTGCGACAACGTCATCGTCTCCAGCCCGCGCAAGGCCAACCACGATCTGTTCTACGAATTCCAGTGGATGATCGACGAATTGCACGGCGGCGGCGACGCCACGGTGCCGCGCGGCCTCGACGCCGCGATACAGGAGGGCTACAAGCTCGGCGTTCGCATTTGACGGGAGGCGGCCATGGCTTACTCGGCGCATGTCGATACTTTCACCCGCGACAACCTGCCGCCACTCGAGGCGCAGCCGGAGTTCCTGTTCGACCTGCCGGAACTGAAGTTCCCCGAGCGCATGAACTGCGCGACGGAACTGCTCGACCGGCACGTGGCCGAAGGCCGGGGAGGGCGGGTCTGCATCCAGGCGCCCAACCTGCGCTGGACCTATGCCGACCTGCAGGAGAAGGCCAACCGCATCGCCAACGTGCTGGTGAAGGACCTCGGCGTGGTGCCCGGCAACCGCGTGCTGCTGCGCGCGCCGAACAACCCGATGATGGCCGCCTGCTGGTTCGCGGTGATGAAAGTCGGCGCTGTCGCCACGGCGACCATGCCGCTCTTGCGCGCAAAGGAACTCAAGCATGTGATCACCAAGGCCAAGGTCACGCATGCCTTGTGCGACCTGCGCCTGGCGGAGGAACTCAAGCTGGCGGCCGCCGAATCGCCGGAGCTGAAACACATCCGCTGGTTCAACGATGCTTCCGCCGATGGCCTCGAAGCCGCGATGGCGAAGCAGTCCGCCGAGTTCAGCAACGTCGATACCGCGCGTGACGACACCTGCATCCTCGCCTTCACTTCCGGTACCACCGGCCAGCCCAAGGCCACCATGCACTTCCACCGCGACGTCATGGCTTCCTGCGTCTGCTGGCCACCCTACGTGCTGCGGCCGACGCCCGACGACATCTTCATGGGCACGCCGCCGCTGGCCTTCACCTTCGGCCTCGGCGGCCTGCTGCTGTTCCCGCTCGCGATCGGCGCCTCGACGGTGCTGCTGGAGCAGGGCGCTCCGCAGGACCTGGTCGACGCGGTGCTGAAATACAAGGCGACGATCCTGTTCACGGCACCGACTTCCTACCGCGCGATTGCCGCCATTGCCGGCCCTTTGCGCGGCAGCACGCTGAGGAAATGCGTGTCCGCCGGCGAGGCACTGCCGGCGGCGACGCGTGCCCTGTGGAAGGAAGCCACCGGCATCGAGATGATCGACGGCATCGGTGCCACCGAGCTGATGCACATCTTCATCTCGGCTGACGAGAAGGAAGCACTGCCCGGCGCCACCGGCAAGGTGGTGCCCGGTTACGTCGCCTGCATCATGGACGACGAGGGCAAACCGGCGAAGACGGGCGAGATCGGCAAACTGGCGGTCAAGGGCCCGACCGGCTGCCGCTACCTCGCCGACGAACGCCAGGCCAGCTATGTCAGGAACGGCTGGAACTACACGGGCGACGCCTACGCACTGGATGCCGAGGGGTATTTCCACTACCACTCGCGCACCGACGACATGATCATCTCGGCCGGCTACAACATCGCCGGACCCGAAGTCGAAGACGCGCTGCTGCGCCATCCCAAGGTCGCCGAATGCGGCGTCATCGGCGTGCCGGACGACGAGCGCGGCCAGGTGGTGAAGGCCTTCGTCGTGCTGCGCCCCGGCACCGATGCCACGGCGGAGACGGCAAAGGAACTGCAGGACTACGTCAAGCAGAGCATCGCCCCCTACAAGTATCCGCGTCAGGTCGAGTTCGTCGCCGGCCTGCCGCGCACCGAAACCGGCAAACTGCAGCGCTTCCGCCTGCGGGCGCCAAGATAAGGAGAAGCAAATGAAGACATTGCTACCGCCAGGCTGGCCGCTGGCCAAGGGTTACAGCCACGGCGTCATGGCGCGCGGGCAGATGGTGTTCGTCGCCGGCCAGGTCGGTTGGGACGAGAAGTGCGAGTTCCCCGGGCCGGATTTGGTGAGCCAGGCCGAGCAGGCGCTGAAGAACATCGTCGCCATCCTGGCCGAGGCCGGCGCCAAGCCCGAGCACATCGTGCGCATGACCTGGTACCTCGGCAGCAAGGAGGAATACTGGGCCAAGCAGAAGGAACTCGGCGCGGTGTTCCGTCGCCTGATCGGCCACTACGGCGCCGCGATGACGGCAATCCAGGTCGCCGGTTTCGTCGAAGAGGGGGCCAAGGTCGAGATCGAGGCTACCGCCGTCATCCCCGACTGATAGCGAATGGATGATGAGCGCTGGCTACGCATCCTGCAACGCATGCCCGAGGTCGAGGAGGCAGATGGACCGCCGCTCGCCGTGGCCTTCATCGGGGCTGAGGACTATGCCGCGAAGCGCGGGCAGGCCTGGCTCTGGTGGCCGGGCAGTCGCGCGCGCACGACGGGGCCGGTCGGCTTCGACGGCGGGTTTCCGGCCGACTGGGGCCTGCTGCTGGTGATGAACGACATCGCCATCGCAAGAGTCGGCGCTGACGGCACGGCGTGCATGGCCCACCTGGCGCGCCTGCTCGACATCAAGGCCTTCGTCCTGCGCCTGCGCGACGAACTGGACGAGTCCGGCGTATTGGAATTCATTGAAACCCTGGAACTGGCAACGCCCAAGCATTGATGACGACAGCACTTGAAGAGACCGAACAAATGTTCGGCGACATGAGCCGGTGGCAGTCCATGCTCGACCGTCAGCGTGAGCTGTTTGTCGAGATGGACTCCGGTTCGCGGCTCGGCTTCGTTTCGCGCGAGGCCTCAGGCATCCTGCCCGGCAAACATCGCGAAGGCGTGCAGGTGGTGACCGAGGTGCCGATGATGGCATGGGAGATCGAGAATGGCGGCATGTCGGCGCGCATCGAGCGCTTTGCCGGGCTTGCCACTAGCCGCGTCGACGTCCTGCTGGTGGCGGATCGCGAGGCCATGGAGACCATGCTTGCCGCGTTGGGCGGCGACATGCTGAAAACCATCAAGCAACTGATCCGGCGCGGCAACATCATGTTCTTCCTGTTCAAGAACAAGACCCAGTTGCAGGACGCCGGCTACGAGGATTTTCTCGAATCGCTCGGCCTGGCGTTCATCGGAGCCTGCCGGTGATCTTCATCAACCCCCACGGCGCGCCGGAACTGGCCTGCGACCACTGCGGTTGCCGCTGGGTCGATCGCCTCAAGGGCAAGGCCTATTGCTACGAGTGCGGCGAAGAAGTCACGGACGAAGCCATCGCCGAATTCCAGAAGGCGGCAGCCGAGTTTGCGGCCACGCATTCGCCGCCCGGCGCCGGCTGACTCGAATCGCCGTGTGGCCAGCGCCGTCCGCAAGGGATACCGTCTTCGGCTTTGCCGAAGACATAACTTTCATCGTTCGCTGAACCATGTGGCAGCCGCCGCAGCGAATTGCCTTCAAGGCCGCGCCGGGCCGCATTCCGACGCGTGAAGAGGCCGCCGGTTCGCGCCTGTTCAGCCCGCTGAACCACGGGCCGGTGCAGTTGACTTCAAGGACCTGGGTGCCGGCCATGGTGCCCTGGCGCGCCGACCCGGATGGCAACGTGACGCAGGCCGTGGTCGATTGGTATGCGCGCCTGGCCGAAGGGCAGCCCGGGTGCATCGTGATCGAGGCCACGGGCATTCGCGACGTGCCGAGCGGCCCGCTGCTGCGCGTCGGCCACGACCGCTACGTCGACGGCCTGCGGCGGGTGGTTGATGCCATCCACCGCCATAGCGAGGGCAAGACGCGCGCCTACATCCAGCTGATCGACTTCCTCGGCGTCAAGCGCCGGCCGGAACGGGAAAAGTACCTGGAGCGCTTCCTGATCATCAGCGAGGCGCATCGCGCTGCACTGGGCATGGAGGGCGCCAGCGACGAGGCGGTGCGCCTGCACCTGCTGACGCTGGATGACGCGAGCCTGGAGCAGTTGCTGAGTCCGCGCCAGTGGGAGGCCCTGCAGAAGGGCGCGCGCGAACGCGTGACGGATACCGAACTGCCGCACATTCGCAAGCTGCCCGGGGTGCTGCCGGAACTCTTCGCGAATGCGGCGCGGCGTTCGCGCGACGCCGGCTTTGATGGCGTAGAACTGCACTATGCGCATGCCTACACCATGGCCTCCTTCCTCTCCCCCACCAACACGCGCGACGACGGCTATGGCGGCGGCCGGTTCGAACGCTTGCGGCTGCCGCTGGAAGTGTTCCGCGCCGTCAGGGACGCCGTCGGCGCCGATTATCCGGTGGGCTGCCGCATGCTGGCCGAGGAATGCATCGAGGGCGGCAGCGGGCTCGACGATGCCGTCTTCTTCGCGCTGGGATTCGCCCGCGCCGGGATGGATTTCCTCTCCTTCTCGCGCGGCGGCAAGTTCGACGACGCGAAGCAACCCAAGGTCGGCGAGGCGGTCTATCCCTATACCGGCGTTTCCGGCTACGAATGCATGCCCAGCTACCTCTCCGACGACAAGGGTCCATTCGGCCGCAACCTTGCCGCCACGGCTGCCTTGCGCCGCGCGCTGCGGGAGGAAGGCTTGGCGACGCCGGTGGTCGCCGCCGGCGGCATCCACAACTTCGATCAAGCGGAAGCGGCCCTGGCCGAAGGCGTGGCCGACATCATCGGCAGCGCACGGCAAAGTCTCGCCGATCCCGGCTGGTGGAAAAAGCTGCGCGAGGGCCGTGGCGCCGAAGTACGACAGTGCGAATACAAGAACTACTGCGAAGGCCTCGACCAAAAGCACAAGGACGTGACCTGCCAGCTATGGGATCGCGTCGCCCTCGACGAACCCGGCCTCGCGCGCAGCCGCGACGGCAAGCGAAGGTTGGTGGCGCCGGCGGACTGGTAGGGAACTTGGTGCTTCGGTAGAGCCAGGGATCGGCCAACAGCGGTCCGTTGGTCATCGGGGACTGGGGCGGCTTCAGACTGATTGCTGCCGGTCGACATTCTCAGATCACTGGCTCTTCCGTGCCATCAACGGTCTCATGACATATAGTAGTCATCCGGCCGCTTCGTGTTCCATTGCCGCCGTCCGGCTCAAAGACTATAAGCAATCAATTGATCAAGAGACTCCAGCGCTGTTCCGTCTGCCCGAGGTCACCAAGACCCAGCTACCGATCTGAACAAACCAATTCGACCCTGGCGCCCGCCCTGCGCCCCTGCGACAGCTTTGGCTAGGGAATCAGCCCGCGAAAGCTGTTGACTACGGTATCCACGAATATGTTGATCTGGTCGCGCGTCGTTAGGTTCTGGGCAACACTCAGGACCGAAATTTCGCCCGGATTGCCGTTGCCTTGCCGCTGGCTGCTTTCGAGTTGGTCCATCCAGTTCAGGAACACCCGGTACTTGCCTTCAGGACTCATGGCGCCCAGGTTGCCCACGCCCTCCACCAGTTGCCGTAGCTCGTTGTTGTCCTGCATGAAGAGCGCGGCGGCGTTCGCGGCACGGCCGCCCATCTGTCGGCCAGCGGCCTGCTGCAGTTCCAAAAACCGCATCTCATCTGACGACAGACCGACCCGTGCCAATGCCCGCACAGCCGTTGCCGCGTCCTGGTCGTTGATGCGGCTGCCCGGCGTGGCCGGGTTCGCCAGCCTCATTGCGGCGAGTTGCGCATCGACCACTGCGCTCCCGAGTTGCTCGCGCGAAGCCTCGATGTCCTCGCGCATGGTTCGCTCGGCTTCCGCAAGCTGCTCCTGCGCCGCCGCGAGGTCTTCACGTGCCCTTAACGCAGCTTGGATCTCGGTTTCCGCTGCACGCGCCTGCATCGCGGCGTTGGCTTGCGCGATGCGCAATGCGTCCACGGCCGCGGACGCCTCTCTGGCCCGCTCCCCGCAGCTGAAATCGCAGCCTGCAATCCCGTCGAAGATCGATCCGCCGCCGGGCCTGCCGCGGACGACAGTGGGCGTGGGGCTGGCGACTGCGCCGGGGCCCGTCGCCACGCCCGGGGCGGTGGCAAACGCCGCCGCACTGCCCACAACACCAATGGATTGGTTGGTGGGGGTATAGGCGGCAACGGTTTTAGTGAGGTCGTATTCGATGTGCGATGAGAAAGCGAGCTGAATCACGCTTAAGCCGCCGAGTTGGTTGGGGACCACGACAAAGGTGTCACCAGGAACGCCAAATGCAACCGGTTCGATCACCGATCGGAGCGTTGCGCCGGCAAGCGATAAAACATCATAGCCAAGGCCGTTGTTCGAGCGCGTTATCAACGTACCGTCACTCATAGGTACGATATAGTATTGACTGCCTACATCCTGAACGAGCGTTCCCGCGCTGGAAAGTAAGTTAAGTCCAGGTGTCGAACCGTTGTGAGCCAGTGACCCACCATCGCCAGTCGGGATCGAGGTACTAGGCATGACCCCGACCCCGGTATTTGGATTACCGATGACAAACCGGTCAGAGTTGAAGACAGGCGGGCTAGCTGCCAGATACACGCTCCTGAATGCCACAGCACCCGCGCCATTAGTCACTAGCGCGGCTGCGCCACTCAACGCAGCCATACTGGTAGGCCCGGAGATCACAGCACCCGTTCGGCCGTCGAGCACCACTTCAAACGGCTCGACAAAAGGAGATGCAGTCAAGGAACCCACACGAGTGAAGCGCACCACGTTGTTGCCGTCACTGCGCCTATAGACCAGCGTATCCCTGTCTATATACCCCGCAGGAGTAGCCCAAAGTTGCTGCGCGGCGCCAGGGGTGTACTGCGTAGGCTGGTACTGGTTGAAAATCACCTGCCCACCCACCGCATGGGTGTTGCCGCTGGGCGAGACCAGCAGATTGTTCGACTCGAAAGAAATCCTTCCGTTGGCGCCATCGGCGTTGATTATCGAGTCGTACTCCACCTCCAGCACGCTGCCGCCGCGCACGGTGACGCTGCCGTCCGGCGCATTGATCTGGCTGGCCCCCTGTATCCGCAACTCCTTGGTGGCGTCCATCGCGACGCCGCCCTGGCTTCCCGCATTCACCGTGCCGCGATGATTGATGAAGTCGGCGAACACTCCCACCGCCCCGCGGTCAGCGGCAATCGTGCCCAGCGAATCGACCGTGTTGGTGCCGTCGGTCACGACCGCGAAACTCATCTGCCCCAGGCCGTTGGTGGCCACCTGCAGTTCGGTTCCGGCCGCCAGCACCGTCTGGCCCTGCGGCGTAGTGATGGTCGAGCCTGCCTCCTGCGTCACGTTCTTGGCGAACAGCCACACCTGCCCGCCTGGCCCGTACGTGGAAGTCAGGATCTGGGCCCCGTTTTGCACGGTGATCCCAGCGTTGGCAAACCCATTGAACAGGTAGTTGCCGGCGAGGAAATTGGCGTCCGTGATGTCGCGCGTCGAGGCAATCAGGCCGGCCACATCGACCACCGAACCGCCGCCGAAGACGATGCCGTTGGGGTTGACCAGAAACACCCGGCCGTTGGACTCCAGGCGGCCGAGGATAGCCGAGGGGTTTCCACTCACCACCCGATTGAGCACCGCGCTGGCCGCATTCAACTGCACGAAGCGTGTGGTCTCGCCGTTGGCGATCGAGAAACCCTGCCAGTTGATGATGGTGCCGGGCGTATTGACGATCTGCATCACGCTCGGGGAGGGGGTGCTGACCAGCGCGGACCCGCTCACTACTGCTGGCCCGGTGGGATTTGCCCAGGCGCCGGCGAATGCACTGCTGATTGCTGCGCCTATCAACGTCCGTGTCATTGCATTCATTTTGGAGCTCCTCGTCAAAACCACCAGATCGCCGTAAGGTGCAGCATTTGATCGCCCTTCGGGTCGCGCGCCGTGCCGTTCAGCACGTAGGCGTAGTCCGCCGACACCTGCGGCCCATGCCTGAACTGCCCGCGCCAGCCCACGCCGATGCTCGATACACCTTCACCCGCGCGCTCGCCGGGTTGCGCGTTGAGCCGCTGCGAGCGGCCGAAATCGAAGAACCCGAGCAGTCGCTGGCTGTCGCCGAAGCGTGGTCCATGCACCTCCAGATTCGCGCGCGCGCCGCGGTCGCCCGCGCCATCCCGCTCGCCGAAGCCGCGGACGGCCTGCGCGCCACCCAGGCCGAACTGCTCGGCCGCGATCAGCGGCTCGTTCGCATACTGTCCGGCCAACCGCACCTCGGTCATCCAGCCCGCGCCGAACTCGCGCTGCCAGGTCGCGTCGAACTGCCACGATTGCCAGCGCGCGTCCGCGCCGGCGCGCGCAGCGGCGTAGGTCGCGTCGTCATTGTGTTTGCCGCCCGGAATGTTCTGCTGGACGGTTGCCCCGAACGCCACCGCGCCGCCTTTGAACGCGTTGTTGTACCTGTAGCCCAGGCTCACGAGCTTGTCGGTGACGCTCACGCCGAGGTTGGTGCCGAAAAAATCCACGACGTCGCGAAAACGCCGTTCGTCGTAGCCGATGTCGAGCATATGGCGCGAGGTGAGGGTGCGCGCGAGGCTTCTCTGGTAGTGCAAGCCCACAGTCGCGCCCTTGCCCGAGATGTTAAACAGGTCCGCCACGCGCCCCGAGTCGACGTCGGAGTAGCTGGCGCTGAACACGATGCTGTCACCCAACTCTGCGATTGGAACCACGTAACCGAAACCGGCCTGCATCACGCGATCAGGACGGTCCGAGGTGGTCAGGGTCCCCGTCACCTGATGACTGCGCCCGAGAAAGTTGGCATGCGCGGCATACAGGCCGAGGCGCGAAACCCCGGTGGCCAAAGATCCGGTGTTGTTGTAGGTGGCCGCGGTGCGCAGCTGCGGCTGCTCGGTAACCTTGATCTCAACGTCGGTAATCCCGGGGCCGCCGGCGGAGTATTCGAGGTTTGCGTTGCGCCCAGGATTGTCGTTGAACAGGAACAACTCGCGCGCGACCTGGTACAGGCGAGGCGTGTCGCCCTCCCTGAGGCCAGGGAACTGGCGCCGCACCTCGGCCTCGGCGATCGCCCGGTTGCCGGTGACGCGAACCTTGCCGAGGCGCACCTCGTGCACGACGAAGTAGTGGATGCCTGCCTTGCTGCGGGGCCCGTCGTAATCGACGCTGAGCAGTTCGTAACCCTGGTCCTGGTAGGCCTGCACGATCGCGCGCCGGGCACCGTTCAGGTCATCGAGTCGGCTGCTGGATCCGAGGAAGGGCTTGACCGATTCCAGCAAGCTCTCGACTGGCATCAGGGTATTGCCCTCGATGCGGATCTCGGCGATCGTGAAGCGGATCGCCTCGAGCAGTGCGGGCGGCAGCGGCTTCGATGCCGGCGCTTGCGCTTGGACGGCAAACGCAAGAATTGCACTGAGTAACCCCGTTAACAGTCGCGTCTTCTGCATCAGTTGACCACTCCAACAAATAACGGATGGGAAATTCAACGGGCCTTCGGAGGGTACCACTGACACCGAGTGCCAAGGATAGAAATTTCAATGCCATTTTTCGAGAGTATCCGGGGCTCCAAGACTATCCGGGGCCATTGAATAATGGTCAATCTTCGAATTGCCGAGCGAATGCCTGAAATCTCTGCCCGGGAGCGTGCTGCATCGTGCCACAGGCTCGCGTTCCAGGAGGCGGGCGATGTGTTGTGATGGAACGGCGGCCATGAGTAAAAGAGCGGCCTTTCAGAATATCGATTTCATCGGGTCTCGCTGCACGAACGATATCTGTCAGCCATTTGTTATGACTTTCCGCTTCCGCTGCATTGCTGCCGATTGACTGAATACCTTGACCGGCCATTTCCGGGCACATTGCAGCACCTCGCAAGCGTGACTCCATCATGGAAAGCAGAAATTCGGTGTACGGCCGCCGCCTCGATCATTCTCTTTCGATAGCGCCGCAATGGCCGCGGACCCCAATAGTCGTTGCGCTGGCCGACTGAAGTGTAGGGCGGTATCGCGACGATCTTGTTGCGCCGCGAGAGGGCCCGCTTTCCCATGTTGGCGCCGAGTTCGGGTTAGGTAACGTTCCGCTTTGCTGCACTGCGCGTTTCTATGCACGTGGCTGCATATTGGTGGGCTTATGGGCCAATGAAAAGATGCGATTCCCTTTTGCGCTGCCTGCGAGGACTCCAACTGCGAAACGGCGGTTCGTGTCCGATTCCGGTAGCGATGAAATGGCAATCCGTATCTCAATAAGAATCCAGCCGCCAGTTCCGTTGGTGGCAGCAAAGGCCAGGAGAAAACAATGACCGTCAAGCTGTCCCTCAAAGTTAACGGCAAGCAAGTCAACGCGGATATCGATCCGCGCACCTTGCTCGCCCAGTTCCTCCGCGAAAACCTGCACCTGACCGGCACCCACGTCGGCTGCGACACCGGGCAATGCGGCGCATGCACCGTGCATCTCGACGGCCGTGCCGTGAAATCCTGCAACCTGCTGGCGATTCAGGCGCAAGGCGCCGAGGTGGTGACGATCGAGGGACTGGCCGCCGCCAACGGCGACATGCATCCGATGCAGGCGGCATTCAAGGAGTGCCATGGCCTGCAATGCGGCTTCTGCACCCCCGGCATGGTGATGAGCGCGACGGCCCTGCTCAAGGACAATCCGAAGCCGACAGAGGAGCAGATCCGCGGCGGACTCGACGGCAACATGTGCCGCTGCACCGGCTATCACAACATCGTCAAGGCGGTGCAGACCTGCGCCGCGGGGAGCTGACCATGGGCGCAAACATCCCGAATGGCATCGGCGCGTCGCCACGGCGCAAGGAAGACGAGCGCTTCCTCACCGGCGCCGGCAACTATACCGACGACATCAACTTCCAGGGCCAGACCTACGCCTATTTCCTGCGGTCGCCGCATGCGCATGCGGCGATCAAGGGCATCGACACCGCAGCGGCGGCAGCGGCGCCCGGCGTGGTCGCCATCTTTACCGGCGCCGATCTCGCAGCGGCCAAGGTCGGCGGCTTGCCCTGCGGCTGGCTGATCACCGACATGAGCGGGCAGCCGATGAAGGAGCCGCCGCATCCGCCGCTGGCCCAGGGCAAGGTGCATCACGTCGGCGACCAGGTCGCCGTGGTGATCGCCGAGAGCTTTTTGCAGGCGAGGGACGCCGCGGAGTTGATCGAGGTCGATTACGACGTGCTCGATGCCGTGGTCGACGTGGCGACCGCCACCGAGCCGGGCAAGCCTCAGGTGCATGAGATGGCACCGAACAATACCTGCTACGTCTGGGGCCATGGCGACAAGGCGGCGACGGACAAGGCCTTCGCCGGCGCGGCGCATGTGACGACGCTGGAATTCCGCAACAACCGGCTGATCCCCAATGCGATCGAGCCGCGCGCGGCGGTGGCGCAGTATTCGCGCAGCGAGGATGCCTACACGCTGCATGTATCGAACCAGAACCCGCACGTCGAGCGGCTGCTGATGACGGCCTTTGTCCTCGGTCTGCCCGAGCACAAGGTGCGCGTGATTGCGCCGGACGTCGGTGGTGGCTTCGGTTCCAAGATCTTCCTTTACGCCGAAGAGACCGTGATCACCTGGGCGGCCAAGCGCGTCAATCGGCCGATCAAGTGGACCTGCGAGCGTTCCGAGTCCTTCATGTCGGATGCCCACGGCCGCGACCACGCGACCAAGGCCGAGCTGGCGATGGACAAGGACGGAAAGTTCCTCGCCATGCGTGTGCATACCAAGGCCAATCTGGGCGCCTATCTTTCCACCTTTGCTTCCTCGGTGCCGACCATCCTGTATGCCACGCTGCTGGCCGGGCAATACACCACGCCGGCGATCTATGCCGAAGTGACGGGAGTATTCACCAACACCGTACCGGTCGATGCCTACCGCGGCGCCGGACGGCCGGAGGCGACCTACGTAGTCGAGCGCCTGGTATCGAAGGCGGCCGTGGAAATGGGCCTCGACCAGGCCGAGATCCGCCGTCGCAATTTCATCACCAGCTTCCCCTACGCCACGCCGGTCGGCCTCACCTATGACACAGGCAACTACGAGGCGACGCTGGCCGCTGCCATCCGGATTGCCGACGTTGCCGGCTTTCCGGCACGGCGTGACGAGGCGAAGAAACGCGGCAAGCTGCGCGGCATTGGCTACTCGTGCTACATCGAGGCCTGCGGCCTGGCGCCGTCGAACATCGCCGGCGCGCTCGGTGCGCGCGCCGGCCTGTTCGAGGCGGGCGAGGTTCGCGTCCATCCGACGGGATCGGTGACGATCTTTACCGGTTCGCACAGCCATGGGCAGGGACATGAAACGACCTTCGCCCAGGTGGTATCGGAGCGTCTCGGCATTCCCTTCGAGAACGTGGACGTCGTGCATGGCGACACCGGCCGGATTCCCTTCGGCATGGGTACCTACGGTTCGCGTTCGTTGTCGGTCGGTGGCACGGCGATCATGAAGGCTATCGACAAGGTGGTGGCCAAGGGCAAGAAGATCGCCGCCCACCTGCTGGAGGCTTCGGACAGCGACATCGTGTTCGAGAACGGCAACTTCAAGGTGGCCGGCACCGACAAGCAGGTGGCGTTCGGCCAGGTTGCCTTCGCCGCCTACGTGCCGCACAACTACCCGCTCGACAAGCTGGAGCCGGGCCTCAACGAGACCGCGTTCTACGATCCGACCAACTTCACCTATCCGGCCGGCAGCCACATTTGCGAGGTCGAGGTCGATCCGGAAACCGGTGTCACCAAGGTGGTGAACTACGTCGCCTCGGATGACTTCGGCAACATCGTCAATCCGATGATCGTCGAAGGCCAGGTGCATGGCGGGCTCGCCCAGGGCATCGGCCAGGCGCTGCTGGAAGCGGCGGTGTACGACACCGAAAGCGGCCAGTTGCTGTCGGGCAGTTATGCCGACTACGCGATGCCGCGTGCCGACGACGTGCCGAGCTTCAAGGTCGATACCCAGGTCACGCCATGTACGCACAATCCGCTCGGCGTGAAAGGCTGTGGCGAAGCCGGCGCGATCGGTTCGCCACCGGCCGTGATCAGCGCCATCGTGGATGCCCTGAAGGAATTTGGCGTACGCGACGTGCAGATGCCTGCGACACCCTACCGCGTCTGGCAGACCATCCAGAACGCCCGCGCCTGAGAGGAGAAGAGACATGTACGGATTTGAATATCATCGCCCAGGCACGTTGGCCGACGCCGCCGCACTGCTGGGCAAACTGGGGGAGAGCAAGCCGCTGGCCGGCGGACAGACCCTGATCGCCACCATGAAGCAGCGCCTGGCGCAGCCGTCCGATCTCGTCGATCTGGGTGGCATCGCCGAAATGCGCGGCATCAAGGTTGAGGGCGACACAATCAGCATCGGCGCCCTGACGCGCCACGCCGAGGTCGCCGCCTCGGCAGAGGTCAAGCAGCGCATTCCCGCGCTGGCCCGCCTCGCCAGCACCATCGGCGATCGTCAGGTGCGCGCCATGGGTACCATCGGTGGCTCGGTGGCCAACAACGATCCGGCTGCCGACTATCCGGCCGGCGTGCTCGGATTGGACGGCACCGTGGTGACCAACAAGCGCCGTATCACCAGCGCCGACTTTTTCACCGGCATGTACGAGACGGCCTTGCAGCCGGGCGAACTGATCACCTCGATCAGTTTTCCGATACCGAAGCGGGCGGGCTATGCCAAGTTTCCCAACCCGGCCTCACGCTTTGCCCTGGTTGGCGTCTTCGTCAGCCAAGCGGCGAACGGCAGTGTGCGCGTCGCCGTTACAGGCGCCGGCCCCGGTGTGTTCCGCGTGGCGGAGCTGGAGAAGGCGCTCGCCGCCAACTTCTCGGTCGATGCGATTGCCGGGGTCAAGGTGGCGGCGTCGGGTCTCAACACCGATCTTCACGCCGATGCAGAGTATCGTGCCCATCTGATCGGCGTAATGGCCAAACGCGCCGTGGCGGCCGCGCTGACCTGAGTTGCAACCCCGGCGGGAGCGACGTCCAGCCGAACGCTGGCCGTCCTCCCGCTCTTTTTTTGGAAACCTCCGTGCCGCAATCCATAGACGAACTGCAACAGCGCCTGGCCGGTGCCGACTACATTGCGTCCCGCGGGCTTGCCACCGCCGCCTTTCTCGCCCTGCGCATGGGGCGCCCGCTGTTGCTGGAAGGCGAGGCAGGTACCGGCAAGACCGAAATCGCCAAGGTTCTGGCCGCGACACTGGGGCGGCCGCTGATACGCCTGCAATGTTATGAAGGGCTGGACATCGCTTCGGCGGTGTACGAGTGGAACTACCCGCGCCAGATGATCGAGATCCGGCTCGCCGAAGCCGCAGGCGACGCCACGCGCGAGCAGTTGGCGAGCGACATCTTCGCCGACCGCTTTCTGATCCGCCGTCCGCTGCTGCAGGCGCTGGAAGGCGATCCTGCCGCGCCGCCGGTGCTGCTGATCGACGAGCTGGACCGCACCGACGAACCCTTCGAGGCCTTCCTGCTCGAGGTGCTGTCGGACTTCCAAATCTCGATTCCAGAGCTTGGCACCATCAAGGCCACCGTGCCGCCGATCGTAATCCTGACCTCCAACCGCACCCGCGAGATCCACGATGCGGTCAAGCGCCGCTGCCTTTATCACTGGGTCGATTACCCGGACGCCGCGCGCGAACTCGACATCGTGCGGCGCAAGTCACCCGGCGCCGCCGAGCGCCTGACCGGCGAGATCGTCGGCTTCGTACAGAACCTGCGCGGGCAGGACCTGTTCAAGCTGCCCGGCGTGGCCGAGACCATCGACTGGACGCGGGCGCTGATGGAACTCGACCGCATCTGCCTCGATCCCGAGACGATCAACGACACGCTTGGAGTGCTGCTCAAGTACCAGGACGACATCGCCCGCATCAAGGGCAGCGAAGCGGCATCGATCCTGGCGCAGGTGCAGGCCGACATGGCGGCGGGACGTTGAGATGAGCCTGTTGCGGATGCCGGAGGCATCCGAAGGCCGCCTCCCGGAAAACGTGATGCATTTCGCGCGCGTGCTGCGCACCGCCGGCATGCCGGTCGGCACGCACCAGGTACTGGCGGCGCTCGATGCACTGGCGGTGGCCGGCATCGGCCGCCGCGAAGACTTCTACTGGACCCTGGCCTCGGTGTTCGTCGATCGCCGCGAGCAGCGCGAATTGTTCGACCAGGCCTTTCACATGTTCTGGCGCGATCCGGACCTGCTCGGCCGCATCATGCACATGATGCTGCCCAAGGTCGAAGGCCTGCCGGCCGAGCGCGACAAGAACCACCACCGCCTGCAGGAAGCCTTCGGCCGCGGTGCGCCCGAGGCGCCGAAGCTGGAGCAGGAAGCGCAGCAGGAAATCGAGATCGACGCCTTCCTCAGCTTTTCCTCGCGCGAACTGCTGCAGCAGATGGATTTCGAATCCATGACCGGCGCCGAACTGGCGGCGGCGCGACAACTGATCGCGCGCCTGCGGCTGCCATTGCGCGAGGTGCGCACCCGGCGCCTCACACGCGACCCACGTGGCGCGCGCATCGACGGCCGGGCGACGCTGCGCGCGGCCATAGCGGGGCAGGGCGACATCATCCCGCTACGCCGCGCCGCGCCGCGCAGCGTGCCGCCGCCGCTGGTGGTGCTGGTCGACATCTCCGGGTCGATGAGCCGCTATGCGCGGATGTTCCTGCACTTCGTTCACGCCCTGAGCAACAACCCAAACGCCGCCCGCCAGCGCGTCTCGGTGCTGCTGTTCGGCACGCGCCTGACCTCGATCACCCGCGAATTGCGCCAGCGCGACGTGGATGTGGCACTGGACCGCGTTTCGGCGCGGGTCAAGGATTGGGCCGGCGGCACGCGTATCGGCACCTGTCTGCATGACTTCAACCGGCTCTGGTCGCGGCGCCTGCTGGGACAGAATGCCAGCGTGCTGCTGCTCACCGACGGCCTCGATCGCGACGGCGGAGCCGGCCTCTCGGCCGAGATGGACCGCCTGCACAAGTCCTGCCGGCAACTGATCTGGCTCAATCCGCTGCTGCGCTTCGACGGCTTCGAAGCGCGCGCCGCCGGCATCGTGGCGATGCGCCCGCATGTCGACCTGTTCCTGCCGGCACACAACCTGGATAGTCTTGCCGACCTGGGCAGGATACTTGCGGTGCCGCCGCGCTCGCGGCGGCCCGAGGCCCGCGCCGCCTGACATCAAGAACCAAGGAGTACAACACATGGAAATGCACGGAGAACAGCGGATCCCCACCCATCAGAAGGCGGTGTGGGATGGACTGAACGACCTCGAGGTACTGAAGGCATGCATCGGCGGTTGCGAATCGATCGAACGCGTCACGGAGTCCGAGCATCACGTCACGCTGACGGCGGCGGTCGGGCCGGTCAAGGCCAAGTTCAAGGGCAAGATGCATCTTGAAGACCTGAATCCGCCCAATTCCTATCGCATACGCTTCGAAGGACAGGGTGGCGTGGCGGGTTTCGCCAAGGGTGATGCCGCAGTATCGCTGAAGGCCGACGGCGCCGCTACGCTGATGAGCTATACCGTGCACGCCCAGGTTGGTGGCAAGCTGGCTCAGGTGGGTTCGCGCCTGATTGATGCCGCCGCAAAGAAGATCGCCGACGATTTCTTCGCCGCCTTCAACGCGCGCGTCGCGCCGGCGCCAGACGAAGCGGGTGCGGAGTCGATGCCGACCCCAACTGCGCCGGGCATACCTGCATGGGTCTGGGTGGCTGGCGGCGCGATCGCCTTGCTGTTGCTCTATTTCGCGACGCGTTGATCGCTCCCCGGTCGGTTTGCTAGTGCGCCAAAGGAAAAGGGGGCTTGCGCCCCCTTTTGTTCAGCTTGAGTCAGCGTCAGGCAGCCTTCGGCGGCCAGTCGAAGTTCGGCAGCGTCTTCAGCGAAGCCTGGAGATCGGCGTCGGAGTAGGCGAAGTCCTGCATCTTGCCGGAGAAGTAGTTCTCGTAAGCGGCCATGTCGAAATGGCCGTGGCCGGAGAGGTTGAAGAACAGCGTCTTCGGCTCGCCGGTCGCCTTGCAGCGCAGCGCCTCGTCGATGCAGGCGCGGATGCCGTGGGCCGATTCGGGTGCCGGGATGATGCCTTCGGCGCGGGCGAACATGACACCGGCCTCGAAGGTGGCGGTTTGCGGCACGGCGACGGCCTCGATCAGCTTTTCGTGGTAGAGCTGCGAGATCAGCGGGCTGTCGCCGTGGTAGCGCAGGCCGCCGGCATGGATGCCAGGGGGCATGAAATCGTGGCCCAGGGTGTACATCTTCATCATCGGCGTGAAGCCCGAGGCATCGCCGAAGTCGTAGGCATACACGCCCTTGGTCAGCGTCGGGCAGGATTCCGGCTCGACCGCGACCATGCGGATCTTCTGCGCGCGCTTGTCGCCCGCCGCGGCATCGCCGAGGAAGGGGAAGGTGGCGCCGGCGAAGTTGCAGCCGCCGCCGCAGGGCGCGAACATCATGTCCGGGTACTCGCCGATCTTCTCGAACTGCTTCTTGGCTTCGAGGCCGATGATGGTCTGGTGAAGCAGTACGTGGTTGAGCACCGAGCCCAGCGCGTACTTGCTGCCGGGGTTGGACACCACCGCCTCGATCGCCTCGGAGATCGCGATGCCCAGGCTGCCCTGATTGTCGGGATCGGCGGCGAGGATGTCGCGGCCGGTCTTGGTGCGCTCGGACGGGCTGGCGACGACGTCGCCGCCCCAGGTCTGCATCATCAGGCGGCGGTAGGGCTTCTGGTTGTAGCTGACCTTGACCATGTAGATCTCGACCGGCAGACCGAAGCACTGGCCGGCGAAGGAGAGCGACGAGCCCCACTGCCCGGCACCGGTTTCGGTGATCAGGCGCTTGGTGCCGGCGATCTTGTTCAGGTAGGCCTGCGGTACCGCCGAGTTGGGTTTGTGCGAACCGGCGGGCGAGACACCTTCGTACTTGTAGAAAATCTTGGCCGGGGTTCCCAGCATCTTTTCCAGGCGCTCGGCGCGGCACAGGGGGCTGGGGCGCCACAGCGCGTAAATCTTGCGGACCTCCTCCGGGATCGCGATCCAGCGCTCGGCGGACATTTCTTGCTCCAGCACCGGGCCGGGGAAGATCGCCAGCATCTGATCGGGCGAGACCGGGTTGCCGTCTCCACCCAGCGGCGGCAGCGGCGGTGTCTTCAGATCGGCGACGATGTTGTACCAGTGGGTCGGGATTTCGCTTTCGTCAAGAACGACGCGGGTTCTGCTCATGTCTTCAGTCTCCTCTATATTGTCTTGGTCGTTTCAGGCTGCGCTAGGATCATGGATCAGAGATGGCCGGAAGTCGAGAGCAAACGGATTGCGCCACCGGCTGGCAGGTCCAATTCAGGATACGGTACACTGTATGCAAAGAATCGGCGGAATGTCAATCCGTCGCAAAGGGTTTTTTTGAAATTGGCACTGACAGGTCTTTCCATACCGATATGAACGCAGACGACGACTCGCTTTTCGACACCCTGCGCCGCTGGCGCGCCGAGTCCAGGCCGGCCGCCCTGGCCACCGTGGTCAGCACCTGGGGTTCCTCGCCACGGCCGGAGGGCAGCCATCTTGCCGTCGATGGCGAGGGGCATTTCATCGGTTCGGTTTCCGGGGGTTGCATCGAGGGTGCGGTAATCGAAGCCGCGCTCGAGGTCATGCGCAGCCGCCAGCCGCGCCTGCTCGAATTCGGCGTCAGCGACGAACAGGCTTGGCAGGTCGGGCTCGCCTGCGGCGGCAGGGTGCAGGTCTTCGTCGAGGCGGTGGAATGAAGGCGGGTACGCTGGCTCGCATCGCCGAGGCGCAGGGAAAGCGCCAGGGGCTGGTGGTGGTGACGCGTCTGGCCGACGGCGCGCAGTGCCTGGTCGACTCCTCCGGCGTGAGCGGAGAACTGCAGTTGGCGGCGGCCGCGCGCGAGGAGGTCGCGGCCCTTCTGCTGTCGGGGCGCAGCGCTGCCCTGTCCGGCGAACCGGGATGCTTCGCGCGCGCCTACGTCCCATCGCCGCGCCTGCTGATCGTCGGTGCGGTGCATATCGCCCAGGCGCTGGCGCCGATGGCCGCCACGGCCGGTTACGAAGTCACGGTGATCGATCCGCGAGGCGCCTTCGCCTCGCCCGAACGCTTTCCCGGCGTGCAGCTCAGCGACGAATGGCCCGACGAAGCCCTGGCGCGCCTCGGCCTCGACGCGGCCACCGCGCTGGTCGCGCTGTCGCACGATCCCAAGCTCGACGACCCGGCGCTGGAGCTGGCGCTGCCGAGCGAACTCTTCTACATCGGTGCGCTGGGCAGTCGGCGCACCCACGAAAAGCGCCTGGAGCGGCTGCGCGCGGCCGGCCTGGGCGAACTCACCGTGCGCATCCATTCGCCGATCGGGCTGGACCTTGGTGGCCGGGCGCCGGCCGAAATCGCCGTGTCCATCCTCGCCGAGATCATCCAGGTTCGCCATCGGGGCGCCACCGCGTGATCTTCGGCGAATTCCCGGTCGAGGAATGCGAAGGCCTGCTGCTGGCCCACAGCCTGCGGCTCGCCGGGCGCACTTTGAAGAAAGGACGCCGTGTCACCAGCGCCGACTTTCCGGACCTGATCGCCGCCGGACACCGGCGCATATACGGCGCGCGCCTCGCGGCGGGCGACCTGACCGAGGATGCCGCCGCCGCTGCGGTGGCAGCCCTGCTGCAGGCCGATGGCATCGTCGCGCGCAAGGCCTACACCGGACGATGCAACCTCCACGCCACACAGCGCGGGCTGGTCACGGTCGATGCCGGCATCATCGACCGGATCAATGCCATCGACGAGGCCGTCACCGTCGCCACGCTGGCGCCGCTCTCTGCGGTGCGCGCCGGCGCCGTGGTTGCCACGGTCAAGGTCATTCCGCTGGCGGTGGGGCAAACGGTCATCGATCGCTGCGCGAGCGAGGCCGGGCGCGGTGTGGCGTTGGGCCTGCACCCTTTTGCGCAGAAACGCGCCGCGCTGATCGTCAGCGAACAGGCCGGCGACCCGGAAAAGAACTACGCCTCCGCTGTCACCAGTAGCCGGCGTCGCATCGAGGACCTCGGCAGCCATCTCGGCCTGGTGCAGCGCTGCGCCCACCGGCGCGATGCGGTGGCGCTGGCCCTGCGCGAAAGCCTGGCGGCCGGTTGCGACCTGCTCATGATCGCCGGCGCCACGGTACCCAAGGACAGGGCCGACACCATTCCCTCGGCCATCGTCGCCGCCGGCGGCGAGATCGTCCATTTCGGCATGCCGGTCGAGCCCGGCAACATGCTGTTGCTGGCCCGCATCGGCGCGGTGCCGGTGATCATCCTGCCCGGTTGTGCGCGCTCGCGCAAAACCAACGGCCTCGACTGGGTGCTGCAGCGCATGTTGGCCGGCCTGCCCATGGGCGCCGCCGAAATCAAGGCGATGGGTGTCGGCGGCCTGATCCGCAGCGCGCCCGAGGCCGAGGAAGATCCCGACGCGGTGGAGCCCGCTCCGCAGCGAGTCGCTGCCGGGCGTCGCATCGCGGCTCTGGTGCTCGCCGCCGGCAGCAGCCGGCGCATGGCCGGCAGCAACAAGCTGCTGCAGCCGGTGGCCGGCGTGCCCATGGTGCGCCGCGCGGCGAATGCGGCGCTGGCCTCGCGCAGCGTGGCGATGGTGGTCGTTACAGGGCACGCGGCCGATGCGGTACGCGCCAGCCTCGTTGGGCTGGACCTGGAATTTGCCCACAACGCCGACCATGAATCCGGCATGGCCTCGACGCTGCGCGCAGGATTGCGGGCACTGCCAGCCGACACCGATGCCGTGGTGGTGGTGCTGGGCGACATGCCCTTCGTTTCCGCCGCGCACATCGACCGCCTGATTGCTGCCTTCGATCCCGCGCGCGGCAATATCGTGGTGCCGATGAAGGATGGCCGCCGCGGCAATCCAATCGTCTGGCCGCGTGCGTTCTTCGATGAAATGCAGCAGGTGCAGGGTGACGTCGGCGCCCGCGAACTGTTGCAGCGCCACGCCGATCGCGTGGACGTCGTGGCCTTCGACGACGACGCCATTTTCGCCGACGTCGATACGCCGGAGGCGCTGCGTGCGCTGGAGCCGCGATGAGTGCGGCTGCCGCGCTGCGGGCCAAATTTCCATTGCTGGTGGCGAATCCGGGCCTGCATTATTTCGACAGCGCGGCAACGGCTCAGATGCATCGCAGCGCGCTCGACGCCGTCGTGGCGCATGAAACCGGCGCGCGGGCCAACGTGCTGCGCGGCAGCTACCGGCTGGCCGAGGCGGCCGACCGAGCCTACGAGGCGGCGCGGCAAAGCGCGGCGCGTTTCCTCAATGCCGCCGCCGACGAAATCGTATTTACCGGCGGCACCACGGCCGCCCTCAACCTGGTCGCGCAATCCTTCGGCTGCCTGCTCGAACCCGGCGACCGGGTGGTGATTTCGCAGGCCGAGCACCACAGCAATTTCGTTCCCTGGCAGATGCTGCGCGAACGTCGCGGCGTCGAACTGGCGCTGATCCCGGTGTTGCCCGACGGGACGCTCGACCTCGCCAGCCTGGCCCGGGTGATCGACGACCGCACCCGGCTGGTCGCCGTGACGCAGTGCTCCAACGTCACCGGGGCGCGCACCGATGTTGCCGCCATCGTCGCCGCGGCGCGCAGGGTGGGGGCGCGGGTCCTGCTCGACGGCGCACAGGCGGTGCAGCACGGTCCGCAGGACGTGCAGGCGCTGGACGTCGACTTCTATGCCTTTTCCGGCCACAAGTGTTTCGGCCCCGGCGGCGTCGGCGTGCTCTGGGGGCGTGCGGAACTGCTGGCGGCGATGCCACCCTTCCTCGGCGGTGGCGGCATGATCGGCGCGGTGACGGAGGAGGGCTACACCTGGGCCGAGCCGCCGCGTCGCTTCGAAGCCGGTACGCCGCCGATCGCGCAGGCGGTGGGCCTCGGCGCCGCGCTCGACTGGATGATGGGGCTCGACTGGGCACCGATCCACGCCCGCGAAAGCGCGCTGTGCGCGGCCCTGATCGACGGCCTGCGGCGCATTCCGCACGTGCGCCTGCTTGGTCCGGAGCCCTCGTCGGCGCGCGCGCCCATCGTGTCCTTCGACATCGCCGGCCTGCATCCGCACGACATCTGCCAGGTGTTGGATGCGCAAGGGCTCGCCCTGCGCGGCGGCCACCACTGCGCCCAGCCGCTGCTGGCGGCGCTGGGCGTCGAGGCCTGCACGCGTGCCAGCCTGGCGCTCTATAACGACGAGGCCGATGTCGCCGCGCTGCCGGCCGGCATCGTTCGCGCGATCGGGGTGCTCAAATGAGCGGCGCAACGAATGCTGCAATGGGCGGCGTCGAAGCGCTCTACCAGGAGGCCATCAAGGACTATTCGCGCGCCGACCACGGCCACGGCCGGCTAGATGGCGCCGTCGCGTCGGTTCGCCTCGACAATCCCCTGTGCGGTGACCGCATCAGCCTTCAGGTCCGGCTCGACGCCGGCCGCATCGTCGCCCTCGGACACGAAACGAAAGGTTGCCTGCTGTGTCGCGCCGCCGCCTCGCTGCTCGGCAAGCGTGCGCCGGGCCTTGACGGGCAGGGCGTTGCGGTGGCGACCGCGGCGCTAGAAGCCATTCTCGAACAGGGCCGCCCGCCGCCCGGTGACTGGCCGGAATTGGGCATGTTCGCGCCGGCAGGGGCGCATGCCAGCCGTCACAAGTGCGTGCTGCTGCCATTTCGCGCGCTGGCGCAGGCCATCGGGCAAGCCGAAGCGGGGTCCGCCGCCATCCATGGAGCCAATCATCGTGAGTAATGACAACGCGCGCCAACTGGTGCATACGAGGCAGATCACCTGCCGGGCCTACCGGCTGGGCAACGGCCTGCTGGAAATCGAGGCCACCCTGGGCGACGAGAAGGGTCAGCAGGTGGATTTCCGCTCGCGGCCGTCGGTTCCGCCCGGCGAATTCATGCACCGCATGGCCCTGACGCTGACCATCGACGACGACTACACCATCCGCGACGTGCGTGCCAGCACGCTGGTGGCGCCCTGGCCGATGTGCGGCGGCACCGACGACGGCTACCGCAAGCTGATCGGCCTGCGCATCGGCCCCGGATTTTCACAACAGGTGAAGCAGTTGCTGGGCGGGGTGCAGGGCTGCACCCACGTCACCGAGCTGGTGGCGCAGGCGGCCAACACCTACATGCAGGCATCCTGGCCCGACCGCATCGCGCGCCAGATCGCGGTCAGCGCCGACGCGCGCGGCTGGCCGGACAAGAGCACGCTGGGTTTCGTCAATCACTGCCATGCCTGGCGGCAGGACGGCGAGACGCTGGCGCAGGAGTATCCGGAGCTGGTGCCGCCGAAGGAATAGCCGCTCCGGTAGCAGCATCCTTCCCCGGGCCGCCGCATGCCACAGCGGTGTCGGCCTCCCGTGCCGGGGTACCGGCGACCTAGGAAGAAAGGGGCTTCCGCCCGCCTTTTCGAGACTCGCTCGCCGCCGCGCATGAGCTAGTCTGCATCCCATGAATCCGGAGCAGGGAGGCGTGGTGATGGACAGTGCGGAAGCCGCAAGCGACACCTATGCCGTGCGCGACGCGGAAGCGGCGGCGCTGGCGCGCGCCGCGACGGACGAACGCCAACATCGCGCCAGCGATGCCCGCCGCCACGCCGATGCCGGTTTCCTCGACGCCCTGCGCCGCAAACAGGCGGCCGAGGAACTTGCGATCCGCCAGGCGCATCAGCGATCCGAAGCCGATACCGCAGCGGAGGCCGCCGCAGCCGAGCGCGCCCATGCCCAACGCATGCTCGAACTGGCGGCCCGCAGCCGGGTCGATGCCGAGGCCCGCGCCCTGGCCGACGCCAGGCGGCACGAATTCGCCGCGGCCGAACTGGCCAAGGCCACACGCGCGCGACTGGCGCGGGAACAGGAAGCCGAGGAACTGGCGCGTCAGCGCGCGGAATCCGAGCGCAACGCGGCGGAACTCTTGACGGAAAGGATCCGGGGCGAACAGGCGCTCGAAGCGCGCGCGCTGGCCCGCGTCGCTGCCGAGCGCGATGCCGCCCTGCAATCCGCGCGGCGCCAGGAGAAGGACAGTGAGGCCGCCGAGGCAGCCCGGGCGAGGGCGCGCGCCGAGCAGGAACTGCTGCGCGAGGAAGCCGGCAGCCGTTCGGCTGAGGCTTTGGCCGCGCTTGCGCAACGCCAGCGCCAGGACGACGAGGCTGCTTTGGTCCCGGCTGTCGCGCAGGCGGTGACGAGTTCGCCCTCCGGACAGCAGCGGACACTGGTTTCGCGGCTGGGCTGGCGTGGCGGCCTGCTGCTTTGCCTCGGCATCGCGATCGGCGGCGCGCTGGGTTACCTGGTCGCGACGCGCGGCGAGAGGGCGGTTTCCGCTTCCACACAAGAGGCATGGCAACTCAAGCTCGACCGCGACCTGCCTGCGCGCCGGGGAGTCAGGTAGCGTCGCCAGGGCTGTAGTGCTAGGATTTGAGTGCGGGCTTCCATGGCGCCAACCCTGGTGCGGAAAGGAGGCTGCGGTCAATGAGATTCCCTTCGCGAACTCCCCCCTCTCGCCAGAAGATCGATAACTCGATCCGCAGCGACTTTTCCGTCCGCTTTTTCCAGCAGGCCGTCGCCGCGATTCTGATCGGCCTGATCGCTTTTCTGGTGGTGATTCGCATCGCCGTCCCCGACCAGACGGTACGCATGGTGCCACCCGCGATCGGCATCGTGCTGATGGGCGTGATCTGGTGGCTGATCGGGCGTGGGCGGCTACAGGCCGCGGCCATGCTCTTCGCCAGCGGCGCCTGGCTGGTGTCCACGATAATCTGCCTGTTTTACGGCGGGGTGCATGCGGCCATCGTGGTCGTCTTCCCGCTGCTGGTTGTGTATGTCGGTTGGGCGATCAGCATGCGCGCGGCAGCGGGTTTCACCGGGTTGATCGTGGCCACGATCATCGCACTGGTGCTAGCGGAGTCCATGGGAAGCCTGCCGACTCCGCCGCCGACGCCACTGGCGGTATTCCTCGTGGTGCAGATCACCTACGTTGTCGTCGCGCTGATCCTGGTGGGGTCGCTGGTGCTGGTGTACCAGCGACGGGTGGGCGAACTGGAGCGCGAACGGCAGTTCTCGGCGGAGATCATCAATTCGCTGCCGGGCATGTTCTACATGTTCGATGCCAGCGGTCGCTTCATCCGCTGGAACCGCCGATTCAATGACGCCACCGTGTACAGCGACAGCGAACTGGCGCAAATGAAAGCCACCGACTTCTTTCGGGACGAGGACAGGGAACAGATCGCGGCGGTCGTGAGCAGGGTGTTCGCGGAAGGGCACGCGGATATCGAGGCGGACCTTGTGCCCGGTCAGGGGCCGGCAGTGCCGTGCCGGTTCACGGGTGTTCGCGCCACCATCGGTGACGAATCTTTCCTGCTCGGGGTCGGCATCGACATCAGCGAGGACAGGCGGAACCAGGCCAAACTGGAGGAGTACCGGCAGCACCTGGAACAAATGATCGAGGCGCGCACGGCCGACCTGTCGATCGCCAAGGAGGCTGCGGAAGCCGCCAACCGCGCAAAGAGCACCTTCCTCGCCAACATGAGCCACGAACTGCGCACGCCTATGAACGCGATCATGGGCATGACCAACCTGGCGATGCGGCGCACCATGGATGCCCGGCTGCTGGATCACCTGGAAAAGATCAACCAGGCCTCCCACCATCTGCTGGCGGTGATCAACAGCATCCTCGATATTTCCCGGATCGAGGCCGACCGGCTGGTGCTGGAACAGATCGACTTCACGCCGTTCGCGGTGCTGGACAACCTGCCGGCGCTGGTCGGCTACAAGGCGGCGGAAAAGGGGTTGGCGCTGGAACTCGACGTCGCGCCGGAAGCGGGCACCGTGGCGGTGTGCGGCGATCCGATGCGCATCGGCCAGATCCTGCTCAACCTTGCCGACAATGCACTCAAATTTACCGAGCGGGGCAAGGTCGTGGTGCGCCTGCGACTGGCTGAAGACACGGCGGACAAGGTACTCCTGCGATTCGAGGTCGAAGACACGGGCATCGGCATTTCGGCGAACGACCAGAAGCGGATTTTCGCCGCCTTTGAACAGGCTGACGGTTCGATGACGCGCAAGTACGGCGGCAGTGGCCTGGGTTTGGCGATCAGCCGCCGTCTCGCGCGCCTGATGGGCGGCGACATCACGGTGACCGGCCAGCCGGGCGAGGGCAGTTGTTTCGTGTTTACCGTGCGCCTGCGCAAGTCGGCGGGCGCCGTCGCGCCAGCGCCGACTTTTGAACCCGGCAAGGCCGGCGATCGGTTGCGGCAGGACTTTGCCGGCAGCCGGATCATGCTGGCCGAGGATGAGCCGGTGAACTGCGAGGTGGCGCGCACGCTACTCGAGGCACAGGGACTGGTGGTGGATGTGGCAGCCGACGGTGTCGAGGCCGTCGCCCTGGCGCGGCATACGCCCTATGCGCTGATCCTGATGGACATGCAGATGCCGAACCTCAACGGAGCCGACGCGACGCGTGCGATCCGGACGCTTCCGGCCCACGCGCGTACTCCGATCCTGGCCATGACGGCCAATGCCTTCGCCGAAGACCGCTTGGTCTGCCTCGCCGCCGGCATGGACGATCACCTGCCCAAGCCGGTCGAACCGGATCGGCTGCATGAGGCGGTGTTGCGGTGGCTGTTGCGTTCGCGCGAGAAGATCGGTGCCGGCGCGGCCGGCAGCGCGGTGATCAGTTCGTAACGGCGATCCAGCCGGCGGCAGCTTCCAGCGCCGCGGCGAGGTTGGCCTGAGCGGCGTCGCTCAGGGGTTCGCCGAGTTCGAAAGCTTGGGCGCGGATCGCCAGCAGCCAGCAGGGTGGCGGTTCGCCGTCGTCGATGTCTGCAAATACCTTGAGCACGGCCTGCGGACTCATGGCGTGGGTGGTGAAACTGGCATCGCGTGCGGCCTCGATGCGCGCCAGAGTGCACGGCGGAGCGGCGTCGAGGCTGGCGTCCACGAACAGCACGCGGCGACGGCCTTGCAGGTCGAGCGCGTGTTCCACCTGCAACTGGAAATCGGTCAGAAAGTCGACCTCGCCCCATTCCGGATGGCGGGCGGCGAGCGCGGTGAAATGCTCGACGAAGAGCGGCCCCAATGCGTCGTCGCCACGGCTGGGATTGCCCCAGCCGAAGACCAGCGTCGGCGCCGTCAAGGAAGTTCGCGAATTTCGCGCGTAAGGCCGCGATGGTCGCGCGTGGCCTCGTCGAGTACCGTACCGTCAGCGCCGACTATTGCGATTTCCAGCGGCATTTGCCCCAGCGCATGCGTGGCGCAGGACAGGCAGGGGTCGAAGGCGCGGATGGCGATCTCGATGTGATTGAGCAGGCCCTCGGTGATCTCGACTCCGTCGAGGTACTGCTTGGCCACCTCGCGCACTGCCGTGTTCATGGCCTGGTTGTTGTGCGTGGTGGAAACGATCAGGTTGGCGCGGGTCACCTGGTCGTTCTCGTCGACCCGGTAGTGGTGGATCAGTGTGCCGCGCGGCGCCTCGATGACGCCGACTCCGCGTTCCTGGCGCTGGCCGGTAGCCATGAGGTCGTGGCCGACGATGTCGTCGTCGTGCAGCAGGTCCTTGATGGTTTCGGCGGCGTGCAGCATCTCGATCATGCGCGCCCAGTGGTAGCCCAGCGTGGCGCCGGCGGCGCTGCCGCCGTCGAAGGCGAGGAAGGTCTCGCGCTCCCTGTCCGCCAGCGGCGTGGGGATGTGGTCGCACATCGTCACGCGCGACAGCGGGCCGACGCGATAGGAGCCGTCTTCGGTACCGAGCGACTTGAAGAAGGGAAACTTCATGTAGGACCAGGGCTTGACGTCCTCGCCGATCACGTCCCAGTAGCGGCTGTAGTCGAAATGGTCGAACAGCGTCTTGCCGTCGATGTCGCGCGCGCGCAGGCCACCGTGGTAAAGGTCCATCGCGCCGTCGGCGCGCACCAGGCACATGCCGGCCGAGCGGAAGCGGCCGAAGGCGTTGTACTGCGTCAGGTTTTGTTCGAACAGGCCGCGGATGATGCCCACCGCGTCGCGGCTCCAGGCCACCATCTGGTAGGCGTCCTTGAGCAACTCGGCGCGTTCTTCGGCCGAGAGCGACTTGTTCACCCCGCCCGGAATCGAACCCGTGCCGTGCACCCGCTTGCCGGCGGTCATGCGTATCACTTCCTGGCCGTACTTGCGCAGCAGCACGCCCTTCTTGGCCACCTCGGGGTGTGCGGCGACGACGCCGACGATGTTGCGTTTGGCCATGTCCGAGCCAAAGCCGAACAGCAGGTCGGGCGAGGACAGGTGGAAGAAGTGCAGGGCATGCGATTGCAGCATCTGGCCGGCGTGCATCAGGCGGCGGATCTTGTCTGCGGTCGGCGTCAGTTGCTTGATGCCGAGCATCATGTCCAGCGCCTTGGAGGCCGCGAGGTGGTGCGAGACCGGGCAGATGCCGCAAAGGCGCTGCACCATCACCGGCACTTCCCAGTAGGGGCGGCCCTGGATGAATTTTTCGAAGCCACGGAACTCGACGATGTGCAGGCGCACCTGGTGCACCTTGTTGTCGTCGTCGAGCAGGATGGTGACCTTGCCGTGGCCTTCCACCCGCGACACGGGATCGATGGCGACGCGGCGCAGCTTTTCGGGAGATTTGGCGGTTTCGAGTTCGAATGTCATGGTGTTCTCGGTGGCACTTGATGTGAAACAAATCGTTCGGAGCAGCGCGTGAAAGTCGAGCGCAGCGAGCCGACCAGAAGCCTCCCCGGGAGGGGAGGATGGGAGGGGCGGGCCTTCAATTCGCTTTTAGTTACGGCCGCTGCGCTTAACGCCGATGATGCCGGCGTTAGCCTCCACTGAAACGTCGTTTTCGCGTGTTCCATCTTCGGCGGACGGGTCTCGGTGCAATAAGCGTTAGTCGTAGTGCATCAGGCCGTGGCCCAGGGTGGGCGTTCGCCCGGCCAGAAGATCGGTGAGCAGTTTCCAGATGGCGTCTGCCGGCGGAGGGCAGCCGGGCAGGAAGTAGTCGATCTTCACCACCTCGTGGATCGGGTGCACCTCGTTGAGCGGCAGCGGCAATTCCGGGTCGTTGGGGATGCCGCCGTGCGAGAGGCCGACGTCGGTCTGGTAGACCTCTTCCAGCACGTCGCGCAGGTCGAGGTGGTTGCGCTGCGCCGGCAGGCCGCCGTTGATGGCGCAGGCCCCCATCGCCACCAGGAACTTGCAGTTCTTGCGGAACTCGCGCAGCACATGGACGTTCTCGGCATTGCACAGGCCGCCCTCGATGATGCCGAGGTCGCAGGGCCCGCAATGCTTGATGTCGGTCAGCGGCGAGCGGTCGAACTCGATCAGGTCGAGCAGCGGGATGATGCGTTCGTCGATGTCGAGGAAGGACATGTGGCAACCGAAACAGCCGGCGAGGCTGGTGGTGGCGACGCGCAGCTTTTTGACTGCAGGGGCAGGGGCGTTCATTGGGTTTCCTCCGTGACCTGCAGGTTGATCGGCAGCTTGTCGTATTTGCGCTCGCCGATGGGAACGGCGAAGCCCTTGCGCTTGGGCAGGATGACGCCGACCGGGCAGATGCTGGCGGCGCGGTCGGTGAGGGCGAAGTCGGTGTCGGCGAGCTTGCCCGATTCGCTGCTGATGTGGATGCGGCGGCCGAGCAGTCCGCGCCCGCCCATGGAGAAGACATTCTTGCCGTCGACTTCGCGCGAAGCGGTGACGCACAGGCTGCACATGATGCAGCGGTTGAAGTCGAGCAGGATGTCAGGGTGCGAGGCGTCCACCGGGCGGTCGGGATAGAACATGTCGAAGTGCGGCGACACCATCTTCAGCTCGTAGGCGGTGGCCTGCAGGCTGCAGTTGCCGCTCTTCTCACACGATGGGCAGAAATGGTTGCCTTCGACGAAATACATCTGCAGCAGCGTGCGGCGCTTGTCATCCAGTTCGGTGCTGCGGTTTTCGACGTTCATGCCGGCCTGGGCCGCCATGGTGCAACTGGAGCCGAAGCGGCCATTGACCTTGACCGTGCAGATCTTGCACGAGCCGTGCGCCTTGAACTCCGGATGCCAGCACAGGTGCGGGATGTACACGCCGTGCGCGGTGGCCGCCTGGATGATGGTCTGCCCCGGCGTGAAGGGAATCTCTTCGCCGTCCAGGAGGAAGGTATTGGTCTCGTTCATGCGTTTGCCTCATCTGGCGAATGCGCTGCAAAGTGCGCGCCGGCGTCGTCGCGGCCGGTCATCTGGCGCGCTTCGGAAAGGGCGGCGTCGAGGTCGAATGCCGGTTCGTAATCGAGCGACATCAGCCGGGTTTCATAGGCCGGGCGGAACTTGTTGAGGGTGTCGAACACCGGGTTGCAGGCGGTATTGCCCAGGCCACAGTGGCTGGCGCCCTGCATCAGGCGGTGCAGCTTGAACAGTTCGTTGATGTCGTAGGGCGAGCCGTGGCGGTTGGCGATCTTGTCCATGATGTTGCGCACCAGCGTCGTGCCGACCCGGCAGGGGGTGCAGAAGCCGCAGGACTCGTGGGCAAAGAAGTGCGAGAAATTACGCGCTACCTCGAACATGTCACGGCTGGTGTTGAACACCATGAAGGCGCCGGCGGTGGGCACGTCCTCGAAGGCGATCCTGCGGTCGAACTCGTCTTCCGCCAGGCACATGCCGGAGGGACCGGAAATTTGCACCGCGAGCGTATCGGTGGCACCGCAGTCGGCGAGCACCTGGCGCACGGTGACGCCGTAGGGGTACTCGTAGATGCCGGGCCGGGCGACGTCGCCCGAGACCGAGAGGATCTTGGTGCCCGTCGATTGCTTGGTGCCGATCGCGGCAAACCAGTCGCCGCCGTGCAGCGCGACCAGTGCGGCCGAGGCGAAGGTTTCGACATTGTTCACGATGGTCGGCTGGTCGAGGTAGCCGTTGGTGACCGGGAAGGGCGGGCGCACGCGCGGCCGGCCCGGCTTGCCTTCGAGCGATTCGATCAGCGCAGATTCTTCGCCGCAGACATAGGCACCGGCGCCCAGATGAATCTCGATGTCGAAGCGGGCGCCGGGGATGTCGAGGATGCTCTTGCCCAGCAGGCCGGCGGCACGACGGCGGGCGAGCACGGCTTCCAGCGGCTCCAGCAGGTAGCGGTATTCGCCGCGCAGGTAGAGAAAACCGCGGGTGGCGCCTACCGCGTAGGCGGCAACGGTCATGCCTTCGAAGACCAGGTCGGCGTAGGACGTCAGCAGCACGCGGTCCTTGAAGGTGCCGGGTTCGCCCTCGTCGGCATTGCAGACCACGATGCGTTCCTGGTCGGCGCGCAAGGGCGCATTGCGGCAGGCCTCCCACTTGAACCGAGTGGAAAAGCCGGCGCCGCCGCGGCCGCGCAACTTGGAGCGCTGGATTTCATCGAGCATCGCCATCGGGCCGGCGATGCCGTGCGGCAGGGATTCGCGGAAGGAGCGGTTGTTCGATGACGACAGCCCGTCGACCTCGGCCCGTTCATGGGCGGCGCGCAAGGCCGAGCCGGGGGCGAAATTGCCGGCAAGCAGGATCTCGGTGCGCCTGACGTTGTCCTGTACCGCGAACCATTCCGCCGGCCATTCGGCGATGGGTACCTCGGTGCGGATCAGTTCGGCCATTTCATCGACGCGCTGCAGGGTCATGCCGGTGACGGCACGGTAATTCACCAGCAGGGCCGGGCCCTGGTCGCACATGCCGGTGCAGGAGGTGGTGTTGACGCTGACCAGTCCGTCTTCGGACACCCGGCCGGGTTCCAGCCAGAGCTTCTTGCACATGGCATCCATGAGATCGGTATTGCCCAGCATGCGGTCGGTGATGTTGTCCGACCAGAGCACGCAGTACTTGCCGCGCTGGCGCGTGTGAAAGAAGCTGTAGAAGGCGGCCGTGCCGCTGACCTGGGCACGCGGCCAGCCGACGCCTTCGGCGATGTAGCTCAGGGTGGCGGGCGACAGCCAGCCCAGTTGCTCCTGGACTTCGCGCAGGATCTGCACCAGGCGCGTGCCATTGCGATCGTGGTGCGCAAGGACGGCGTCGATTCGGGAAAAATCGGTCATGAATGAACCTCGTTGGGATGGCCTGTGCTGCGGATAGTGCGTCGCAGCATATCGCATCTGAATACGGTCGGCTTAATCTGGATCAAACCTTGCTCATACCGGCCTGGTTAACGGCCCGGGATCAGGGAACTTGATCTTGCGCAAGGAATGGCGATTAGGCGACGGGATTCATATTACCTTTGTTAGAATCAGGGCATTCGCCGTGCGCACATTTCCCTTGCTAGTCGGGCCGATTCGGTTGTGACGGATTTCGCGCACACCCATTCAGACGCCGCCATGGACCCATCGAACAGCGTTCCCGACGAGGGGCTGGACAGCATCGCCGATCCGATGCAATGGGAGCCGCCGCGCCAGTTTCTGCGGCGAGCCATACTCGGCATCGCCATCGGCGCGATCGGATTTCTCGCCGTCGTGCTCCTGTTCGCCCCGAATCAGCATGCGCGAATGGTGGGCCCAGGTTTCATGTTGCTCGTCGTATCGGTGGCATGGCTGCTTCAGGCCCGCAGCCAGATTCGCGCCAGCGTGCGCTTGCTCGTCCTTGGATCCTGGGTCGTAGCGAGCGGGATCTGCCTGTTCAATGGTGGCGTGCGTACGCCGGTGGTCATCTCCTATCCGCTGATCGTCGTCATGGCCGGCTGGCTTTTGGGCCCACGCATGGCGTTCGTGATGGCGGCACTTAGCGTGGCGGCCACCCTGGGTTTCGTCATCGCCGAATCGAGGGGCGTGCTTCCGGTCCAGCCGCCGACTCCGCCGGCGATGTTCTGGGTGGTGCAGGCCACGATACTGGTGATTTCGGCTGCATTGATCCGCTTTTTCCTGCGCACCTACAAACGTCGAATCGAGGAAGTGCGAACCCTGAGCGGTACTCTGGCCAGGCTCAAGGCGGAAGCGGCCCTGGCCGAAACCGTTCGCCGCGGCAACGACCTGCTGGATCGCACCGGACGCATGGCCAAAGTCGGCGGCTGGGAGCTTGAACTGGCAAGTCGCCAACTGACGTGGAGCAGCGAGACGTTTCGCATCCACGACATCGAACCCGGACTGCCGCCCGGCATCGAGGACGCGATCGCCTATTACACGCCGGAGGCGCGCCCGCTGATTGCGGCCGCCGTGCGCGATGCCGTCGAGCATGGCACCGGCTTCGACCTTGAACTGCAACTCGTCACGGCGCGAGGCCGCGTAATCTGGGTGCGCAGCATCGGCGAACCGCAACTCGTCGATGGCCGGGCAGTGCGCGTGACCGGAACGATCCAGGACATCAGCGAACAGAAGCGCACCGGGCAGGCCCTCAAGGCCAGTGTCGACAATCTGCAGCGTACGCTGGAAGCCATCGGCGAGGGCATCTTCGCCTACGACGGTCGCGATCCGAGCGGCCGCCTGCTGTTCGCCAACGACGAGTTCTTCCGTATCTGGCGGATTCCGGCGGAGGAGGCGCCCAATACCGGGCGTGCCGAGATCATCACGGCGGCGCGAAAATTGTTCATCGATCCGGATGCTGAAGTCGCCCGCATCGGCGAAATCCTGGCTTCCTCGACGCCCCATGAAGACCGCGTGCCGCTCAACGACGGTCGCGTCCTGCTGCGGCGCAGCGCTCCGATCTCGGGCGGCGATGGCGTGTCCCGCGTCTGGACCTTTCGCGACATCACGCGCGAGGAACAGGCGCTGGCCGCCCTGCGCGAGCGCGAGGAACAGTTGCGCCATGCACAGGAGATCGCCCACCTCGGCAGTTTCGACTGGAACCCCGCAACCGGAGAACTGCGTTGGTCCGATGAGCATTTCCGCTTGTGGGGACTGCTTCCTGGCGCGGCAACGCCGGATTACGCCCTGTTCCGGAGCGGGGTCCATCGCGACGACGTGGCGCGACTGGAGGAGGCTTTGCAGGCGGCCATCAAGGGCGGTCGCTGGTTCGCCTGCAAACATCGGGTGGTCTGGCCGGACGCGAGCGTACGCCACGTCCATGGCCGGGGCGAGGTGATGTTCGATGCCGGCGGGCGCGCCGTGCGCATGCGGGGCACGGTGCAGGACATCACCGAACGCGTGGCGGCCGAAGAAGCGCTGATCGCCGCCCGCGATGAAGCCGACCATGCAAAAAAGGAGGCCGATGCGGCGAATGCGGCCAAGTCGGAATTCCTTTCGAACATGAGCCACGAGATCCGTACCCCGCTCAATGCCGTGCTGGGCCTGGCCCAGGTCGGCCAGCGTGAAACGGACGGAACCCCGGTGCGACGCCTGTTCGACCAGATGCTCGACTCCGGACAACACCTGCTGGGCATTATCAACAACGTGCTCGACTTCTCCAAGATCGAGGCCGGCAAGCTCTCGGTCGAGAAGGAGGCGGTCAGTTTGAAGCGGTTGACCGACCGGGCCCTGGGTTTCTGTGCGGCGCGCGCCTCGGAAAAGCAGCTTGCGCTGCGCTTCGAAGCCGGCGCGGACCTGCCCGAAGCTTTCGAAGCCGATTTCCTGCGCCTGTCCCAGGTGCTTACCAACCTGCTCGACAACGCGATCAAGTTCACCGCTCAGGGCGAAGTAGTGCTTGCCGTCGATCGGGTGGGCGACCGCCTGCGATTTAGCGTGCGCGACACCGGTATCGGTCTGAGCAGCGAACAACTGGTCCGAATCTTTCTGCCCTTCGAGCAGGGCGAGGGCTCGACCTCGCGCCGTTTCGGCGGCACCGGCCTCGGATTGGTGATCTGCAAGCGACTGGTGGAACTCATGGCCGGCACCATTCGGGTCGAAAGCAACCCGGGTTGCGGCGCGCTGTTCGAGGTCTCGCTGCCACTGGTCGTGGCAAACGCGCCACCCTTCGATGAAGTCGCGGATGCCGAGCCGCGGGAGGCCGGTCCGCCGCGCGCCGGGCGCCGGCTGGAAGGCATGCGCATACTCGTCGCCGAGGACAATCCGGTCAACCAGGCCGTACTGCGCGAACTGCTGGGCCAGGAGGGCGCGCAACTGGTCTGTGCCGACGACGGACTGGACGCGCTGCAATGCATGGCAAATGCCGGCGGCGATGCCTTCGATATCGTCATAACCGACATCCAGATGCCGAACATGGATGGCCACCAGTTGGCCCGCCGCTTGCGCGAGTTCTATCCGGCGCTGCCGGTGGTCGGCCTCACGGCACACGCCTTTGCCGAAGAGCGCCAGCGCTGTTTCGCCAGCGGCATGGTGGAGCATGTGGCCAAGCCGATCGAATTGAACGGCCTGGTTCGCGTGCTGCGCAAGCATGCCCGTTGGCAAGTGCCGCCGGTGCCGGATGCCGCCGTGTCGCCAGCGCCGACTCTTGCGGCAGGGGAGGGTCGCGGGCTGGTGGACTGGGATGCCATGCTCGCCCAGTACCAGGGCCGCCAGGCCTTTGTCACCAAGTTGATCGGCATCGCCCTCGCTTCGCAGGCCGCGTCTCCCGCGAGGCTGCGTGAAGCTGGCGTGCAGCGGGATTTCGATACCATAGTCTTCACCGCCCACAGCATCAAAGGCATGAGCGCCAATTTCAGTGCCGGCCGCCTGCGCGATTTCGCGGCCGACGTGGAAGCGGCTGCGCGGGCACGTGGCGACGATGCCGGACCAAAGGCGCTGCGCCTTGCCGATCTCATGGATGAGTTCCTGGCGGCCCTCACTGCCCGGATGGGGGAGGCGTCCGGCACCGCGTCGCCGGCATCGTGACCGAGCGGTCGCCGTTCCCTGATATCTCCTGCAGGCGAGCGGGATTCGCGAATCCGGCCGAATAGGCTGCTACGATGCCGGCTGTGCCCGGAAATCCAGATTCCACCGCAAGAAGACGCGCTACATGACCATCGACAGTCCCTTCGCCGCGCTGGGCAATGTCAGCGATACCGAAGAGGTGGAAGCCCAGGTAGACGCCATCGTCCGCCGCTTTGCGCCAGGCCACGATCTGGCGCGCGTCGATGCGGCCTTTTCCCTCCTGAACCGCGCCTTCGACGGCGAGCTGCCGGGCTACCAGAAGCTCCAGACCCTTTACCACAATCGTACCCACACCAACGAAGTGGTGCTGTGCACCGCGCGCATGCTGCACGGCATGCACCTGGCGGGGCAGGGTCTGGACGGCGATCATGTCGACGCCGCGCTGATCGGCGCCCTGATGCACGACGTTGGCTACCTGATGCGCGACGAAGAAGCCAGCGGAACTGGCGCCCAGTTCACCGACAACCACGTGTTGCGCGGCGTTGAGTTCGCCCGCCGCCACCTGCAGGATCTTCCGGCGAATGTGCTGGAGGTGACCGCCAAGGTGATCCTGCTGACCGACCATCGCAAGCATCCGGACTGGGTGCGGCTGGACAACGTGCAGCAGCAGCGGGCTGCCTATGCCACGGCGACCGCCGACCTGATCGGCCAGATGGCCAACCGCGAGTATCTCGAACGCGTGCTGTTCCTCTACTACGAGTTCGAGGAGGCCCAACTGGGGGGCTTCGCCGACATCCACGACCTGCTGGAAAAGACCGCCGCCTTCTACCGCACAATCAAGTCGCGGCTGGACCAGGACCTGAACGGCCTTTCCGCCCACCTCGGGCGGCATTTCGAGCAGCAGACCGGTGCCGGGAGGAACTTCTACCAGGAGTCGATCGATCGCAATCTCGGTTACCTCGACCGCGTGGTTGCCGTCGAGCGCGAGCACCGGCTGGAACATCTGCGCCGCGGCCACGTGGTTGAGCAATTGCTCGACCTCAAGGGCAAGAAATGATGGCGGGCACCGCTCGCAATGGGCTGGCGGCCCTGCGGGAGCCCTGATGGAACGCATCACCATTTCCCTGGATGCCGATCTTGCCGTCGAATTCGACCGGCTGATCGCCGAGCGCGGTTACCAGAACCGCTCCGAGGCGGTGCGCGACGTACTTCGCGCACACCTCGAAAGCGCCCGCCAACAACGCGGCGAGGCGACGCATTGCGTGGCAAATCTCTCGTATGTGTATAACCACCACGAACGCGATCTTGCCGAGCGACTGACGGCCCTGCAGCACGGCCAGCACGATCTGACGGTGGCGACGCTGCATGCCCACCTCGACCACGAAAACTGCCTCGAAAGCGTAGTCCTGCGCGGGCCGACCGCTGCCGTGCGCCAGTTTGCCGATGCCATGATCGCCGAACGCGGCGTACGCCACGGCCAGCTCAACCTGATCGACGTCGAGATCGACGGTGGGCGCGCCCACGGCCACGGCTATCGCCCGGCGGGCAGCAGCCACGGCCACCTGCATCTGAAGCCGAAAACCTGACTCCGACGTGGCAGTTCCAGACCACCTCGTCCTCGCCACCCGCGACCTTGACGCCGGAGCCGCCTGGCTGGAACGGCATCTCGGCGCGTCGCTTGCCGCCGGCGGCAAGCATGCGCGGATGGGCACCCACAATCGCCTGCTGAGACTGGGCGCAGGCTTCTACCTCGAACTGATCGCCATCGATTCGCAGGCGCCGCCGCCCGGAAGGCCACGCTGGTTCGCCCTGGATCACATTGATTTGCCGGCAGACCGTCCGCGCCTGATCCACTGGGTGGCGCGCAGCGAGGACATCGCGCGCGACGCGGCGGCGAGCGCGGCTATGCCGGCAGACATTCTCGAAATGGAACGCGGCGATTTTCGCTGGCGCATCGCCGTTCCGCCCGACGGCAGCCTGCCCGGCGACGGCCTGTTGCCGACCCTGATCCAGTGGGATGTTGCGTTTCATCCCGCCGACCGACTTCCCGATGCGGGTTGCGAACTGATGAAACTGGAAGCCTTTCATCCCCGGCCGGAACGGATACGCCCCGGTTTGGCGGCGCTCGGCCTGGCGGCGAAGCTGGACCTGCACCCCTGTGCGGCCGGCGAAGCGATGCAACTGGTGGCCTACGTACGCTGCCCCCGAGGCCTGGCCGAGCTCGATTGATCGGGCGGGCCGCGTCTTGCGTTGGCCATCAGATGGGGCTATCACCGGGGGTTGATGTCGGTCAATGGCCTCATCGGACAGCGGAGTAAGCTTTTCGTATTGATGGGAGTAGCAAATTTCGCGGCGAGGGATGCGTAGCGTCCCCTGCTTCCGCGTTAGCGTTCAGAACAACAATGACATCCGGACTGGTTCAGTTCCTGCTGCGTTTCAACGGCTGGCGCCTGTGGGTTCCGTTCGCCTTGCTCACGGTGCTGGCGGCCGAACTGGTCGTCTCGGCGATGGACCTGCTGCTGATGGGGCGCATCACTGCCGACTACCTGATCACGGGCCTGGTTGCGGCCGGACTGGTGGCTCCGATCAGCCTTTTCCTGATGAATCGCCTGCTCGTTGAATTGGGTCGGCAACGACAGGCCGATCTCGCCGGCAACCTGGCACGGGCCGAGGCCCGCTTGCGGGTGGCGCTCGATTCCACCGACGAAGGCATCCTGATGGTCAGCCTGACTGGCGAGGTGTTGTCGTCCAACAAGCGCTTCCGGGAACTCTGGCATGTCACCGAAGAGCTCGCGGATGCCGGAGATGACGCCTTGCTGGCGCATGTGCTGGACCAGTTGGTCGATCCCGAGGGCTTCATGGCCGGGGTGCGCAAGCTCTATGGCAGCGATGCCGAGGCGAGCGACACCCTGCTGTTCAAGGACGGACGCGTCTTTTCGCGCTACACCAGGGCGTTGGCGCAGGGCGACATGGCGGCCCGAATCTGGTGCTTTCGCGATATCTCTGCCCAGGTTCGCGCGCAGAACGCGCTGGTCGAGCGCGAGGAAATCTTTCGCGCCATAGTCAGCCAGGCGGGCGACGGCATCGACCTGATCGATGCGGCGACTCTGCGCTTCGTCGAAGTCAATGACGCGGCCTGCCGCATGCTGGGTTACCGGCGCGAGGAACTGATCGGCCAGCCGTTGCTGACGATCCAGGTCGATTTCGATGAGGCGTCGCTGGCGCCCGCCGTCGCGGAACTGGTTCGCCTGGGTCACCGCGAGTTCGACGCGCGGCATCGCTGCAAGGATGGACGCATCCTCGACGTGAGCCTCAGCGCCAGGGTGGTGCAGCTGCACGGGCATGATTACGTGGTCGGCGTCTGGCGCGACATGACCGCCAGCAAGGCCGCGGAAACCCGCTTGCGCGAGCGCGAGGAGATATTCAGCGCCATCGTCAACCACGCCGTGGAAGGCATGCTGCTGGTCGATGTCGAAACCCTGACCTTCGCCGAATTCAATGACGCGGCTTGCGAGGGACTGGACTATACGCGCGAGGAATTTGCCCGCCTGCGCCTGCCGGACGTTCAGGCCAGCATGAGTTTCGAGGAAACCCTGGCCAAGGTGCGCGTCGCCGCTGCCACGCCGGGCGGCATGCGATTCGAGAACCGGCATCGCTGCAAGGACGGCAGCCTGCGCGATCGAGTCGTCAGCAACCGTCCGGTTCAGCTGCGCGGCCGGACCTTCCTCGCCCATGTCTGGCACGACGTCACCGAAAGCAAGCGCGGGGAACGCGAACTGGTCGAGTCGCGCAAGCTGCTGCAGGCGGTGGTCGACACGGCGCCGATGCGGGTGTTCTGGAAGGATCGCGACCTCAAGTACCTGGGCTGCAATCCGGCGTTTGCGCGCGATGCGGGCAAGTCGGGACCGGCGGAAGTCATCGGCCTTGACGACTTCGCGATGGGCTGGGCCGAAATGGCCGAGCTCTATCGCGCCGACGACCGGGCCGTCATGCAATCGGGACAGCCGAAGCTGTTTTTCGAGGAACCTCAGGCCACCCCGGATGGCCGCACCATCTGGCTCAGCACCTCCAAAGTGCCGTTGCGCGCTTCCGGTGGTGAAGTCATCGGCGTCCTGGGCATTTACGAGGACGTCACCGAGCGCAAGAGTCTTGAAGACGCCCTCCGGCTGCGCGAGCAGTACCAGCGCACGGTGCTCGACAATTTCCCCTTCATGGTCTGGCTGAAGGACAGCCAGAGCCGCTTCCTCGCGGTGAACCAGCGATTCGCCGAGGTCTTCGGTCAGCCGTCGCCGCAGTCGCTGGTGGGCAAGACCGACCTTGACATCGCGCCGCGCGAAATGGCGGAGCGCTATCGCGAGGATGATTTCGCGGTGCTGGCCAGCGGGCAACCGAAGAACGTCGAGGAGCAGATCGAGATTGACGGCAGGCCGGTTTGGTTCGAGACCTACAAGTCGCCGGTGTGCATTGCTGGCCAGGTTATCGGCACGGTCGGTTTCGCGCGCGAGATCAGTGATCGCAAGCGCATGGAGCGGAGCCTGGCCCTGGCGATCGAAGTATCGCGCGCGATCCTGTGGGAACTCGACCTGCGCGACGGCAAGCTGACTTACGACAGGGCCGCGCTGGCGGCGCTGGGTCTGGAATCCGACACCAAGCTCGACACCATGCAGGGCTGGATAGGGCAGGTGCATCCCGATGACAAGCAGCAGTTCGAAGTCCGGGTGCAAGGCGCGCTCGGCCCAGGCGAGGGGGTATTCGACATGGAGTACCGCCTGGCGGCGGGGTCGGGGCATTACGAATGGGTGCATACCCGCGGCCGCGTGCTCCAGCGCGACGAGCAGGGACAGCCGATCCTGGCCGTCGGCACCACCATGAACATCACCGAGCGCCGCCAGATCAGCGACGCGGTGCAGGCCAGCGAGCGCCGCTCGGCGGAACTCGCATCCCTGCTGCGCCTGATGTGCGACAACGTGCCCGACATGATCTGGGCCAAGGACCTCGACCGGCGCTACCTTTTCGCCAACAAGGCGATTTCCCGCCAGCTTCTCAACGCGGTCGACACCAGCGAACCGCTCGGCAAGGACGACATGTTCTTCGCCCGCCGCGAACGCGACAGTCACCCTGACGACGCACAGTGGCACACCTTCGGCGAGCTTTGCCAGGACAGCGATGGCATCACCCTGGAACGGGGTCAGCCGTCGGTATTCGAGGAATTCGGCCAGGTCAAGGGGCGCCTCACCTACCTCGATGTGCACAAGGCACCCTTCGTCAACGAAAAGGGCGAAGTGATCGGCATCGTCGGGTCCGCGCGCGACATCACCGAACGCAAGCAGATCGAAGACGAACTTGCGCGCCATCGCGAGCACCTCGAAGAACTGGTCGAGCAGCGCACCAGCGAATTGCTGGCGACCGAGGCCCGCGCCAGCCGCATCCTCGAATCGGCCGCCGACGGGCTGTATGGCGTGGATTTGGACGGGCGCGTAACCTTCATCAACCCGGCTGCCTGCAAGCTGCTCGGCTACGGCACCGAGCAGGTGCTGGGCCGTTCGGCCCATGAAATGTTCCACCACAGGCGGCCCGACGGCAGCCCGTTTCCGGAGCACGAATGTCCCGGGCATATGTCCTGGCAATCGGGCAAAGCCGCGCGTTTCGAGGACATCACCTACTGGCATGCCGACGGCCATGCGGTGGAGGTGTCCCTGTCCACCCATCCGCTGACCGAAGGTGGCAAGGTCGTGGGAGCGGTGGTCAGCATCGTCGACGTCGGCGTGCAGCGCGCGGCGACCCGGGCCCGCGAACAGGCACTGATCGCGGCGGAAAACCTCGCGCGAGCGCGGAGCGAGTTCCTCGCCAACATGAGCCACGAGATCCGCACGCCGATGAACGGCGTGCTCGGTTTCGCCCAGATCGGCTACCGCAATTTCGACAACAGCGAAATGGCGCGCGATTCCTTCGCCAAGATCATCGCCTCGGGCAACCAGTTGCTGGGCGTGGTCAACGAAATCCTGGATTTTTCCAAGATCGATGCCGGGCAGTTGCGCGTCGAGTCGATCGACATGGCGCTGGGCGAGGCGCTGAACCATGCTGTCGCGATGGTCGCCGAACGCGCGGCGGCCAAGGGGCTGGAGCTTCGCCTGGAAAAGGCCCCCGACCTGCCGTCGACATGCATGGGTGATCCGCTTCGATTTGGCCAGGTGCTGTTGAATCTTTTGACCAACGCGATCAAGTTCACCGAGAAGGGCAGCGTCGTCCTCGCCGCTTCGCGGCAAGGGGAGCAGTTGGTGCTGCGCGTCAGCGATACCGGCATTGGCATGAGCCGCGAGCAACTGCGGTTCGCATTCGATCCCTTCCGCCAGGCTGACGGGTCCATCACCCGCAAGTTCGGCGGCACCGGACTTGGCCTGGCGATTTCCAGGCGCATGGTCGAACTGATGAGGGGCGAGATCCGGGTCGAGAGCGAACCTGGCGTCGGCAGCAGTTTCGAGGTACGGCTACCCTATCTCGCATCGACACGTGTGCCGACGCCTGCCGTTGCGCCCGATCCGGCCTTCACGGCCACGCGCCGGCGACTGGACGGCATTTCCATCCTTGTCGCCGAGGACGATCCGGTAAGCCTGGCGGTGCTGGAGTTCAACCTCGCCGAGTGTGGCGCGCGCCTGACCCTGGTCGGCGACGGCAGCGAAGCCGTGGAGCGCGTGATCGCCGACGGCCCCAATGCCTACGACATCGTGTTGATGGACATTCAGATGCCGGTGATGGATGGATATACGGCGGCGCGGCGCCTGCTGCAGATGAACGCGGACCTGCCCATCGTCGGGCAGACCGCCCACGCCTATGGCGAGGAGCGCGACAAGTGCTTCGCGGCCGGAATGGCGGGCCACATCGCCAAGCCGATCGATTTCGCGCAGTTGGTGGATCTGGTACTGAAACTCGTGCCCACCAGCCGTCGGCGCCGGGCAGCGCCACCTGCGGGCAACTGACGCCAGGCGCTCAGCGGGTGGCGCCCGTGGCGTTCGCGATTTGTGCGCCGCGCGCGAGCCAGTTGCCGACGAGGAAGCTGGCGCCGATCAGCAGGATCACGCCGCCACCGACCAGCAGTTCCTTGCCTTCGTACCACTGGGCGATGTCCGCCTGCAGCCAGCGCGCGAGGCCGAAGCCGGCGACGGCGAAGCTGATGGCGGCGACCATCAGGCCCATGACGCGCGAGGCGATGCGCGCGCGCTGGTCGGCTCGCCGCAGCAGGCGGGCGATCCACAGGCCGTTGGCGCCGTCCGCCAGAAGCATGCCGGTGGTGAAGGCGAGGCCCAGCGCCAGGCTGTGGCCGATGCCGCCATGCTGGGTGGCGGTGACGGCGAACAGAGCCGCCTGGCTTACCGTGTCGAAGGACAGGGCGAACAGCGCACCGACGGCGGCGATCGCCAGCGGATGCGAGGTAGCCTGCAGGCGGCTGAGCAGGCCCGCCTTGATGCCGAGCGGAGCAACCATCTCGCCCGCCGGCGCGGTGAGCACCGCGCGCAGGTTGAGCAGGCCGAGCAGGGTCAGGAAGGCGATCGAGATCCAGGTGCCGACGTCGTCCAGCCATTCCGGAACCTGCCAGGTGGCGGACGCCAGCCCGACACCCAGCGCGATCAGCATGACCACGGCGCCGTGGCCCAGCGAAAACAGCGATCCGCACCAGCGGGCGCGGGCCGGCATGCAGCGCAGGTTGTGGCGGGTCAGGCCGTCGATGGTGGCGAGGTGGTCGGCATCGAGGCCGTGCCGGGCGCCGAGGACGAAGACGAGGGCGAGCAGGGCAAGCCATTCAGTGGGCAGATCCATGTTGCGGGTCCTCGTCGGAAGAGTCGGTATGAAGTCTATTGAAAACCTCATACAAAATCCATGCCCGCCCGTTGGCAGGGGATAAATGCCTCTGCGTCAGTGGCTTGGCCCCCATCCGCCGACACTGGCCGGTTAGCGGCTAAGCGGCGCTGGCAGACCGGCTAACCGCCGCATCAATCCAGCCAGCGCACCAGGTAATAGAGGCGGAAACCTTCCGACGAGCGCGACGGGCCCATCACTTCGGCGGCATGCAGCTGGCGTCCCGGGTCAGCCATGGCCAGCGCCGTGGCTTCGTCGGCGACGATCTCGACGCAGGTCTCGGCAAAGCGTTTGCGCGATCCGCGTCGCAGATGGACCACGGCGAAGTGCGCCTGCACCAGTTGCGGCGCCTCGGCATCGAGATATACGCCGCCTTTCACGGCGCGAGCCCGCGCAGCACGCGCAGGTGCTCCAGCAGCGGCGCGAACAGCGGTTCGAGGTGGCGCCGCATCAGCGGGCCGACCGCGCTGGTGCGGGTCAGGATGGGCGCGGCGGAGGCGTTCGAGAGGGCGGCAAGGGCGGCCATCGCCTGCGCTTGGGGCAGGCGATCGCCCTGCATGTGGGGCGGAATTTCGAGCCCGCGCAGCGCGGCGAAATAGTTGCCGACGATGTCCAGCAGCAGGTACACGGCGTCCTGCGCGGGCGGCTTTTCCATGACCATCTCGGTTGCAGCGAGGAAGCTTTGGCCGCTCGCCGCATGGCAACGCGCGAGCAGGCGCGCCCAGGGTTCGCCGGCTGCCGCAAGCGCCTCCAGGTCGGCGCCAAGCTCGCGCGGCGTGCCGCCGGGCAAAGCATCGGGACGGTGTTCGAGGAAGCCGATGAAGTAATGCGGACGGCGCCGGGCCTTGGCCCAGAGCTGCTCGCTGGCGGCGGCGTCGAGCAGGTCGGCGCCGATCACGGCGCGGATCGACTGCATGGCGAGGATCGGGTCCTCCTCGAAGGGCAGGTGCTCGATCAGGAAGGCGGCCAGCACCGGGCCCATCGTTCCCTGGCGCACGGCCGCGTGTTCCAGCATGCTGCGCGCCACTTCCATGGTCGGCAGGGCCCACCAGGCGCGACGCGCCAGTTCGTCGTCAAGAGTCGGCGCCTGCGCTACGGCGACCACGGCCTCCGGTTCGCCCAGCTTGAGCAGGGCGGCCAAGTTCTTCGAGCTGGCCTGGCCCATGCGCGTCCAGTGCCGCAGGTGCACCGGGTAGCCGCCGGGCGAATCCAGCGCATGGCCGCCGAGCAGTTCGCGCACACGCATGACGTAGAGGTCGGCGCGGCAGTTGCGATTCAGGGCGATGCGCGCCTCGCCCTTCGGCGTCAGCGCATGCAGCGTCATCGCGCCTTCGTCGATGCGTACCGCATGCAGTACGCCGGCCAGCAGGACATTGAGGCGCAGCGCGTCCTCGGCGGCGAGTTCGGCCTTCAATTGAGCTGGATCCTGCGGCCCCAGGGCACCGGCGCCTTGCCCTTGACCAGCCAGAGCACCGGGTAGTCCGGTGCCAGTTTCGGAAAATCGCCCTCGGCGTCGGTGAAATACACCAGCGCATCGGGCCGTCCGGCGGTGCGGGCGATCCAGTCGAAGACCGGCGCGAACGCGGTATCGCCGCCGCCTTCGAAGCGGCGCGGCAGGTTCAGTTCCTGCCAGGGTTCGCAGACCCAGGGCGCATCGGGCGCCAGCGCCGCATCGCAGGCCAGCAGGCTGATGCGCACCGGCAGCGTGCCCTTCAGCGCATTGAGTTCGCCGATGAAGGCGACCAGGTCGGCGTCGGAAATCGAGCCGGAGGTGTCGAGTGCCACGACGATGTCGCCGGCATGGCTGCGCAGGCCTGGCAGCAGGGCCTCGCCCGAAGCTTCCCCGCTGCGCCGCGAGGGCCGCGCCCAGCTGTAGTCGTCGCGCGCGGCCTGCGACAGGTACTGCGCCAGCGCCGCGCGCCACGACACCTGCGGCGCCAGGGTGGCGTCGGTGAGCCGGGCGAGGATGGCGGAAAGCTTGCCGGATTCGCGCGCGCGCTGCGCGGCGGCGGCGAGATGCCGCTGCCATTGCTGTTGCAATTCTTCCTTTTCTCGTGCCGAGAGCGGGGGTGGGGGCGAATCCGACGATTGGGCCGATTGGTCCGCCGTAGTGCCAGCGCCGCCTTTCTGCGCGGCAGCGCCGCCACCGCTTTCGCCATTGCCGCCCTGGCCGTCCGCCTGGGCGCCATCGTCGCCGCCCCAGGCATGGTCATCGAGGGTTTCCTGGTCGAGGCTGTCGTCGAGGCAGGGATAGATTTCCTCGGCGGCCATGCCGCGATACAGGCTCAGCACCTGCGTGCCGGGCGGCGGCTTGAGGCCCTCGTCCAGCAGCAGCGGGTTGATCGCGAAGTCGCAGGCGAGGTCCCACAGGCGCTGCACGCGGTGGCCGCGCCGCGCGAAATGGCCCAGCGCGCAATGCAACGCCTCGTGCGCCAGCGCGAACTGGACCTCGGCCGCGTTCAGGTCGGCAATCCACTGCGGGTTGTAGTAGAGCTTGCGCGCGTCGGTGCCGGTGGTGCGGCACCATTTGCCGGCGGCGACCAGCGGCAGGCGCAGCACCAGCGCGCCGAGGAAGGGCTTGTCGAGGATGAGCCGCGCCCGCGCTGCGGCGAGCTTGGCCGCGGCACGGGCTGTGGTCGGGTCTGCCGCCTCAGTCATACAGCATCAGGTCGGCCACCGCGTGGGCCCAGCCGGAAAACTGCGGCACCGCGAACAGCTTGCTGCCGACGCCGCGATGCAGGTCGGATACCAGCATCACGCCCATCTCGCGCAGCGGGAGGCGCTGCGCGTAATCGAGGATGTGGCCCCAGACCACGGCCTCTTGCGGCGTGGCGCGGGCGCGCAGGGCACGTCCGACGAGGGCTGCCGCCACCGCGTATTGCAGGTCGATCTCGGTCGGCACCGCCGCCGCATGGCCGGCGACGATGGCGTCGAGGTCGGGCAGGCGGTCCAGGCTTTCGACGTAGGCCGCGCATTCGATCCCGGCCGCATGGCCGACGCAGGCGGCGAGGGCGCCGCCGAGCAGGTCGAGGCGGTCGCCGAACTTCTGCAGCGCGCGATGCGCGAATTCCCAGGAACGCGGGCTGGGGAAGGCCATTTCGCCAGCCAGCGAACGCGCCGGGTCGAAGTCGAAGATCAGTTCCGGCTTGAAGCGCAGGAAGCCGATGATGCGCTCGTCGATGCCGCTTGCGTAGGCCCAGGAAACCCAGTCGTCGAGGTTTACGTCTACCTCGAAATGCGAGAAGCGGTTCGCCAATGGCGCGGGCATGGCGTAGGTGACGCCGCGGTCGCCCTGGCGGTTGCCGGCGGCGAAGATGGCCCAACCGGCGGGGATGCGGTACTCGCCAAGGCGCCGGTCGAGGATCAACTGGTAGGCGGCGGCGGCCACGGCGGGCGGCGCCGAGGTGATCTCGTCGAGGAACAGCACGCCGCGCGGTCCATGCCGATTCGTGTCGGGCAGCAGCGCCGGCACTGCCCATTCCACCGTGTCGCCGACGCGGAACGGTATGCCGCGCAGGTCCGAGGGTTCCATCTGCGAGAGGCGCACGTCGATCACCGGTACGGCATAGCGCTCGGCGACCTGGGCGACGATCTGCGACTTGCCGACACCGGGCGGGCCCCAGAGCATGACCGGCGTGTGGTGGCCCTCGGCGGTGCTGAGGAATTCGCGTTCGAGGACGAAGGAGAGTTGTGCGGGACGCATCGGCAGGATCCGGAATCGTTGGTTTCGCAAAAATTCGCAGCGTGGCGCGACACGGCGCTCGCCGGGCGGATAGCCTAAACGAAAACCGCATCGGCTCATTTAAAACATATTTTTATCAATGGCTTGATAAAAGTAATTGCACGCGCCGGGCGCGGCGTCGCGGATGCTTCGGCTAGCCGCCGAGGTCCGTGGCACCTTGCCTACGACGATTGGGAAGCACTTTCCGTCGGCCGTCTGTGCTATGGTCGTCGACCCGCCCGATTCCCCATTCCAAGCCGCGCATGTCCGCCATTCCAAGTTTCCAAAGCGAGATCCCCGCCGGCTTCGAAGGCCAATTCAATCCCCAGACCCTCGAGCGCGGCCGGACCTATGCCGCCGAGGGGCGGGTGCGCATCGTCCGCGTCGCGCGGGCACCCGGCGAGGTGCATGTCGAGGCGGAGGTGCAGGGTTCGCGCGCGCGACCCTATGAAGTCGATCTCTGGCTCGAAGTCGATGCGGCGGGGGACATCGTCGAGGTCGACAACGTCTGCATGTGTCCCGTCAAGGAGAACTGCAAGCACGTCGTCGCGGTGCTGCTGAGCGTTGGGCAGGGAGCCGACCTGGCTGCAGTCACCGGTCAGCCGGGCGCGGACCCTGCATCGGGCGGCGATTTTCCCGAACCGGGGGCGGCGACGCTGAACTGGATTGCCTCGCTGGACATGCCGGAAATTCGGCTGCGAGCGGAATCCCGTCCGCAGTCCCGGGTGGTCTACCTTCTGCAACCGGGGAATCCGCCCAGCCTCTCGCTGGGCAAGAGCCGTCCGCTGAAAAAGGGCGGCTTCGGCAAGCCGGCCACCTATCGCCCGCAACCCTACGACCTCGGCGCGACGCGCAGCCATCGCGACTTCATTCTCGACGACGACATTGCGCCGCTGCGCCTGTTCCTCGCCCTGCAGGCCGGCGGCGGCTATTACTACAACGACGCGGTGGACGTCACCAACGAGACCGGGGCCCTGCTGCTGCGCCTGGCGTTGCGCACCGGCCGGCTTTACCTGGCCGGGCTGGTCGAACTGCCGCTGGCGGCCGGTGCCCCGCTGCCGCTCGAGCTGCAGTGGTCGCACAACGCGGCGGGCCTGCAGCAACTGGCGATCGACCTGCCGCCGGAACTGCAACTGATTCCGACCTCGCCGCTGTTCTATCTCGACACGGCGGGCGGCAGCGTCGGCGAACTTCGCAGCGAACTTTCCGATCACCTGCTGAAACAACTGCTGCAGGCGCCGCCGCTGAACGAAGCCGAAGCGCCGCTGGTGCGGCAGAAGCTTGCGCAACTGGCACGCGAACGGAGGCTGTCGCTGCCGCTGCCGGATGCCTCGGACGCGGTGCCGGCGGGTCAGCCCGGCGCGCGGCTGGTGCTCACCCTGGGGCGCTTCCGCCATCTGGCGATGAACCGGCTGCACGACGAGATGGCGCTTGCCGTGCTGCATTTCGAGTATCCGCAGGGGCTCGACGTGCTCGGCAGCGAGCGGCCATCGCCCTTCATGCGCCAGCGCGTCGATGGTCAGTGGCGCACGCTGCAGCGCGACCTGGAAACGGAGGGCCTGGTCTGGCGCCAACTGCAGTCGGTCGGCCTCGAAAGCTGGCAGCGCGGACTGGGCAGTTACCAGCGCCTGGAAGGCACGCCCGACGGCCTGATGCCGCGCCGCAGCGACGTCGTCGGCTGGCTTACTTTCCTCAACGAAGGCGTTCCCGAACTGGAACGGCAGGGCATCAAGGTCGAATTCGCGACGGACTTTCCGTATTGCGTGGCGCAGGCCGAAGACTGGTTCGTCGCGGTCGAGGAAAGCGTCGGCAACGACTGGTTCGACCTCGACCTCGGCGTCAGCGTCGGCGGCGAACGCGTCAGCCTGGTGCCGCCGCTGCTGCGCCTGCTGCGCGAACAGCCGGACCTGCTCGGCGTGGTACGCAGCCTCGACGACGCCGATCATTTCCCGGTCGCGCTCGATGCGCGCCGCATACTGCCGGTGCCGGCCGGTCGGCTCAAGGCCTGGCTGCTGCCGCTGCTCGAATTCCTCGACGAGGAACGGCCGCGCCTGTCGCGCCACCACGCCGCGGCGCTGGCCGGGCTCGACGACCTGCCGACGCACTGGATCGGCGGCGAGGAGTTGCGCGCACTGGGCCGCCGCCTGCGCGATTTTTCCGGCATCACCCGCTGCGAGCCGGCGCCGGGGTTCACCGCCACCCTGCGTCCCTATCAGCAGGATGGCCTCGACTGGCTGCAGTTCCTGCGCGAATACGGCCTGGCCGGGATACTCGCCGACGACATGGGCCTGGGCAAGACGGTGCAGACCCTGGCCCACCTGCATCTGGAGAAGTCCTCCGGGCGCGCCGACCGCCCCAGCCTGGTGGTCGCCACCACCAGCCTGATGGCCAACTGGCGCGACGAGGCTGCGCAGTTCGCGCCCGAACTCAAGGTGCTGACCCTGCACGGAAAGGACCGCGCCGACCTGTTCGCCGAGATCACCGGCGCCGACCTGGTGCTGACCACCTATCCGCTGCTGGTACGCGATCGCGAAACCCTGCTGGCGCAGAACTGGCACCTGCTGGTGATGGACGAGGCGCAGTTCATCAAGAATCCCAAGGCGCAGTCGCACCAGGTGGCGCGCCAGTTGAAGGCGCGGCATCGCCTGTCACTGACCGGCACGCCGCTGGAAAACCACCTCGGCGAGCTCTGGGCGCAGTTCGATTTCCTGCTGCCCGGCCTGCTCGGCAACGGCAAGCGCTTCGTCCAGGTCTATCGCACGCCGATCGAAAAGCTCGGCGACGAGGACATGCGCAGCCAGTTGGCCGAGCGCGTGCGGCCCTTCCTGCTGCGGCGGACCAAGGAACAGGTGCTGAAGGACCTGCCGCCGCGGACCGAGATGGTGCGCTGGGTCGAGATCGAGGGCGGCCAGCGCGACCTTTACGAATCCCTGCGCGTCGCTTTCGACCGCAAGCTGCGCGTCGCGCTCACCGAACAGGGCGTGGGCCGCAGCCAGATCATGATCTTCGACGCGCTGTTGAAGCTGCGGCAGATCTGCTGCGATCCGCGCCTGGTCAAATTGCCCGCCGCCGAAGCGCTGGTAAAGAAGGGCCACGCGCATTCGGCGAAGCTGGCGACTCTGATGGAAATGCTGGTCGAATTGCTCGACGAAGGTCGCAAGGTGCTGCTGTTCTCGCAATTCACCTCGATGCTGGCGCTGATCGAGATCGAGCTGGAAAAACTCGGCATCCCCTACGCGCGGCTCACCGGCCAGACCCGCGACCGCGAAACCCCGATCGCCGATTTCCAGCAGGGCCGCGTGCCTCTGTTCCTGATCAGCCTCAAGGCCGGCGGCACCGGACTCAACCTGACTGCCGCCGACACCGTGATCCACTACGACCCGTGGTGGAACCCGGCGGTCGAGGAACAGGCCACGGCGCGCGCCCACCGCATCGGCCAGGACAAGCCGGTGTTCGTCTACAAGCTGATGACGCAGGGCACGGTCGAGGAAAAGATCCTCGCCCTGCAGGACCGCAAGCGCGGCCTCGCCGACCAGTTGATGCGCGGCCCGCAGGGCGAGGAAGTCGCCGCCGGCAGCCGCCTGATCACCGCCGGCGATCTGGACGTGCTGTTCCAGCCACTGGGATAAGCGGGGCGGAATCGCATGCGAGAATCCGCCATCCAATAATTCCCCACACAACAGAGGAGTCACCACCATGCTGAAGCTGTATTACGGTCCCGGCGCCTGTTCCTTCGTGCCCCATGCCGCACTGGAAGTGGTCAAGGCCGCTACCGGCGCGGAGTTCGAAACCCAGACCGTCAAGCTGCACAAGGGCGAGCAGCACACGCCCGAGTACCTGGCGCTGAATCCCCTGGGCCTGGTGCCGGTGCTGGTGGAAGACGGCAAGCCGCTGACCCAGATCGTGGCCATCTGCGATTACCTCGACCGGCGTTTTCCGCAGGCCGGACTGCTGCCCGTCGAACCCTGGCAGCGCGCGCAGGCGCTGTCCACCTTCGTCTGGATGAACAACACCGTGCATCCGACCTTCACCCACGTCTTCCGTCCGTCCGCCTTCGCCGCGGGCGAGGCCGCGCAGGCCGACGTCAAGGCGCTGGCCGTGGCCAAGTTCCGCGAGCACCTGGAGCGCATCCAGGCCATGATCGCGCACGCCGCGCCCTGGCTGCTGGGCGACAAGCCGTCCTTCGTCGATTTCTATGCGCTGGTGTTCCTGCGCTGGGGTGGCCTCGCCGGCATCGATCCGGCTACGCTGCCCGTCTACCAGGCCTTCGTCGAGCGCGTCGCCGCACATCCGGCGGTGGCGGCGGCGATGGCGCGCGAAGGCATCCGGCTCGACACCTACAAGCCCAAGTAGCGCGCAGGACGGCGGGCGGGAGCAGGGCGTGGATCTGTTCGACGCATCCTTCGCCACGCGGCGCATCGCCGTCGGCGGCACCGAAATCCATTTGCGGCTGCGGCCCAACCCGGGCAAGCCGGCGCTGCTCCTGCTGCACGGCTATCCGGAGACGCATGCCATGTGGCAAAAGCTGGCGCCGCTGCTCGCCGACCGGTATTCGCTGGTCATCCCGGACCTGCGCGGCTACGGCGATTCGGGCAAGCCGCCCTCGCTGCCCGACGCCGCGAACCAGTCCAAGCGCGCCATGGCGCAGGACATGGCCGATCTGATGACGTCGCTCGGCCACGAGCGTTTCCACGTCGCCGGCCACGACCGCGGCGCGCGCGTCACGCACCGGCTTTGCCTCGACCACGAAGCGCGCATCATGAGCGCCTGCGTCATGGACATCGCACCGACGCTGACCACCTTCGAATTGACCAACCAGGCGCTGGCCACCGCCTACTTCCACTGGTTCTTCCTGATCCAGGCGGCGCCGCTGCCCGAGCGCATGATCGCCGCCGATCCGGCTGGCTGGCTGCGCGGCTGCCTGTCGCGCTGGAGCATGGGCAACGAAGCGGCCTTTGCGGACGACACCGTCGCCGAATTCGTCCGCTGCTTCTCTGACCCCGAAGCGATCCGCGCCAGTTGCGACGATTACCGCGCCGCCGCCGGCATCGACCTGGTCCATGACCGCGCCGAAGGCGAGCGCCGCCTGGGAGTGCCGCTGCTGGTGCTGTGGGGCGCACGCGGCTTCGTCGGCCGCAACTACGACGTGCTGGCGCTGTGGCGTGAGAAGGCCGCCGACGTGCGCGGTGCGGCGCTGGACTGCGGCCACTTCCTGCCCGAGGAACTGCCGGCGCAAGTCGCCGCGCAGCTGCTCGAATTCCTGCACGCCGGCGACGGCGAAAAGTAGGCGTCGCGCTGGAATCAGCTGGGCGCTCATTTCGCAAATCGAATTGTTGAAAAGTCGGCGCTCGCGTTACGGCGAAAGCAATTGTCTGCGGGTATTCCGCCGAACCTGGCGGCGATCGAGGCGTGGTTCTGCTACCGCTAAAAACTGTAACTTGCCTTAGGGGCGCTAGCCCGATTGGTGCCTGCCGCTGTGTTTAAGCCATTGCTGCAACAGCTTTTCCATGATCGGCTCGGCAGTGCATCGAAAACGCAATCCCCACCTGATAACAACCAGAAGTCCCGCCCAAAAACCTACGGACTGCCGAGATAGTCGCCTTTTCCGATCTCCACGCCGTTGTGGCGCAGGATGTTGTAGGCCGTGACCAGATGGAAATAGAAGTTGGGAATGGCGAAGCCGAGCAGGTAGGGTTGGCCGGTGAAGCTCAGGTCCTGGCCACCGACGCGCAGGGCGATGGCGCGGTCTTCCGAGCCGTCGATTTGCCCGGGAGAGAACGACTCGACGAAGCCGATGGTGCGAGCCAGGCGCGAGCGGAGTTCGTCGAAGCTCTGTTCGGTGTCCTCGTAGCGGGGCACCTCCGCGCCGGCCAGTCGGGCGACGGCGCCCTTGGCGTGGTCGGTGGCGATCTGGACCTGCTTGGCGAAGGGCAGCATGTCGGGGAACAGTCGTGCGCCCATCAATACCGCCGGGTCGATCTTCTTCGCGGCGGCATGCGCCTGGGCCTTGGCGAGGATGGCGTCCAGATTGCGCAGCATGGCGGCAAAGCGGGGTGCGCTGGCTTGGTACATCGAGATGGTCATGGTGGTGCCTCCGAAAATTCCATTGTGACACCAAGCGGCACCGCGCCGGCATTCCGGACCGGGTCGTGCCGGCCGGCGGGGCAGGGATGGCGGCCGGCGGGTCGCACAAAAGCGAAATCGGCGCCGAGCCGCCGTGGCGTCAGCGCCGACTTTCGGCTGGATCGAATGGCGCGGGTTCAGCCGTGCGCGGTCTTCCTGCGGCGGGCGGCCAGTGACACGAGGGCGAGGCCGGCCAGCATCATGGCGTACGTCTCGGGCTCCGGTACCGGCGACGGCGAGCCGATGCGGCTGTCGGTCAGGGTCTGGAAATCGAAGGCTAGGCCGGAGTCGTAGGCACCATCGGCCCAGTTGGTGACGCCGATTTCGACCCGATAGTTGCCGGCGGCGGTGAAGGTGAAGCTCGACTCCAGCCAACCTGTGTAGCCGCAACCCTTGGCGTCGTTTTCCCAGCAAGAGTTGTTCGAGCCGCCGAGCGGCGCCCAGTCGACGGTCTTGGCCGTGAATTTCCAGGTGTCGTAGTTGGTGAGCCGCTGGTCGGGGTCGAAGTCGGATTTGTCGAGGACGTCACCGGGAATGATGTTCTTCGGTCCGGAGTTGGTGCTGCGCGCGGTGAACAGCCAGGCTACCGTGGAATTTCCCTGGTCGGCATTGACCAGTCGCGCCCAGGCATAGTCGTCGTAGCCGTTGCCGTCGGTCGATACGTAGTTGAACTGGATGTTCAGGCGATCGTTCACGCCGGCGCCGAAGCTGCCGGAGAGGATCTTCGAGCCGTTGGTTTCGCTGCCGAGGTGGTTGCCGCCGAGGCTTATAGGGGATACGCCGTTCTCGAACGAGTCGGCGGTGGAAACGTAGCCGTACTTGGCGTTGCCCAAGGGGGACAGCGTGATGTCTCCCTGCTGGGTCGAACTGCCGCAGTTTCCGGTGCAGTCCCAGGAGGCCAGGTCCGATGGCGGCGTGACGGGCGCCGCCGCGACCAGCGACGAATGCATGGCGGCGAGGGCGAGGAGGGCGGTGCCGAGGGTGAGCTTTTTCATTTTCGAGTCCTTTGGTTCGATGGCGTTGTTCTGTACTTACGGGCGCGAAGCGGGGCTGCGTGCCGGGAGCTCGAATCGCGCGCTCTTGCTGCGGCGTGCCATCAGTCCGAGCAGGCCGAGGCCGGCCAGCAGCATGGCGTAGGTCTCCGGTTCCGGCACCGGCGCCGCGACTTGCGGCGCTTCCAGGCGCACCCTGAGGTTGTCCAGCGCAAGGTAGGTGTAGTCGGCGGTTTCGGTCTGCTTGCCGACGATGCTCAGGCGCGTGATCAGCTGGTTGGTGCCGGACAACTCGGTGTGGATATGGCCGACGTCGGTCCTGAAGTTTCCGTCGTCGGCGGTGTTCAGGCCGGCGCCGTTGAAAGTGCCGCCGGCGGCGTAGTCATAGACAAAATAATATTCGCGGGATTCGCCACCGCGCGCGCCGTAATCGACCGAGTCGAAATAGAAGGAACCGCCACCGGCGCGGGTGATCGTCAGCGCGTTGGTCGTGATCAGAAAATTGTTCGACAGGGCCGTGACGAAGTAGGAGCCGGCGTCGAAGTTGAGGCCCTGGTAGCTGGCGAGCGGGCTGCCGCCGAGCGAGGATGTGCCGAGGTCATCAAAGTTGAGGGTGACGGGGACATAGTCGGCCAGGGCAGTGCCCGACGCAGCGGCCAGCAGCAAGCCGGTCGCGAGTGCCCTAGTACGTAGTTTTCTGAACATGTTCTTCTTTCGATCGAGTCTTCGTGGCCCTGCGCGCAAGGGGTACATGGACGGCAGGTGGTTGGATTACGAACATTTGATGAGCAAAATGTGGGCCACGCTCGAATGTCTTGCTGAAACCTAATAGAGTCAATGGCTTGGTGCGCTGTCGCACACCCGGCCCGCATTGGGGCTTGGGGTTTGGGTAAGCCTGGTTGCGTCATATGCCCCAAAGGATTGGGGCATATGACGAGATCGCCCGACGGGGCGCCGGTGTGCCCGCCAGGCGATCCGGTGGATGCCAGCGAGTGCAGCGAGTTGCGCTATTGCACGCTGGCGAACTTTTCCTGCAGGGCCGCCACGGTAGCGCGTTCGCCGCGCACACGCAGGAAGGCGCCGTTCTCGTCGGCACGCTCGTCCAGCACCTCGCAACTGGCGAAAATGGCGCCGCGCTGCTGCTGCGCCGACCAGGGCAGGAACAGCTCGGTTTCGACCTCGTCCTGGCGGAAGGCGGCGAGGATGGCTTCGCGCAGGGTGGCGACGTCGTCGGCGCGGCGCGCGCTCATGACGATGCAGCCGGGGTAGAGCGCGCGCAGTTCGGCTCCGCGTGCCGCCTGCGCGGCGGCGTCGCCGACATGATCGATCTTGTTGAAGACGCGGATGCGCGGCACGTCCTGGGCGCCGATCTCGGCCAGCACCTTGTCGGTCACCGCCCGTTGGCGTTCGAAGCCGGGATCGCTGGCGTCGATGACGTGCAGCAGCAGTGCGGCGTCGAGCGCTTCTTCGAGTGTGGACTTGAACGAGGCAACCAGGCCGTGGGGCAGGTTCTTGATGAAGCCGACCGTATCGCTGACCAGCACGCGCGGCCGGCTCTCGGGTTGCAGCGCGCGCACGGTGGTGTCGAGCGTGGCGAACAGCTTGTCCTCGACCAGCACGTCGCTGCCGGTCAGGGCTCGCATCAGCGTGGATTTGCCGGCGTTGGTGTATCCGATCAGCGCCACGCTGGCCAGGCCCTGGCGTTCCAGGCGCCGCGCGCGCTGGGTCTTGCGCTCGGCATCCATGGCGACGATTTCCTGCTGCAGTTCGGCGATCTGGTCGCGGATCTTGCGCCGGTCCAGTTCGGTGTGCGATTCACCGGCACCGCGCCCGCCGGTGCCGCTGCGCTGCCGGCCCTGCGGCCCGGCCAGCTTGGCCGCCTCGCGCAGGCGCGGCGCCATGTAGCCCAGCCGTGCGATCTCCACCTGCGCCCGCGCGGCGCGCGAGGTGGCGTGGCGATGGAAGATTTCGAGGATGACCATGGTGCGGTCCATCACCTCGCAGCCGGTTTCCTTCTCCAGGTTGCGCGCCTGCGAGGGCGAGATTTCGTGGTCCACGAAAATGGCGTCGATCTTGCCCGCATTCGGGTCGGCAGCGGCATGGCGCGCCGGCTCGAAGGCGCCGGGCACCGGTTCCATGTCGATGAACGCCTTGATTTCCTCGCGCTTGCCGGTGCCCAGGTAGGCCGTGGAGTCGAAGCTGGAACGCTTCTGGGTGAAGGTGGCGACGATCTCGAAGCCGAGCGTCTTGGCGAGGTCGCGCAGTTCGGCCAGCGAGGCCTCGAACTCGACGTCGCTCACGGAGGGCAACTGCACGGCCGCGACGACGGCGTTGATGGGCTTGTCCTTGACTTCTTTTTGCATGCGGGAAGGTCTGCTTTCGATTGGGCGAAAGCGGATAGTACCCGTCAAAGCGCCAGGCGCCGCTTCAGTCTTCGTATTGCCGGCGCAGGCGATTGAGTCCCTGGCGGAAGGCTTCGGCGTCGCCGTAGTCGAAAAATTTCGGATAACGCTCGTGCGCGCCGCGGATGCGGCGTGCGTACTTGATCGGGCACCAGTACTGCTCGGTGCGCGCGGCGACTTCGCGCGCGTAGGCGGCGACGCCGTTGCCGTAGGAACAATAGAAGCAGTTGAACTTCTCGATCAGGTTGAGATAGGGCAGGTCGGTTCGGTCGAACACCAGGTAGTCGCCGCGGCGTACTTTCGGGATGCGATAGATGGGGAAGCAGATCGCCTGATAGACCGTTACGAACAGGTCCATCAGCAGGAAGGGAATCCAGCCCGGGTAGATCACCGGCGAAGTCAGCGCCACCAGCAGCCGGGTGCGCAACAGGAAGCGGAGCAGGCCGATCTTGTAGCGGCGCTGGGTGCGCAGGAACTCGTCGGCCAGCGCGGCGCGGCGGCGCTCGAAATCCTCGCGCGCCTGGCGGTATTCCTGCTCTACGTCTTCCTGCAGGGCCTGGATGCGTTGCAGCAGCTCGTCAAGATGTTGCTTCATGTCCGCTCCCGCAGTTAATCGCCGGCCTGCAGCCTGACCGCCACATCGCGCTGCTGGCCCTGGCGCAACAGCGTAAGGCGCACGGTATCGCCGACGCGCTGGTCGTCGAGCAGGGCGGCGAGCTTGTCCATTGCGTCGATCTTCCTGCCATTGACGGCGAGGATGATGTCGCCGGGAATCACCTCGCCGCCGCGTACCGTGACGCCGCGCAGCCCGGCAGCGGCGGCGGCCGAGCCGGGCGTGACGTCGAGGATCACCACGCCGCGCACGCCGAGCAGCGCCAGCAGGCGTTCGTTCAGCCGCTCGTCGGCTTCGATGCCCAGCGTCGGCCGCGCATACTTGCCGTGGCGGATCAGTTGCGGCACCACCCGGTTGACGGTATCCACCGGCACCGCGAAGCCGATGCCCGCGCTCGCGCCGCTGGGGCTGTAGATGGCGGTGTTGATGCCGATCAGGCGTCCGGCGGAATCGAGCAGCGGCCCTCCCGAGTTGCCGGGATTGATCGCGGCGTCGGTCTGGATCAGGTGGTGGATGCTGCTGCCGCCGTCACCCGAGAGCGAGCGGTCGAGCGCCGAGACGATGCCGCGCGTCAGGGTCCAGTCGAGGCCGAAGGGGTTGCCGATGGCGAACACCCGTTGCCCGACGCGCAAGTCGCGGCTGCTGCCGACCGGCACCGGCTCCGGCTTGCGAAAGCCGGTGTCGATGCGCAACACGGCGATGTCGTGGCGCGGGCTGGTGCCGACCAGGCGCGCCTTGTAGCTGCTGCCGTCGGCCAGTTTGATCATGGCTTCGCTGGCGCCTTCGATGACGTGATGATTGGTGACGACATGGCCGGCTTCGTCCCAGATGAAGCCGGAGCCGCTGCCGCGCGGCACCGAGAACACGTTGCGGGTCCAGAAGTCGCGCACCCGTTCGCGGGTGGAAATGAACACGACGGAATCGCGCGTGCGCTCGAACAGGGCGATGGTGGCCTGCTCGTCGGCGGCCAGTTCGCCGCGCGGCGTTACGGGGCGCGGCTGCACCGCGGCGGACTTGTCCGCCAGCGCCGGCACGAGCAGCAGGGTGCCGGCGAAGGCGGTCAGGAGCAGGACGAAATTGCGCAGGCGGCGGCGCAATGCCGCGCTGGCACGGCGCGGCGCGAATGTGTGGTCGGTGCGGATCATAGGCTCGGCTTCTCCACGACAGCAGCAGGCGGGATACGCGACGACCTGCCATGGCCGGAATGTGGGATTGCCCGGCGCAAGTTCAAGGCGTTCTTGCCAGCCATTTGCAGCCCGGCCATTCAGGGATGAGGATCGGGCGGTTGCCGCCGTAGCTGCGGCGGAAGACGGACAGGCGTGGCAACCAGGTTTGCCCGAATTGGTGCCGGCGGGAGCGCTGCCGCGGCGTGTAGTTCTTCGTTGCGCTATCCGGCCAGCCCGTCGTAGACCAGCTTGGTGCCGGCCGCCAGCAGCGTCCAGGCCGTGACCAGGTTGAAGCCGCGCATGTCGACGGCGTGCAGCAGGCGGTAGCCGAGGAAGTAGCCGAGCGGAATCACCGGCGCCAGCAGCAGCGACACGCCGAGGTTGGAAAGGTCGATCAGGCCGAGCTGGGCATAGGGCCCGAGCTTGGCAAAATTCACCACCGAGAAGAAGATCACCGTGGTGCCGACCATGCGCATCTTGTCCATGTTCTGCGGCATCAGGTATTGCATGATCGGCGGCCCGCCGGCATGCGAGACGAAGCTGGTGAAGCCGGCGACGCCGCTCCAGAAGATGCCGGGGCCAAGAGTCGGCGCTGACGGCACGGCGTTGGCGGTGCTGCGCGCGGCGCGGAAACGGTCGAGGGCGAAGGCAACCGCCTCGATGCCGATCAGCAGCTTGATCCAGCGCCCGTCGACGTGGCCGAAAGTGAGCCAGCCCAGGGCGATGCCGAGCATGGCGCCGGGCAGGATGATGCGCAGGTTGGCCGGGTCGGCGCGGCCGCGGAATACCACCAGGCCGATGACATCGATCGCCAGAAGGATGGGCAGCATCACGGCGGCGGCGAAGGGTGCCGACACGGCCAGCGCCATCAGCGGCACGCCGAGGCTGCCGGCGGCGCCGCTGAAGCCGGCCTTGGACATGCCGAACAGCAAGGTGGCGATGACGGCCAGCAGCCAGAAGGCGGCGGGCAGGGTGGCGGCGTGGTCGAACATCGCCCGATGATCGCCCAGTTTCCGCCGCCGATCCAGTCGACCGCCGTCCAAATTGCTCCCGAACCGGACGTCGGCATCGCGCCTCTGGTAGGCTGTGCCGAGGCACAGGGGAGAGCGCTCATGACCAGCAAGATCACCGTGGCGGCGTCCGAGGTTCGGGTGAACGACCACATCTACAACGGCACCGGCACCAATGCCCATCCCACCTTCGCCTGGGAAACCGTGACCGAGGTGCGACACGAGGACGGGTTGATCCTGCTGATCACCGGCAACGCGAAGGGTCCGCACGGTGAGTTCTGGCTCGAAGCCGAGGAAGAGATCGTGGTGATCCGCTATCCCGCCGCGGCGCCAGCGGCGGCCGCAAAACCTAAGGCCGGGCATGGCCGCTGATACTTGCGGCTGGAAAGACAGAAGCCTGAGCTTGTTATAAAGTAACAAATGCGGTTATAGTTGCTACATCAATATAGCGATGTAGCAAACATGGATTTCCTCGCCCTGTTCGTCAGCCTGCCGGCGCGCCAGACCGCCGGCCGCATGCGCATCTGGCGCGCACTGCGCGCGCTGGGCTGTGCCACGTTGCGCGACGGCGTCTATCTGCTGCCCGAGTCGGCCGAACATGCGGCCGCCCTGGCCCGCATCGCCGGCGAGGTGCTTAGCGTTGCGGGTAGCGCCGACCTTTATCTGCTGGGCGGTCGCGACGTCGCGCAGCAGGCGCGAATCGTCGCGCTGTTCGGGCGCGATGCCGACTACGCGGAACTGATGCGCGCGATCGGCGCGACCGACGCGGGCGACGGCAAGGCCTTGCGCAGCCTGCGCCGCGACCTGGCGGCGCTGGTCGCCGTCGATTTTTTCCCCGGCGAAGCGCAGCGCCAAGCCCAGGCGGCACTGGCCGCCCTGGAAGCGGCAGCCACCGGCGAACCGGCGGCCGCGACCGGTGAAATTCGCCGTGTCGCCAGCGCCGACTTTCAGGGGCGGACCTGGGCGACGCGCAAGAACCTCTGGGTCGACCGCATGGCCTCGGCCTGGCTGATCCGTCGCTTCATCGACCAGAAGGCGAAATTCCTCTGGCTGGACAACCCGAAGAAATGCCCGAAGTCGGCCCTCGGTTTCGACTTCGACGGCGCGGCGTTCACCCATGTCGGCGGTCGCGTCACGTTCGAAGTGCTGGCCGCGAGTTTCGGCCTGGAGGGCGATGCGGCACTGGCGCGGATCGGCGCGATAGTGCATTGCCTCGATGTCGGCGGCGTGCCGGTGGCCGAAGCTGCCGGCATCGAGGCGGTGCTGGCGGGTCTGCGCGCAGCGGCGGCCGACGACGACGAGCTATTGATCGAGGCGGGTCGCATTTTCGACGGCCTCTACAGGAACTACCAGCAGGAGAATCCGCATGACTGAGCACACGATCGCCGTCCCGCCGGCGCCGACTTTTCTGGAGGCCCTGCGCTTCTGGTTCAAGCTCGGCTTCATCAGCTTCGGCGGGCCGGCCGGGCAGATCGCGATCATGCACCAGGAGCTGGTCGAGCGACGGCGCTGGATCTCCGAGCATCGCTTCCTCCATGCGCTGAACTACTGCATGCTGCTGCCCGGCCCGGAGGCCTGCCAGCTGGCGATCTACACCGGCTGGCTGCTGCACGGCCTGCGCGGCGGGCTGCTGGCCGGGCTGCTGTTCTTCCTGCCGGCATTCGCGCTGCTGTCCTTGCTGGCCGGGCTGTACCTGGCCTTCGGCGACATGCCGTCGGTGCAGGGCATCTTCTACGGCATCAAGCCGGCGGTAGTCGCCGTGGTGTTGTTCGCCGCCTGGCGCATTGGCTCGCGCGCGATCAGGAATGGCGTGCTGCTGGCGATCGCCGCGCTGGCTTTCGTCGGCATCTTCTTCTTCAAGATCGAATTTCCCTGGATCGTGCTGGCAGCCGGCGTGCTCGGTGCCATCGGCGGCAAGCTGCTGCCGGGCAAGTTCGGGAGCGGCGGCGGTCATGGCGGCGGCCACAAGGGCTACGGCCCGGCCCTGATCGACGACGACACCCCGCCGCCGGCGCACGCGAGGTTCACCTGGTTTGGCCTCGTCGCCACCACGCTCGCATTCGTCGCCATCGGCGCAGCCTCGCTGCTGGCGCTGCGCGGCAGTTCCGACCTGTTCCACATGGGTGAGTTCTTCACCAAGGCAGCCTTCCTCACCATCGGCGGCGCCTATGCCGTGCTGCCCTATGTATATCAGGGCGCCGTCGAGCACTTCGGCTGGCTGAGCGGGCCGCAGATGATGGATGGCCTGGCGCTGGGCGAGACCACGCCGGGACCGCTGATCATGATCGTGACCTGGGTCGGTTACGTCGGCGGCGTGACCAAGGCCGTCGCCGGCGGAGCGGTGGCTTCGGGGCTGGCCGGCGCGGCGGTGGCGACCTTCTTCACCTTCCTGCCCAGCTTCTTCTTCATCCTCGCCGGCGGTCCGCTGGTCGAGGCGACGCGCGGCGAGCTGAAGTTCACCGCGCCGCTGACGGCGATCACGGCCGCCGTGGTCGGCGTCATCCTCAACCTCGCGGCCTTTTTCGCCTGGCATACGTTCTGGCCGCAGGGCACGGAAGCCGCGCCTTTCGCCGGGCCGTTCGAGTGGCTGCCGGTGCTGATTGCGATCGCCGCCTTCCTTGCCCTGTGGAAGTACAAGCAGGACATCATGAAGGTGATCGGCATCTGCGCTCTGCTGGGCCTTGGTCTTTCTTTCTTGCGCTGAAGGAGTTCCATCATGAAATGGATCACCCGCGAACGACCGAAGATCGACCGCATCGCCTGCCCCTGGCTGGTGGCGCGCTTCGTCGATGAGAGTCCGGAGTTCCTCTACGTGCCGGGCGGCGACGTCATGAAGGTTGCCGCCGAAACCGGCGCGATTCCCTACGACGTGCCGAACGTCGAACTCGGCCACCACGGCGAGTACTGCAGTTTCGACGCCTTCATCGAGAAGTACCGGATCGAGGATGCGGCGCTGAACAAGCTGGCCCTGATCGTGCGCGCGGCCGACTGCGGCGCGCCGCAACTGGCGCCGGAGGCAGCGGGGCTGCTGGCAATTTCGAAGGGGCTGTCGCTCAATCTCGCCGACGATCACGCGATGCTGGCGCAGGGCATGGTGCTCTACGATGCGCTGTACGCCTGGTGCGCCGATACCCCGCTGAAGAAGGTTGTGCGCTTCCTCAAACGGGAATGAGCGTCGTTGCCGGCATGGCGCCGGAGCTGCGCCGGCTGCTGCTCGGTCGCGGCCTGCGCGCCTTCGTCGATGGTTACGTGGCGGTGCTGCTGCCGGCCTACCTGCTGGCGCTCGGTTACGGAACCTGGCAGGTCGGCCTGCTGAGCACGGCCACCTTGCTCGGCTCGGCGCTGGCGACCTTGGCGCTGGGCGCCTGGGGACATCGGGTTTCGTCGCGCATCCTGTTGCTGGGCGCCGCCGTGCTCATGATCGCGACCGGCCTTGGCTTCGCCGCGCTGTCGGCGTTCTGGCCGCTGCTGCTGGTGGCCTTCGTCGGCACCATGAACCCGAGTGCGGGCGATGTCAGCGTGTTCCTGCCGCTGGAGCATGCCCGCCTGTCGCAAGCCGCCGACGGCGATGCCCGCACCGGCCTGTTCGCGCGTTACAGCCTGACCGGCAGCCTGTGCGCGGCCATCGGTGCGCTGGCCGCCGGAGTACCGGACGCGTTGGCGGCGGCGGGCATCGATCGCTTGCAGGCCCTGCGCTGGATGTTCCTTGCCTACGCCGGCGCGGGCGCCCTGGTCTGGCTGCTGTATGCGGGGATTCCGCAACAACCGGAGCGCGAACGCAGCGACCCGCCGGCGCCGCTGGGCCCCTCGCGCGGCATCGTGATCCGCCTCGCCGCACTGTTCTCGGTCGACTCCTTCGCCGGTGGGCTGGTAGTCAATTCCTTGCTCGCGCTTTGGTTGTTCGAACGTTTCGGACTCTCGCTGACGGCGGCAGGGGTGTTCTTTTTCTGGTCCGGCTTGCTCGGGGCATTCTCGCAACTGCTGGCGCCGCGCCTGGCCCGGCGCATCGGCCTGCTCAACACCATGGTGTTCACCCACATTCCGGCCAGCCTGTTCCTGATGCTGGCGGCCGTCGCACCCAGCCTGCCCTGGGCACTGGGCCTGCTGCTGGCACGAGCCTCCCTGTCGCAGATGGATGTGCCGGCACGCTCGGCTTATGTCATTGCGGTGGTCACCCCGGCGGAACGGGCAGCCGCCGCGAGCTTCACGGCGGTACCGCGCAGCCTGGCGGCAGCCCTGAGCCCGTCGCTGGCGGGCGGCCTGTTCGCGGCCGGCTGGCTGGGCGCCCCCTTGATCGGATGCGCCTGCCTCAAGATCGCTTACGACCTTGCCCTGTGGCGGTCGTTTCGCGGGCATGCCATCAGGTAGGTGGTTAGTGAGTCGGATACCAGGTATCCGAAACAGATACTTTAGGTGGAAATCAAATCTTTGCAAGCCATTGAAAGTTTATGGCTGTCGAGAAAAACCTGAATCTGGCCCGGGACTTGCGTTTGCCTCTCCCCAAATTCGGACCCGCGTGCGGTCCGACTCTTGGAGGGGGACAGCAGACATGGGCAACATCAACGAATTCTTCGATACCGGTCGCACCACGCTGCGCGAGGTCGAGCAGCGGCTCGAAATGCCGCGCCGCGAGTTCCTGCAGTTCTGCGCCACGCTGGCGGCGACCCTGGGCCTGCCGGCAGGCGCCGAAGCGGCGGTAGCCAAGGCGATCGAGGCGGCCAAGCGGCCGTCGGTGATCTGGCTGCACTTCCAGGAATGCACGGGTTGCTCCGAGTCGCTGCTGCGCGCCGAGCATCCGACCCTGGAAAAGCTGATCCTCGACGTCATCTCGCTCGACTACCACGAGACCCTGATGGCCGCCGCCGGCCACCAGGCCGAAGCGGCACGCAAGGACGCCATGAAGGCCAACAAGGGCAAGTACGTGCTGGTGGTCGAAGGCGCGATTCCGACCAAGGCCAACGGCATCTACTGCAAGATCGGCGGCCAGACCGCGATCGAGATGCTCAAGGAATGCGCGGCCGACGCCGCCGCGGTGATCGCCATCGGTTCCTGCGCCTCGTGGGGCGGCATGCCCTCGACGATTTCGCCGCTGTCCGATTCCAGCCCGACGGGTTCCGAGGGCGTGGCGAAAATCCTCGGCAAGCCGGTGATGACCATCCCCGGCTGCCCGCCCAACCCCTACAACTTCCTCGCCGCCGTGGTGCATTTCCTGACCTTCGGCAAGCTGCCGGAACTGGACAAGCTGGGCCGCCCCAAGTTTGCCTACTCGCGCCTGATCCACGAAAACTGCGAGCGCCGCGCCCACTTCGACGCCGGCCGTTTTGCCATGGAATTCGGCGACAGCGGCCATCGCCAGGGCTACTGCCTTTACAAGCTGGGCTGCAAGGGCCCCGAGACCTACGCCAACTGCTCGACCCTGGGCTTCGGCGATGCCGGCGAAAACAACTGGCCGGTCGGCTGCGGCCACCCCTGCATCGGCTGTTCGGAACAGGGCGTCGGCTTCCAGAAGCCGATCCACCAGGTCGCCAAGATGCTCAACGTGACGCCGCCGCTGCAATACCCGCGCATCGTCGAGGAGCAGGGCACGGCCGCCTCCTTCGCCTCCGCTGCCGCCGTCGCGGCCGTGGCCGGCGCGGCGGCCGGCGCCGCGATCATGCTGACGCGCAACCTGGGCCTGTCGCACGCGGCCGAGGAAGCCGAGCGGGCCAAGGCCGCGGCCGGGTCTTCCAAACCCGCTGACGACAAGGCCGGGGCCTGATCATGGGCACCCGGCGCGATTTTCTGAAGGGAGTCCTCGCCAGCGGAGCGGCGGCGGCCTGCGTCGCCGCGCCACCGGCGGCCGCGCGGGAAACCCGCCCGCGTCCGCCCGAAGCGCTCGGACTGCTCTACGACGGCACGCTCTGCGTCGGCTGCAAGGCCTGCGTCGCGGCCTGCAAGACCGCCAACAACAACCCGGCCGAGTTCTCCACGGTCGACCATCTGTGGGACACGCCGCTCGATACCTCCGGCTACACCTTCAACATCATCAAGATGTACCGCAACGGCACCATGGATGCCAAGGACCAGGAGGTGAACGGCTTCGCCTTCATGAAGACCTCCTGCATGCATTGCGGCGACCCGTCCTGCGTCTCGGCCTGCCCGGTCTCGGCCATGACCAAGGACCCGGTGACCGGCGTGGTCGGCTACAACCCCGACAAGTGCATCGGCTGCCGCTATTGCGTCGCCGCCTGTCCCTTCGGCATTCCGAAATACCAGTACGACTCGCCGACGGGGCGCATAGGCAAGTGCGAACTGTGCCGCCACCGCCACAAGGACGGCCACTACTCGGCCTGTGCGGAAGTCTGCCCGACCGGCGCGACCTTGTTCGGCAAGACCTCCGACCTGCTGGCCGAAGCCAAGCGCCGCCTCGCCATGAAGCCCGGCGAACTCAACCGCTTCCCGCGCGGCCATCTGCGTCCGGCGCAGGAAAAGGCCTTGCAGGGCAAGCCGGACGGCAAGGGTGTGATGATGCGCGCCGGCTGGCGCGACGAACCCGATCAGAGTTACGAAACCCCGGCCGGCAAGTACCTGCAGCACGTGTATGGCGAGAAGGAGTACGGCGGCACGCAGGTGCTCAAGCTGTCGGGCGTGAATTTCCAGAAGATGGGCATGCCCGACCTGCCGCCCGATGCCGCCGCCGCGATGTCGGAAACCATCCAGCACACGCTCTACGGCGGGCTGCTGATGCCCTTCGCGGTACTCGGTGCGATGACCTTCGTCGCCAAGCGCAACGTCAAGCCGGAGGATGACGAATCCGGCAAGGGGGGGAACTGATCATGGCCAACAACAATCATGCGGCTCCCGCGCCGCTCGGCGGCAGCCTGGTCAACGCCGTAACGCTGATCTGCGGGGTTCTGATCGCGATCATGGTCGCCGTCCTGCTGGTGCGCTTCCTGTTCGGCCTCGGCGCCGTGACCGCGCTCAACGACGGCTATCCCTGGGGCATCTGGGTGGTGGTCGACGTGGTGATCGGCTCGGCCTTCGCCTGCGGCGGCTTCTCGGTGGCGATGCTGGTCTACATCTTCAACAAGGGCGAGTACCACCCGCTGGTGCGGCCGGCCCTGCTGGCCAGCCTGTTCGGCTACACGCTGGCCGGCGCCGGGGTGATCTTCGATCTTGGTCGCTGGTGGAACGTCTGGCACATGTTCTCGCCCTGGTCCTTCAATCCCAACTCGGTGATGTTCGAAGTCGCGGTCTGCATCACGCTTTACATCATCGTGATGTGGCTGGAGTTCGCGCCGACCTTCCTCGAATCCAGGGAAAGGCAGGAGACGCGGAAGAAGCTCAACAAGGTGATGTTCTTCCTGATCGCCCTGGGCACCGTGCTCCCGATGATGCACCAGTCATCGCTGGGCACGCTGCTGGTGGTGCTGGGCGTGCAGATCCACCCCTTGTGGCAGACGCCGGCCTTGCCCCTGCTTTACCTGCTGTCGGCGATCACCATGGGCTATGCGGTGGTGCTGTTCGAGTCCTGCCTGGGGTCTTCCGCAGAGCGTCGCCGCCTCGAAACGCACATGCTGACGCCGCTGGCCAAGATCATGCTCGGTTTCCTCGCCGTGTTCCTGGTGGTGCGCGTGGCCGACCTCGTGGTCCGTGGTGCCCTGCCCAAGGCCTTCGTGCCATCGGTCGAGGCGCTGATGTTCTGGCTGGAAATTCTGAGCTTCGCAGCGCCCTTGATCCTGATCGGTGCCGAGTCCAACCGGCGCAATCCGGCGCGCCTGTTCCTCGCCGGCGTGCTGCTGATGCTGGGCGGCGCGCTGATGCGCCTCAACGGCTACCTGATCGGCTATGAGACCAATATCGACGGTGCCGGCGGCTTCACCTATTTCCCGACCCTGGCCGAAGTGCTGGTCACCGCCGGCATGTTCGCCATCGAGGTTCTCGGTTACATCATCATCACCCGTCGCTTCCCGGTGCTACCCCGGGAAGATGTGCAGGCCGCTCACTAAGATAAGGATGGAGACAGAAAATGTCCAAGCGCATAACAATTGATCCGATCACCCGTATCGAGGGCCACCTGCGTATCGACGTCGATGTTGATGGCGGTCGCGTCAAGAAGGCCTGGTCGTCCGGCCAGATGTGGCGCGGCGTCGAACTCATCCTGCTCGGCCGCGACCCGCGCGACGCCTGGGCCATCACCCAGCGCATCTGCGGCGTATGCACCACGGTGCATGCCATCACCTCGGTGCGGGCGGTCGAGAACGCCCTGCAGATGGAAGTGCCGCTGAACGCCCAGTTCATCCGCAACCTGATCATCCTGGCGCACTCGGTGCATGACCAGATCGTGCACTTCTACCACCTCTCGGCGCTCGACTGGGTCGATGTCACTTCCGCCCTGAAGGCCGATCCGGACAAGGCCGCCGCGCTGGGCGAGAGCCTCTCGTCCTGGCACCTCAACAGCAAGCACGAGATGCGCCGCGTGCATGAGCGGCTCAAGCATTTCGTCAATGGCGGCCAGCTTGGCATCTTCACCAACGGCTACTGGGGCCACCCGGCGATGAAGCTTTCGCCCGAAGTGAACCTGATGGCCGTGGCGCACTACCTGCAGGCGCTGGAAGTGCAGCGCAAGGCCAACAAGATCGTCTCGATCCTGGGCGGCAAGACGCCCCACATCCAGAACGTGGCGGTGGGCGGCGTCGCCAACGCCATCGCCACGGATTCGCAAGCCGTGCTGACGGTGGAGCGCCTGATGGCGATCAAGGGCTTCATCGACGAACTGGCCGACTTCGTCAAGAACGTGTACCTGATCGACGTCGCCGCGATCGGCGCCTTCTATGCCGACTGGACCAAGATCGGCGCCGGCGTCACCAACTACCTCGCGGTGCCGGACATCCCGATGGACACCAAGGGCACCAAGTTCGCCTTGCCCGGCGGCTTCATCGAGGGCGGCGACCTGGCCAAGTTCAAGCCGATCACCAAGTTCGGCGACGAGTACTTCACCAAGGGCGTCGAGGAATCGGTCAAGCATTCCTGGTACGACTACTC
>JACRIY010000018.1 GCA_016235805.1 Rhodocyclales bacterium
AAGGTGCGCGTTATGCGCGCTGAGCCGTGTCTGTCTTGATGGTATTGGGTCTTCTGGGATTGGACTCTTTCTCTTGTGTTGAGGGGGTGCAGGGGGACGGAGTCCCTGTGGATAACTCTTCTCACTCGAGCAAGCGCAAGAACCCTTCCTGCTGGTAGCTGCCACACCAGACCGCGCTCGCCGCGGTAGAGGCAGCCCGATATACGACTGCACCGCGCCACCGGCAAGGTGCTGATTCCAGCTCTCGTCAAGAGAGCCAACAACCCATCGGGGACGTGTGCCCCATGGGGGTGATTCGTCCCCGCTCACATTGGAGCAATCAAATGAAGTACGGACGATCCCTCCCTGATCTGGCGAACGAACTCGAGCGGCAATTGCTCACGAAGCGCGACATGATCGTGCCCACGCAGTGCATGCGCAGCGAGACGGACGACAACGGCCAGACGAGCATCCTTGTCGAGATGCCCGATGGACTGAAGACCTACCCGACCACCGAGGTGTTCCGGCGCCAGGTTGCGGACAAGCTGAAGATCCCCTTCGCGTATTTCGACCGCATGCGCACGGAGCACCCCCCGCTGCTCGATCGCAACATCAACACGTGGTTGCACGCGGATTCCGAGAACCGCATGGTTCGCACGCTCGATGGGCACGCACGGGCATTCCTGTCCGACCGTTATCGTCGGCTCGACAACTACGATCTGATGCAGCACATCTTTCCCATCCTGCAGCGGCTTCCCGGAGCGCGTTTTGAGTCGGTCGAACTGACTTCGACGAGGATGTATCTCAAGGTGGTGTCCAGCGTGGTGACCGCAGAGATCCAGCCCGGCGACGTCGTTCAGGCTGGCGTTGTGATCAGCAACAGCGAGATCGGACAGGGGACGCTGTCGATCCAGCCCCTGATCCTGCGTCTGGTGTGCATGAACGGGTTGATCGCCGCGGACCGAGCGCTTCGCAAGACACACGTTGGCCGCAGCGTGGACGTATCCGCCGAGGAGGTCACCGTCTTCAAGGACGATACGCTTGCCGCCGACGATCACGCCTTCTTCCTGCGCACCCGAGACGTCGTGGAGGCATGCGTGTCCGAGGCCACGCTGAATGCGGTGAGCGCCAAGCTGCGCCGAACGCTCGGCATCAAGCTGGTCGGTGATCCTGTCAAGGCGGTGGAAGCCGTTGGCGCACGGTACCTGCTCAACGAGCAGGAACGCTCGGGCGTCCTGCGCTCGCTGATCGCCGAAGCCGACCTCTCCGGATACGGACTCGTCAACGCCGTGACCGGCCATGCCCAAGTCATTGACGACTACGACCGGTCGACGGAGCTGGAGGCCATCGCCGGTCGCATGCTCGAGCAGAGCGGTACCGAATGGCGTGCGATCGCCGAGGCCGACTGATGGCGCCCTGATCACCATGCGCGCCTGACATCATCAGGGCCTCCCCGTGTGGGAGGCCCTCTTTCTTGGCAAAGGCAGATATCCGATTCGTCCGCAACGTCTACATGGCATTTGTTGGCGACGATGTAAATCCGGGTCTATTTGACGGTGAGGCCGCGCATCAGCTTGCTGCGACAGTGTTGTGAACACGCAGTTGGGGCCTGCGACCCACCATGCTCGCGCTGGCACTGCGAACGCCCAGTGTTGGTGTTGAAGGGAGAGCGATGAGGGCCGCGGCGGTCGTCGCTCAGAACGGCTCGTCGGGATCGAGTTCGGGCGGGTCGGTGTCGCAGCGGAGCTGGTCGCGCCAGGCCTGCTGCACCTGCGGACCATAGAGGTCCCACAGGGCCTCGCGCATCGCCTGCAGGCACTCGAACACGGCGAGTGCCTGCTCGGGCGTCCAATGCCGCGGCAAGGCGATCGTTGCGCGTGGCGAGCAGCGGTGGCTCACGGCTTGGTCTTGCGCGGGATGACAGTGGCCGACTTCGCCGCGCGCTTCGCAGTCTTCCTTGGCGCCCGCAGTTCGCCCGAGAAGCGTCTGCGCAGCGCAGCGACTTCCAGCTGCAGCTCGGCAATGGTCACGAGCAGAGCGCGGATCTGACGGCGAGCCACAGCCAGTTCCTGGCGCTGTTTCACCTCGGACCGGGAGACCTTTGCGCGTCGCGCATCGTCACCACGGCCGCGCGACGCCGTCACCTGCCGAATCAAGTCACGATGGTGCGCGTAGAGGCTGGCGCGATTGACGGCGGCCAGCCGGCACAGCTCCGAAACCGACATGCTTGCCAACGTGCCCTCCTCGCGCCGCAACGCGATCACGGCATCGACGCGCTCGCGTACGCTCAACAGCGCTTCGGCATGGGCCTTCGCCACCTTCATGACTTCGTCACCTCGGCCCCTACTCTTCGATTCAGCCCCTGCAGCACCGTACAGGCGCTCTCCAGCCGGCGCTTGACCACGGCCACGGTCTGAGCCGGAACATCACGACGCGCCAGGAAAGCCTCGTCCCGGCGTACCCGTTCTTCCCACCAGGCCCTGTGTCGTTCGGTCACGGCGAAGTTGGCGCATGCCGCGCAGACGTCGGGCGCCCGGCGCACGGGACTGGGCCCCCTGTCGTCGCCACGGCAGGCGGACAACGTCTTGGCATAGACACAATAGCCCCAACTGCACGGCGCGAGGTCGACGCCCTGATCGATCAGCCGCTCGACCATCTCGGCGACGGCACGTTTGCCGGCGAACGCGTGGCCTTTCCCCACGGCCCTTTGCTGAAGCGACAGCGACAGCGACAGCGACAGCGCTGCGCCGGCCCTACCACCCACCGTGCGCACGGACAGCAGGTCCGTCAGGCACCGCGCGAGCTCTTGACGGTTTTCGGCGCTGATGAGTTTGGCCAGTTCGATGTCGTGACCGACATAGCTGCCGTCGGTGACGGATTCGTAGACATGCCCGAAGTGGTAAGCGAGGGATCCCAGGGCGGTCTTGTCGCGCAAAACGACGAACTGGGCAAAGGTCTTTCGCGCCTGGTGAGGGTGAAGGCTTGCCACGGGAGCTTGCTTTCGACGAGCCTGGTCGAGCGCGAACGCTCGCAATCGTTTGGCCACATCGTGCCCATCCCAGGCCAACTGATGCCGCTCCGCCGGTCCGCCCCTCGGAATGACGCCCGAGCGCCGCAGCAGCAACGCGCGCAAGCCGCAGTCCTCGCGCATGTCGCGATACATCGCGCGCAGCTGGTTGATGATCTGCGGTACGGGATCACAGATCACCCAGCGCTTGCTCGCGCCGGCGTGTTTGGCGGCCACGCCGGCGAGGAACCGGTCAGCCTGACCGTCCGACCCGGACTCCTCTTGCAAGCAGTCCACATCGAGCCGCGCAAGCTCACTACTGCGCATGCCCGTCAAGAACAAGATGGAGACCACGCAGGCACCCTCGGTGACCTGAATCAACCGATTGATGACAAGCGCCGTGTGCTCCTGCGGCATCATGAGGACCTCTCGTGCCCGCGACAGCCGTGAATCAAGCTCCGTCGCGGCATTGAATGTCTTCCAACGCTGCTCGATGGCATGCCTGGAGAGCGACTGAAGTGCCGGCTGCATCTGGCAACGCGCGTGGATCAGTTCCGAAGCATGCTCACCAAACTCCTCGACCCATTCGATTGCGTGCCGGACAAGCCGCAGTGCTTGGTCCTCTGCCATCGGCCTCCACCGCCCGATCGCTCCCCGAGCCGCGATCTGGCGAATCTCGATCTCGAAGGCGTGGGGATTGAAGCTCAGTGATCCGGCATAGAGGGCACGAAGGTCCCACATGCGCATGAACAGCCGCGCGGCCGGCCATACAGTGCGAGGTGAGGCCGGCGACACGCCGTCGGCAGCACGCATGCCGGACAGAAAGTCCAACATATCGTCAGGCCTGAGATCGGCGAAGAGCCACACCTCCCGCGCCATCATCGAGCGCACCAGCCGACGGATCAACGAGAACCATCCGAACACCGTCCCCGCAGCGGGCAGTTCGCCCTTGCAGGCGGCAGTGTCGAACAGTGCCCGCATGAGGTCTTTGGCGGATCTCAGCAAGTAGCGGCGCTGATACGCAGAACCTCCGTTGGGAAGCAGCAGCGTTCGCCAATCGATGTCACGTTCCCGGTCGCGAAAGAGGCGCCCCGACGGGAACCACCAGCGCCAGCGGTCCAATTGGATTGCGGCGTGCCGGGCCATGACGTTCAGTCCAGATGAGGGATCGGATACTGGATCGCCAGGCCGGTCGCCCTTTCGAGCACCGACGCGCCTACGGCGGGCAAGAGTTCCTCGTCGATGATCCTTCGGGTTGGTTCGTAGACGGCCAGGAATCGCGCAGGCCAGCCTTCCTGCATCGCCCGTCCGCGCAGGTGTGCGAGCTCGCGGGAAGTCGCCACAAGCCTTGCGACGACCTTCGGGTCGTCCAACGTGACGATGGCGCCCGCGCAAGTGGCGCATTGGCTGAACTGCTGGCACAACGTTCCGTGCCGACTGCCCTCGGCCATCCCCGAGTAGGGATCACGGCATTCGAAGCCGAACACGGTCTCGGCGGGCGCGGGGCTTGACCCGCCAGCAGCGGCTGCGGGTGTCGAGCGTTCGGAGCGGCCCATGGCAAGACGCACGAATTCGCCTTGGAAGCGACGCACGACCGTTTCGTGCCGGTTGGCAACGTCCCCGAGCCCGGTGTACTTTGCCGTCGTCACGGTTGAGCGGTGGTTCAGCCGCTGCTGCGCCGTGGTGATGTCGCCGGTGGCTCGGTGGTGCGCCTTTGCGCCGCTGCGGCGGAACTCTCGAAGGAGGAAAGGGGTGAGTCCCTGGGACGCCTGGAACTGCTCGGCGTAGAGATCGACAATTCCCGCGGCCAGTGCTCTGACGCGACGGTCGTTCTGCCGCACGGCCAGGAAGAGGCGATCCCGCTCACGCGCCGGCGCCTGTTCTCGCAACGGCGCAGTGAGTTCGATCAGGCGCCTGCACAGCGCCGGTGCGCTGCGGCCCTTGTCTCTCGGAAAATCGACGAGTTGCTCACGGCGGGCTCGCGGCTTGCTCCAGACCAGCCTCTCGAGGTCATCGCGCAAGGGGTGTGGCCTGATGCAATCGACCTTGAGTTCCAGAATCGCCAAGGGGTTCCCGCTGGTCTGGATGAGGATGGCGAGGTAGTAGACAAAGACGCCCTGGGTCGTCAGCCAGAGCATGCTCGTCAACTTGCGCATGCCCCCCGCATTGGCGGTGCGATGCCGAAGACCACGCTCCAGCTGGGGAAGGCTGCGCTGCTTCGGGAGTGTCCCGCCGCCAGCCGCCAGGCAGCGCTGCAGCAGGTCGGCCAGCTCACGCTCCTCGTCGGAATCCGCGCCTCCGTCGAGCAGGCGTCGTCCGAGCGCCAACTGACCTTCGATCTCGTCCATCGCGGCGTAGCACGACCGCAGGACCGCCTTGAGGTCGTCGTCCGTGGGCGTGATCCGGGCCGGGGCCCGGCGCCGCTTGTCGCGCGGCACCGGAGGAACCTTGAGGATGGCCTTCCTCGAGATGAACCAGCTCAGGTTGCGGGCACACCATTGCACCAGGCGCGAGATGGTGGCGAAGTAGTCTGCCGCACGGCCCGTCGCTTCCGACCTGTCAACCATCGCGTCGCGAAACCGCGGCAGCACCTGGGCCGGCAGGGGCAGGCTCTTGTTCCACCCCATGCCGACCAGGAAACCAGCGAATGCCCGGATGCCCGTGAAGACGCTCCGTTGCATCGCGACCGAGGTGTGTCCATAGCATGCGATCAGAGCACGCATCAGACCATTGCGCAGTTCCGAATGAAGATCGAGTTCGCCGAAGTCCAGCGTCGCGAGCTCCATGCCGTCAGCGTGCAGGAGGATCAGCCTGGAATGCTTGCGGCGATGCGAGGTCATGTCAAAACACCGTGTCGCCGTAGAGGTAGCCCAACATCTCCGCAACGGCGGCGCTGTCGGCGTGAAGCGCTCGCAGGTAGATCTCCGTCGAGCGCACGGTCGCATGACCGAGCAACACCTGCAGCGTCTTGATCGAGTTCATCGGCGCATCGTCGCGCTCGAACGCTTCCAGGACTCTCAGCACGTTTGTGGCAAACGTATGCCGCAGGTGGTGCAGAGTTGCCTTGCTGCCCGCGGCGTCCGCGCAGCGCCTGAAAACCCTCGACAGGGTGCTCCTGCTCATGGGCAAGCCCCGACGGGTCAGGAAGACAGGCTGCTCTTCATTCGACCCGACTCGCGGTCGCTCAGTCAGCACGTACCACCAAGTCTCCTCCAGCAGTTGCGCGGGCGCGTAGACGCTACACAGGCGACCGCCCTTGCGCATCAGGTCGAACTGCACCAGGCCTTCGACTTCGGCGTCGGCCGATCGGCCCTGGGGGAGATCGGAAAGGAGCAGGCTGATCACCTCGAAGCGACGAAAGCCGGTGGTCACCGCCCACCGAAACATCAAGCGATAGGGCTGCGGCGCCAGGTTCAACACCTCTCGAACTTCGCCAGCACTGAGGAGCTGTGGAAGCCGTTCGTCTGCAGGCACAGGGAATGCGCCCCGCTGGAACTGTCGAGCAGTCCCCTTCATCGATCGCTGATCCCGGTCGAACTCAACGAGGAACTCTCCGAGACGCGTGGGAAGGTTCCCTGTGCGCTGACCCCAGCGATGGAACTGCACCGCGACAGCGAGTCGGTGGCGCGCCGTGGCCAGCGCGCATGGCCGGGATCCATGTCGTGATGGACCATGTCTGAGTTCGGCCCGGTAGAGGCCGATCGTCTCTTCGTTGACCCTGTCGAACGGCACACGCTTCACGTTCAAGAACCGCAGCCACGAGACCAGTGCCTCACCGTAACTTCGCGCGGTGTCCCCCATCACCGACTCGCTGCTCAGGGCGACGTGGGAAAGAAACAGGGTGGGAACGCGCAACGGATTGCCGCTGGCGTCAACGACGACCGCGACGCAAGGCAGACCACAAAGTACACCTTCGATCGAAGGCGTCCCGGGCAAACCCGCTGCCGACCATACTGATGGCAGATCGCCGAAATGCTGACGCGCGCGAATGAGTACGACGCGTGCAGCGACAACACCCGCACTTGCGGCAGTACCAGTTGGCGTATTCACGGCCTTGATGCCTCATGTTCGCGTCGACGCATCCTATGTTCGAGGAAGCGACCGAAGAAGCAGACAGACAGTAGAAGCCGCCTAATGCGCGACACCGTCCAGGCCGCCGTGTCCCAGGCCACCTTCTCGCTGATCGCCGAGCGCATGCGCAAGACGATGGGCATCAAGCTGGTGGGCGATCCGGTCAAGAGCGTCGAGCGCCTCGCGGTGAAGTACCTGCTGCAGGAGCACGAGAAGGCCGGCGTGCTGCGCACGCTGATCAAGGACGGCGACCTCACGGGCTTCGGGCTCGTGAACGCGGTGACGGGCTACGCACAGGAGGTCGACCTGTACGACCGCTCGACCGAACTGGAGGCGATCGGCGGGCGTCTGCTCGACCAAGGCGCCAAGGAGTGGTCCGAACTCGCCGAAGCCGCCTGACCCACATCGCACTTCCCCTCGGGGCGGTCACCACCCCAGAAAGGACGTCGCACCCGCGGCGTCCTTTTCTTTTTTGCGAGCGGTCGTTTTCCGGGCGTGCACAACGGCTCGGGAGGGCCTAAGCTTCCCGGGTCGGAGTAGGAAGTCCGGGATGCCGAACTCCCCACAACATCGCTCCGTGTCCTGTGGTCGATCCGAGGCGACCACCCCCGGAAATTCGCGTAGCATGCGCCGGTTGCGGGGAGGGACAAGAAGAAGGATCAACGAAAGTCCAAAACATTGGGCATTCGTTTGCCCTGAGCGGCGATTAATGATGACTCCGAACGCAAACATTGCGCTCCGTCGGTTGGGCTAGTCATGGCGGCCGAACGCTCCGACGAAGATCGGCACCGAGCCCTTGCTGCCTTCATCGAGTCCATGCTGGATCGGCACGGAGTGGCCGAGCGCCAGCGCATCCGTGCCCTCGAGGGGGCGCTCGGGATGTCGTACACCCAAGTGCGACGTCGCATGCTGGGGGACGCTCCTTGGACGATCGATGAGATCAAGCAGCTCGCGAACCACTTCCACGAGCCGCTGATCCCGATCCTGGCGGCCCTGGCCGACGAGCCTGGCGTGCCCGCCACCCTTCCCTTCGGTGGCGCTGCGATTCCGTGCACGATCTGGCCGGTGGGAGAGCCACTGACGGGCCGCATCGGGCCCATGGTCGCGGTGCGCGACGACACCACCGGGCAGTGGACAGTCGCTCCAGCCTCCGAGGTCGCCGACAGCCCCAGCTACGAGCTCGCGCGCCTGCTGTTCGAGCGCGCACCGCCTAAGCGGGTGGCCGTCCTCGACGACGACAGCGATTCCGCACAGTCGATCGTCGACTTTCTCAGCGCCAAAGGGCTGGATGCCAAGCCGTTCGACTGCGCGACGAACCTGCTCGCGGCCATGGAAGACGAGCACTTCGACGGGTTCGTGGTGGACTGGCTGCTGGGCGAGAACACGGCCAAGGATCTACTGTCGAAGATCCGCGTGCGAGTGCCATCAGGCCCGCTGGTCATCCTCACGGGCCAGATCGCGACCGGGCTCGCCACCGAGGAAGAACTGGTGATGGTGGGTGCGTCCTACCGGGCCTTGCTGTTCGAAAAGCCCACCCGCCCGCTGTCGATCTTCAATGCCCTGCAGGTGGGTTTCGCAGGCTCGGCAACGGCCGCCTGACGCTCGCCCTCCAACCCTCCAACAGTTTGGCGGCTGCACCGACGTCCACGGCGGCCGTAAGTGATCGGAATGTTCGAACTCCGCTCATTCACATTCCGATACTGACGACATAAGATCTAACTAATTTACTTCCAGCGCCGTCTAGTGTGTTATCAATGTATATGTAACGCCAATTATCATTGACACCTCACGCCAGGAATCGGTAATCTTTGGCTCAAGTCGCCACGGCGCCGCCGTTTCGACTTGACGCCGGGTCCGCTTGCCGCCCGCGTCAACCCGCCACACGGCAGACCGGACGGACACCATGGACCACGCAACCTCACTCTCGCAGGTTCAGCGAGCCAATCTGAACCTCCTCCTGCTCATGCGCGACGTTGCATTGCGCGACATGGGCGGCGCGGTTTGCAGCTTCGGGCTGGCCCGCCAAGACTTCGCCGCCATCGTCAGTCGTGCGCCCGACGAGTTGCTGAGCTTCGTCTGCGGCCTCGGTGACCAGGCGCTGTTCCTTCCTCGCAGCGACCTGTCCACGCTGCTGGCCTTGCCGCCGGCCGTCGCGCCGGCGATTGCCTCGGCCCGCCCGGCCACCGTCCGTTCAACCCGCATCGCCGACGCCTGAGCGTCGCTGGGGCGGTGAACCGTGCTCAGCACGACGGCGGCCAGCCTGCGTGCGCTCGAAACAGCGCGCCAGTGCGCGATGCTGGGCGCACACCACCGCACCATCTCGTTCATCACAAGCCTGACGCCCGGCTACATCGCCCGCGCGGTCTACTGCAGGCAGTACCCGGCGCCCATCGGGCGTCCGCAGTACTCCGAGGACTTCCTCTTCAAGACCAGCCGGCGCCTTCAAGCGGAGGCCAGTCTCCTCGCGGCCCACTACCGTCGACTGACCGGTGACGGCTTCCTGCCTGCGGACGCGTTGATCACCGCCTACCGCCATCACCGCACCACGCACCCGTCATCGGAACTGGGCTTCGACCAGGCGTTCTTCACGGTGTCTCGGCTGGACGGCATCTGGGCTGCGGGGAAGAGCGTGCTCTCCTTCGTCGAGTGCCTGAACTGCCACAGTTCCTACCTCGCGGCTCATGGCATGGCCAAGCGCGACAACTGCCCTGTCTGCCGCACCGACTGGCAAGCGCCCTCACGTCGTCGGACCGCGGCCAACGCACCTCGCTCCGCGCCAGCCCCTCCGGTTCCGCCGCGACCCGAGCATGACGAACCGTGGCAATTGGACCTGGACATTGCGCACGTGCGACTGGTGCGCCGACTCGAGCAGTTGGGGGCCGGCCACAGGGTCTGCGCCGTCCTGGCCGGCGAACACTGGACGAACCTGTTTCGTGCCTCCCGCGGCCGCCCGACCGTGACGTGTGCGCATCTGTCTCGCCCCATGCCGCTGGACCATTGGTCCGCGAAGACGGAGGTCACGCACCGCGTGCAGTACGCGATCTTTGCCGCGCACTTCCGACGGCTCGTGCAACTGGACCTGACGCCGGTCGAGGCCATCTGCACGGCGATCGAGGAAATGCGCAAGGCCTGCCACGGGTATCCCAAGCCCGTGAGCTTCGACCGCTGCTTCGAGATTGCCGCCCTGCTCGAAAGCCTGTGGGGTGTGCCGACCCGGCAGTTCGACCTGGTGCGGTGCCTGGAGTGCGACTCTCACCACCTGGTCAGTAAGGCCGAGACCCGACCGATGGGCTGCCCCTTCTGCATGCTCATCCGCCGTCACCGCGTGCTGCTGCCCACACCGGAGGCAGCGGGCGCGAACCCATCCTGAAACAGGGACCTTCTTTGCCCATACACGTCGGGCAAGATTTGCGGGGGGATGCAGCCGCCGTTTCGGGTTGAAGACGCGAAGTCCATCGGCCCATCATGGACGCCACATCAGCCATGGCGTCCCACATGGGCTTTCTCGAACTGCTCCAGCGCCGCCATCGCCCTGCTCCCTCGGTCCGCACCGAACCCGGCGGCCTGGCCGCATCGGCACACGCAGGAAGGCATCCCTCGGTGGACCCCGGCATCGCGGCCTGCTCGGTCGACGACCTGCTGGCCTCCGAGGCTGAACTGCTGCAGCGCTTCAAGTACTGCTATGGCTGTGACGCCGAGACCTTCGAGCGCGACATCGTCGCCCCGATTCGGCGCTACGCCAGCTATGTGAACCTGCTTCCAGCCACCGCCGACAACTTCTTCTGCAGTGCGGGTGGCTTGTTCCGTCTCGGACTTGAAGTGGCCTTCTTCGCGCTGCAGGGCACCGACGCGCACATCGTGTCCGGACGCGCGACCATCAGCGTTCGCAAGGACCTCGAACCACGCTGGCGCCGAGCCACGTTCCTCGCAGGCTTGTGCAGCGAGTTGCATCGCACGCTGTGCGCCGCCACGGTGACGGATGACCAGGGCGAGGAGTGGCCCTCCTACCTGCTGCCGTTGACGGCGTGGCTCGAGCGGCGTCGGGCGCGCCGCTTCTTCGTTCGATGGATCGCCAATGCCCCGGAGAGTCGCGGCCTGAGCCTGTTCGCGTTGCCACACATCGTCGCGCCCGAGGCGATGCAGCAACTTGCCGAAGCCAACAACATTGTGGTGCCGCAGATGCTGGCCTCGATCACGGGCATACCGCTCCTTCACGAGCAGAGCATCCTCATCGAACTGGTCAAACGCTCCGCGGCGTCGGTCATCGACCGCGACCTGGCTGCCAGTGCCCACCGATACGGCAGGCCCATCCTCGGCGCACACATCGAGCGCTACCTGCTCGATGCCATGCGCCAGCTCATCGCCGCTCACCCGGCCTGGTCGCCCAACTCCGAGCGTTCGCGTGTCTGGGTGGGGACCGAAGGCCTCTTCATCGTCTGGCCCAATGCCGCGGCGGAAATCCGCAAGGTCCTCGAGGACGACGAACTGCGGGGCATCCCCAAGGCACCTGAAACGATCGTCGAGATTCTCACCGCAGCCGGCGTGCTGGTGCCGCCCCCTCCGGAGATCGGCTGCTGGACGATCCTGCCCCCGGGGACGTCCTCTGCCATCGAAGCGGTGCGCCTGGCATCCCCGGACATCCTGCTCGCAGGGCAGGCTCGTCAGGTCATCGCGCTGTCCCAGCCATTGCTCGCTCGTCCGGCTGGTGTCGCGACTCGGGGCGACACGCAAGGCACAAGCGCTGCCGGCAGGCCTGTACCGATCGCGCCCCTTGCAACCACACCGGTCGCGTCCCAATCCGACGTCTCCGCCGCAACCGATGCGCAACGCGACGCTTCGCCCGACCTGACGCCGGGCCCGCAGGTGCCGCTCGACTTCGGGCCGGCGCCAGGTGCTGCGGCCACGGCACAGCAGACTTCTGACGATCAGGCCGCAGCTGCACCGCCCACCCTCCCGAACCGTTCGCCACACGCGCCTGTTCCCGGACGCCGATTCGCGTTGAGCGCACCCCTGCGGCTCGTGCCGCAAGTGCGCCAGGCCTTGCAGGCGGCCATCGACACCTTGAACGGCGATCCGAAGTCGGCCACAGCCGTGACCGTCGCGTCGGGGGTCTTCGTTCCCCTGTCGCACTTCAAGGCCAGCAGCGTCGATGTGAACGTCGCCCTCCGCGCACTGGCCGAGGTCGACCTCCTGGTGGGGACCAAGGATCGGCGCCCCAGGACCTACCAGCACGACATCGCCGGGCTGGAGCAGGCTGGCGTGATCGTCAAGCCGGCGCATGTCCAAGGTCTCGATCCGTCCGACTTCCAAACCGCCGCGTGAGGCTCGCCATGTTGGTCCGACCCTACGAGATGCCATGGCGCCCCGCCTATGAAGCATGGGCCGCCGCTGCCTGGCTGTCGGGCCTCCTGTACTTCGTCTACATCACCGGATCCCGGACGGCGTTCACCCCGCTGACGTTGGCGCTGGCCGCACTCGCGCTCGGGATGGTCGTCCTGCGCACGCGCCAGGCAATGGGCGTCCTGACCGTGAGGGCCTCGCTGTCCGGGCGGGCGATGCAGGTCATCACCACGCGCCGCCTCGGGCAGCTGACCCCGAAGGCGGACCAGGTGTTCCTCGGCTTCGGCTTCGAATGGCAACCCTTGCATTCGCAGCGCCTCTACGAGCTGGCCAAGATCGACTACAAGGCCTTCACGCTGCCGCCGCGGCTTCTGTCCCTTCTGGGGTACACGGTCGACCCCCAGCCCGACTCCGAGATCGGCATGCCCTTCATCCACGGCGTGGAGCCGAAGGAGCAGCCGCTGTACCGCCCGCTGCAGAACTTCGAAGGCGGCACCTTGCTCGTGGGGACAACACAGGCCGGCAAAGGCGTGGCCTTGGCAACCCTGCTCACCCAGGCCATCAAGCGGGGCGACGTCGTGGTCTTCATCGACCCGAAGAACAGCCGGCGCCTGAAGCGTGTCGTCCAACGCGCCTGCGAGGACTACCGACAACCCGACACGTTCCTGGAGTTCCACCCGGCGTTCCCGGAGGTCGGCGTTCGTCTCGACTTCACCTTCAACTGGCAGAAGCCCACCGAGATCGCGAGCCGCCTGCAGTCGATCATGCCGGCGGACAAGGACGGCACGTTCAGCGCCTTCGGCTGGGACGCGGTCAACGTCGTGGTCCAGGGACTCGTGAGCCTTGAGGATCGGCCCAACCTGGTCAAGCTCATCAAGTACGTCGCCGGAGGCGTCGAGCCGGTGCTGGAGGCGTCGCTCACGCACTTCTTCGACCGCGTGCTGCCGCGGGGCTGGCGCGACTCGGTGGAGATGCGAAAGCTGCTGCAGGAGGCCAGTCGCGGACAACTGCGTCGGCCCTCCGAGGTCACGAGCCCGCAGTTGATCGCCTACGTCACCTACTACGAGCAGCACGTCCCGCAGAACCAGCACGAGCGTGTGATCGACGACCAGATCCGCGTCTTCAGACACAACCGCGAGCACTACCAGAAGATCACCGCCAGCCTGCTGCCCATCCTGTCGATGCTGACCTCGGGCGACCTCGGCCGCAGTCTTTCGCCGGATCCCTTCGATCTCGACGACACGCGCCCGATCATGAACTTCGAGAAGATCGAGCGCGGCCGGCATGTGCTGTACATGTGCCTGGACTCGCTGCCCGACCCCTCGGTTGCTTCGGCGATCGGGGCGCTGGCCCTCGCCGACATGGCCGCGCGCGCGGGCATGCGCTACAACCTGGACATCAAGGGCCGCATCACGCTCGTCGTCGACGAGGTGTCCAACGTCATCAACAAGCCGCTGATTGAGATCCTCAACAAGGGAGCCGAGGGCGGCATCCACTCGATCTGCGCGATGCAGACGCTTGCCGACCTCGCCAACCGACTCGGGTCCGAGGACGCAGCCCGCATGGCGCTCGGCAACCTCAACAACCTCTTCGCGCTGCGCACCAAGGATCGCCCGACCCAGGACTTCGTGGTCGAGACGTTCGGCAAGACCGGCATCCACACGATGCGGGTTGGGCGAAACCTCGGCGCGGACACCCACCTCGGCGACTGGAGCAGCGGCCAGTCGGTGCAGATCACCGACGCGATGGAGGAGCGCATCCCGGCCGACATGCTCGGAAAGCTGCCCAACCTGCAGTACTTCGCGCAGGTCTCCGGCGGCCGGCTCATCAAGGGCCGCTTTCCGATCCTCGATCCCGACTTCGACCGGCCCACGCCTCGCCGCAAAGGGGACGCCCCATGATCCGCTTCGTGTGGATCGCCGCGCTGGCATGCGTGCTGTGTCTGGTGCTGTACATCCCCTCCGCCGTGCCACCGGAGCGGCTGATGCAGACGGTGCGGGCTGAGCACGACCTCAACACCAGCCTGTGGGGAACGGCAGCGGCCGACCGCATCCTCGAGCGGATGCTGACCCTGCAGGCCAGCGGGCTCAACGTCTCGACGCCACCACCGGAGACCGTGCAGCTGGCCGGCCCCGGGATCAACCCGGCCATGACCTCCGAGTTCGGACAGATGAGCACGCGCCTGTTCGCGTCGCCGTACTTCAAGTCGGTGGATGCGCTGTTCACGCTGGCGACGCTGCGAGCGGCAACGCTCATCCACGTGCTGCCGCTGCTGCTCGTCTTCCTGCTCGTGTGCGCAATCGATGGATTTGCCGTCCGGAGTGTCAGAGCCCGCGAATTCGCTGCGCACAGCGCCGAGGTCTACACGATGAGTGCGGCCAGCGCCATCGCGCTTCTCTCGCTCGTGCTGGTGGCCATGTTCCTGCCCTTCACGATCAATCCGCTGTACACGATCGCCGCCCTGCTGCTGATGCTGTTCGTCCTCAGTCGAGCCATCGCGAACTACCACGTGATCCGCTGAGATCGGCTCGCGTTCCCAGATGCGGCCCGCCAACGAGCGGGCCGCTTCGCTTGTGCCTCCACCACATCGCCTTCCTCGCGCCTCTCGAAAAGCGACGGTCGAAATCTCGGGGGTCTTCGAGCCGGGTTTCGAGTTGAGCGGCCGCGCCTTGCTTTCTACGCTCACCACCTGAGGTTTCGCATGTCGCGAGCCTCAACGAGGCCCCGCCGATGCAACCCCATGCCGCCCACTCACGAGGACAGTCGATGCCGCATACCGTCGTCGCCGCACATCCGCCGGCCATCGTGATGACGCGCGTGTGGCTGGTCGAGCACGACTGGCTGCACAGCGTCTACGCCAGCAGCGCGAACCACTCGCCGAGGTTCCGGTTCCCCGACCTGCTGTCCGCGTGCATCGCCTTGGTCCTGGCCAGCAGCGACGCGATGCCCGCCCTGCAGCGCTTTCTCAGCACCGAACTCGGCGCACGCGACGGCGGCACGCCGCGTCGTTCGTGCCATGTCTGGCGCCGCCAGTTCGACGACCTCCTTCGCAAACACCGCGCCGCCTGGAACTCCCACCCGAACCCCAAGTTCGACCTCGACGACATCGCCACCGGCTGCGTGGCCGTGGTGCGCGCCGGACACGATCCCATCGGCCGCGTGCTGCAGCAGGCACGCCTGAACTACGCGGCCCGCTCGGCAGCCGAGCGTGACCTGCAGGCCTGATCGATGCGGTACGCACACCCCTCCCTGATCTGGACCGCCCTCGCCGGCGTCTTGATGCCGCTTGCAGCCCGCGCGTGCTGGGACGACGCGGCGGCGCGCTACGGGGTCTCGCCGCATCTGCTGTACGCGGTGGCACGCGCCGAGTCGGACCTCAATCCGTCGGCCGTCAACCTGACCCATCGCGCCCGCACGAAGACCTACGACATCGGGCTCATGCAGATCAACAGCTCCCACCTGCCGACGCTCGCGCGATTCGGCATCGCCGAGCGCGATCTCTACGAGCCCTGCACCAACATCATGGTCGGCGCCTGGCTGCTGGCCGGGCAGTTCTCACGCCAGGGCGTGAGCTGGGATGCGGTGGGTGCGTACAACGCCGCCTGTACCCAACTCAAGGGCACAGCCTGCCAGCAGGCACGCTCGACCTACGCGTGGCGCGTCTTCCGTCGTCTCCCGACCCGGACCGCCGGTTCACACCCACCTGCTTTCACCACGGCGCAGCCTCCCTCCGGGTCGAACGCCACCGCTCGCACAGCGCCCTTCATCCTTGCCGCCAGGGTGGCCCCATGAAGCTGCGCCTGACCCGACTTGCGATGGCGACCGGCTTCGGCTTCACGCTGCTGTTGGCCACGGCGTCCTGTTCCCACCAGCCGCCCACGGCCGAAGCGCCGCCGCCGACGATCGCTGGCCAAGTGCGCCAGGCCCCACTGCGGATCGCGCAGATGAGCTTCGGCCCGAACGCGTACTTCGCGGCGTGTGCCGAGCCGGCGTGCCCTTCGCCCACGCCCAAGACGTTGCCCGGGCCGGTCGCGCGACCGGTGGTCGCGGCAGCCAGCGAGGTCGTCGGCCAGCGCATGCCGGCGCCGGCAGTTGCCGACTCGCCCCGTGCTGAAGAGCCAAACAGACCGCTGACCGCTTCGGCCTCGCGCGCCCCCGGCGCTGCAGACACGCACATCCTGCTGACGTTCGCGTTCGGGTCCGCCGCGCTGACGACCGAGTCGCGCCAAGTGCTTCGGCGCTCCCTGCGCCTGGCCCGCGAGTCTGACCGCATCGTGATCTCGGGCCGCACCGACAGCGTGGGTCCGGAGGAGTTCAACCAGCAGCTCGCCCTGGCGCGTGCCATGGCCGTGCGCAACTTCATCCGCGACGCCGTGCCGGACCTGCCCAACGTCATCGCCATCGATGCGAAGGGCCGGTGTTGCTTCATCGCGTCCAACGACGACGAAGGCGGTCGCAGCCGCAATCGGCGCGTCGAAGTCGTCTTCACGAGCTCGGGAGTCATGTGATGGATCGCCCCGTCGCACGCCATGCTCGTACCACCACAGCCGACTCCGCGCCCTCGGGCGCGGGGCCAGCCGCATCCCCGCAGCACAAGCGCAAGCCTCGCCCCGGATGGAAGGCAACGATCGTCCGTAGCGAAAGCTTCGCCGAGCTGCGGCGCATCCAGAAATCCACGAGGGATCCCGTCATCGATCTCAGCTACCTGACCGACGCCTGCGTCGAGCTGGCGCTGGAACTCGGTGCCGAGCGAATCGTGCAGCGGGCCATCGCCTCGTTCGGTGTCGCCCAAACGACCCCCTGAACTCACCACCTTCATCTGGAGAACGCAATGCAAGCAACCGCCGCACCGACCCTCGCCCTGCCCTCGCGCAAGGTGATGCTGGGCACCGGTCTGATCCTCGCCTTCCTGGCCGGCCTGATGGCGGCTGCCCCCAGTCACGCGCTGGACCTCGTGGCCTTCACCGGCATCGCCGGGCCGCTCGCGGCCGCGCTGGCGCAACTCGCCGCGCTGGCGCCGGGGGTCAAGGCGCTCGTGGGCTTCGTCGGCTTCGTGGTCGCCTTCATCAGCCTGGCCGCGTTGCGCAACTTCGGGCCCGTCCTCTTCTACCTCGGCATGGCCATCTTCGGCGCCGTCGGTCTAACCATCGCCGGCGCGATCCTGGGTGCGGTCATCTGAGCCGGTCGGCAGGGCCACTGAGCAAGGGGAAGCGCCATGCAGTCGGACACCTACATCCCACGACGCCTGGACGACCAGTGGAAGCTCGGCTTCTGGGATGCCGACGTCGCCTTCCCCTTCGTCTTCTTTCTGTTCCTCGGTTGGATGTCCGGCACCAAGTGGGGCTTCGTGCTCTGCGCCGGGGCGGGCTTCTTTCTGAGCCGGTGGATCTCACGCACCAAGGCCGACAAGCACCCCGCGTTCGCGATGCACTGGGCGTACTGGGCCTTGCCGACCAACCCCGCCACCGCGTTGCGTGCCACGCCGCCTTCGCACATCCGACGCATGGTCGGCTGAACCCTGCAGGACCACCCAGCCATGGACTTTGCCCAGCACCAGAACGACCTGCGCGCGCAGCGGCGCACCAATCGCGTTCTCAGCGCCATCGTGGCCGCCCTGTCGGTGACGGTGCTCCTGTGCCTCATCGTGATCGTGAGCATCGTCGGATCCGACCGGACAGTGATCGTCCCGCCGACGATCGATCGCACCTTCTGGGTCACGAAGGAAAAGGCGAGTCGCGAGTATCTCGAGGAGATGGCGAGCTACGTGGCCTGGCTGGTCCTGGACGTGACCCCGACCACGGTCGACTGGAAGAAGAACGTGCTGCTGAACTGGGTGGCACCGGACCAGCACGCGGCCATGAAGACCAAGATGGACCTGGAGGCCGAGCGCCTGCGTGGCAACAACGCCGCCACGTTCTTCCTCGTGCAACAGCTCGCCGCCGACGAGGCCAAGCAGTCCGTGGTCATCACGGGGCGCTTGCGCAGACAGATCAACGGCGCGGACGTCACCGAGCCGGAGACGCGTTCCTACCTGGCGCAGTTCCAGTATGCCGGCGGTCGCGTCCACATCCAGTCGTTCAAGGAGATTCCGTATGCGCAACCTGGCCAGCAAGTCCGCGTCGGCGCTGCTGATCCCAACGGCGCTGCTGCTCGCTGACGCCACTCCGGCGTACGCGCTTCAGGTCGTCGAGGCCAGCGACGGTGTCTCCGTCGATGCCGTCCTCTCTCTGAAGGAGCCGACCCGCATCCGCGTCGACGGTGCGCCGATCACCAACGTGTTCGGCAACATCTACTCGACCAACTGCGGTGCGGCCATCACGAGTACGGCGCCGGCCCAGCCCGGCGCGATGCCGGCGCCGGCGGCCGGTGCCGTGAACCCCGCCGGCGAAGTCGTGCTCGAGTGCGATGTCGACAAGGGCGAGATCTACGTCCGCCCGGTTGGCGGGCCCGGCAAGCCGGTCAACCTGTTCGTGTCGACCCAGCAGGCGACCTACACCCTGCTGCTGCGTCGCTCCGACACGCCGGCCGACACGATCGTCATCCGCGACAAGTCGCCACGCTCGGCCCGGATGGATACCGCCGCGGCGTCGCCGCCGGCGCGTACGCCACAGCATGTCCGGGCCCTGAAGGCCATGCTGGTCGCGATGGCCGCGGACCGCGCACCAACCGACATCCGCGTCGACGAGGTGAACCGCCTGGTCCAGCTCTGGCAGGAGGCGAAGTTCTCGCTCGTGCGGCAGTACGAGGGTCGCGGCCTGATTGGCGAGCGCTACCTGCTCACCAACGTCTCGAACTTCGACATGGTGCTGGCCGAGCAGGAGTTCGATCGTGAACGTGGCAACGTGTTGGCCATCTCGATCGAGAACCACAACCTGCGTCCCGGTGAGAGCACCACCGTCTACGTCATCCGGCAGGGGTCCTGACCATGCCCAGCTTCGCCGACAACATTCGCGCGCGCTGGGCCGGCATCGCCGAGCGCATGTCGCCACGCGCGCGGCAATGGACGATGGCCGCCTTGATCTCGGGCGGCGGCGTTGCGCTGCTGTGGGCCGTCTTCTCCGCAGGCTCTGGCGACAGCGCCCAGCGCGCCGCGGCCGCAGCCGCGAAGAGCGACGTGCGGCCGACCAACGTCGACCTGATGGCCCCTGGCTCGCAGGTCAAGGACTCCGAAGTCTGGATCGGCAAGGCGGGCAAGGAACTCGAGAGCTACAAGGCCGAACGCGACGAGCAGCGCAAGCTCAACCGTGACCTGAACGACAAGCAGCAGGATCTGCTGCACCGCCTGGCCGACATGGAAGAGCGGCTCAAGACTCGCCCGGCGGAAGCGGCCCGGCCGGCGTCCACCCCGCCGCTGGCCGGCCCGCCCGATGCCGCGCTGCCCCGCGCACCGGCCGGGCTTCCCCCGCCACCGCCACCGCCCGTCGCGTTTTCGCGCGGCGCGATGCCGCCCGGCGTGCCGGGGACGGCGTCGCCGAGTGGCATCGATGTCGGTGCCGCGCCAGCCGTTCCGCAACTCATGCGCGTGACGCTGGCCCAGCCCGCCAAGGCCGGCGATCCCGCCGAGTCCGGGGGCAAGAAGGCGCGCGAAACGCTGGAAAACTTCCTGCCGGTCAGCTTCACGAAGGGCGTGTTGCTGGGCGGCCTGGACGCGCCCACTGGTGGCCAGGCGCAATCGAATCCGCATCCGGTGCTGATCCGGCTGTCCGATAACTCGGTGCTGCCCAACCGCTTCCGCGCCGAGTACCGGGAGTGCTTCGTCATCGCAGCCGGCTACGGGGACATCAGCTCGGAGCGTGCGTTCCTGCGCACCGAGCTCCTCTCTTGCGTGCGGCCGAACGGCGACTCGCTTGAAGTGAAGATCCAGGGCTCGGTCTTCGGCGAGGACAGCAAGGTCGGCATGCGCGGCCGCCTGGTGACCAAGCAAGGCCAGATGCTGGCGAACGCGCTTCTCGCCGGCGTGGTCAGTGGCATCGGCCAGGGCTTCTCCCAGGCAAACACGACCTACAGCACATCGCCACTGGGATCGGTGGCCACCACGTCCGGCGCCGAGGCCTACCGCGCCGGCATCGGTTCAGGCGTCGGCAAGGCGATGGACCGGCTTGCCCAGTACTACATCAAGCTCGCGGAGCAGACCTTTCCGATCATCGAGATCGACGGTGGCCGCGAGATCGACGTGGTCCTCACCAAGGGTGTGCGCATCGACAACACCGATGCCCCCTCGGCGTCCAACTCCCCCACCTCGCTGCCCGGCCGCACCGAGCCGTCGGAGCGCTACCAGAAGGTGACCACCGATGAAGAATGAACCGCTCCTGGTCGGCGCGCTCCTGGCGCTGGCCGTGCAGGCCGTACACGCCGGCCCGACAGGTGAGGAAGCGCGCCTGCTGGCCACGCTCAAGCGCACCTATCCGGCGACGACCTTCACCTCGGTCGCCGCCAGCGAGGTCCCCGGCCTCTTTGAGGTCTGGATGGGCCCGAACGTGGCCTTCGTGTCGCCGAAGAACCCGCGCTACTTCATCATGGGTCGGCTTCTCGATGCGAAGACGGCGACCGATATCACCGGACCGAGGCTCGCACGAGCCCAGGCCCTTCGACCGCCTGGCGGGACGATGGAGGTGGCCGAGAAGCCGATCGATCCCTCGCGGCTGCCGCTGCAGGACGCGCTGAAGATCGTCCACGGCACGGGTGCACGCATCCTGTACACCTTCAGCGATCCGGCCTGTTCGTTCTGCAGGCGACTCGAGCCGGAACTCGCCCGGCTGACGGACGTGACCGTCTACACCTTCGTGCTGCCCTTCCAGGGACGCCAGCTGCCTCAAGCCGTGCTGTGCTCCGCCGACCCCGTCAAGAGCTGGCAGGCCGTGATGCTCAACGCCGACACCAGCGGGCTGAACGGACAGGCCGACTGCGCGACGCCGCTGGATCGCAACGTGCAACTGGCCCGGCAGCTCGGCGTCAACGGCACGCCGACGATCTTCTACGCCGACGGCACGCGCACGACCGGCTACGTTCCGGGCGCCGACATCGAGCGGCGACTCGTATCGGCGATCGCGGGCGACCTGCCGGCCACACCGTCGAGAACCGTCACCCAGGTGAGGTCGCAATGAGCAATCGATCCTTCATCGCCCCGGGCTTCCTGCTGACGCTTCTGGCCCTGCTGTCGGGCTGTACATCGATCACCGGCCTGGACGGCGAGTCGAAGTACGCGTGCAAGGCTCCGGAAGGGGTCCGCTGCGATTCGCTTTCGGGCAACTACTACAACGCCATCCAGAACAACCTGCCCGTGCAGCGCCGGTCCGCGACGCCACCGGTGGAAACGGCGCCGCAGTCGGCTCCCCCACCGGGCGGCGTGCGCGCTGCCCCGGCGATGCTGAACGCCTCCACGCGCCCCTCGGCTAACGACGAAGGCACGGCGTACCAGGCTGCGCCGCTGCGCGCGGCGCCGCGGGTGCTGCGCATGTGGGTCAAAGCCTGGGAGGACGCCGACCGTGACCTCGTCGGCGAGAGCCTGGTCTACGTCCAGGTCGACAACGGCCGCTGGCTCGTCGATCACGTCCAGCGCCATCAGCGCGAGGCCTTCATGCCGATCCGCGCGCCGAAGGCGCCCGCCTCGACGAAGTCCGCCGGCGCGCCGCCCGGGCCGAACGGTCCCTCGACGACACCGACCGAAGACGCGCCCTCGCTGACTCAGGCACTGCGCGCGCTGCAGGGCCGGGCACCTGCCGCTGATCAATGAACCGAGAAGGCACCTCCATGCTCGAGTCCCTTCGCCTCAATCTCTTCGGTGGCGCTGCGTCCGCGGGATCCGGCAACGGCAACAGCCCCGGGCTGTTCTCGTTCGGCCACAAGGACGAATCACCGGCCGACCAGTTCGCCAGTTGGCTGCCCTACATCTCCTACCTCGACGACGAGCAACTGTTCGTCAACAAGGACGGCGTCGGGTTCCTGCTCGAGGTCATGCCGCAGAGCGGGGCCGACGACCGGATGGTCGACGTACTCGTGTCGCTCTACTCGAACTGCCCGCCCGACACGGGCATCCAGTTCCACCTCTTCGCGTCCCCCCATGTCTGCCCACCGCTGCGCCGGTACGCCAACCTGCGCATGGAGGACCGCGACCAGATCCAGAAGGCGCAAACCTTCGGCCGCCCGGCACGCAACGACAACCTGTACCGCAAGCTGGCACGCCGCCGGTACGCCCACCTGTCCCACGGCGCGCACCACTCGCTCACGCAGGGCTTCCACTACACCATTCGCGACTTCCGCCTGATGGTCAGCGTGTCGGTCAAGGCCGACCCGTCGAACCTCTCCGACCGCGAACGCATCATCGGCCTGCGCGACGGCATGGCGACGACGCTGCGCTCGGCCTCGCTGCCCAATCGTGTCTGCGATGCGGCCGACCTGATCAACTGGTGTTCGCTGTTCGTCAATCCGGACCGCATCGACGCAGCGACCGCACCGGACCTGCACTACGACGACGGGCGCGAACTGCGTGACCAGATCGTCGACCACGACACCATCCAGGACGCGCGCTCCAACGGCCTGCACCTCTGGAAGGAAGGCGCCGGCGACGGCCTGGACGTGCGCTTCTTCTCCATCAAGTCCTTCCCCGAGCGCTTCGGTCTGTGGCAGATGGGCGCGCTCGTCGGCGACCTGATGCAGCCGGCACTGCAGTACAGCTCGCCCTTCCTGCTGACGATGGGCGTCTACATCCTTGACCCCAATGCCACGAAGACCGTGGTCACGGCGAACCACGTGCGCGCCACGCAGAACGCAGGCAGCAAGATGGCCGTGGTCATGCCCGACGTCGCCAAGAAGGCCCGCGACTGGTCCGCGGCCGCCGACGCGATCGACACCGGCGGCGCGCTGGTCAGCATGTACCACCAGCTGGGCCTGTTCTGCCACCCCGCCAAGGTGGCGCAGACCCAGGAGACCGCGAAGGCCATCTGGCGGGCGCGCGGCTTCGAGCTCAACGCCGACGTCTACAAGCATCGCCAGGCCTTGCTCGCCAGCCTGCCGATGACCTTGTCGCCGGCCTTCCACGGCGACCTGCGCAAGATGAAGCGCGTCACGCGCAAGACGATGGCCAACGCCATCCACCTGGCGCCGGTGCTCGCCGAGTGGCGCGGCAGCAAGACGCCGACCCTGATGTTCGCCGGTCGCCGCGGCCAACTGCTCACGCTGGACCTGTACGACAACGACGGCAACTACAACGCGGCCGTCATCGGCTCGCCGGGTTCGGGCAAATCGGTCCTGCTCAACGAGCTCGCCTGGTCCTACCGGGCCATCGGCGCCAAGATCTGGATGCAGGACCTGGGTCGATCGTTCGAGAAGCTGTGCCGCAAGGCGGACGGCACCTTCATCGAGTTCCGGCCCGACGTCGAGATCTCGCTGAACCCGTTCCCGCTGGTCACCGACATCAACGAGGACATCGACATGCTGCTGCCGGCCATCGCCAAGATGGCCTCGATGAAGCAGCTCGAGGAGGTCCAGATGAAGGCGATCTCGGCCATGCTGCTCAAGCTCTGGGCACGGTACGGCCAGGACCTGGACATGACGATCCTGCGCGACTCCTTCGTGCCGGGAACGATCGAGGAGCTGGGCATCAAGGAAGACCAGCGCGTCCGCGACCTGGCCGTGATGCTCAACCCCTACGCCAAGGGCGGCCAGTACGCGCGCTTCTTCACCGGCCGCAACACGATCGATTTCTCCAACGACTTCGTCGTGATCGAGAGCGAGGAGCTCAAGCGCAAGCCCGACCTGCAGGCGGTCGTCAACATCATCCTGTTCCACGCGATCACCCGTGAGATGTACCTCACGCGGGATCGCAAGAAGGTCTGGTTCATCGACGAGCTGAAGCAACAGCTCGGGGACTCCAGCGAGAACGACCTCGTGATGGCTGCGGCCATCGACGAAGCCGCGCGCCGCGCCCGCAAGTACGGCGGCAGCCTCGTGACCGCGACCCAGAACGGCGACGACTACTTCACGTCCGCGCAGATGGAGTCCGCGCTGAAGTGCTCCGACTGGACGTTCCTGCTGCGCCAGAAGCCCGAGTCCATCGAGCTGCTTGCCCGCACCGGCCGCTTCTCGATGGACGAGCCGAAGAAGCGGCTGCTGAACTCGCTGCGCATGGAGCCCGGGGTGTTCTCGGAGTGCTACATCACCTCGCCGATCGGCGAGGGGGTGGCTCGCATCATCCTCGATCCGTTCTCGCACCTGCTGTTCAGCAACAAGCTGGACGACAACGCGCCGCTGGACGCGCTGCGCCGGCAGGGCCTGTCGATCGACGACGCGATCACCGAGCTGCTGCGGCGCCGAGGACACGCCGTATGACCAACGTCGCGACCCAGGTCCTGGTGTCGGCGTTCGTGACCGCGGGCGCCCTGCTCGCCTACGACCGCCTCGTCGTCAAGCCCGCGCAGGTCATCGGGATCGTGGACATCGCCGAGGTCTATCGAACCAAGGAGGCCGAGTTCGCCGCGCTTCTGACGGCCAGCAAGACCGACGACGAGCGCCAGCGTGCCTACGCCCAGGCCCAGGCCTTCGGCGACCGCCTGGACCGCGCGCTGCGCGAGATGCCCGGCGAATGCCGCTGCACGGTGGTCGTCAAGTCCGCCGTGGCCGGCAGCTGGTCCAACGCGATCGACCTCACGGCCGCCCTGAAGGCCAAGGTCGGCGCGAGGTCGTAGGGGCCGCCATGTCGTGCGCACGCGTCGGAATCGTCTCCTGGCTGCTGCATGGCGCCCGTCAGGTGGTGCGCGACATGCGGCGGCACTGGCTGGCCTCCAGCCTCGTGGTTGGAGTCTGGTTGCTGGCACTGGTGCGCACGTTCGTGCATCCGGTGCCGGTCGTGCCGCTGCTGTTCAACTGGACACCGAGCCTGCCCTACACCGTCGCGGTCGTCGACTACCGGCACGGCTCCATTGTTCGGGGCGACCTGGTGGTCTACGCGTTCGAGGGACCGGCAGGCGAAGCCGCCTATCCCGGCCTGCGCCACCAGGCGCTGTTCAAGCGCGTGGCTGGCGTGGCCGGCGACGTGGTCACGGTCCAGGCTCGCGACGTCTTCGTCAACGGCCAGCCCGTCGGGCGCGCCAAGACCCATGCGTTCGACCGCCGTGAACTGAGCCCGATCGCGCCGACGGTGATCCCCGCAGGCCACCTGTACGTGCAGGGCACCAGCGCTGACAGCTTCGACTCGCGGTACAGCCTGAGCGGGCTGGTGCGGGAGCAGGACGTGAAGTCGCGGGTCATTCCCCTTCTGTGAGGACGTGATGCGAGCGATCTCGATGTTCACGATGCTGTGCCTGGCGGGAACCGTCGGCGCCCAGCCGCAGCGGCTCGATCTGCAGGACGACGTGCCGATCGACACCTACCTGGCGCTGCTGTCCCAGGTGGCGCCGCCGGCGCGCGACGGGGCCGAGGCCTACATGGCGGCGTTCCGCAGTCGCTGTGGTCGCGCCCTCCGCACCGTCGAGCTCCGCCGGGCGTTCGCGCAAGGTGACGGCGACCCCGTGCTGATGGGCATGGTGCGTGCCTCGCACGAGCGGGACACCGCGGCGCTGCAGCGCCTGGGCAGTTCCATCGCGTGCCCGGGGAAGTGAGATGGCCTCGCCCGCCCGCGCCCTGTTCTTGCTCGCCATCGCATGGTGCGCTGTCGGTGTGCGGGCCGAGAACCTCGGGACCATCGGGCCGACCTATCCCATCCTCGAGAAGAACCTCCTCGACGTGATCATGGCCCGGCTGCGCGCCAAGGAGGCCAGCGGCGAACTCAAGCGACACGAGCAGGAGGCACGAGACCGCGCTGCCTATGCCGTCAACAACCCGAAGCCCGTCGACGGCCTTCGAACGGCTCTCGCGCCGCGCACCTACTACTTCGATCCGAGCTTCACGCTGCAGTCCAACGTGGTCGACGCCACAGGCGCGGTGCTGTTCCCGGCGGGCACCCGCAAGAACCCGCTGGAAGTCGTCTCCCTGTCCAAGCACCTGTTGTTCTTCGACGCGCGCGATCCGGGTCAGGTCTCGCGTGCCCGCGAGTTGATCGAGCGCTACCGGGGCAAGGTCAAGCCGATCCTCGTGGGCGGCAGCTACATGGACCTGATGAAGCGCTGGAACAAGCCGGTGTTCTACGACCAGGAGGGCACCCTCGTGCGCAGGTTCGGCATTGCCGCGGTGCCCGCGATCGTGTCCCAGGAAGGCCAGCGCCTTCGCATCGACGAGGTGCCTGTCCGATGAACACGCTTCAAAGGCTGCTCACCCTGCTGGCCCTGATGGCGTGGTCGTCGATGGCCACCGCTGCGGGCATGGCCACCTGCACGGGCAAGTTTCCGAACCCGCTGACCGACATCTGCTGGTCCTGCGTGCTGCCCATCACCATCGGCGGCGCCACCATTGCGAACTTTGGTGGGCAGGAGGACAACGGCGACAACCCGTCGAACCCCATCTGCAGCTGCGGCGTGAACCCCACGATCGGCCTGTCGATCGGCTTCTGGGAGCCGGCCCGACACGTCGAGGCCACGCGCAAGCCGTTCTGCCTGCCGTCGCTCGGCGGCCTCAACCTGGACCCCGGCATCCCCGCTCCAGAGGCCGCCCGCTACACCCGTTCGGAAGGCGACGGGGACGGCGGCTCCTTCTACCAAGCCCACTTCTACACCAACCCGGTGCTGTACTGGCTGGAGGTCGTCGCCGACTTCCCCTGCCTGGAGCGCGGCAGCTTCGACCTCGCCTACCTGACCGAGGTCGACCCGCTGTGGAACGACGACGAGCTGACGCTGATCCTGAATCCGGACGCGGTCCTCTTCGCCAACCCGATCGCGATCGCCGCCTGCGCCGCGGACTGCGTCGCCTCCACCGTCGGCTTCGGTCTGAACACGCTCTTCTGGTGTGCCGGCTGCCAAGGGGGCATCTATCCCCTGGACGGGCAGGTTCAGTACCACATGGGAGGCGTGCGAACAGCGGCCCTGCTCGCACAGCGCCTGACGGCCAAGATGCACCGCGAGTTGATCGCCTGGGGCTGGCATGGCTCGCGGGGTCTGTGCGGGCCCTACTTCGAGCCGATCATGGACAAGGCGTCCTACAAGACGAACCTGACCTACCCGATCCCGTCGACGGACAAACTCGACGGCAAGTGCTGCCAGCCGTTCGGACGCACCACCGTGCTGTGGGGCGCCGGCAAGGAGTATCCGGTTCGGGGCGAGGACTTCGCCTTCATGCTCTTCCGCAAGAGGAATTGCTGTGTCGGCTACTGAGTCCCGCCGCCGCCTCTTCCCCTTAAGGCTCTTGGTCACGCTGCTGGTCGTGGCCGCAGTGCCCTGCCCTCGCGCGCAACCCGGCCAGAGTCCCGTCACCGACGCCGACATCGCCCGGGCGGCCAGAGGCCAGCCGACGATCACCGACAAGGACATCGACGCGGCGCGGCGCAAGTACCGCACGCCCACCGAGGACGAACTTGCGAGAGTCCCCGTGCCCTCGACTCCACGGATCGACGCCCTGCCCCAGCCCCGCTCGCCGCAACGCATCGATCTCGGGGCCATTGCCCGAGGCTTCGACGAGATGGGCGCTCCCGATCCCACCAAGGCGGCCGTTACCGCGGGCCCGGCCCTTCTGGTCTTCGTGAGTTTCTCGATGCCCGATGCGGCCCTCGAGCGGCTTGCCGACCAGGCGGCACGCAGCGGGGCGACATTGCTGCTGCGCGGCCTCGTCGAAGACTCGCTGCCGAAGACCGTGACGCGGGTCCAGCGGGTCATCGGACAGCGCAAGGTCGGCTTCCAGGTGGACCCCCAGGCCTTCGATCGCTTCTCGATCACGGCCACACCCTCCTTCGTGCTGATCAAGGACCGATCGGTCCCGACACCCTGCGCCGCCGGCACCTGTTTCGCGGCGGACAGCTACGCGCTTGCGGCCGGTGACGTGAGCATCGACTACGCCTTGCGTTTCATCCAGCGCAGCGCCCCGAAGTTCTCGCGCGACGCCAACCTCTTCCTCACTCGGATGAAAGGGGGCTGAGCATGAACGTCAAGCGCCTGGTCGTCTGGGCGATGACCCAAGCCCTGCTGGTGACCCAGACGGGCGCGCTCGCCCAGACCTCACACGATCAGGGCGTCGCCGCCGGCCAGGCCGCCAATACGGCGATCCGTGGCATGTTGAACCAGCCGTCCGCCACCAGCGTGGTGCCCGGCTACACGACCACGCCGCCGGAGGCCGCGCTGGCCGGCCGGCCGGCCCTCGGCCCAGACGTCAGCGCCAAGCTTGCTGCCTGCGCCGCGACGCCGAACGATCCGAGCTGCCAGGCGCTGCGCACGGCCATCAACTCGGCCAACACGGCGCGCCCGACGATCTCGCCGAGCGACCCGGCGGTGGCGGCCGCATCGCGCATCGCCCGCAATCCCTCGCTTGATCTGGGCAGCCTCGCGGCCTACTACAGCGGCTGCACAACCACCGACACGACGATCGCGACGCACACGGAGACCCGTGTCTGCGCCCGCTACATGACGGCCGGTAGCTACAGCTGCTCGAACGCCCTGAATGTCTCGGTCGCGCGCTCGACCAACTGCACCGCCGGCGACTGGTTTGCGCAGGCCCCCTCGGGATCGACTGCCGTCGCGGCCCAGTGCCTGCCGGATCGGCCCGACACCAGCCAGCACTTCCGCGTGACGAGTGCCGGCAACCCGCTTGCTTTCTTCGATGTCGACATGACGACGCCCGTCGTCACGCCGCAGCGAGTGGCAATCATCGGGACCACCTACAACTGGCCGAGCTTCACCCCAGCAGAACGCGGCGTCTACGTGGCCGACAAGAGCTGCAGCGGCACGACCTGCAGCCTGACCGCCATGATCGCCGACGACCCTTTGGAGTCCTGCACCGGCGGCTGGGACTCGATGACGTGCGTGACAGTCCACCCGTTCATCGACGTGTATGCCGCCTGCCCGGCCGGAACCCAGAGCGGTGACAACCTGCTGACAACCACCTGTTCGTACGGCGGCGACGGCATGGAGTGCACGAGCTCGCCGCTCTCGACAACGACGTGCTACAGCCCGGGCTCGCCTGGCGACACCCAGGCGACCGACGTCACCGGCACCTATGCCGCTGCCTACTGGCGTGCCTCCTCGACCCGCGCCGTGGTGGGCTGGGCTCCCAACCCCGCCTACGGCTCCATCCCTCAGATGCGGCTGTCCTACACCAAACCCGCGACGCTCAGCACCGCGACGGACACCTGGAACAACCAGTGCCCCGGCCTCGCGGCGGACAGTCGTTGCGCGGTGGCGAGCGCACCGGTGTGCGTCGATGGCCCCTCCACCAAGGTGATCGATGGCGTGCCAGTCACACGGGACTGCTGGCAGTACCAGAGCACCATGAGCTGCAGCGGAACGTTCACGGCCGACCAATGTGCACCGCTGGTCGCTTCCGGCTGCGCGCCGCTGTCCTCGACCTGCTCCAGGACGAATCCCGCGACGGGGGCGTGCGAGGCCTATCAGGATCAGTACAGCTGCACGGTGCCAAACGAGACCGTGACGCAGGCGACCAACTGCCCCACCAACGTCTTCTGCCTCGGCACCAGTTGCTTCAATACCGCCTACACCAACGACGCGGACTTCGCCCGCACGATGTCGATGCTCGAGGCAACCCGCGAGGCCGGGGTGTACATCGACAGCGACCGGATGCAGGTGTTTAAGGGCGAGGCCAACAGCTGCCGCGACCGGCTGTTGACGAACTGCTGCAACTCCGACGCGTCCGGCCGCGGCATGACCAACCAGAGCGTCTTCGGCGCCGGTTCGCGTCTGGTCTACGACATCCTGATGAACTCGGAGAACCGGCAGTTCGTCTACCAGGGTCTGAGCGCTCTGCTGACCGGCGCCGGCTTCAGCGGCTCGTTCACCAGCTACGGCGTGACGATCGCCGTCAATGGCACCGCGCTCCCTGCCGGCTCGACCGTGCTGTACTCGTCCAGCACGGTGGCGGGCGAGGGCTTCGTGATCGCAGTCGATCCCTGGACCCTGGTGATCGCCGCCGTCATCTACATCGTTCTCTCGCTGACCTCGTGCAACGAGAACGAAGCCTTCCTCGCCCTGAAGGAAGGCGCGGGCCTGTGCCACAGCATCGGCAGCTACTGCTCCTCGTGCATCCGCATCCTTGGCTCGTGTGTCTCCTGCATCGAGCACACGACCGGCAAGTGCTGCTTCAACTCGATGCTCGCACGCATCGTCAACGAACAAGGGCGCGGCCAGATCGCCAAGGGGTGGGGAAGTGCCCAGAGTCCGGACTGCTCCGGCTTCACCATCGCCCAGTTGCAGTCGCTCGACTTTGCTCGCATGGACCTGAGCGAGTTCTACGCCTCGCTCGTGGCGAAGAGCCCGAACCTCGCCGCGATCCAGAACAACAACGGCGCGAGGGTCCCCAACTGCTACTTCGGCCAGGGGAAGTGTCAATGAAGCTGCTGCGCGCGCTCATCTTCCTGCCGTTCGCGATACCGCTGCACGGCCAGGCCCAGGTCGCCGATGCCGGCCGGCTACCCGTCGCCGACGTGCGGGTGTTGATGGTTGCCGCCATTGATTCGCCGTCAGGGACAGCACAAGGCCTCCTGACCGGCAAGGACGCCGAGAGCATCACGCGCCACTTCAAGGCCTCCGGTCCCATCCTGATCGACGTCACCACGCTCAAGCGCTACGCGCAGGCCGGCTGCAGCCGGCTCAACGTGAGCTTCAGCCAGGAGGGTGTCCAACTGCCTGGCCAGCAAGCCGGAAAGCGCCACTCGGTCGACTTCGGCATCAACTTCTGCCGCGACGGTCAGCCGCCAAGGTCCCTGTCCTGAGGAACGCGCCATGTGCATCGTCAGACCGCCCACGGCGCTCGCCGCCATCTTCGCGCTCATCGTGTCCAGCGCGGCGCAGGCACAAGGCGAGCCTCCGCCCGCAACAGCGCCGGCCACGTCCGCACCCGCCCGGGCGCCGTTCTGGGACGACGCCCGACGGGGCTGGCACTTCTACGAGGATCCCGAGCCAGAGGTCACGCCGGCGCCTCCGCCCAAGCCGGCCCAGGTCAGGTCCGAGCCGCGGCGGCGCGACACCCGCGCACCGGAGCTCATCGAGTTCGAGCAACTCCAGAAGCGTCTGGAGGAGTACCGCAACATCGCGATCATCCGGCCGAGCGAGGACAACGTCCGTCGCTACATGCAGCTCGAGGCGCAGGTCGTACGCCAAGCCAGCTACTTCTCCGACGTCGCCCAGCGGGTGGCCTGGGCAACCCCCGAATTGGACATGACCCTGCAAGGGCGGCCCGTGAACTCGCAGGCCATCGAGGTGTTCGACCGCGAGCAGTCCAACAGCCGCGCGCAGTCCCTGGCGGATCTGGCGCGCACCCATGTGTTGTTCTTCTTCTTCCGGTCGGACTGCCCGTACTGCCACGCCTTCGCGCCGACGCTGGAAGCGTTCAGTGCTCGCTTTGGGGTCCAGGTCGTGCCGATCAGCGTGGACGGCAAGGGGCTGCCGAACTTCCCCAGCTTCCGCCGCGACAACGGCATCGCCCGCACCCTGCAGGTCACGCAGGTGCCGGCCGTCTACCTGGCCGAACCCTTCACCGGAAAGATCACGCCGATCGGATTCGGCGTGCTCTCCGAGTCCCAACTCCTCGAGCGCATCGCCACGGTCGCCGCACCCGGCGCGGACGCATACGTGCCGTCCGTCACCCGCCGGGTCAACCTGCAATAGGGAGCCGTCATGTCCGCACGCGTCCTGCTCCGCAAGCTGATCTCCATCCTCGCCGCCTACGGGCTCGCGTTCGCGACGCCGCTCAGCTACGCCGGGGACCTCAACGCCGAGGTCAACAACATGTTCAACAACCTTGGTGCGATCGGCAACTACACCGCGCCCGGAGCCTTCAAGGGACAGACCTTCAACACCTACACCGGCGGCAACCTCTACCTGCGCTCGCCCAACAAGACCTACCAGCTCGCGGCCATCCAGTTCCCGACGGCCAAGGGCGGCTGCGGCGGCATCGACCTCTTCGGCGGATCGTTCTCGCACATCTCCGCGACCGAATTCCGCAACATGCTGCGCAACATCACCGCAGCGCTGCCGGGCATCGCCTTCCAGTTGGCCCTCGAGGCGGTCTCGCCCCTGCTGGGCGGGCTGACCAAGTGGGCCAAGGGCCTCGAAACCTGGATCAACAACGCCCGCATCAACTCCTGCGAGACAGCCACCGCGCTGGTGTCTTCCGCGGCCGAGGCCGTGGGCTACGACTCACATCGTGCATGCGCAAAGCTGGCCATGCAGATGGGCCTGGAAACCGACATCGACTCCGCCATGCGGCGATGCGCTTCCGACAGCCCTTCCATCCTGGCGTCGGCACGCACCAGCGCGGACGCCAACATCGCTGCTCAGGCCCCATTCGTGGGCAACTTCACCTGGCGCGCCCTCAAGAGCATCGACACGCTGGACGACCCCGCGCGAGAGCTGGTGATGAGCATCGTTGGCGCAGTGATCTTTCCGGCGGAGACCGCCAACCGCGACCCCGAGTACGTCGGCCCGAGCATCACGACGGTCGCGCAACTGCTCTACGGCCAGTCCGACGCCGCCGGCGGCAACATCAACCTGCAGCTGCTCCGGTGCAACAACTACACCGACTGCGACGCCATCACCCGCGACAACACCTACGTGCATCAGCCGCTCACCAAGAAGGTGTCGGACATCATGCAGGCCATCTCCGACAACATCCGCACTCGGACGGCGATCCCGAACAACTCGGCGGCAGTCGGATTCGTCAACAGCACCAGCATCCCCGTGTGGCGCATGCTGTCCATCGGCAACACCATCCCTGGCTCCGGGCTCGCCGACATGATGATCGGCAACTATCGCGAGGTCATCGCAGCCGACTACGCCTTCACCTTCCTCAATCAATTCGCCAACGTCGCCATTTCTGCGCTCACGAAGCAGCATCGGCTAAGCGAACGGCAGCGCAGCTTGGCCAACCAGCAACGCGAAGACGTTCAGAAGTTCATGGCGCTGCTGCAGCAGGAACAGGCCACGCTCTACCGAAAGGTGACCGCTGTCTCGACTGTGGCAACCGACATGGAGCGCCTCGAGCGCAACCTCAGATCGAGCATGTCCCTGCACGCGCTCGACATGCTGGGCTACTCCAGTCGAGGCAGCAAGTAGCCCGCGCCGAGGACAAGAGGAACCGTCATGTGGGAGATCTTCGCGTATCACAACAGCGATGCGTTGGCGGGCATCTTCAACGCTATCGCCGCCATCATGGCCTCGGGGACTTACCTGAGCGCCATTGCCGCGGTCGCGTTCTGCGGCTTCGTCGCTGCCATGGTGGCCTACATGTTCCAGCCCGAGAAGCTCGTCGGCTGGCGGTGGCTTGCATCGGTGGTGCTAATCTATGGCGTGCTCTTCGTTCCTCGCGTCACGGTGGCGGTGGTGGACAAGACGGGGGGCACGGCCAACCGGGTCATCGCAAACGTGCCTTTCGGGATGGCAGCCCTTGGCGGCCTCACCAGCACCATCGGGAACAGCATCACGGAGCTTTTCGAGACCGCCTTCCAGACTCTGCCTGGTCCGGCTTCGTTGCCGGGTGAACTCTCGTACCAGCAGAACGGACTCATGTTCGGGAGCCGTCTCATCCAGGAGACTCGAAGCATCTCGATTCCCGACCCCGCGGTGTTGAACGACATCCTCAACTTCGCCAACAACTGCACCGCCTACGACATCGCCGACGGCACGATCTCGGCCACGGCCTTTTCGACATCCGACAACCTATGGGCGGCGATGGCCGCAACCAATCCCGCGCGGTTCACGGTCATCACGGCTGGTGCAGGGGTCACCACAACGACCTGCGACGCCGCCTATGCTTCGATCGCTGGTCGCCTGCCCGCTCAGGTCAATGGGCTGATTGCGCGGCTGGGCCAGCGGCTGAACCCCGACCTCTCTGCTGCAGCGGCTCAGGCAGCCGTGCTCAACCAAATTCCTCAGGCCTACATCCGTTCTCAAATCGCGGGAGCAGCAGCGACGGCCGCCGACCTGATCCGGCAGAACGCCATCGTGAATGCGATCAACGATGCAGGCGAAATGGGCTGTCAGCGCATCAACGATCCGGCGTGCATGATGCTTGCCACGGGTCGTGCGCAGGCGGTTGCGGCGCAGAACGCCTCCTGGATCAACGGGGCGAAGATTTCGTCGCAGGCGCTACCCGTGGTGCGCAACGTGGCCGAGGCGATGTGCTACGCGGTCTTTCCGCTGGTGGTGCTGCTGCTGTTCCTCTCGAGCGGGCGCACAACGATCCTGATCCTCTCGGGGTACGCCATCGCCCTCGTGTCGATCCAACTGTGGCCGCCGCTGTTTGCGATCCTCAACTACATGGCCACGCTCTACGGTCAACTTGACCAGGCCGCTGCGGCCGAGATTGGCGGCGGGGTGAAGGCTCTGTCGCTGCAGACCGCATCGCCGATCTACTCCAACTCCGTGTCGGCGCAGGCGGTGGTCTCGTACTTGATCATCGGCATCCCGATGCTTGCCTGGTCGCTTGCCAACCGCATGGTCAATTTCGGGTCTGCGGTCATGGGTGGACTGCAGGGCCTTCAGGCCGCTTCCATGTCAGGAAACGCGTCCGCCGCAGCGGCGACTGGCAATGCGAGCATGGGCAATGTGTCCATGGATCAGCGGACGATCAGCCCGTCGACGTCGAACCCTTGGGTCAGTCGGGAGCAGGACCTCGACGGCAACTGGGTCACGACCACTGCCAGCGGAACTCAGGCGACGTCCTACCTACGCAACGAGAGCGCCACCTCCCGTGTTGTGTCGTCGCGAGTTACCCAGTCGTCGGTTCAGGAGGCTTCCCGGTCTGTCGAAGCGGCGCGCACAGATGCGTTGGCAGCGTCGAGTGATCTCTCGTCGGCCTTGGTTGACACGATGTCTCGCGGAGCTGGCCGGTACCGCTCGACCGTGCGGAACGACGGTCAGTCCGTCAGTTCGAGCAACGAGCTTGGTGCGACGGCTGAGCGCTTGCGCGTAGCAAGCGAAGCGGTTGCGAAAACCACTGGCTTGAGCGCCCAGCAGGTTGCCAACATTGCGTTCCAACTCTCGGGCGGAGTAGGAACACCCGGGATCAGCCCTATCAAGGCAAGCGCAGGGGGCAGCGTCGGCAAGACCTATACGAGCACGTTGAACGATGCGGAGACAAAGGTTGCGAACGAGCTGTCAGCAGATCAGCTCAGGGAGTTCAAGTCGTTCGCCGAGCGCGCCACCCGCGATCAGTCCTTCGTGCGTGGACTCGGTACCGACCAGCGCGAAGGCACCGAGATTGCTTCGCGCCTCTCCACTGCCGTCACCCGCTCGGAGAACGCTCAGTCCACGCTCGCGGACCGCACCGCCGTCGCCGAGCGCCTTTCCAGGGCATACGAAACAGGTGAAGTGCTTTCGATCGACCTCGCCCAGTTGCCGGCGAACTCCGACTTCATCGCCCGCTACAACCGCCTCGCGGCTGAATACGGCTCCGATAGCCTGGCTCTTCAAGCGGCCATGGCCAGTGAACTCGCCTCCCGAGCGCTTCCTCCCACAAGGACCGCCTCTGGGACCGCACTTCCCAGCACGTTCTCCGAGGTCCGAACGGTAAACCGCACAAACAATGCGGACCCGATCTTCGCGAAAGAAAAAGTCACATCCGTCGATGCGGCAAACGATCGCACCGTTGGAACACGAATCGGAACTTCACCTCTGACACCACCCTCCGTCCCGGCACGGCTAGATCAAGTACGCGATGACGTCGATGCCCAGGCGCGCGACGCAAATGCTCGACCGACACAGGCTTCAACGTTCGAGAAGCGCAACGAAATCATTCGCAACCCAGATGGGACAGTGTCAACCCGTCGCTCGCAAGTGCTGCGGGACGCCAGACAACTTCGTGATGACGCGGCAGCACTTGCCGAGAACGCCCGAGAGGTCATCGAAGACGGACCCGAGGCGGCACTTCGATCCGCCGAAGAGGCACGCAAGCGTCAGGCAGATTCTCCGCGGGAGAAGGCGATCGATGCCACGCCCGAGGTCCCCACCCTGATGCCCAGGGGCGGCCGCCGCAAATAGCATTCGCGCAACCTAGTCCGCTAGAAGCGACCGTTCGCTCCTGGCCGAGGATGGTTCTCTAGGTCAAGAGCATCCCCAGGATACCGCTGCACACCAAGCTCGTCAGTGAAGGGATCCGGCACCCTTTGCTGGGGGACGGCGACATCTTGGTTTGCCCCGGCGAACATAGCAACAGCAGCAGCTATGCCACCGAACATGATCCAGAAAAATGCGATGAGAAAGGCGCCTCGCTCAGACACCGTCGATGCGGCGAGGCCGCCGACGACAACGAACGCAACCATCGCAAACTTGGCCTTCGCCACCTTCATCACCCCAGCTGAAACAATCAGCGACACGGCGCCCACGCGGGCTCTACGCCTGTGTTCATATACTGCCCGGGAGATGCCGTCAAGGGAGCAGCCATGAACGCCTATGGATCCCGCTTGTTGAGCCTCGCCGTGGCCCTGGCCACTTGCTTCGCCGTCGGGTCTGCGGAGGCGGTTGCACTCCGTCCGAACAAGGCCACTGACGACTCAGTGTGCGATCTCGCTCACGACACGAATCTGTTCCTGGGCTCGAGGACGTTTGTACCGTCTGCCGCATCGAAGAAGGATCAGATTGACGCTTTCTTCCGCTTGGCCGCAACGTTTGTCGCGACCAAGTGTAGGAACGGCCAGCTTCTAATCGTCCAAGGCGCGACCGCCAGCAGCATCGATGTTCAATCGCTCACCGAGGTGGCGAACTCCTCGTGCCCGGTCGCCAGTGTCACGCGCTCTGTGGTGAGGCTACCGCTCGGCGATGTCACCCAGGCTGGCTTCGAACTCCGGTGCACGATCCTCAAGCACGACGAACTCGTGACCAAGTTGAACGAGTTGGAAAGGACCGACTCAATGGACGCGCTCAAAGCTCGTCTTGCCTCAGCAGCGCAGCAAGGTGACCGCGGACCCTCCAAGACAGACATGACTTCGGAATCCAAGAAGGACTGCGGGAAGATGACTCTGGCCTCGGTCCTCCAAGGTGGCTCCTGCAAGTAGACCAGCTCGCCACTGAACTCTGATGCGGCATCGCCCTCAGGCGCCCCGCCGCCGATTTCGACGGGGTCTTGAACCGGCCTTTCGAGTGGAAGCCAATCACGAGGCGCTCTATCTTCGTGTTTCCGGCACTGGTCGTCCGGCACGGAGCGCGCGATGTCCACCACCCCCATCGAACCGCCGCCCTCTCGGGACGGTCACAGCGAGGCGACGAGCTTCCCAGCCGTGGTTCTCGAAGTGCTCCGAGAGATGCGGGAGCAACGCGATTCCTTCGAGCGGTCAGCGGCACTAGCCGCCAAGGAGCGCAAGTCCGAGCGACGCTGGCGCAACCTGTTCCAGGCCATGTTCTTCGGGGCGCCTGTGCTCCTCGGGGTGCTGTACTTCCTCTTCTTCCTGAGCTCGACGGGGTTCCGCTGGGGCCCCTTCGGCAATGTCGTCGGCATCGTTCGCATCGAAGGCCCCATCGGGTCGACGGAACGCGCCTCCGCCGAGAACATCATCCCGATCCTCGAGAAGGCCTTCGGCAACCCGAACGTGAAGGGCGTCGTCCTGCACATCGATAGCCCCGGCGGCGCGCCAGTCGAAGCCGAGCGGATCTCCTCTGCCATCAACTCCCTCAAGGCCAAGCATCGCAAAGAGGTGGTCGCCGTCATCAACAACCTCGGCGCGAGTGCCGCCTACATGGTCGCCTTGAATGCCGACAAGATCATCGCGGCCAAGTACTCGTTCGTCGGCTCGATCGGCGCCATCATGGCTCCGTGGCAACTGGACAAGGCCATCGCAAAGGTCGACGTGGCGCAGCGGGTCTACGCCTCGGGCAAGCTCAAGGCCTTCCTCAACCCGTTCACGCCGGTGTCCCCGGAGGTCGATCGCAAGGCGCAGCAACTGGTCGACCAGATGGGCGGGTTCTTCCTCGCCGAGGTGAAGGCCCGCAGAGGGCAGGCGCTAAAAGCCAACATCGACTTCGGCACCGGCGAAGTGTGGCCGGGGCCCGAAGCGAAGGAAATCGGCCTGGTCGACGCGGTAGCCACCGTCGACGACTACGTGGCAGTCCACTGGGGTCTCAGGCCCTACGACTACGGCCCCAGCACAGACACCGCCCCGTTTCTCACGAGGTCCCTGCAGGATGCCCTCGCGGGCGCGGTCAAGCGACTCGCGCTCTCCGGCCCGGTCGTGCAGTAGCGCTGACGTCCGCCCTCCTTCGCGGTGCGGCCGCGCTGCACTCGATGGTCAGCTCCGCGCGCCGGGGCTCTCGTTCAGATCCCACGCGGTTCCCTGCCACTTCGAGATTCGGCCCTCCGCGCCGCAGGCCGGACAGGCCCACACGATGGCCTGATCCATGGCCCGCGCGGCGGTGACCGCGCTCTTCCGACACTTGAAGCACGCCGGCGCCGGCGACTCGTTGTCCGCTCCCGCGGTCGCGTGTGCGACCACATCGACGAGAAATTGAGCCAAGGTGCGGGCCGGCCCCTTAACCGGCGCGAGCGCGCCCGAGGCGTCGAGGACGTGTGTCAGGTCGGTGATGTGCATCGGCGGTTCACAGGATCCATCGAGTCTTGGCAACGGGGGACGCCGGCCGCTGTTCGCGCCGGCGACCGGTCGGCATTGTCGATGCCTTGCGACCACAAACGCGTGCAGCACCCACGGATGTAGTTCACGCTTCGCTCGAGGCCGATGGAACTGGCCTGCAGCGCGGCAATTTCGGCTAAACGATACCCGCGCCGATCGTTCGTTAGAAATCAGCTTCTTGGCATCAAGCGGCCGCCGTAGTGTGGAGCTGCGAGACGCCAAAGTCGCTGTTGTCCAGGATTCGGGCGGCATTTTCTGCACCCATGCACCTTCACCTTGCCCGAGCAGTCCGGACTGAACGCCTTGCGGCCGGCCGAAGGCGTCACGCAGCACTACCGCGCGTACCGCGCCGCAGGCGCGTCAGCTTCGCGACTTTGATGCGAAAACCCACCAACTGCTCGGAGACGTTGAAGTGCCTTCCGATCGCGCCGACGTCCATCCCGCCCGCCAACATCTCGCGCAGCGATCCATAGGGCACCAGGGCAGCTGCGCCGCTGCCGTAGGCTTCGCTTTCCTTGCCACTGTCAAAGTCCCTTCCGCCGGCGCCATCAGAGTGCAGTCGGATCTTCGTCGGAGGGTGTCCCAGCCAGAGATGGAAGAACTCCTCCATCAGGGTCGCCCGTACACGGGTCTCCGAGTGGAATCCGTTGTAGACGACCAAGTGATCGCCCTCAGGCAGCGGTATGCACATCCCCGACCACCGAGTCTGACGTGAGCCCGAGAAGTGGCGCTCCTGCTCGTCGGGTGCTCCAAGATCCGTGTGCGGCACGACATCCAGCACGCTGTCCAGGAGTTCGAACGCCGCCATGTGATCCAAGGGTTCATCGCCCCGCAGGCGCAGCTCGTGCCGCACGTCCAGCGCGTTGTGCTCGTGCTCCCAACGCGTCGGATTGGGAGGCAGAAGCCCCTTGCCCTTGCGACTACTTCTGAGATCGAACCTTTTTCGCATGGTTGTAGCCTGCCCTGACCATCGCCACGAGTGCCTCCACGTCGGGGCCTTCGAGACCAGGCAAGGCACGCAAGTGGACTTCCACGTCCGCAATCGTCGACCCCTTTTCACGCACGGGCGCAGCCGATAGATCGGACAGCGAGGTGCCTGCCCAGTCGGCTGCCTTGCTGACGTTCGCCAGGTCGGGCGTCGTCGTGCTCGCCGAGCCCTGCAGGAGCCTGCTGAGGGTGGCTGCCCCCAGCCCCATTTCTGTGGCAGCTGCCCGCACCGACAGCTCACGAAGCTGCATCTTCGAACGTAGTCGGATGGCGAGTTGGTCGAGGTTGAATTCGTGCGGCATGCCTGTCTCCTGGAGGGGCGGGAAATCCGTCGAACGACCGCAGCCCGGCCTCTCGAGCTCCCGGGGCTTTCGGGGGCGCAACGGACGGCATTGAACGCGATGCAGTGTCGGCGGGCTGAAGCAACGCATCGGCAGGGGTGCGTGAGAGCGAGCGCGCAGCCCGATACGGCGCGCCGCATGCGTCGCCACCGCAACCGGACGCCACGCACCCCGGCCGCAACGGTCGGTGCTTGACACGGAGGCAATGGTGCTCCACATTTGAATCAGTGCATCACGGCTGGCGCAGTTCTCATAGGGATTGTTCCACGAATGACGCATTGCATCAAGCGCCTGCGGCGGCGCTGTTCCGTTGGCCAAAGGAGCCAGTCATGAACGATCTGTCGTTGGAATTGGAACTCGAGGGCAACACCGCCACCACGGTGCTGCAGGTGCCTCCCAACCTGGAGGCCATCGCGGCGGCGGCGCGTGCGCACGTCCCGGGCGCCGACGCGCTGCACTTGTTCGAAAAGGACAGCGACGAGGAGCTCGCGAGCGTCGAAGGCCGCCGCGCGATCGCGATCGTGGCTCACCGCTGCAAGCAGCTCGCCGTGAAGGTGGACTTCAACGGCGGTTCGCACACCGAGCGTTTCCCGCCATCGGCGACGGTCGGGAAGGTTCTGCGCTGGGCGACCGGCAAGCGCGGCTTCAACCTCGACGACGATGCCCGGCCCAAGGCAAACCTCATCGTGCGCGGTACCGAGCAGCCGCTGCCCAAGGACGCGCCCATCGGGCGCTACGCGATCGCCGGCACGTGCAACGTCGAACTTGACCTGACCCTGAAGGACTTCACCAATGGCTGATGAGACCTCCCCGCCGGCGCGCACCTTGATCGCGCAGATCAACTCGGTGTCGGTCCAGCGCGGCATCGAAGAAGGTCGGTGGCTGATCCAGGCACTGGACTTTCCCGACCTGCACGTCCGCATCATCGCGACGGATCCCGAGACGCGTACGCAGGCGCAGGCGGACTTCCATTTGCTGTGCGACGACTTCCCTGCGCTGGGCCCCTTCGTCGAACGGTGGGACTTCGCCTCCGGCACGCGCCCTGCGCCGCCGGCGGGCGGCCAGGCGTCGCCGGGCTACGTCGATGCGCTGAAGGACTGGAATGAGCAGCCGACGCAGCATGGCGGCGTCTACCGGGCCTGGCAGCGCTACGCCTCGCGTCACAACGGGTGGGCCGCCAAGCGACCCGACGAGGCCTGGCATCCCGGGCGCCACATCGCCTTCATCCTGGAGCGACTCCATGACCTCGTGGCTGAACAAGCTGTTTGGCTGGCTGTCCGCAAAGCGGCCTAGCCTCACTTGCGATGCCGACGTGTGGCGCGACGGTACCGCGGAACTGAACCGCCGCACGCTGGACGGACGCCGCGAGAGCGGCGCCTTTCTGATCGGCCGCCGACGCGGAAGCGCGTGCCACATCGAAGAGTTCGTGTTCTACGACGACCTCGATCCGCACGCGCTCGCCACCGGAATCGTGCACTTCGACGGCAACAAGTTCACCAAGCTCTGGGACATCTGCCGTTCGCGCGGGCTCAGCGTCGTGGCCGATGTCCACGTCCACCCCGGCGGCTACGAGCAAAGCGCTTCCGACCAGGACGAGCCCGCCATCCCGTGCGCGGGGCACATCGCGATCATCCTCCCGCACTTCGCCAGGCGGTCGGTCGAGCCGGGTGGCATCGGTCTGTATCAGTACCTCGGCAACAAGCGCTGGCGAGACCACACCCAAAGCGGCCGCAACTTCTTCAGGCTGATTCGACCATGAGCACTCTGCACCTCGAACACTCGCGGGTCACGAAGGCGTTGACCGACAACTCCGACATCGACTTCGCCGAAGCCGAGCGGCGCCTGCGCGCGACCCACGTTGTCGTGCTCACCGAGGGGGCTGACCTGTCGAGCCCCGCGGCCCTGTGGTGCGTGCTGACCGCGCTGAACGCGAGCAGGCGGACGTTCGGCTCTGCGACGCTGGTCCTGACGTTCGACGTCCCGCTGCAGCGCGCACTGCCCGGCGCCATCACGCTGGGCATGGCAGCGCGGCTGATGGGCGCGACCGTGGTGCGTTCAGTACCGGAGCATGCGACCCACGTCATCTGCGTGGGCACCGCGCTGGAATCCGCGGCGTTCTGCGTGCACTGCTGGTGGAACGGCTGGTTGGCCGGCATTCGGCCGTCCTGGGATCCGGCGCCGGCGCAAGCAGCATGGAACCCGCTGGCCGGCATTGTCGCCGCCGCGATCGCGGTGCGCGAGGTGTTCGCGAATGTGCGTGGCATCCGCTCGTCGCCGCGCGCGACGACCCTGTCGCTGTGGGAGCCATGGTGCGACCCCGGCGCTGCGTCCCCGGGGCCCCACGTGGTTCACGGCATCCGCGCGCTGTGGCTGATCGGCCTCGGACACCTGGGACAGGGCATCGGTTGGTCGCTGTCGGCCTTGCCGATGGCCGGGCGGATCGCGCTGCAGGACGATCAAGCCGCCGGCATCGAGAACGAGGCGACCGGATTGGTCACTTGGTCGACGGACGTCGGACGGCGCAAGACACGCATCGCGGCAGGCTGGCTCGAGCACTTCGGGTGGGAGACGGATCTAATCGAGCGTCGGTTCGGTGCTGACACCTCGGCCTCGATCACCGATCCGCCGGTTGTGGTGACGGCCCTCGACAGTCCCGCGCCACGCCAGCACGTGCACGCGGCCAGCTTCGCCTACATGGTCGACATCGGCGTGGGCCACGGTCCGGTCGACTTCGAGTCGGGGCAGTTGCGCGTGTTCGCGCGCGGCGACCCCGCCAACTGGCAGGCTGCAGCAGGCTCCAAGAACATCGATCGACTGCTGCAGCGACCGGCCTATGAGCAAGTGGCATCCAAGGATCGATGCGGCGCTTTCGAGCTCGCCGACGCGAGCGTGGCGGTGCCGTTCGTGGGAGCCGCGATGGGTGCGCTCGCAGTCGCGCAGCTGGCGCGCCTCGGGGCGATGGAGCCGGCGATCCGGCTCATGCAGATCGAACTCGGAGCGCCGGACATGGCGTCCTGCGGCGCGATGGCTGCGGCGCCGCTCGGAAACCTCGGCACAGTGGAAATGGATCTTCGCGGTGCCTGCACCCGCCTGTGAAGTGTCAGCGCTTCTTGCGATGCGTGGGCACGATAGGGATGGAGATCCCCGTCCCCTTGATCGGATCCCCAACGAGACGGCGCACATCGGCGATCAGGTAGCTTCCGCTGCGGGCTAGGTTCGCTTCCATGCTCGTGACCACTTCCTTCAACGTTCGCTGGTCGACTGCCCTTCTGACGTTCGCCTTGTTCATGAGAAGTCTCCGTCTTCGATCGCCGCGTCCCACGGCTTGTGCCGGACCCATCGGAACCGTCTGTCGGAGGTGATCACGGCGATCTCGATCGGCCCCCCGCACACTTGGGCACCGGTCGAAAACTTCATCGCCTTGATCGTGCAGTAGATCGCCGAATGGACATAGTCGATCGCATCGCGCATCGGCAACCGGGCCCGCGGCTGCAGCCCGTGCGCTGCCAACAGGTCGGCCAGATCCTCCGGAGTTCCGCTCCACTTGCCGGAGGCCAGAAGCGCATCGATGAATGGCTGGTCCACGCCGTATCGCAGGCGATTCATCACGTTGGGCATGCCCCATAGCTGCAGCTCGTTGAGAACCGGCTTGGTAACGCTGGGGACAAGCTCGGTGGCCTTGAAAGTGATGATACGGGCGTCAGGAACACGTTCGGGCATGCAATGCCCGGCAACGCAGAAGCCCACAGCGTTCGCGTCTACGCGATCGCGCAGCTTTGCATCGTCTTTGCCTTTGCCACCGGCTCGGCGTCCTGCCTTGCTCAGCGCCTTGCGCAGGTCGACCACGGGCTGGTGCGCGTCGTAGAGGGGCTGGAACAAGCGCACCCATCGCGTTGCCACGTCGTCGATCGAAGGTGGAGGGTCTCGGGCTAGGTCGTCGCCGAGCAACGCCACGAGCCGGCGGTAGCTGACGTCGCCGATGTGCCCGACGCCCCAGGTCAGCAACCCGAACGTCGAGCCCTCGCCGATCTCGAACAGCTTCTGCGCGAAGTTGAAGTAGTGCAGGTGCTCGTCGCCGAGAAACGAGGATGTGCTGTCCGCACCGAGCACGATGCCCTCCTGCGTGACGTACAAGCCGGCAATGGTCACCTTCTGCCCTCCCCGGGGTCTGTTCGGCCGGCGTGATGTGCCTGTCGCGCCAGTCGTGTTTGGGGCGGCATTCTCGTCTCGCGTCCGGCACGACACAAGTGGCGGATTCCTCTTCGATGCCGCGTCGGCGACCTGAGCCACCACCTCATGTGCCAAACGCCTCCCTCATCTGCCGCGCCCGCCGCGCCTGATCCGCATGCGGGTACACCGACGTGGTGGACACCGAGGCATGCCGAAGGTTGTCGCGCACGGTCGTGAGCTCATCGCCGGCTTCAGGGTTGCTGCGGGGCGCATGCGTGTGCCCCAGCCGGTGCGGCGTGGTGAGCCGCAGCTTCTGCGCCGTCCCGGGAACGGTCAAGTGAAGCTGTTCCGCCGTGTGCCTCGAAGAAGCGCCGGAATACCGCCCACACACGCGCAGCCGGGATGCCGCCCTTGCCCTCGAGCGGCCTACGCGGTCTCGGCGTCACCCCAGCTCGACGCGACGATCACGCGGGTCAACCTCCTGGCGGTCAAGGCGGAGTTCCTGAAGTCGGACCTGAGCCTGGGGCTCGCCGCGATTCGCGCGGGCGCTCAACTGCCTCGGCGTCGTCCAGTTGATCGCCGCCAGTTGCATGAGAGCGGACTTCCGCGACGACAGTGTCCGCATCAAGGTGACCGCCGTGCGCGCGTTCGGCGCGACCCACGTCCGGCTGAGCGCGCCGGAGCGCACGCTGCGGCCGACGGCGCCGTTGGAAGACACGTGCCGCCGGCTCGGGATCGAGGTCCTGACGGTCAAGTGTGGCGGCGGTCGGTGCGGTTTTGTCACGCGGCCGGAGGCGCGCCGTCTTGTGCAGGCGCATCGAACGCAGCGTCCCTCTCCTGGCCATCGTTCGCCAGCATCATGTTCCAGGTGAACGAACTGTACGGATGGAATTCGGGCAGCAGGCTTTGGACCTGGCCGTCGGCGAAGAAGTGATGGGCGATCCCGGGGAACATGTGCGGGTCGACCGGACGCTCTGCGTGCGGGTTGTGGAACATCGACAGGCCTTCGGCCCAGGTCTCCGTGACGTCGCCCTGCTTCACCTCGTGGAAGAAGGGCTCCGGCAAGGCCGCATTCCGGTCGTGGCGATGCTTCACGCCCCCTCGGTAGACGCGTTGGTTGGCAAGCCCGAAGCCGGCGAGCATCCCCATGCGGTTGAACTTGGAGATCGTGCCGGACGACGAGAAGAGCACCGCGCTCACGTGCTCGGCGCCCGGCTGGAAGAAGTAGCCTGACGGGATGACCTTGCCTTCGTGCTCATGCGTCTCGATCTTCAGCGGCGTGATCACAAGCTGTCCGGCATCGTCGAAGAGGAAATCGTGAGTCACGCCGTACAGGTACTCGAGGAGCGCGGGCGATGTCCAAGTCATCGACTGGTCCTCGTGGAAGTCGGCGACCGCGAAGATCAGCGAGTGCCCCTTTACGTGCTCGAGCTCCCAGTAGGGCGTCTTCCGGTTGAGCTTGGAGTACAGCGCGCTGCCGAACCGGATCGGCACGCGCGTCTTGATCAGCGCGCGGATTTCTTCGGTGGTGCGCAGGTGGGGGCGCCCGTCGGACCGGCTTTCCAGCGGCGGGTCCTTCGGCGATCGACCGACGATGACGGCCTCGATGAACGCCTTCTGGCGCCCTGCCCTCACCTCGAAGTCCGGCGCCTCGTGCTCCTTGCTGACGAACAGGCCGAGCTCGAGCAATGCGGCGTAGAGGTACAGCTCCCAGATCCGCGAGTCGAAGGCCGTCGTCTGGAACTGCTGCACGAAGTTGCCGTCGACGTCGACGAAGTGCCGCATCATCTCCGACATGATGGCCCGGGCGGGCGTCCAGTGCGGGGCCTCGCTCAGCAGCCGAAAGGCCGCATGCCGACCGTCTGCGGGTCCCTGCAGGGCGAAGAGGTCGACGCCCGCCTTGTCCTCGTCCTCATCGTCCTGCGGGAACACGCTCTGTCCGCTCTCGGTGTGCTTGCGCATTGACGCGAAGAGCGCGTGGCGCGCCTGCGTCCGGCTCATGCTCGCCGACATGTCGATGCAACGGAACCGGCCTTTCCGGTCGCGCCCGAGCACGACGCAGCCGTAGTCTCGATCGGTCCGATCGATGATCAGCACCCCGATCAGCGTCTGCGGCCTGTTGGCGAAGAACTCGACTTCGCGTCCGTACGCTTCGAAGATCGGCGATCGGGTCCACGCGACGAAGGCGTTGTACCGCTCGGGCGTCAGCGGCACGACGCCGCTGTCGTCGAGCAGGGCCGCCACCCGCTGCTCCCTCGTGCCCCGTCGCTTCGCCTCGCCCATGCTCCCTCGCCTCCCTGTCCGACCAACGCACGCGGCGTGGTTCGCCACGATGATGGCAACGCAGCCCCCGCGCGCGTCCGATTCTCCCGTCGTCGCGCGCCACACGCGGCGACGGTGACGTCCTTCCAGGGGACATCTTCCGGGCACCCGAGCACAAGACCGGCCAGCGACTGCAAGCGGCATCGTCAGGATTGATGATTCGGTGGTGCCGCGCGCTAGGAATGATCGTCGGTCGGCAAGGTCCGGTACGACGTCGGACCAACATGGGGAGGATCGCATGCATCGAACCGGGTGGTACGGTTTGGCGGCCATCGCTGTCGCCTTGGCCGGCTGCGGCGTCACGCTCGAGGCGACCCGGGTCGCGCCGACCGATCGGGAGAAGGGGCTGACGCCCACGAGGGTCAAGGGCGAGGGCATCGTCTATGCGCTGCCGCGAACCGAGTTCGAGGTGGTCCAGCCGCTGAAGCTGAAGTTCTCGACGGCAGGCGGGCTGCGTGAGACCTATTCGACCTGCAAGCGCGCCTGCGCGGCAGATCCGAACAATACCGGCGACGCCTGCAAGTTCGACACGGCCCCGACGCTGCTGTTCGCCCCGCCGGAGCTGCGCACGGCGTCCCGGCCTGACTACACACGGCTGTACCAGGTCACGCCCTCGGCGGACCTCTTCCAGTCGCTGACCTTCAAGTTCGAGATCGCCTCTAACGGTGTCGTGGACAAGATCGACGCCACCGCCTCGAACACCGGATTCGAGGTCGTCAGCAGCCTGGCCTCGGCCCTGATCAAGGCCGCGCCGGCCGCCCGCGCGGCGATGGAGGCGAACACCCGCGTCCTGAGCGCGACGCGTCGCACCTGCTACCAAGTGTCGAACGACGTCGTCAAGCTCCTGGAGCAGAGTTCGGGTGCATTGAGTTGCGGCCTCGCCCAGGAGGTCGAAGGCTGCCTCGTCTCGTACGAACAGGACGTGAAGTCGGCGCAGAAGAGCGTCGACGACCTCTTCGACCGCGCCGAGCGCGGTGTGTTGAAAGCCGACGTGGTGGGCGCGATCGCCACCCACCGCAAGGACCGCTTGGCGGCGGCCACCGCACGCCGAGATGAGGCAGCGGGGCTGTTCGGGCTTGCCGACGGGAAGGACGTCGAGGCGGTCTACCAGGTCATCGTGCCCATGGGCGGGCCCGCGGAATACCAGCCGCATGCCACAGAAGCGACCCTGGGGCCGCTCGTGGCGCGCGGCGAGGCCCGCGTTGTCGGCATGTCCGACAACGCGGGTAGCTTCCTTGCGAAGATGCTGACCCCGCTGAAGGCGAGCACCCGCCACTACGCCGTTGCGAGCACGATGCCCGGCACCTTCGACGCCGCGACCGTCGACGAGAGTGCAGCGCTTGGCAAGGGCTATCGCTACAGGGTCCCCGTCTCCGCGCCGACGACACTGACCGTCTACAAGGACTCGAGCAAGGGCGCCTTCGCGTTCGGGCCCGCGACGGACCAGAAAGTGATCGCCCAGTACGGACCGATCGCCGCGCTGCCCTCTTCGTTCAAGGGCAAGGGGGGACACGTGCTGGTGAAGCACTGGCCCGACTCGGGAGGCCTGCAGACCGTCGAGATCGGTGCGGAGGCGCTGCCAACGTCGGCAGTGACCAACGTGATCGACACCGCCTCCGAGCAGCTCAAGGCGCGGCGCGACAAAGCCGCGGCCGCTGCAGCGGCCGCGGCGGCCGCCGACCCCGAACTCGATGCGCTGACGCGCCAGCAGAAGATCCTCGCGCTGCAAAAGCAGATCCGCGATCTGGAGGCCGAGCTGGCCAAGCAGGAGGGCAAATGAGCCGCGTTGTCCCGCGTTGTTGGCGGTCGGGTTCCCTGCTCGCCCTGCTTTGCAGCGGCGCCGCAGGGGCTGCGGCGGCAGACGTCCCGCAGTTCGTCTTTGAGGCCTACCCCTCGGATGTCCTGGCCAGCAAGCAGCTCTACCACCAGAACCTCGCGGCGGCGGGATCGGCGGTCCAGAACGTGCCGTTCTACCTGCTGGTCCCGCAGCTGCAGCGGTGGGTGCCCGGACAGGTCGTCCGCGTCGCCTTCAACGGCGGCAGCAAGGACCTCCACCAGAGGATCGCAGGGGTGGCCAATCGCTGGATCACCGAGACGGGCATCAACCTGCGCTTCAGCTTCACCGACAACGCCGGAAACTTCCGAACCTGGACGACCGACGACGCGGTCTACGCCGCGGAGGTGCGGATCGCGTTCTACACCGATGCCCGGGGAGGCAACTGGTCGCACGTCGGTACGGACAGCACGAACGTCAACCTGGTGGGCGGGCTGGCAGGCCAGGCGTCCATGAACCTCGGCGGCTTCGACCGGCAGCTGCCCATCGGCTGGGAAGGGACCGTGCTGCACGAGTTCGGCCACGCCCTGGGCTTCGAGCACGAGCACCAGAGCCCCGCGGGAGGCTGCGACTTCCGCTTCGAAGACGACCCGGGCTACGTCGCGACGACCGACGCGGCGGGCTGGTACACCGTTGACGCACAAGGGCGCAGGCCTGGCTTGTACACCTACCTGGGCGGCTACTCCAACCGGTGGCCGCGCGAGAAAGTGGACAGCAACCTGAAGGTGCTGCCGGTCTCCTCGGCCTTCCTCGTCGGGGCGTTCGACAAGAACTCGATCATGAAGTACCAGTTCCCGGCGTTCTTCTTTAAGGCGGAAGGCCAAAGTCCCTGCTTTACGCCCAACGACAACCGCAAGCTCTCTGCCGAGGACATCGCGGGGGTGCGCAAGACATATCCACCCGATGCGAATGTCGCTGCGACCCAGATCACCGAGCGCAGGGCGACGCTGACGCAACTGCTCAACGCGCCCAAGGCGAGCGCCGGCGTGCGGACCCAGACCGAAGCCCAGCTGAAGGCGATCGCGGCGCAGTAGAGAGACAGCCTGCGCGGTCGACAAGATTTCAGGCAAACTCCTGGTTTCAGCAGGCGCTGAAACTTCACATAAGGCTGAAAGTCGTCCTTAATTTCAGTCGATGTGCTATATTCATCGGACGCTGAAAATACCACCTCCGATGAAACAGTCTGCCGCCGACATCGAGGACGCCTGGCCCACCGTGCTGGTGGCGCTCCTCGAACGGTCGCCTCTGGTGACCGACGTGCTAGTGGAGACCTCGGTCGTCGGTCGCGATGGTAGCGACAGCGAACTCGACGGCGATGTGACCTTCAAGGTCGCGGGTGAACCCCACCGGCTGATCGTGGAATGCAAATCGTCCGGGCAGCCGCGCCACGTCCGAGGCGCGATCCAGCAGCTGGGCCAGGCCATCTTCCGGGCGCACGAGTTGACCCGGGGCCTGTTCGTTGCGCCCTTCATCTCGCCAACCGTCCGCGAGCTGCTGGCGCAGACCAACATCGGATGGCTCGACCTTGCAGGGAACGCGCGTGTGGTGTTCCCGAGACTGCACCTCGAAGTCGAGAAGGCGGACCGCGACCCGTTCGCGACCAGGCGGGAGCAACGATCGCTCTTCTTTCCGAAGTCGGCGCGCCTCCTCAAAGTGCTGCTGCACCACCCGCAAGTGCCCTGGAAAGTGACTGACCTGGCGGAAAAGGCCCAGGTCAGCCTGGGCCAGGTGAGCAATGTCCGCCGCGCACTCATCGATCGGGAGTGGGCCACTGCCGAGGCGGGCGAAGGACTGCGGCTGACGCAGCCTGACGCCCTGCTCGACGCCTGGCGCGACGATGGTCTGCTTCCTCCGAGCGTTGCCTTGCGAGGCTACACGCTTAAGCACGGCAAGGCGCTCGAGGCGGCGATGGAGGCAGTGTTCGCAGACCCCGCCCTCAACGGCGATTCGCGGGTGCTACTCGCTTCTCACTCCGTCGCCCGGCGGGCCGCTCCTTATGCTCGCATCGCCGGGGAGTTCTTCTATGCCAGCGAGGTGGGCATCCGCCTGCTCAAGCGCCACCTGGACCTGGCCACGGCGGACAAGGGCGAGAACATCACCATCTACCGCCCAAGTGATGAGGGCCTGTGGATGGAGACCATGAAGGTGAGCCACGACATGATGGGCACGGGTCCGATCCAAACCTACCTCGACCTTCTGACCACCGGCGAGCGGGGCCGCGAGGCCGCTGAACACTGGCGCGCCGAACGCATCAGGCCCTTGCTCGCAGGAGTACCCTGATGGAAGGGAAGTCCGCGGCCGAGTACGACGACGTCACTGCCAGCGCCGTGCTGTCGGTCTTGCTCGAGATAGGGCAGGTCCTCGGCGCCTTCAGGGACCGCTTCGTCGTGATCGGTGGCTCGGTCCCATGGCTGCTGCTGCCCAATGCGCAGCCCAGCCACATCGGGACGCTGGACATCGATCTCAGCCTCGATGCCGAGGCGCTCGGCGACGGGGACTACAAGTCCCTGGTGGACTCTCTCCTGGCCGCGGGCTACACGCGCAACGAGGCCGAGATGAAGTGGTTTCAGTTGCGTCGCCTGGTCGAAGTCAAGGCCCACGGTCGGGTGCCGGTTCTCGTGGATCTGCTGATGCCGCGCGAAGCGAAGTTCAAGCGAAACAAGCCACCGTTGCTTGCGAACTTCGCGGTGCAGAAGGCCGACGGGGCAGCTGTGGCGATGAAGTCCTACGTGACGCACACCATTGACGCCGCGATGCCAGACGGACGGCCCAATGCGGTGGACCTGCGCGTGGCCAGCATCCCGGCACTGCTCGTGATGAAAGGCTACGCGCTTGTCGGCCGAGACAAGCAGAAGGACGCCTACGACATCTACTTCTCGGTACGCAGCTTCGAGCCTGATGTCGGTGCACTCGCCGCCGAGTGCATGCGTCTCATCGACGACCCGATCGCACTCGCCGGCTTCAGCCACATCGCGAGCAAGTTTAGGCACGAAACCGACTTCGGACCCACGACGGTCAGAGCATTTCTGGCTGATTCGGGATCCTTCGCGGGCATGACACCCGAGCAGGTTCAGATCGATGCGTTTCGTCAGGTCCGTGCGTTGCTCGATCGCATGGGACTCTGAGCCACTCCTTCTGCTCGGAGCATCGACCTCCAGAAATTGCCGGTCCGGAGATTCGCTTTATGCCGGTCCGGAATCACCTAATGGCGTTTCCCACACGCTAGTCGCGGTCTCCGTACGTTCGTTGGCATACCGTCCTGTGGGCGCACTTCTCGCAGGCCTTCCTGCGTGTCGCCGGGCGAGGCTCCGGCCCGTGGCCGGTCCTCGTCTGCAGCAGCCGATGTCGCATGGCCATCACCTGCTGTTCGTCGAACAGGTCGACCCGAATTGCCCGCAGGCCCGGTCTGCCAGACTGTTGGACTGCGACGTGAGCGACCGGTGAGACGCGCTCGCCAGTGGCTTCCTCGAGAACCAAGCGCTGCACAGAGAGCTCGATCGCATCGGACGCGTGCGCAGCGAAGTACGCCCTCGTCTTCAGCTCCACCAAGTGCAGCTCTCCACCGGCGCGGTAGGCCCGGTCGAGTCTTGCCACCAAGCCATGTCGCCTCGACTCGAAGCGCTTCTCTGCGAAGGCGAGTTGGCCTCCGGTAATCTCTCTCGGCAGCCAGCTCTCGTCAGGCTCCGGTTCCATTGCACGCAGCCACACGTAGCCGCCAGCGAAGAGCAGCAGCCCCACGACCAGCAGCCCGCCGGAAAGGGCGTCACTCATCCGGGTAGCCTCCTAGCATTCGCCCATGCCGCTGCCTTCGCAGCGAGGCGAACGCAGGCCCGCACACACTGCAGCAGTCGCCGGTGACGGCCCAGCAGTTCGCAGAGGGCAGGACCGAGGCGGTAGTAGGTTCTGATCAGCCACCGCCCCGCCGCGGTCCTCCTCATATACAGATCCCGGAAGGCTCGCAGGTCTCGTGTCTCGGCGCACTCTCCAAGGGCCAAGGTCGCGACGAAGCACCGGCCCTTCTTCTCGCTGGCCCGGGCGATGGCGACGCTGTCCCGGTAAAACTGATCGTGCGCGGCGTTGCCGCGGTCCTGCGCATTGACCTGTTCGTTAGTCCGCCTGGCACCATCGCGCCAGTCGAAGTGGGCCACACGTTCGCAGTAGCCCAGCTGCGCCAGCTCGCTGGCGCTCACCAGTTCGCGGTCATTCCGGCTCATCGACACCCGGGCCCACGTCCGATCCCTCGAACATGTCAGCCATCTCCGCAATGCTCTGACCACCGAGCTGCGCCGCGGGTGTGGTCGGGGCACCAGCGCCGTTGGGCGCCACCGGCTTCAGCGGCATCGACGTCGGGGCACCGCCGGCGCCGCGCTGCGGCAGACCGCTCACACCGACGCGGCCCTGCTCGACAAGAAGGCCCAGCTCCGCCAGCTTCAAGAGGCGCTTCACCCGCCTCCTGGCAGAGGTGATTCCGCTGAGCTCGCGGTGCAGGTCGGGACACTCTTCGGGCGTGATCGTCACCTGCATCACCATCTTGGGCACAGCACTCATGGCCGTTTACGCGCCGACCAGTGCAGCACCGGACGACACCTCCGTGCCGGCAAAGTGCTGCGGGTTCTCGCGGACGTACTGCTCGCCCATCAGTTGGAAGCCCTTCACGTTGGCATAGAGTGGCTCGTCGACCTCGCTCATCTTCACCTCGGGAAACTTGCGCCGGATCGTGGCACGGTACAGGTGCATGCCGCCACCCACCACGACGATGTGCTCGAGATCGTCGGTCGAGCCGAGGCGTTTGTGGATCGCGGCCACACCCTGCTCGGCGATCTTCTCGACCATCTTGTCGTACTTCTTCAGGTCGATGCTCCGCTGGTAGGCGCGCAACGGCTTGCGGTCCCTCAGGGCCTTGTCGATAGCCTCGAGGTTCTGGTAGTCCCGTCCCGTCTCGCTCGAGATCGCCGCTGCGATCTTCGTCAGCATGTCGTGCACCCCTCGATTCACCGAGTGGCTCATCTTGCCGACGACCCTGCTGTCCAACGTCACGAGCCAGTCGAAGGTGCGCGACCCGGCGTCAATGACGAGCGTCCGCCCCTGACGCAGGTTGGCATTCGCCTGGTCACCGAACACCGCATACATCGCACCCTGCGGTTGTGCGACGACCAGGACACGGCGAACTTCCACCTTGCGCTTGCGCCCAACATCGAACGTCCCCGTCATGGCCTTCTGCAACTCGCCCCGACGGTTCATGTACTGCGAGACCGGCAGGCCCAGCACCAGGAGGTCGACGTGGTCCACCTTCATGAAGTGCAGCGCTCCGGCCGTGAAGGCACGGTACTCCTGGGTCCGGATGTAGTCGTCGTGGTGATTGCGACCGACGAAGCCGTCAGCCGCGAGTGCGACGTCGGGACCGACTTCGTACCAGATCCCACCCACCGGCACGCACACCGTTTTTCGAGAGCTTCCGATGCCGTCGCCCGAACTGTCATGGGCGCTGTCGTAGGCGATGGACGCGAAGTGCGCGCACTCCACGTGCCCGTCCTGCGACGCGCGCACGTACTTGGTGTTCCCGAACCCCACGTCGATGGCTCTGACGATCGGTGCCATGGGCTGTGCTCTCCACGTTGCGTTGGTCGATCTCGCCAGCATCGCCAAGCCCGCCCTCCTCGCCAACTCGAAACGACGCCCGCATCCCCCGGCATTTCGGTCGTCCCACGTCTTGATGCGCGCTCGACGAGCCACCTTCGCAGGACTTCGGCCGTTGTCCAGACGGCAGCGCGCGCATTGAAGTCCGCTGGAACTGGCAGCTTCGGCTGCCAGCGGCCTCGCGCTCCTCCGCGTGCCATGGCGCCTGTCCGCATCGATTTGGTGGCTCGGATCCGCCTGTTACGGGTCGCCTTCCACGACTAGACGGGGGAACCTGTAGGTCAAGCCCCTGGGAAAGGTCGGAGCAAACCTCCGAAATGCACTAACCATTGCCATACCATCGCGCTCTCTTCTTCAAGGGCTGCGCGCTGTTGACAACCGCGCCTCGCATGGGTTCAACTTCCCCCCGAGCCTGTGCTGCCTGCCACAGCTCTCTATGCAAGCAGGCCGGTGCTGCGGGATCCGAAAACCCGCCGTTCGCAGTCGTGACCTGCACTTCAAGCCTGGCCCTTCGAGGCCTTGCCGCGCCAGTCGCGGTGCTCCTACCTCTCCATCTCGATCCGTTCAACGGATCTGCCTGAGTGGCCTTCGTTAGCGGCAACGCAGCGGCCGAGGCCATCCCACGAGCAGCCAGCGCGCTGCTCGCGAAAACACCGTCGCCTACGTCGTCAACCCCATGAGGGTTCTCGGTCGTGGTCAGCCCGTCTGAGGCTGCACGATCGATTCCAGACGTGGCCCCGTGCGCTCCGGTGGCAGGAGCGCTTTCAAGCGGCGAGAGACGGTACCCACGAACTCCCAGAAGCGCCTCGGCTTGGACCGAGGACGGCGCAGCGCATCCGACGAGGTGTGCTGGCCAGTTAGTCGACCGCCGCGGAATCGCGACGTTGGGCTACGGGACTGTGATTTTTCAACACCTGCCAGGTCGCCCCGCGCGACCGAACGCTTGAAACAAGGCACCGCCTTCGAGGGTCGACGGTGCCGGCTGCTACCTTGACCTTCGACCTGCTCGCGCGACCCTGGACGCACGTGCGAGCTGGAGTTCCGCGTCCGAACCCATTGACGCGGCCGCAGTGGCTCGCCGGCCGTCAACGGAGCAAGAGATGTCGTCGAAGAAGCCAATGCCGCCGGCCAAGCTGCCGGTCTACGCACGCCGGTCGCCGGCGGGCTCGCCCAAGAACCCCCAGAACGTCCTCGACACGGAGCCCAACGGCACACGCGACTGGAGGCGCGTGCTGCACTGTGTCCTGGCGATCCACAACCCGGAGCACTCCAAGCTCCTCAAGACGGTCTCGCAGAAGACCATGCTCGATCGCGAGCGGTTCTACTTCAAGTTCTGGGACGACCTGCGATTCAACACCTCGTTCAAAGACGCTGATCCGCGAGTCCTGACCAACCGCCAGGTGCAGGCCGTTGCCAACCTCTGGGCCGAGCGCAAGCTCTCGGTGGCCACGGTCCACAACTACCTCTCCTTCCTCCGCACCTACGCGGGATGGATCGGCCGGCCGGGGATGGTGCGCGACGTCGCGACCTACTTCGGCGCCGATTCCCACTACGTCCACCGCGAGCGCACAGCCAAGGTCGACCGCAGCTGGATCGCCCGATGCGTCGAGGTCGAGGCCAAGATCCGCGATGTGACGGCCTACGACCCGTGGGTCGGGATGCAGCTCGAGCTCTGCTACCGCTTCGGCCTGCGCGCCAAGGAGGCCCGGCACTTCCGGCCCCATGTCGCCGTCATCTCGCGCGAGTTGGCCAACCCTCGCGACGCCCAGCACTTCCCGGACTGCAAGCAGTTCCTGCGGGTGCGCTACGGCACCAAGGGCGGACGCCCACGCGACATCCCGGTGAAGACGCCGGAGCAGGAGGAACTCATCGAGCGCGCGCTGCAGTCGGTGGCGCCTGGCCACTACGTCGGCGCGCCGGGCCGCACGGCGGTTCAGAACGCGAACCGCTTCTACAACGTGCTGCGCCGGTTCGAGATCACGAAGGCTGCGCTCGGGGTGACCGCGCACGGCCTGCGGCACCAGCATGCCAACGACCGCTACGAGGAACTCGCCGGCGAGCCCTCGCCGGTGCGCGGCGGCGCTGGTGCCGGGGAAGCAGACGGGACTGCGCGCATGGCCGTCTCGTCCGAGCTCGGCCACGGTCGCATCGAGATCACCGATGCGTACCTGGGCAAGAGCCTGGCTCAGCCGCGGGTGAAGTCACCAGCCTCGGGCGACGAAGCCGTCGCCCCGCCGGCGGCGTGAGGGGCACGCCATGTCGAATGTCAGAGCGCTTCGCTGCGCATTTCAGCGATCACGGACACCCGTTTCACGCTGATCGCGGACACCGTTTCACGGTGATGGCGGACGGTGCGCAGGGCATGCGAGTGACCGGGTTCATCGTATCTCAGGTGTCCGCGATGGCCGTGAAGCCGCCCG
>JACRIY010000021.1 GCA_016235805.1 Rhodocyclales bacterium
GATGCCCGAAGGGGGTGTACTCCTCCAGGCTGTCGGCTTCGGCGACGCCCTTCGACTTGTGGAAGGGGCGCAGGATATTGGTGGTGGTGCGCTGAGAGACGTTGTCGGTGCCGAGCAGGACCCAGCGCTTGGCCGACCCGCCGTCCTTCGACATCAGGTATTCGACGGCCGGGATCGCCTGCTGGTTGGGCGCGGCGCCGGTATAGAAGACGTTCTTTTCGAGTTCTTCACCCTCGTACTGGACGGGGTAGAACAGCAGGCCGTTGAGTTCCTTGAACACCGGATTCACCGACTTGCGCGACACCGAGGTCCAGCAGCCGAAGGTAACCGCGACCTTGTCCTGGGTCAGCAGCTGGCGTGCCTTCTCGGCGAACAGCGGCCAGTTGGAGGCGGGGTCGACCACCACCGGCTCGAGCTTCTTGCCCAGCACGCCGCCCTTGGCGTTGATCTCCTCGATGGCCATCAGCGCCGTTTCCTTGAGCGCGGTTTCCGAAATGGCCATGGTGCCGGACAACGAATGCAGGATGCCGACCTTGATGGTGTCGGCGGCGACCGCCGGCTGGGTGATGAACCCGGCGGCAGCGAGGGCGATGGTAACGGCCGTGGCCTTGACGAAATTGCGACGTTGCATGGTGTACCCCTTTCGATGGATGTAAGCGGACCGACCGTCTGGATTGAAACGGTGCAGTCCTTACATAGCGAAGGGCGTGCCATGCGTGGATCGCCCGCGTCGAAACTGCCGCAATCCACTGTTCCTGCTGGTTTAAGCCTCAAGCTCCCCTGCCACGGACAGGGTCGCAGCAGAAAACCGTCACGCACCAGAATGGCGTATGCAAAAAAATTCCCTGCTCCGTATTGGTGCGCTGCATCAGAAGCGGACCGGCAGGCGCTACCGGTCGCGGGCCATTCTTACTTCTTTCGGCTGGCGGCGGACTTGCGCGACTTTGCCGCCAGTTTCGCTTCGGCCGCGGGCGCTGGCGGCTTGTCACCGATCACGCCCTTGAGCGGGCAGATCTTGAATGCCGGGCATTTCTGGCAGCCGGCGACGATGGCGATCGGGCAAAGGGTCATGATGATTCCAGTAGAAGTGACGCGGGACGCGCAGTATGGGGCGCGGACGCCCCGGCGGGTAGTCGGTGCCGCCTAAACCGGCGGCGCGTCCGGATAATCAGATGCGATGGCAGACCAGGCAGAGGCGGGATGCGTCCTGGCGCAGGAAGACGCTGGCCGACTGGGGCGACTTGGCCTCCGCCGAATCGCCATGGCAGGAATCGCAATCCACCACTCGTTGCGGACCGAACAGGCGCGGCTCGGCGGCATCGGCAATGCCATTGCCATTCTGGTCGAAGAACCAGATGCCATCGCGACACCTGTCGGGCGCGTTGAAGCCCGGCGCGGCAGGCAGCGGGCGTCCGAACGGATGGTGGCGCGGCCCGAGCTCGCGCTTGGCCGGATCCACCACATGGGGCGGACCACCGTCGCAGGCGATGTCGGCCGCCGCACTGGCCTGGGACAGGCCAATGCATGCCAGCAGCGTCCAGCGCAAGGCGAACGCAATCACCGCATCGCCGCAAACTCGACGCCCGGCGCCGACGCCGGCGCCCGCACCATCACCTGGGTGGCACGACGCCACAGCTTCGGCCACAGATCGTCGAGCGGATCGTTGAACAGCGCGTCGGTATCGACCGGCAGCAGGTACCAGTCGCCGCGATCGATTTCGGCCTCCAGCTGGTTCGGCGCCCAGCTGGCAATGCCGCGAAATACCCGCAGGCGGCTGTCCGGGGTGGCCGCGTCGAGCAGGCGCCGCAGGCTCTCGCCGTCGCTGCTGATGAACAGGCGCTCGGCAAGGTTTATCGCCGCTGCCGGAGCCGCCTCGGCGCGCACCAGGAACACGATCTGCGCCGGCGCGACCGGACCGCCGTAATGCAGGCGATGCCCGGCCGCCGCTTCCAGCCCGGGGAACAGCGACGCCAGCGACAGATCGAGCACGCGATTGACGATGACGCCGATGGTCGATCGGCTGCGACCGTGCCTGGTGACGAGGACCACGCTCTGGCGAAAGCGCGGATCGGCCATGCCTTCGGCCGCGATCAGCAACACGGAGCGGGCTTCGGCCACGTCCGCCGCCCGCAGCGAGGGCGACGAAACGCAGCCGCACAGAAGGATCAGCAGGACTGAAAGCAGGCGCGACATGGGCAGAGTATAGACGCCGCCTGCCACGCGGCAAGCCGGGCGGTGGCACACCGCCCTCACCGAAATTCAGGCGGCCGAGACCTCGGCCGGTACCGGCATGGCACGCCGGTCGATCAGCGCCAGCCAGCCGCGTATCACGCGGTAGAGCACCCAGAGGCCGGTGCTGACGATGACCAGGATCGCCGCCGGAATGCCAATCAAGGTCAGCATCAGAACGCCGGCGACCAGCAGCCAGAGCGCGGCGAACCAGAAGGTTCGCATCTGCCAGCGCCAGTGCGTCGCCAGCCAGGTGCCGCGCACCTTGTCGCGCGTGACGTAATTGATGATCACGGAGATGATCGAGGGCCAGCCGAAGACGAAGGCACCCACCACGGTGGCCGAAGTGAGCACGCCGGATATTGCGGATATCGCATGCAGGCCGTACATCACATGGCACCAGGCGCGCGGTCCGTCCAGGTCGCCGTCGTCGCGAGAGGAAATCACTTCGGCTTCGGTCATCCTTTATCCTCCTTTCACAGATGCTGCGGGGCGCTTGGCTCCCGTCCAGGCTTGCGAACCGTCTGCGCGAACTACAAGCCCAACTGCTCCCAGAGTGCGTCGACGCGCTGCTTCACGGCGGGATCCATGGCGATCGGACGACCCCATTCCCGTGTCGTCTCGCCCGGCCACTTGTTGGTCGCGTCGATGCCCATTTTGCTACCAAGACCGGCCACCGGTGAAGCGAAATCGAGGTAATCAATGGGCGTATTCTCGGCAACCAGCGTATCACGCGCCGCGTCGACCCGGGTCGTCAGCGCCCAGATCACCTCCTGCCAGGAGCGCACATCCACATCCTCGTCGGTGACGATGATGAATTTGGTGTACATGAACTGGCGCAGGAAGCTCCAGATGCCGAACATGATGCGCTTCGCGTGGCCGGGATAGGCCTTTTTAATGCTGACCACGGCCATCCGGTAGGAGCAGCCCTCGGGCGGCAGGTAGAAATCGACGATCTCGGGAAATGTCTTGCGCAGCAGCGGGACAAAGACCTCGTTCAGCGCCAGACCAAGCACCGCCGGCTCATCCGGCGGCTTTCCGGTGTAGGTCGAGTGGTAGATCGCATCGCGGCGCAGCGTGATGCGCTCGACGGTGAACACCGGAAACTCGGACACCTCGTTGTAATAGCCGGTGTGGTCGCCATAGGGGCCTTCCGCTGCCGTTTCTCCGGGATGGATCAAGCCTTCGAGCACGATCTCGCTTGATGCCGGCACCTGCAGGTCGGAGCCGATGCATTTCACCACCTCGGTCTTGGCGCCGCGCAGCAGGCCGGCGAACTGGTATTCGGACAGCGTGTCGGGCACCGGCGTCACGGCGCCGAGGATGGTCGCCGGATCGGCGCCGATCACCACGGCCACCGGGAAGGGCTTGCCGGGGTTGGCCGCGCAGTGCTCGCGGAAATCGAGTGCGCCGCCACGGTGGGCCAGCCAGCGCATGATCAGCTTGTTCGGGCCCAGCAGCTGTTGCCGATAGATACCCAGGTTCTGCCGCGTCTTGTGCGGCCCGCGCGTGACGACCAGGCCCCAAGTGACCAGCGGCGCGGCGTCGCCCGGCCAGCAGGTCTGGATCGGCAGCCGCGCAAGATCGACATCCTTGCCCTGCCACACGACCTCCTGGCAGGATGCCGAGGACACGAGCTTCGGCGCCATGTTGAGCACCTGCTTCAGTACCGGCAACTTGTCCCAGGCATCCCTGAGACCCTTGGGCGGTTCCGGTTCCTTGAGGTAGGCCAGCAGTTCGCCGACGGCGCGCAAGCGTGTCTTCCAGTCGCCGCCGCGATCGTCGGCGTCGGCGCCCATGGCGATGCCCATTGCCACCCGCTCGGGCGTGCCGAACAGGTTGGCCAGCACCGGCATGGCGTGGCCCTTTGGCTTTTCGAACAACAGGGCGGGACCACCGGCGCGCAGTACGCGGTCGGCGATCTCGGTCATCTCCAGTTTGGGATCGACCTCCACCGTGATGCGCTTGAGCTGGCCGATGGCTTCAAGCTGGCGGACGAAGTCGCGCAGGTCGGCGTATTTCATCTTTCGATTCTAACGCCCATAGCTTCGGTAACCACCCTCGCATCATGAAACGCCCACACCATAGCCCAGCCCTGGGCGAGCAAACTCGACCCGCCCCCCTTCGCCCCCCTCGCGGGGGGTTCCCTATTTGCTCGCTTCGCTCGATATCACCGGCGGCCCATCCCACTGTTTCACGTTAATCGTCCGCGTCTCGCCATGTTTCAGAAGCCAGATCCGCTCGGACGAAAGTCGGCGCTGGCGCGACGCCAGTTCGAGGTCCTTGGGTGGCTGGTCGAAGGGCTCCTGGGTCAGCGCGAAAGTTCCCCAATGCACGCCGACCCCCTGCTTCGCCTCGAGGTCGAGCACGATCTGCAACGCGTCGTCGGGATTCACATGCTGCGGCCCCATGAAGTCGCGCGGCAGGTAGGCGCCGACCGGCACCGCGAGGAGATCCACCGGACCCAGCCGACGGCGGATTTCCCGGAAGTCGGCCGAGTAGCCGGTGTCGCCGGTGTAGAGGAAGCGCCAGGGTTCGGCGCCGCCGCGTTTCCATTCGAGCATGAAGCCGCCCCACAGCGAGGCATTGGTGTCGAAGGCGGTACGCCGGCTCCAGTGCTGGGCCGGCGTGAAGCGCAGCGTGAGGCCGGCGAGTTCCGTGCTGTCCCACCAGTCCATCTCGGCCGCCACCGGCCCGATGCCCTGCTCCTCGAACCAGGACTTGAGGCCCAGCGGCACGACGTAGGCCGGATTCTGGCCGGCGGCATGCAGGCGGCGCAGCGTCGGCTCGTCGAGGTGGTCGTAATGGTTGTGCGAAATCAGGATCAGGTCGATCGGCGGCAGTTCGCTTTCCTTGATCGGCGGCGGCACGAGGCGTGGCGCCCCGAGGTCGAGCAGGCCGCCGATGACCGGCCCGGCCTTGGCTGAGAACTGCGGATCGATCAGGATGTTCTGCCCGCCCACCTGCAGCAGCAACGAGGCATGGCCCAGCCAGGTGATGCGCGGCTCCTGGGTGCGCCGCGCCAGCAGGGCATGGTCGACCGGCGCCGTCCACTTCGCGGCAAAGGCTTCATAACCGACCTCGGGCGGCGCCACCGGACGAAAATCGCCGCGCAGGTTGCGAAACAGGATTTCGTACCAGGAAATACCACCGACCGGCGCCGCCGGATCGGAATTGACGAAGCCGTTCGGCCGGTGGTGGGCCTTGGCCGCGTTGTAATGGATATTCACCGGCGTGCAGGCTGCAAGGCCCAGGGCCAGCGCGAGCAACGCGAGCGCCTGCCTCACAGGCCGAGCCAGGGCCGCAGGTTGAGCTCGGCGACGATGCCGGCAAAGACCGCCGCGCCGAACCACTTGTTGTGGCGGAAGGCGGCGAAGCAGCCGTCGCGATCGCGGTCGCGGATCAAAAGAAAATGGTATCCGGCGATCAGCACCGCGACGCCGAGTCCGGCGAAGTACGGCCAGCCGTAGGCCAGCCGCAGGCCTACTTCCACCAGGATCAGCAGCGTGATGCCGTAGCAGATCATGACCGCCGCGACGTCGAATTCACCGAAGGTGATGGCCGCGGTGCGGATGCCGATCTTGAGATCGTCCTCGCGGTCGACCATGGCGTATTCCGTGTCGTAGGCCAGCGCCCAGAACACGTTGGCCGCCAGCAGCGTCCAGCCCACCGCGCCGACCTCCCCGGTAACGGCGGCGAAGGCCATCGGTATGCCGAAGCCGAAGGCGACCCCGAGGTAGGCCTGCGGCAGGGCGAAGAAGCGCTTGGTGAAGGGATAGCTGGCGGCGAGAAATACCGCGATCAGCGCCAGCCACCACACGTCGCGCAAGATCGGCAGGATCAGCAGGAAGGAACAGAACACCAGCATGCCGGCCAGCGTCAGCGCTTCGCGCGTGGTCACCTTGCGCGCCGCCAGCGGCCGGTCACGGGTGCGCTCGACATGCGGGTCGAAGTCGCGGTCGGCATAGTCGTTGATCACGCAACCGGCGGAGCGCATCAGCAGCGTCCCCAAGGCGAAGATCCAGACCAGCCACCAGACGGGCTGGCCGCGGCTGGCGATCCACAGCGCGCACAAAGTCGGCCACAGCAGCAGCAGGGTACCGATCGGCTTGTCCAGCCGCATCAGCTTTTCGTAGAGATCGAGGCGTTGCTTGAGTTCGGCGAAATCCATGGCGCGATTTTACCGGCAGCGGGATAGATGCGAAATTCGCCTTGGACCCTTGCATTGAGCCTCCGAAACATCCGGCTGTCGGAGCATCGGATGCAGCGATCCTCCCGCTGGCTTCGCGTCGATGGCCGAGTCTATTCTGGAAGCCTTGCGTGGACGGAATGAAGGAAAGACGGTCAAGCAGCGAGCCTTTTGGAAGAAAACTTTCGATCGTTTGCCCTGCGTCAATAGGCTTTTGCCTGACCAGCGTACCGTAGCGCGTATCCACAAATTCAGCTGCCCTTCAATGGAAGTTGGCGCAACGTACCTGGATCGCGCCGGATCGATTTCCTGTTTTTCGGGAGGAAGCCATGAGTGCGCTTTTACCAATCCTGTTGTTCATAGCGTCGCTTGCGACATTTCCACAACCGGCATTCGGCGAGGAGAGCGCCAGCATACTGGTCTGTTGCGATGGCGAGGTCACAATCATTGACAAGGATGGCCTGGAACGAAAGGGCAAAGTGGGTGACAAGCTGAACAAAGGCGACACAATTAAAACCGGTCCGGATAGCCGGGCCGAGATACGGTTGCCCGATGGCAGTCGCATCGGTGTTGGCGTGAAGGCGCAATTCGAACTGGATGATTTCGTCCTCAAGCCAGGGGCCTCCCGCGGGGACAGTTGGTTCATCATGGCGATGAAGGGAATCGCTTGGTTCCTAGTGCCTCCGCCACGAGAGATGTATCCGGGAGAGATTGAGTGGATCCGGCTCCACGGATCCGGAGTGCACAGTACCGGAGCAGGAGGAATTCGTGGTTCGGAGTATGTGGTGAGCGCTTTCGACTCTCCCACCGGCGAGACAATTGAAATCTCGATGCTTTCAGGATCGATGAAACTTGGCACGGTTGACTTCGCAAGGTTGCCGGACAGGTATTTCACGGATCCATTCGACAAGTCTTTCTACACTCTGGATGATTCCAGGGTGATAGCGGAAATGGGACCGGAAATGGACTACGTCGACCTGCTGATTTCAGGAGGTACCGTGGAAGTCGGGGCGGGCCAGTGGACGCGCATTGTCGGCCTATCCGCCCCGAATTTACCGCAACCCGGCCTCGCGCCCAGCCATGCTGGTTTTGATGTCTCGTGCATCCCCGAGCCTCAATCCTATGGGATGCTCATTGTGGGTCTCGTCCTGCTTGCCTTTGCTCCAGGTCGCAGGAGAATGAATAAAGCCTGAACCGGTCCTGCAACACTCGTCCACGAAACGCTATTGCCGAGACCTCCTTTCCGTGCGCTGCCTAGACGACCGATTCTCTCAACCAACGCCAAGTCGAAAAGCATCCACTACGAATCCCAGCGTTACCAGGCGAAAAGCTTAATCGGTCAGAGGTGCCATTCGCCCGAGGGCGTCCCGATATGGTCGTCGAGACTTGGGTCAGGTGCCTAGGCCTTGAGCAGTTCCTCACGCCCGCCCAGCCAGCGCTGCAGGTGCGCCGCCGCCCGCTCCGGGGCATCGCGCAGCATGTCCTCTGCGACGGCGCGGGCCTGTTCGACCAGGGCCGCATCCTCGAGGTCGGCATAGCGCAACAGCGGCATGCCGCTTTGGCGGGCGCCGATGAATTCGCCGGGGCCGCGCAGGCGCAGGTCCTCGCGGGCTATTTCGAAGCCGTCGGTGGTTTCGAAGATGACCTTCAGCCGTGCACGCGCCAGTTCGCCCAGCGGCTGCGCGTAGAGCAGGATGCAGGCCGATAGCGCCGCGCCACGGCCGACGCGGCCGCGCAACTGGTGGAGCTGGGCGAGGCCGAAGCGTTCGGCGTGTTCGATCACCATCAGGCTGGCGTTGGGCACATCGACGCCGACCTCGATCACCGTGGTCGCCACCAGGACGTGGATCTCGTTGCTGACGAAGGCGGCCATCACCGCGGCTTTGTCGCCGGCCTTGAGGCGGCCGTGCACCAGGCCGATTTTCAGGTCGGGCAGGTCGGCGGTAAGCCGCGCGAATGTTTCTTCGGCCGTCTTCAACTGCAGGGTTTCGGACTCCTCGATCAAGGGACATACCCAGTAGGCCTGCCCCCCCGCCCGGCAGGCCTCGTGCACTCGTTTCAGCACTTCGCCGCGGCGCGCTTCGGCGACCAGCTTAGTGGTGACCGGGCTGCGTCCCGGCGGCAACTCGTCGAGTACCGACACATCGAGGTCGGCGTAATAGCTCATGGCCAGCGTGCGCGGGATGGGCGTGGCCGACATCGCCAGCTGGTGGGCGAAGCTGCCCTTGTCCTTGAGCGCGAGGCGCTGGCGCACGCCGAAGCGGTGCTGCTCGTCGACGATGGCCAGCCCGAGGCGCGCGAACTCGACCTTGTCTTCGATCAGGGCGTGGGTGCCGATCGCGATCGCCGTATCGCCAGCGCCGACTTTTGCGATCGCCGCTTCCTTGTCGCGCTTCTTCAGGCTGCCGGTGAGCCAGGCCACTTCGAGCCCCAGCGGCTGCAACCAGGCCGCGAGCTTGCGATAGTGCTGTTCGGCGAGTATCTCGGTGGGCGCCATAAGCGCGGCCTGGTGGCCGGCTTCGACCGCGTGCAGCATGGCCAGCGCGGCGACCACCGTCTTGCCGCTGCCGACGTCGCCCTGCAGCAGGCGCTGCATCGGATGCGGCTGGCCGAGGTCGGCGGCGATCTCGCGCCAGGCGCGCTGCTGAGCGCCGGTGAGCTTGAAGGGCAGCGATTTCAACAGTGCGTCGGTGAGCGTCGCCGTCGCCGCCAGTCGTGGCGCGCCGCGGGCACGGCGCGCGGTGTAGGCGCGGCGCAGGCTCAACTGCTGGGCAAGAAGTTCGTCGAATTGCACCCGGCGCCAGGCCGGATGCTCGCGCGCTTCGAGCACCGATTGCGCCATCTCCGGCGGTGGCGCGTGAAGGAGGCGGATGGTTGCCGCGAAATCGGGCAGCCGCAAGCGCTCGCGCAGGTCCGGCGCCAGAGTGTCGGTGAGATCGACCCGCGCCAGCGCCTTCTCGATCAGGCGGCGCAAGGTAGCCTGGCCGAGGCCCGCCGTGGTCGGATAGACCGGCGTCAGCCCCTCGGGCAGGGATTCGCCGGCCGCCACCGGATGGAAGCGCGGGTGGATGATCTCGGGGCCGAGGTAACCCTCGTGCACCTCGCCGAAGATGCGCAGGCGCGCGCCGGGCTGCAGCACTTTTTGCTGGCTGGGGTAGAAATTCAGGAAGCGCAACGAGAGCGCGCCGCCGGCATCGCGCACCCGCGCGATCAACTGGCGGCGCGGACGGTAGGCGACTTCACAGTCGGTGACCTCGACCTCGAACTGCGCGGCGACGCCCGGACGCGCGTCGGCCAGCGCCGTAATCCGCGTTTCGTCCTCGTAGCGCAGCGGCAGGTGCAGCGCAAAGTCGCTGTCGCTCTTCAGCCCGAGGCGGGCCAGGCGGGCCGCGAGCGTGTTGGGGGCGGCGGCAGCGGGTTTAACACCCATTGGGCATCGTGTCGTACATCGAGCGCAGCGAGCAAACCAGGAACCCCCCGAGAGGGGGGCGAAGGGGGGCGGGCGTCTGAAAAGGGCTGATTTTGAGAATCAGCCAAGGACCAGGACGGCGTCCGCCTCGACCAGGGCGCCGCGCGGCAGTTCCTTGACGCCGACCGCGGCGCGCGCCGGGAAGGGCTGGCTGAAATACTTCGCCATGGTTTCATTGACCCTGGCGAAGTTGGCGAGGTCGGTCAGGTAGATGTTGAGCTTCACCGCATCGTTGAGCGACGCGCCGGCAGCTTCGGCCACCGCCTTGAGGTTGTCGAAGACGCGCACGATCTGCGCGTCGATGCCCTCGACCATGGTCATGGTCGCCGGGTCGAGGCCGATCTGGCCCGACATGTAGATGGTATCGCCGACCTGAACGGCCTGGGAATAGGTGCCGATGGCGGCGGGTGCGGCGGCGGTGGAAATGATCTTGCGGCTCATGGTCGGGTTCTCACTGTTTCAGGGTTACGGTCTGGCCGCCATAGACGCCCAGTTCCTTGAGTTTTGCGCGCGCGGCCTCGGCTTCCTCCTGCGTGCGAAAAGGTCCCACCGTGACATGCGCCTCGACGCGCAGGCTGGAAGCAATGCCCAGCGCGTCCAGCTTGGCGCGCACGCCTTCGGCGGTGGCGACCTCGCTGTAGGGGCTGAGCTGGATGGCGTGGCGTACCGTGCCGGAACGCGCCACGGAATCCTGGGACGAAGCCGCCGGAGCGACCGAAGACGGAGCCGGCGCGGACGCAGGCTGCAGGGATTTGTACATGATCCAGGCGCCCATGATTCCGACCAGCACCAGGAGGATGACCACCAGCCCATCGCTGCGGGTACGCGCATCGTCTCCGCCCTTCGGTGTTTCGCTCATGATGCGCTGCGCTCCAGGGCCTGGTCGATATCCCACAGGATGTCCTCCAGCGTCTCGATGCCGACCGAAAGCCGCACCATGTCGGGCGTTACGCCCGATGCGCGCTGATCCGCCTCGCCCAGCTGGCGATGGGTAGTCGATGCCGGATGGATCACCAGGGTCTTGGCGTCGCCGATGTTGGCGAGATGCGAACAGAACTGCAGGGCGTCGATGAAGCTTTCGCCCGCGGCCTGCCCCCCTTTCACGCCGAAGGCCAGCAGCGCGCCGGCGCCCGGATGGCGCGGCGAGCCGAGGTAGCGCTGTGCCAATGCGTAGCCGGGACTGGCCGGCAGGCCCGGATAATTGACCCAGGCCACGCGCGGATGCGCTTCCAGGTGGCGTGCCACGGCCAGCGCGTTCTCGCAATGACGCTGCATGCGCAGGTGCAGCGTCTCGATGCCCTGCATCAGTTGCCAGGCCGCGAAGGGCGACAGCGCGGGGCCGAAGGTGCGCAGGGTTTCCATGCGCGCCTTCATGGTGAAGCCGAAGTCGCCGAAAGTCTCGAAGAACTTGACGCCGTGGTAGCCGGCCGAGGGCTCGGTCATGCCGGGGAACTTGCCGTTGCCCCAGTCGAACTTTCCGGATTCCACGACCACTCCACCCAGCGTGGTGCCGTGGCCGCCGAGGAACTTGGTCGCCGAATGCACCACGATGTCGGCGCCGTGCTCGAAGGGACGGCACAGATACGGCGAGGGCACGGTGTTGTCGATGATCAGCGGCACCCGGTGATCGTGGGCCACTTTGGCCACGGCGGCGATGTCGAGCACGTTGAGGCGCGGGTTGGCCACCGTCTCGGCGAAGATGCAGCGCGTGTTGTCGGACAGCGCGGCGCGGAAATTCTCCGGATCGTCGGAGTCGACGAAGACGGTCTCGATGCCGAGCTTCCTAAAGCTGACGTCGAGCTGCGAGAAGGTGCCACCGTAGAGCGAGCGCGCGGCGACGATGCGGTCGCCGGCCTGGCACAGGGTCAGCAGGGCCAGGGTCTGCGCGGCGAGGCCGGTGGCGGCGGCCACCGCAGCACGACCACCCTCCAGCGCGGCGACGCGCTCCTCGAAGGCGGCGACGGTCGGGTTGCCGATGCGCGAATAGACGTTGCCGAAGGTCTGCAGGTTGAACAGGCTGGCGGCATGCTCGGCCGAATCGAATACGAAGGAACTGGTCTGGTGGATCGGCAGCGCGCGCGCGCCGGTGGCCGCATCCGGCTGGGCGCCGGCATGCAGGCAGAGGGTCTCGATTCCGTACTGGTGATCGCTCATGGTGTGCGCGTCCGGGGCGGAGCAAATGCGCCGATAATGACGGCCCGCCGTCATGCGATGATACGCGATCAGCCTGCTTCCCGGCCCATGTTCCTGCTCAAGAAAATCCTCGTCGCCCTTATCCTGCCGCCGACCGGACCGGTCCTGCTGGCGCTGTTCGGGCTTTGGCTGTCGCGGGCCAAAAGTCGGCGCTGGCAGTACGGCGGCATCACGCTGGCGACGCTGTCGCTGCTCTCGCTGCTGGCCCTTTCCACGCCTATCGTCGGCCATGCGCTGATGGCCCCGCTGCAGCCGCATCCGGCGCTCTCGCCCGGGCAATTGCAGGGCGTCCAGGCCATCGTCATCCTCGGCGGCGGTTCTTACTACGGAGCCCCCGAGTATGGCGGCGACACCATAGGCGGCCCGACGCTGGAGCGCATTCGCTACGGCGCGTGGCTGGCGCGCAAATCGCGCCTGCCGCTGCTGGTAACCGGCGGTGCGCCCTATGGCGGCCGCGCCGAGGCCGATTCGATGCGCGAGGCGCTGGAACAGGAGTTCGGCGTCGCGGTGCGCTGGGTCGAATCCGCCTCGCGCGACACCGCGGAAAGCGCGCGCTTGTCGGCGCCGCTGCTGGCCTCCGCCGGAATCTCCCGCATCGCGCTGATCAGCCACGGCTGGCACCTGCCGCGCGCCGTTCCGCTGTTCGAGCAACAGGGTCTGCAGGTCGTCGCCGCGCCGACGGCCTTCAGCATGCCATCGCCCTCCCTGCTCGAAAATCTCCTGCCCAGTGATTTGTCCGGCAGCCGCTGGGCGCTCAACGAATATCTTGGCCAACTCTTCTACCGCCTGAAGGATGCACTCTCATGAACGACGAACTTCTGATCGGCCTCGTTTCCATTTCCGACCGCGCTTCCAGCGGGGTCTACGAAGACAAGGGCATCCCCGCGCTGCAGGAGTGGTTCGGCGCCGCCCTGGCCTCGCCCTGGCGCATGGAGACGCGCCTGATTCCCGACGAACAGCCGGTGATCGAAAAGACGCTGATCGAACTGTGCGACACGGTCGGCTGCCATCTGGTGCTGACCACCGGCGGCACCGGTCCGGCGCCGCGCGACGTGACGCCGGAGGCGACGCTGGCCGTGGCGCACAAGATCATGCCCGGCTTCGGCGAACAGATGCGGCAGATCTCGCTGGCCTTCGTACCGACGGCCATCCTCTCGCGCCAGGTCGGCGCCATCCGTGGCAAGGCGCTGATCCTCAACCTGCCGGGGCAGCCCAAGGCGATCAAGGAAACCCTGGAGGGCGCGAAAGATACGGAAGGAAAATCGCTGGTGCCGGGAATCTTCGCCGCCGTACCCTATTGCATCGACCTCATCGGCGGGCCTTACATCGAGACCAACGAGGCGGTGATCAGGGCCTTTCGGCCCAAGTCAGCGATCCGGGCGAAGTTAGCGTAAAAAACTCGTTCAGAACGAATAGAAACAATCGAGATGCTGCATCGAAGCCTTCCCTGTCGAGTTCCGGCTCGGCCGGCTTACGAATACGACTGGACGAAGAAGTTGGCGACGACGAAATCGGGGCCGGTGGCGATGGTCTCGCGCGGGTGCAGGCGGGCGTTCTTCTCGTCGACCTTGAACAGCAGCGCCACGCCTTCTTCGATGGTGTTGTGCGGCAGGGCCATGCGCGCGTATTCGCCGACTTCGGGCACATCCAGCAGCAGCGCCTCGGTGAGCAGGCCGCCGGCATCGGCGAGCACCGCGCGCGGCGACTTCGAAATGGTTTCGATGCCGATCGAATGGTCGTTGGCGCCGGTGCGCACGTAGCGCCTGACGACGCCGATCAGCCAGTTGTCGCCACCGTCGGGCTGAACCCCGACCAGGGCGCCGATGCGCAGCCAACCGGCACGGGACAGGGTGGCATGGGCACCCAGTCCGCCCAGGCTCACGTCGTCGACGATCCAGGACTCGACGCCCTCCGTATCGGATCCGTAACCGGACAAGCGACGGTGCACGCCGGTCATGCCGTTTACCAGCTTGAGCGGCGAAGCCAGCCGGCGACGGTTGGTGTTGCGCATGGGCGGTTTGGGCGCCCAGTACATCGCCAGGTGGCGCAGGACCGGCAGCACCGTATCGGCGTCATACTGCGCGCCAAGATTGATGTTCGGCGGCACGCGGCGATCCTTGACGATCTGCTCGGCGGTTTCGTTCACCGCCTCCAGCGCCTGGGTGCCGTTGAAGAAGCGCAGGGTCGGCGAAACCTCGGGAAGCTTGGCAAGCCGGGTCGGCGGTACCGGCTTGGCGGCATCGACCCAGTAAACATTCTCCGGCCGCAGTTCGCGAATCAGTGCGAAGTGGGGCAGGAAATGGGCGACAAGGTGTTCCGCGATTTCAATCTGCAAAGGCTTGAGCTTGTCCATCGAGGTGGCCTGGAACACCAGCACCTTGAGGTACTCGGCCTCGATCGTGGTCTCGGGTGCCCCGGTATAGAGCTGCAGCGGCTTGCGGTCGAGTTTGGCGTCGAATGCGGCGAGGTAGGACCCGCCGACGTTGAGCCAGAACTCCGGATCGACCGGCCCGTAGCGAAACTGGTCCCATTTGAGTCGCGCGGCGAGCGCCCCGATCAAGCGACCATAGAGCATCCCGAGTTGCGGCCTGATCAATTCCGCATCCTTCTCGCCGGCCCGCAGGCGGGCGAGGCAATCGAGGTAGGCACTGACCAGCAGTTGCCAGTAGCCGCGGCCGATGCCCCACTGGCGCGACTCCATGGCGCGACTCTGGTCGCTCAGGGACGGGTAGTCGCGTGCCAGGCGCCGTGACTGGGCCACCGCCGCCTCGTCCAGCCGCAATGCCAGGTCGAGCCGCTGCAGCGGCTTGAAGGTGGCATCCGCGGCGACCGACTCCAGCCATGCGCTGGCGTCTTCCACGGCGAGCAGGGGCTCGCGCGTCACGATCTCGCCAAGGATGATCTTGGCTTCCTTCGGGTCGGCCAGCGGATGGATCGGCTGTTTGGAAAAGAATCCGAGCATGGATGCTTCCAGTGGGTGGATTGCCGCGCGGCGGGTGCGGCGGCGCTGTGAAACCCGCGACGCCATTGTGCCAGCAGCGTCAGGGAGCGTGCAACATCTATTGCTTACGGCAGAGTAACTGCACCGGCGGCCGGCCGCATGAATCGCGCGAAGATTGATCCTAAAATAGGCCGCTCGAACCCTCGCACCGGCCCCCCCATTCCATGCGCCCCTACCTCGACCTGATGCGCCACGTGCTCCAGCACGGTAACGAAAAATCCGACCGCACCGGCACCGGCACCCGCTCGGTGTTCGGCTGGCAGATGCGTTTCGACCTGGCCGAGGGCTTTCCGCTGCTGACGACAAAGAAACTGCACCTGCGCTCGATCATCCACGAGTTGCTGTGGTTTCTCCAGGGCGACACCAACATCCGCTACCTGAAGGAAAACGGCGTTTCGATCTGGGACGACTGGGCCGACGCCGACGGCAACCTCGGACCGGTATACGGCCACCAGTGGCGCCACTGGCCGGCCGGCGACAGCAAGGAGATCGACCAGATCGCCGAACTTGTAGCCGGCCTGAAGAAAAATCCGGATTCGCGCCGCCACATCGTCTCGGCCTGGAACCCGGCCGACATCCCGCAGATGAAGCTGCCGCCCTGCCACGCGCTGTTCCAGTTCTACGTCGCTCCCGCCGCCGGCCCGGGGCAGGCTCCCCGGCTGAGTTGCCAGCTCTACCAGCGCAGCGCCGACATCTTCCTCGGCGTACCTTTCAATATCGCGTCCTACGCGCTGTTCACGCTGATGGTGGCGCAAGTCTGCGATTACGTGCCGGGCGATTTCGTGTGGACCGGCGGCGACTGCCATCTCTATTCCAACCACCTCGACCAGGCCCGGTTGCAACTCTCCCGCGAAATGCGCCCGCTGCCGAGGATGCGGATCAACCCCGCGGTGAAGGACATCTTCGGCTTCCGCTACGAGGACTTCACGCTCGAAGCCTACGATCCGCATCCGCACATCGCCGCGCCGGTGGCGGTGTGACGCAGCAGGAGTCGACTGGCGGACGTGTCCCGGCGGGAAAGCCATTCCTGCTGTGTGCCGACATCGGCGGCACCAAGACGCTGCTGGGACTGGCGGACAAGGACGGATTGCAGGCGCATCGCCGTTACGCCAACGCCGACTTTCAGGATTTTGCCGGTGTTCTCGGCGCTTTCCTCGCCGACACCCAGACCGACCCGGCGCAGGTGGACGGCGGTTGCCTGGCCGTGGCGGGCCCGATCGCCGACGACGGGCTATCGGCGCAACTCACCAACCTGCCCTGGCGCATCGACAACGCCGACCTGGCGCGTCGCTTCGGGCTGCGCGGCCTGCACCTTGCCAACGATTTCGCGGCCGCGGCGATGGGGGCGGTGACTTCTTCGCCTGAGCAGCGCCACACGCTGCAAGACGGCGAACCGCTGGCCGCGGCACCCTGCCTGGTGGTCGGCGCCGGGACCGGGCTCGGCATGGCCATCGTGCTGCCGGATGGCAAGCGCTGGCGGATCGTCCCCGGCGAAGGGGGACACGCGGCGTTCGCTCCCGCCGACGAAACGCAGATGGCATTGTGGCGCTTCCTTCACGCGCGCCATGATCGTGTCACCTGGGAACGCGTGGTGTCCGGCCCCGGTCTTGCCCTGATCCACGAGTTCGTCGCAGGAACCGTGCACTCGCCGGCGGATATCGCGACGCGCGCGGCGGCAGATCCGGCAAGTGCCGAGGCTCGCTCGGTGGGCCTGTTCCTTTCCGCCTACGGTGCATTCGCCGGCGACATGGCCCTGGCCTGCCTGGCGCGCGGCGGCGTCTTCATCGCCGGCGGGATTGCCACCAGCCTGCTGCCGCTGCTTGCACGAAGCAACTTTCTGGCGGCGTTCGGCACCAAAGCAGAACATGCGGCGATCGCAGCGCGCATGCCGATCCACGTTGCCACCGATCCGTTGCTGGGACTGCGTGGCGCGCTCGGCATCGGCAGGCAACGGGATTGACGATTGTCAACGTGCTGCCATGGCAGCGGCGCACTATATTGACCAAGCACATATGAAGATCAGGAGGAAGGCTACATGACAGTTTCGAAGACCAGCACAAAAAGCAGCGCAACCGGCACGACGACGAAAGTTGCAGCCGCGACCAAGACCAAGGCTCCAGCCAAGAAGGCGCAACCCGCAAAGACCGTGACGGCAGCCAAGAAGCCCGCCGTCAAGGTGAGCGAAGCGAAAGCGGCGCCGAAGAAGGTGCCGGCGAAGCCCGCCGCCCCGCGCGCGAAGAAGGCCAAGTCGGTGCCGGCCGAGCAACGGCGGAATTACATCGAGATGGCGGCTTACTACATCGCCGAACGGCGTGGTTTCGCTCCGGGCAATCCCTTGGAAGACTGGGTTCAGGCCGAGGCCGAAATCGACCGCCTGCTGGCGGAGGGGCGTCTGGGCGGCTGAGCGATTTAACCTCAGGCCGGCAGCAGGATCAGTGCCGCGAGTGGCGGCAGGGTGAGCGTCAGGGATGCGGGGAAACCCATCCACGGGTATGGCTCGGCATTCACGTGGCCGCCGTTGCCCAGGTCGCTGCCGCCGTACAGTGCCGAATCGGTATTGACTCGCTCGCGGTAGGTTCCGGTTCGCGGAACACCGAGGCGGTAGCCGTGCCGCGGCACTGGCGTGAAATTGAGCACCACCACGACGTGGCTGCCGTCGCGCGCATGGCGCAACCAGCTCACGACCGACTGGTCGGCGTCGTGGCAATCGATCCACTGGAAGCCGAGGGAGGAGAAATCGAGTTCATGCAGCGCCGCTTCGCCGACATACAGGTGGTTGAGTTTCCGCGTCAGTTCCTTGATTCCTGCGTGGAAGGGGAATTGCAGGAGTTGCCATGGCAATTCCTCGGAGGGGCGCCATTCCCAGGGCTGCCCCAACTCGGCGCCCATGAACTGCAGCTTCTTGCCCGGTGCCGTCATCTGGTAGGCCAGCAGCAGGCGCAGGTTGGCGAAGCGTTGCCATTCGTCGCCCGGCATCTTGCCCAGCAGCGAGCGCTTGCCATGCACCACCTCGTCGTGCGACAGGGGCAGCACGAAGTTCTCGCTGTAGGCGTAAAGCTGGCCGAAGGTCAGCCGCTCGTGGTTGTAGCGCCGGTAGATCGGATCGTGCTCCATGTAGTCGAGCGTGTCGTTCATCCAGCCCATGTTCCACTTCATCGAGAAGCCCAGGCCGCCCAGCCAGGTCGGGCGCGACACCATCGGCCAGGCCGTGGATTCCTCGGCGATGGTCAGCGCGCCGGGAAAATCGGCATGCACCATCTCGTTCATTTCGCGCAGGAAAGCGATGGCTTCGAGGTTCTCGCGCCCGCCATGGACATTCGGCGTCCATTCGCCAGCCTTGCGCGAATAGTCGAGGTAGATCATCGAGGCCACGGCGTCTACGCGCAGCGCATCGACGTGGAACTCGCCCATCCAGTAGGCCGCCGAGGACAGCAGGAAGCTGCGGACCTCGTTGCGCCCGTAATTGAAGACGTGGGTACCCCAGTCGGGATGCATCTTCTGCTTGGGGTCCTGGTGCTCGTAGAGCGCCGTGCCATCAAAGTGGGCCAGCGCCCAGTCGTCGGCCGGGAAGTGTCCGGGAACCCAGTCGAGGATCACGCCAATGCCGGCCTGATGCAGCGCATCGACCAGGAAGCGCAGGTCGTCGGCGCTGCCGAAGCGCGAACTGGGCGCGAAGAAGCCGGTGCACTGGTAGCCCCAGGATTCGTCGAGCGGATGCTCCATCAGGGGCATGAATTCGACATGGGTATAGCCCATCTCGACCAGGTAGGGGACCAGCCGCCCGGCCAGGTCGCGATAGCTGTAAAAACTGCGGTCGGCGTGGCGCATCCAGCTGCCCAGGTGCATCTCGTAGGTGCTCATCGGCGCCGACAGCCAGTCGCGCGCCGCGCGCGCCTGCATCCATGCGTCATCACACCAGACATGCGCCGCGTCGGCCGTCACGCAGCAAGCGGTGGCCGGCCGGCGCTCGAAGGCCCGCGCGAACGGGTCGCTCTTCAGGCGCAGCGCACCGCTGCCGCGCACGCGCAGCTCGAATCGGTACAGGGCACCGATGGATATTTCGGGGATGAACAACTCCCAGACGCCGGAACCCCCGAGCGTCGCCATCTGGTGCACGCGCCCATCCCAGCCGTTGAAGCCGCCGACCACCGAGACGCGCTCGGCATTGGGTGCCCAGACGCGAAAACAGACGCCGGATACGCCGTCGCGCTGCTCGGGCAACGCGCCGAAGGTCCGCCAGGCCTGGCGCAGGCGCCCGGCATTGAACAGGAACAGGTCGTCGGCGGGCGGGCGCGGCGCGAAGGCGTAGGCATCGTAGCCGGTCGCCCCGTCGATGTTGAGCCGCCACGGACGGGGCGGCGGCGTGCCGCCCTGCCACTCGAACAGGTCGGTGCCGCTGCGACGCTTGAGCGGCGCCCAGGCGCCATCCGCAAGTTCCACGGCAACAGCCGCGGCACGCGGGCGAAAGACGCGCAGGCGCCAGCCGGAACCGTGAGCGTGAAGTCCGAGCACGGAAAACGGATCATGTTCGCGCGCCTCGAACAGCGCGCTGCAGGCAGCGTCAGGCATGGGTATATAGTCGAAGGAGTTTTTTGCTATCGTGCGGATTGTAGCCGCAAGGGAGGATTCACCATGGATTGGATTGCAGAACCGGCCGGTTCCGACGCTGCTCGGCCCCGCGCGGGCAGGGGAGTGCGCTCGTGAAGGCCGCCGAGACCGCACGAAACACCTTCGGCATCGTGCTCGCCGGCGGACGCGGCAGCCGCCTGATGCAGCTCACGGACTGGCGCTCGAAGCCGGCCGTGCCTTTCGGCGGCAAGTTCCGCATCGTCGACTTCACGCTGTCGAATTGCGTCAACTCCGGCATCCGCCGTATCGGCGTCGCCACCCAGTACAAGGCGCAGAGCCTGATCCAGCACTTGCAGCGCGGCTGGAGCTTCCTCGACGGCCGTTTCCACGAGTTCATCGACATCCTGCCGGCGCAGCAGCAGGTCAGCGAACACTGGTACCGCGGCACGGCCGACGCCGTGTTCCAGAACCTCGACCTGATCCGCCGCAATCGGCCGAAGCACGTGCTGGTGCTTTCCGGCGACCATGTCTACAAGATGAATTACACGCGCATGCTGACCGAACACGTCGAGCGCCAGGCCGACTTCAGCGTGGCCTGCATCGACGTACCGGTAGCCGAAGCCACGGAACTCGGCGTCATGCAGGTCAACGACCAGGAGCGCGTGGTGGGCTTCGTCGAAAAGCCGAAGAATCCGCCGCCGATGCCGGGTCGTCCGGACCGCGCGCTGGCCAGCATGGGCGTGTATGCCTTCAATGCCGAATTCCTCTACGAGCAACTGATCCGCGACCACGACGATCCGCGTTCCACGCACGACTTCGGCAAGGACGTGATCCCGCATTGCGTCGACCGCTACCGGGTCTTCGCCCACAATTTCGCCAATTCCTGCGTCGGCATGGACGAGACCAGGATTCCCTACTGGCGTGACGCCGGCACCATCGACGCCTACTGGGAAGCCAACATGGAACTGACCAAGGTCACGCCGGAACTCAACCTCTACGACGACGACTGGCCGATCTGGACCCACCAGGAACAGCTGCCGCCGGCCAAGTTCGTCTTCGATGACGACGGCCGGCGCGGCATGGCGGTCGACTCCCTGGTGTCCGGCGGCGACATCATCAGTGGCGCGCTGGTGCGCCATTCGCTGCTGTTCTCGCGGGTCCATGTGCACAGCTACGCGCAGATCGAGGACTCGGTAATCCTGCCCGACGTCGATATCGGACGCCATGCCAAACTGCGCCGGGTGGTGATGGACAAGCATTGCCGCGTGCCGGAAGGCATGCAGATCGGCTACGACGCCGACGCCGACCGCAAACGCTTCCATGTCAGCGACAACGGCATCACCCTGGTGACGCCGGAGATGCTGGGCCAGCAGGCCCACCATATAAGGTGACTTTCATGATGCGTTGGCTGCGCCCCCGATCATGAAATTCACAAAGGCCATCAAGCCCCCCCACCCCTGCACCCCGCCCCAGGGCGGGGACCGAAGCTTGCTCGCTGCGCTCGATTTCATGGACAGCGACCCCGACCGCCGGCGCCGGATTCGATCATGAAGACCCTCGACCTGGTCTTCCTCTGGCACATGCACCAGCCCGACTATCGCGACCACGGCGCGACCCGGGTGCCGGGCGCCGCACAGGATGCAAGAGTCGGCGCTGGCGACACGGCGGGGGGCGAGTTCGTCCTGCCCTGGGTCTACCTGCACGCCATGAAGGATTACGTCGACATGGCGGCGCACCTGGAGCGCCACCCGTTGATCCGCTGCGTGGTCAACCTGGTGCCGGTGCTGCTGGAACAGATCGAGGACTATGCGCAGCAGTTCGCCAGCGGCCACTTTCACGACCCCCTGCTGCGCATGCTGGCCGCGCCGGACCTGGACCGGATCGACGAGGCCGATCGCAAGCTGTTGCTCGACACCTGTTTCCGCAGCAACCACACCACCATGCTGGCGCCTTTTCCCCATTATCAGCGCCTGCACGACATCTATCGCCAACTCGCCGCCGACGGCGAATCCGCCTGCCGCTACCTATCCGGCGCCTATTTTTCCGACCTGGTGACCTGGTACCACCTGGCATGGACCGGAGAAACCGAGAGGCGGCGCAATCCGCTGCTGGCCAAGCTGATGAGCCAGGGTGAGCGCTATGACGCGGACGACCGCCGGCAACTGCTCGCCAGCATCGGCGACCTCATGTCCGGCCTGATTCCGCGCTGGCGGGCGCTCGCGGCGCGCGGCCAGGTCGAACTCTCCTCCACGCCGCAGACCCACCCGCTGGCGCCGCTGATGCTTGATTTCGGCGTGGCGCGCGAAAGCCTGCCCGAGGCACCCCTGCCCTTCTCCGCCGCCTATCCCGGCGGACGCAGCCGGGTGCTGGCGCACATCGACGCCGCACGCGTCAGCCATGCCCGACGCTTCGGCGCGCCACCGACCGGCATGTGGCCGGCCGAAGGCGCGGTCTCCGAGGAATTCGTCAAGCACCTGGGTGCCGCCGGCTGCCGGTGGATCGCCAGCGGCGAGGGCGTGCTGAAGAACAGCCTGGTCGCCAGCGGCATCGCCGATCCGCGCGCTGCCTATCATCCCTGGCGACTGGAGCAGGCACCCGGCCTGACGCTGTTCTTCCGCGACGAGCGGCTGTCCGACCTGATCGGCTTCGACTATGCCAAATGGCATGGCCGCGACGCGGCGCAGCATCTCGTGCATCAGCTGGAAGCGATCCTCGACGCGGCGGCCGACGATGAAACCCCCGTGGTCAGCATCATCCTCGACGGTGAAAACGCCTGGGAACACTACCCCTACAACGGCTACTACTTTTTTGACGACCTGTATGGCCTGCTCGCCGAGCATCCCGCGATCCGCACCACCACCTACGCCGAGCTGCTGGCGCGGCCGACGCCGCCGCCCGCCACCGTGTTGCCGCGCCTCGTCGCCGGCAGCTGGGTCTATGGCACGCTGTCGACCTGGATCGGCGACCAGGCCAAGAATCGCGGCTGGGACCTGTTGTGCGAAGCCAAGCAAAGCAGCGATCGGGTCCTCGCCAGCGGACGGCTCGATCCGGCGCAGGTCGCCGCGGTCGAGGCGCAACTGGCGATCTGCGAAAGCTCCGACTGGTTCTGGTGGTTCGGCGACTACAACCCGTCCGCCGCCGTCGCCAGCTTCGACAGCCTGTACCGGCGCAACCTGGCGCGCCTTTACGAGCTGCTGCAACTGGAGCCTCCGGCCCAGCTCGACATCCCCATCTGTGCCGGATCGGAGACCGCCACCGGCGGCTCGATGCGACGCGTCACCAATGAAAAAGCGAATTGAACGCCCCCTCCCCCCAGCCCCCCGCCCAGGCGGGGGTGACTGCCAGCTCGCTGCGCTCGATATCACCAGCGACTCATCCTGCTGTTTCACGTTAATCAGACCATGACCATCAGCCTCCTGTTCGGGGTTCACGCCCACCAGCCCGTCGGCAATTTCCCGGCAGTCATCGACGACGCGCACATGCGCAGTTACGGCATGTTCCTGCGTGTCATGGAACGCTATCCGGCGTTTCGCTTCAGCGTGCATTTCTCGGGCTGGCTGCTCGACGTGCTGCTCGAACGTTTTCCCGACGACATGGCACGCCTGGCGGCGATGACCCGGCGCGGCCAGGTCGAGTGGTTCGGCTCGGGCGACTGCGAACCGGTGCTGGCCGCGATTCCCCACCGCGACCGGGTGACGCAAATCGCCACCCTGTCGGACAAGATCGAGCGCCGCTTCGGCATGCGCCCCTCCGGCGCCTGGCTCACCGAGCGGGTCTGGGAATCCTCGGTGGTCACCTCGCTGGTCGCCACCGGCATCCGCTACGTGGCGGTGGACGACTACCACTTCCTCTGTGCCGGAGAGAACCAGGACCGCCTCGACAGCTTCTTCTCCACCGACGAGGACGGCCGCCGCCTCGATCTGTTCCCGATCTCGGAGGGCGCGCGCTACCGCCTGCCCTTCTCGCCGGCCGGCGAAGCGGTGGCCTGGCTCGAGGACCTGGCGCGCCAGGGACGGCGCGCGGCAATCTACTTCGATGACATCGAGAAGTTCGGCATCTGGCCCGAGACCTACGAATGGGTGTTCGAGAAGGGCTGGCTGACCCAGTTCATCGAGGGCGTCCTGGCGTCCCCCCTGATACGCACCGAAACCTACGCCGACTACCACGCCCGGGAGCGCACGCGCGGCATCGTGTACCTGCCCACGACCTCCTACATCGAAATGAACGAATGGACGCTGCCCGCCGCCCGCGCCCGCGAGTACCACGCGCTGGTGGAGGCGGAAAAGAACGCTGGCCAATTCGAGGCGCACAAGCCTTTCCTGCGCGGCGGGATCTGGCGCAACTTCATGTCGCGCTATGCGGAGGCGAACTGGATGCATAAGCGCATGCTCGGCGCCTCGCGGCGGCTGGCAGCGCTGCCCGCCGAGCAGCGGGCGCCCGAAATGCAGGAGTGGCTGCACCGGTCGCAAGCCAACGACGCCTACTGGCACGGCCTGTTCGGCGGCCTCTACCTGCCCCACCTGCGCCGCGCCATCTGGAACAACCTGCTCAAGCTCGAGGCCGCACTGGAACGCCTGGCCCCCTGGCCGCGCCAGCAGCAGGGCGACCTCGATCACGACGGCCACATCGAGACCGCACTGCGCAGCAGCCTGCTCCACGCCTATGTGCGCGACGACGGCCACGCCGCACTGGTGGAACTTTCCAGCCTGCCGCTGGCGCACAACTTCGGCGACACCTTGCGCGCCTACCCCGAGGTCTACCACGACAAGATCAGCTATGGCGACACCGGCCCGCACGCGGCCGAGAGCGGCGCCGGCATCACTTCGGCACACGATCGGGTCGCCTACCTGCACACCATCCTGCACGGCGACGCCGACCCGGATGAGCGGCCGCGCGGCCTTTTCGTCGATTCCGCGATCGATGCCAAGGACATGATGCGGCCGCTCGACGGCTACGTTCCCGGCGCGGAGCCCGGTCGCTGGGTAGCCGGCGGCGAGGGCTGGCGCATCGAGAAGCGTTATGCGCTTGACGGCGACACACTGAGCGTCAGCTTCCGCATCGAGGGCGCGCGGCCGCCGGCCACCATCGAAACCGAGATCAACGTCGCCATGCCCAGCTGCGACGGCTTCGGCGGCCGTTACATACTGGCCGACGGCAGCGTCCCCGGCGGCTTCGGCGATCCGCTCCGGATCGAGGAAACGCGCTCGCTCACGCTCGACGACAGCGAACTGCGCGGCACATTGCGGATCGAATCCAGCCTGCCGGTCCGCTGCGATGCCTGTGCGCATCGCACCGTATCGCAATCCGAGGCCGGCTTCGAAAAGATCATGCAGGCGGTATGCATCACGCTCGCCTGGTCCCCGGCCAGCGGCTCAGAACAGATCATCACGCTGCGTGCACAACCGGTTGCATCGTAGAATCCAGCGACCCCGTCCTCCACTTCCATACGCCCATCATCATGCCCGGCACCCGCTATCAGCTCGAAGTCAATCCCGAGATCCCGCCGCGCCTGGCGCGGCTCGACGAACTCGCCAACAACCTCTGGTACAGCTGGGACCGGCCTACCCGATCCCTGTTCGCCCGCCTGTCGGCCGGACTGTGGCGCGCGGTGCACCACAGTCCGAAGGCGTTCATGAAACGCATGGACCAGAAGCGGATCGACGAGGCCGCCGAGGATCCGGTCTTCCTCGGCACCATGAATCGCGTGCTGTCGGCCTTCGATTCCTACCACGCCGAACCCCGCCTCGAACTGCCCGGCAAGCCGCCGCTGCAATCGAGCGACCTGATCGCCTACTTCTGCGCCGAGTTCGGCTTCCACGAAAGCCTGCCGATCTATTCGGGCGGCCTCGGCATCCTCGCCGGGGACCATTGCAAGGGCGCCTCCGACCTGCGCCTGCCCTTCGTCGCCGTCGGCCTGCTCTACCGCCAGGGCTATTTCCGCCAGACCATCGACCGCGAAGGCAGGCAAACGGCGCACTACGGCGACAATGACTTCGACGACATGCCGATCGAACTGGTGCACAGCGAGGACGGCAAGGAACTGCGCGTCGGCGTCGAGTTCCCCGGGCGCATGGTCTGGGCACGAATCTGGCGGGCCCGGGTCGGCAACAACCGCCTCTACCTGCTCGATACCCAGGTGGACGAAAACAGCGATGCCGACCGCGGCATCCTGCACCAGCTCTATGGCGGCGACCGCCGCACGCGCATCGAGCAGGAGATCATCCTCGGCGTCGGCGGCGTGCGCGCGCTTGCCGCGCTCGGCCTGCGCCCCACCGTCTGGCACATCAACGAAGGCCACGCCGCCTTCCTGGTGCTGGAGCGCATTCGCAGCCTGATCCGCCAGGACATGAGTTTTGCCGCCGCGCTGGAGGCGGCCTCCGCCAACACGGTGTTCACCACGCACACGCCGGTGCCGGCCGGCCACGACCATTTCGCCGACGACATGGTGATGCATTACTTCGGCGAGTTCTGCACGGTGGCCGGGCTCGACCGCAACGCATTGCTCGGCATGGGTCGCGTCGGCGACGGCGGCAGCGAGTTCAACATGACGGCGCTGGCCCTGCGCGGCTCGCGCTTCCACAACGGCGTCTCGCGCATCCATGGCGAGGTCTCGGCACGCATCTGCGCCGACATGTGGCCGCAGGTCACCGCGCCGGAAAACCCGATGGACTACGTCACCAACGCGGTGCACGTGCCGACCTTCCTCGCCACCGACTGGTACGAGACCTTCGATCGCCACCTCGGCCTGGGCTGGCAGCACCGCCTGACCGACCGGGCCTGCTGGGACGGCGTGCATCGCATCCCGGACCAGATCTTCTGGAGCATCCGCCAGTCGCTCAAGGCGCAGCTGCTGCACCTGGTGCGCAGCCGGGTACGCCAGCAGCAC
>JACRIY010000023.1 GCA_016235805.1 Rhodocyclales bacterium
CTGGTGCGCCGCGCCGACCAGACCCAGCTCCTGAAGTACATCGTGCATAACGTCGCCCACAGCTACGGCAAGACCGCGACCTTCATGCCCAAGCCCATCGTCGGCGACAACGGCTCCGGCATGCACGTGCACCAGTCGATCTGGAAGGACGGCAAGAACCTGTTCGCCGGCAACGGCTACGCCGGCCTGTCCGAGTTCGCGCTGTACTACATCGGCGGCGTGATCAAGCATGCGCGCGCCCTGAACGCCATCACCAACCCGCTGACCAACTCCTACAAGCGTCTGGTTCCCGGCTTCGAAGCCCCGGTCAAGCTGGCCTACTCGGCCCGCAACCGTTCCGCCTCGATCCGCATCCCCTACGTGCATTCGGACAAGGCCCGCCGCATCGAAACCCGCTTCCCGGATCCGGGTGCCAATCCTTACCTGTGCTTCACGGCACTGATGATGGCCGGCCTTGACGGCGTGCAGAACAAGATCCACCCCGGTGATCCCGCCGACAAGAACCTCTACGACCTGCCGCCGGAAGAGGATGCAAAGATCCCGACCGTCTGCTCGTCGCTGGAGCAGGCGCTGGAGTACCTGGACAAGGACCGCGAGTTCCTCACCCGCGGCGGCGTCTTCAGCAACGAAATGCTCAGCGCCTACATCGACCTGAAGATGGAAGAAGTCACCAAGTTCCGCATGACGACCCACCCGGTCGAGTTCGACATGTACTACTCGATCTGAGGCAGAAGCCCATGCGTGGCGCTCGGGCCGGCAGAAAATGCTGACCCCGGCGCCGCGGAAGGGCCGCTGCGAGGATCGACCAAAGGACGGGCTTGCCCGTCCTTTTTTTCGCCGGTCCGCATCGTGGCTCCCCGCCTGTCAAGGCTGTGCACCAAGGCGGGCACCCATTTGGCGATGCCGCCGCAATTGACATACACTTGAATGATGAAGCTTCTTCTGCCCTTGATTGCAATGGTCCTGCCGTTCGCGGCGGCGGCCAACACGCTGTACAAATGCACGGACGAATCCGGGGTGGTGCTGTACACCAACCAGAAGGCGCCGAAAAAGAACTGCATCGTGCTTTCGCATCAGGCCGCGCCAGCACCGGCACCCGGCGCGGCGAAGCCGCGAGCGAGTGCAACGCCGACGCCCGGCGATTTCCCGCGGGTTTCCGGCAGCGAACAGAAGGCGCGCGACGGCGACCGCCGCGCCATCCTCGACAAGGAACTTGCCAACGAACTGCAAAACACCGAAAAGGCGAAGAAGGCCTTGCAGGACGCCGGCAACCAGCCGGCCGACAAACTGCAGCCGCTGCGCGACACCGTGGCGCTGCATGAACGCAATGTCGAGTCCCTGAAGAAAGAACTCGGCAACCTGCGCTGAACTTCCGCCGCACAGGTCGGCGGCTGGTGCGCTTCTTGCGAGACCCACCGCCAATGAACACTGCCGAACCCTTCAATGCCTTCAGCGGGCTCGACCTGCTGTCTTCCGCCGTCGTGCTGGTCGATGCCGGGCTGGTGATCCGCCATGTGAATCCGGCGGCGGAGAACCTGTTCGAAGTCAGCTCGCGGCAACTGCTGGGCCACCCGCTGCACCGCCTGGTGGGCAAGCCCGCCGCACTCGCCGCCGCGCTCGACAATGCGCTGAAAAACAACTGGAGTTACACCGGCAACAACATCCTGATCGAACCGGCGCCGGAGCGGCAGCTCCATGCCGATTGCACGGTGACTCCGATCGAGGCCGGCAACGCGCGGCTGCTGATCGAAGTGCGGCCGATCGACCAGCAGCTGCGTGCCGCGCGCGAAGAACAGCTGGCGCAGCAGCAGCAGGCCAATCGCGAACTGGTGCGCAACCTGGCGCACGAGATCAAGAACCCGCTGGGCGGCATCCGCGGTTCGGCGCAGCTGCTGGAACGCGAACTGGACAGCGAACCGCTCAAGGAATATACCCAAGTCATCATCGAGGAAGCCGACCGGCTGCAGGACCTGATGCAACGGCTGCTGTCCTCGCATCGGACCATGCAGCCGGCGCTGGTCAACATCCACGAGATCCTCGAGCGCGTGCGGCGCCTGATCCATGCCGAATACCACGACGTCAGCGTGCGCCGCGACTACGACACCTCGCTGCCCGACATCACCGGCGACCGCGAGCAACTGATCCAGGCCATCCTCAACATATCGCGCAACGCGGCGCAGGCGATGCTGGGCAAGGGCGAGATAATTTTCCGCACCCGGGCAGCGCGCAAGGTCACGCTGGCGAAGAAACATCACGAGCTGGCACTCGAATTGCAAGTGATCGACAATGGACCCGGCATTCCCGACGAGATTCGCGACAAGATTTTCTATCCGCTGGTTTCCGGCCGCGAAAAGGGCAGCGGGCTCGGGCTCACCATCGCGCAGAGCTTCGTCCAGCAACACGGCGGCACCATCGAAGTCAGCTCCCGCCCCGGCCGCACCTGCTTTTCGCTGATGCTGCCGCTGGTACGAACCAAGAAGGAAGAGACATGAACCACATATCCCCCAGCCCCTTCTCCAAGAGAAGGGGTGACCACGGCTCGCTGCGCTCGCAGGCCAAACGAGGGTCTGCCTTGGGTCGGCCCGGCGGCAGACCGATGAACGACACATCCCCCGGCCCCTTCTCCAAGAGAAGGGGTGACCACGGCTCGCTGCGCTCGCAGGCCAAACGAGGGTCTGCCTTGGGTCGGCCCGGCGGCAGACCATGAATCCTGTCTGGATCATCGACGACGACCGTTCCATCCGCTGGGTGCTGGAGAAGGCGCTGGGCCGCGAGAACATTCCCGCCAAGTCCTTCGGCTCCGCCGACGAAGCGCTGGCCGCGCTGGACGCCGGGCAGCGGCCGCAGATCCTGGTGTCGGACATCCGCATGCCAGGCAAGAGCGGCCTGGAGCTGCTGCAGCATGTCAAGGAGCGCCATCCCGAGCTGCCGGTCATCATCATGACGGCCTATTCCGACCTCGACTCGGCCGTCTCGGCCTTTCAGGGCGGCGCCTTCGAATACCTGCCCAAGCCCTTCGATGTCGACCAGGCCGTCGACCTGGTGCGCCGCGCGATCGCACAGGCGGCGCACCAGAATGGTGCAGCCGAGGTGACCAGCACGGTGCCGGAGATCCTCGGCCAGGGCGCCGCGCTGCAGGAGGTGTTCCGCGCCATCGGCCGCCTGTCGCAGTCGCACGCCACGGTGCTGATCAACGGCGAATCCGGCACCGGCAAGGAACTCGTGGCGCGCGCGCTGCATCGCCACAGCCCGCGCAAGGATGCGCCCTTCATCGCCATCAACACGGCGGCGATCCCGCGCGACCTCCTCGAATCGGAACTCTTCGGCCACGAAAAAGGCGCCTTCACCGGCGCCGGCGCGCTGCGCCGCGGCCGCTTCGAGCAGGCGGACAACGGCACGCTGTTCCTCGACGAGATCGGCGACATGCCCGCCGAATTGCAGACGCGCCTGCTGCGCGTGCTTTCCGACGGCAACTTCTACCGCGTCGGCGGCCACCAGCCGGTCAAGGCCAACGTGCGCGTGATCGCGGCGACCCATCAGGACCTCGAAGGCCGGGTCAAGGAAGGCTTGTTCCGCGAAGACCTGTTCCATCGGCTCAACGTCATCCGCCTGCGCCTGCCGCCGCTGCGCGAGCGGCGCGACGACATCCCGCTGCTGGCGAAGCACTTCCTGCAAAAGAGCGCGCAGGAACTCGGCGGCGAGCCCAAGCGCCTCACCGAAGGCGCGCTCAAGTACCTGCAGGGCCTGGAATTTCCCGGCAACGTGCGGCAACTGGAAAACCTCTGCCACTGGCTGACCGTGATGGCCCCTGGGCAGAGCGTGGACATTCCCGACCTGCCGGCCGAACTGCGCGATGGCGCCGACAGCGCGCGGCGCGACCTCCCGGCCAACTGGAACGCGGCGCTGGCTGCCGAGGCGGACCGCCTGCTGGCCGCCACGCCGGGCACGGTGTTCGACACGCTGAATCGCGAGTTCGAGGCGACCCTGATCCGCCGCGCGCTGAACGCCACCGGCGGCCGCCGCGTCGACGCCGCGCAACTGCTCGGCATCGGCCGCAATACCATCACGCGCAAGATCCAGGAACTCGGCCTCGACGACGCGCGGGCCGACCACGGCGAAAGCTGAAGCCGCCGCCGCGAAGGAATGCCGCATGCGTGCAGGCAGTTCCGGCGTTTTGACCGGGGTAGCCGCGTCGGCGATAATCCGACTTTTGCGCCGCAGCATGACCGTCGTTAGTGCCGCCGCATCGGGCCAGGGCAGGGCAGCGCCGGGTTGTTTGCTTGCCCGGCGTACGCGGGCGAAATGCATCGCCGACACCGACGCTCCAAACTTCCGAAATTGAAAAAGGGCAACAATGAACGCGCTGGAAGCTGAATCGATAGAAATCATCCGCGAGGCCGTGGCCACCGCGCGCAATCCCGTGATGATGTATTCCATCGGCAAGGACTCGTCGGTGATGCTGCACCTGGCGCGCAAGGCCTTCTATCCGGCGCCGCCGCCGTTCCCGCTGCTGCACATCGATACCGGGTGGAAATTCCGGGCGATGTACGCGCACCGTGACCGCATGGTGGCCGAAAGCGGAATGAAGCTCATCACCCACGTCAATCCTGAAGGGCTTGCCGCCGGCGTCGGCCCCTTCAGCCACGGCAGCAACTACCACACCGACGTGATGAAGACGCAGGCGCTGAAACAGGCGCTCGACGCGCACGGCTTCGACATGGTGTTCGGCGGCGCCCGCCGCGACGAGGAAAAGAGCCGCGCCAAGGAGCGCGTATTCTCGTTTCGCGCGCCCGGCCACCGCTGGGACCCGAAGGCCCAGCGGCCAGAGCTCTGGAGCCTCTACAACACGCGCATCAAGCCGGATGAAACCATCCGCGCCTTTCCGATCAGCAACTGGACCGAGCTCGACATCTGGCAGTACATCCACGCCGAAGGCATTCCCATCGTGCCGCTCTACCTTGCGGCGGAGCGCCCGGTGGTCCAACGCGGCGGCCAGTGGATCATGGTCGACGACGAAAGATTCCCCTTCGCCGAAGGCGAGCAGGCGGTGATCCGCCGCGTGCGCTTCCGTACCCTCGGCTGCTGGCCCCTGACCGCGGCGATCGAAAGCGACGCCGACACGCTGGAAGCCGTGATCGCCGAAACCTTCAATGCACGCAGCTCCGAACGGCAGGGCCGGCTGATCGATTCGGACGTTCCCGGTTCCATGGAAAAGAAGAAGCAGGAGGGATATTTCTGATGGGCATCCTGCATGCAAAGGACATCGCGTCCTACCTTGAAAACCAGCGCAACAAGGAAACCCTGCGCTTCATCACCTGCGGCAGCGTCGACGACGGCAAGAGCACGCTGATCGGCCGCCTGCTGTTCGAAAGCAAGTGCATTTTCGACGACCAGCTGCAGGCCCTGGAAAGCGACTCGCGCCGCTACGGCACCCAGGGCGAGAAGATGGACCTCGCCCTGCTGGTCGACGGGCTCCAGGCCGAACGCGAACAGGGCATCACGATCGACGTCGCCTACCGCTTCTTCGCCACCGACCGACGCCGCTACATCGTCGCCGACACGCCCGGCCATGAGCAGTACACACGCAACATGGCCACCGGCGCGTCCACCGCCGACCTCGCGGTGATCCTGATCGACGCGCGCAAGGGCGTGCTGACCCAGACCCGGCGCCACAGCCGCATCGTCGCGCTGATGGGCATACGCCACGTGCTGCTGGCGGTGAACAAGATGGACCTGGTGGACTTCGACCAGGCGACCTTCGACCGCATCGTGGCCGACTATCGCGAATTCGCCGCGGGCTTCGAATTCTCCGCGATCCAGGCCATCCCGTTGTCCGGTCTCGACGGAGACAACGTCCTGCTGCACAGCGCGCGCATGCCCTGGTACGACGGCCCGACGCTGATGGAATACCTGGACACGGTTGATATCGGCAGCGGCGCGGCCGCTCGGCAGGGCGCGTTCCGCATGCCCGTGCAATGGGTGAATCGGCCGAACCTCGACTTCCGCGGCTTCTGCGGCCGGATCGCGGAGGGGGAGCTGCGTCCGGGTGACACCGTTCGGGTGCTGCCGTCGGGCGTGCAAACCCGCATCAAGGCTATCCTGGCCGGGTTCGACGAAGTTCCGCATGCCCAGTCCGGGGATTCGGTCACGGTGACGCTGGCCGACGAAGTCGATGCCAGCCGCGGCGACGTGCTGGTGGCCAGCGACAACCCGCCCGAGGTCGCCGACCAGTTCGAGGCCAAGCTGCTCTGGATGGCCGAACATTCGATGTCCCCCGGCCGCCAGTACCTGCTGAAACTGGCATGCAGCGAAGTAACGGCCACCATCACCGAGATCAAGCATCGCGAAGACGTGAACACCGGGGCCCGCCTCGCGGCGAAAGTGCTGGGGCTGAACGAGATCGCCACGGTCAACCTGTCGACCAGCGCACCGCTGGTGTTCGAGCCCTATGGCGTCAACCGCAGGATGGGTGGATTCATCCTGATCGACAAGCTGACGTTCGAAACCGTCGGCGCCGGCATGATCGAATTCGCCCTGCGCCGCGCGAGCAACATCCACTGGCAGGCACTGGAACTGAACAAGGCCGCGCGCGCGGCGCAAAAGCACCAAAGCGCAAGATGCGTCTGGTTCACCGGTCTCTCCGGCTCCGGCAAATCCACCATTGCCAATCTTCTGGAAAAGCGCCTGCACGCGGCCGGCAAGCACACCTACCTGCTTGACGGCGACAACGTGCGCCACGGCCTCAACCGCGACCTCGGCTTCACGGAAGCGGACCGGGTGGAAAACATCCGTCGCGTCGCGGAGGTCGCCAAGCTGATGGTCGATGCCGGACTGATCGTGCTGGTGAGTTTCATTTCTCCGTTCCGCAACGAGCGACGCATGGCGCGCGACATGTTTGCCGAGGGTGAGTTCGTCGAGGTTTTCGTCGACACGCCGCTCGACGAATGCGAACGCCGCGACGTCAAGGGCCTTTACGCCAAAGCACGCAGCGGCAACCTGAAGAACTTCACCGGCATCGACAGCCCCTACGAGGCACCCGAGAATCCCGAGGTGCACTTGCGCACCGCCGGACAGGCACCCGAAACCGGCATGGACCAGTTGTTCGACGCGCTCGACTAGCATGGATCCCCTGCTGGTCGTCGCCGGCGCCGCAACGGGCTTGCTGGTGGGGCTGACCGGCGTGGGCGGCGGCGCGCTGATGACGCCGCTGCTGCTGCTGGTGTTCGGCGTCGCGCCGCTGGCCGCCGTGGGCACCGACCTGTGGTTCGCGGCGATCACCAAGACCTTCGCCACGCGGGTACACCACGGCCACGGGCTGATCGACTGGTCGGTGGTGCGGCGCCTCTGGCTGGGCAGCCTCACGGCGTCGGCGCTGACCGTGGGCTTCATGAAGCTGTATCCCGTGGACCAGAATGCCGTGGGCCTGCTGAAGGGCGCGATTGCGGTGGCGGTGGTCATCACCGCACTGGGCATGCTGCTGCAAAAGCCCCTGCACGCGCTGGGTCGAAAGTTCCGCACCGGCAACAGCGCGCGCTTCAAGGTGCTGCAGGGACCGCTGACGATACTCGCCGGCGCCATCCTCGGTCTACTGGTGACCCTGACCTCGGTGGGCGCCGGTGCGCTCGGCGCGGTATTCCTCAGCTACCTGTATCCGCTGCGACTGACGCCGCCGCGGCTGATCGCGACCGACATCGCGCATGCGATCCCGCTCGCCGTGTTCGCCGGCGCCGGACACCTGCTGATAGGCAACGTGGATTTCGGCCTGCTCGGCAATCTCCTCGCCGGCTCGGTTCCGGCGGTAATCGTCGGCGCCATGCTGTCCTCGCGGCTGCCGCACGCCCTGTTGCGCATGCTGCTCGCCGTAGTCCTGATGGCGATCGGCGTCAAGCTCTGGTGATCGGCCACGGGCAAGGGCCGAAGCCACGTAGTCGACGCCTTAGGCTATAGTCCCCGGCGTCGGCAATATCCGCCGCGCATGCCCAAGGGGACCGCCATGCCCGCCACCATCGCCGCGATCGCGTCCAGCCTCGGACCTCTCGCCCGCCGCTTCGATGTCGATGTCCTCGACACCTGCGCCTCGACCAATGCCGAGTTGCTCGCCCGCGCCGAAGCGGGCGCGGCCTCGGGCACCGTGGTGGTCGCCAACGAGCAGACGGCGGGGCGCGGCCGGCGGGGCCGCAACTGGGTCGCCAGCCCGGGCGACAGCCTGACTTTCTCCCTGCTCTGGCGCTTCGCTCCCGGTACCGCACCGGCGGGGCTTTCGCTGGCGGTCGGACTCGCGGTAGCGCGCGCGCTGCAGAAAGTCGGCGCTGGCGATACGGCGCTGAAATGGCCCAACGACATCCTCAGGAACCGGCGCAAGCTCGGTGGCATCCTGGTCGAACTGCTGCCCGGCACGCCGCATGCCGCCGTGATCGGGATCGGCATCAACCTGCACCTGCCGGCCGCCATGCCGCCTGATCTGCTTGCCGCTTCCGCCGCGCTCGACCTGCCGGCGATGGACGAGAGCGCCCTGTACGCCGCCCTGTTGACCGAACTGCTGGCAACGCTTGAACAGTTCGCCGCCGCCGGCTTCGCCGCCTTGCGCGACGACTGGCTGGCGCGCCACGCCTTTCAGGATGTCCCTGTCCTGCTCTCCTCCGACTTCGCCGCGCCACGCGAAGGCATCTGCCGCGGCGTCGATGCCGATGGCGCGCTGCTGTTCGAGGCCGATCGCCGCGTCGAGCGCATCCTGTCCGGCGAAGTGAGCCTGCGTCCGGCCTGACGATGATCCTCTGCCTCGACGCCGGCAATACGCGCCTCAAGTTCGGCCTGCGCGACGGCCCCGAATGGCGCCTGCGCGAGGCGCTCGACTATGACGACTTCGACAGCCTGCCGCGCCGGCTGCCCGATGCACCGACCCGCATCGTCGCCTGCAATGTCGCCGGTGACCTGGCGCGGCGGCGCATCGAGGACCTGGCGGCACGCATGCGCGTCACGCTCGACTGGCTGCAGTCTTCGGCGCTGGCCTGCGGCGTCAGCAACGGCTACGACACGCCCGGACAGCTCGGTGCCGACCGCTGGGCCGCGCTGATCGGCGCGCGGGCGCAGCATGCCGACGCCTGCGTCGTGGTTCTGGCCGGCACCGCCACCACCATCGACGCGCTCGACGCCCAGGGCCGCTTCCGTGGCGGCCTGATCCTGCCCGGCCTCGCCATGATGCGCAGCGCGCTGGCGCGCAACACCGCCGACCTGCCCGATGCCAGCGGCCACTACCGTCAGCTGGCAACCAATACCGACGATGCCATCGTCAGCGGAGCGCTGCACGCCACGCTGGGCGCCATCGAGCGCGTCAGGTCGACGCAGGGGCCGGGCGTGAGCTGTCTGCTCTCCGGCGGGGCGGCGGCGGAGTTGGCGCCGCACATGCGCCGGCCCTTCAGTGTCATGGACAACCTCGTGCTCGAAGGCCTGGCGCGCTTCAGCCGAACCGCCTGAGCTAAACTCGATCCATTCTCTGGAGATACCTGCGTTGGGTTTGAAATCCATCAAGACGTGGGCAGCAGGGCTGCTTTCCGGCCTCGTTCTGCTGTGCGTCACCACCGCGGCCTGCGCCGCCGGGGCTTCTGCCGCCGAAGACTTTCCGCTCGTCATCGGCGGCCGCGATGTCCACATTTTCCGGGCGCCGATCGGCACCTTCAGCGCCGCCGAACGCGCCGAGGGTGCGCGCAAGCGCATCGAGCGCGCCTTCGCCAAGCCGGGCGAAGGCTGGACCTCGGTGAAGCCCACCGCGCTGGGCGTGGAAGTGCGCCTGGACGACGAAGTCCTGTTCCTGGTGGTTCCCGGCGACGTGCATGCCGAGGCCGGCGAATCCGCGGAAGACCTGGCCAACCGGGCATCGCGGGCTTTGCAGAAGGCATGGAGCGAAGCCCGCGAGCGCAATGACCCGCGAGCGCGCCTGGAAGGCCTGCTCAAGCTGGCGTTGGCCACGGCGCTCTTGCTGCTGGCGCTGGTCGCCACGCTGAAACTGTCGGCCCGGCTGCGCCAACTGCTGGTCGCCCGCCTGCATCGACGCCTCGAGTCGCTTCCCGCCAACCACTGGGGACAACGCATGTCGGGAGCTCTGCCCGGCATCGCGGCGCGCCTCGCGATCCTCATGACCTGGCTGCTGGTGATGGCCATGGCTTACTCCTACCTGACCTACGCGCTGGCGCAGTTCGCGCTGACGCGGCCCGCCAGCGAAACCATGTCCGGATCCATCGTCAGCCTCACGACACAGGCCCTGGCGGCGGTGGTCGAGTCGCTGCCGGGCATCTTCGTCGCGGTGGCGATCTTCCTCCTGGCCTGGGTCGCCACCCGCATTTCGTCCGAGTTCTTCGACAGCATCGAGGCGCGGCCGTCGGACAGCGCCATGCTCAACAACCATACCGCACCGGCGACGCGGCGCATCGTCAACGCCTCGCTGTGGCTGTTCGCCGTCGCCATGGCCTATCCCTACCTGCCGGGTTCCCATACCGAAGCCTTCAAGGGGCTGTCGGTGATCGTCGGCATCATGGTCTCTATCGGCGCCTCGGGCGTGGTTGGCCAGATCGCCAGCGGCGTGATGATCGTCTACACCTATGCGCTGAAGAAGGGCGAGTACGTGCGCATCCAGGACTACGAAGGCACGGTGACCGAGCTGGGCCTTTTCGTCACGCGCCTGCGCACCGGCATGGGCGAGGAGATCTCGCTGCCCAATGCCTTCGTGCTGGGCAATGTCACGCGCAACTTCTCGCGGGTGGATGGCGACCGCGGCTACGTCCTCGACTGCAAGCTGACCATCGGTTACGACACGCCCTGGCGCCAGGTGCACGCGCTGCTGCTGGAAGCGGCGGCGGCGATTCCCGAAATCCGCAAGACGCCGGCGGCCTACGTGGTGCAGACGGCGCTGTCGGATTTCTATGTCGAGTACAAGCTGGTGGTCTATGTGGACACTGACGTGCCGGCCACCCGCGCTCGGGTCGCCAGCGATCTGCTTGCCGCGATCCAGGATGCCTTCAACCGCCATGGCGTGCAGATCATGTCGCCGCACTACGTGCTCGATCCGCAGGCGCCGAAGATCGTTGCCGAGAAAGATTGGCGGCCACCCCCCGCAACACCCGGACCGGACGTTTGAGCCCCGTCCACTCGCGCCATCCGGCCAACTCGCCGGACGGGTGCGGCCTGCTATCATCGCCGCCACATCAAGAATGTTGAAGCCTTCGGGGAAGCATCTTGCACATCCGCGTTCATCGCTGTGACGGAAAGACCGGCAACTATTCCCAGGACGACCATCGACGCGCCGTGCTGCTTGCGAAGCGATTCGATCCGGCAAAGCTGTTCTGCTCGGGACCGATCGTCATCGGCGTGCACAATCCGTTCAGCATCATCCATCCCGACGAAATCTGCTGGATCGAGGTTGAAACCGACCTGACCCTGCCCAAGTCCCTGCCGAGAAACATCGAGCGCCTGCGCCGCATCGGCGGCGTCGAGGAATACAAGTCCCTGCTGGCGCGCCAATGGCCCGGCTGGATGCGGTTGCGCAAAGGCAAGGAAGGCGACCCGTTCGAAGCGCTGATTGAGCTTTCCCTGCGCAGCGGTGAATCGATCTACCTGCACGTGATCGGCGCCGTCGGTGACATCAATCTGGTCGAGGAATTTTTCGGCGTGCCGGCGATTACCGCCAGCATCGGCGTTGCCGGCAACGTGTACATCAATCCGAAGGCGATCGTGCGCGCCCGCATCTACCACAGTCGCGACCAGGTCAAGTTCTCCGACGGCTTCTGGATGGCCGAAGCCGACGATGTTTGACGCGCCCGGTTCCACCTGCCGGCTGCAGGCAAAAAGTCGGCGCCCCAGGGGGACTTCCTTCGGTCGCTGGCGGTACGGCGGCTGAACGCCGCTTCAGTAGTCCCGGTTCGACAATCGCGGCGGCGGCTTGAAACCGAGGGCGACCGCGCGGCTCTCGAAATGCGCCGCCTCGGCCATGCGGCCATCGCGGTTGTAGCGGATGGCAATGTCCCAGCTTGCGCGGGGGTGGCCGAGTTCGGCGGCAAAGTGCAGCCATTGTGTCTGCCGATGAAGGTTGGCGGCGATGCCCGAGCTACCCGAGCCAAATGCCTGCGAGACCTCGAAAGCCGCTGCCGCGTCGCCGCGGGCCGCATTCAGCAGGTTTGACATGAACGCGCCGTTGCCTTTCGCGGTGTCGAAGAAATCCCCGGACAAGCCGACGTCGCGCTGGATGGCATGCGCCCGCGCCGCGCCGAGGGCCAGTTGGCGGGCTTCGTCAATCGCATGGCTGTCGGGAAAATCGCGCAGGAAGGCGGTGCTCAGGGAGGCAATGCGCTCCGGACGTTTCGCCGCGACCACTTCGCGCCAGCGCGCCGCCTCGGTTGCCGCCCTGGCGGCAGCACTGCGCTGTCGTGCCCGAGACTGGGGCGCCGCGCCCGCCTGCCCGGCGCCGACGCCCGGCTCGACCGAAGCCGCGGCGATCGAAGGTAGCGAGAATGCGGTGCCCGCAAAAAGCGCCGCTGCGGTCAGGATTGCGAATCTGCTCATTGCCTGTCTCCTCGATTTACTTCATCCGGCATGGCGATGCCGGACACCCGGTGTTGCCTCGCGCGAACCGCTGACACCGCGGTGGGCGCCCTATTCCTTGAGCAATTCCTGCGCGATGATCAACTGCCTGACCTGCGTCGTGCCGGCGCCGATTTCGATCAGCTTGCCGGCGCGATAGAGGCAGTTTACTTCGCTCTCCCACATGAAACCGCTGCCGCCGTGAATTTGCACGGCGTGGTCGAGCACCTGCTTCAGCATGTTGCCGGCATGGAGCACGCAGGCCGCGGAGCGTTTGTGGATTTCGCCGCGCCCGGCGTCATCGGCGGCGGCAACCTCCTTCAGCAACTGGTAGGAAAAGGCCCGCACCGATTCCAGCGCGGCATACATGTCGGCCAGCATGCCCTGCACCAGCTGGAAGGCGGCGATGGGCTGGCCGAACTGGACGCGGGTACGCGCGTAGTCGAGCGAGAGGTCGAGCGCGCGCTGCGCGAGCCCGATCACATGGCCGCTGAAAAAGACCCGCTCGATGTCGAGCCCGCTCATCACCACCCTGACGCCCTTGTCGACTTCGCCGACCAGGTTGGCGGCCGGCACGCGGCAATCGTCGAACAGCAGTTCGCCGGTCGGGCTGCCGCGCCAGCCCATCTTCTTCAGGCTCTGCGCGACGGAGAAGCCCGGCGTTCCCTTCTCCACGACGAAGGCCGAGATGCCGTGCTGGCCGCGCTCGGGCGTGGTCTTGGCGTAGACCAGCAGCAGGTCGGCGACGGGGCCGTTGGTGATGAACATCTTGCGGCCGTTCAAGACGTAGTGGTCGCCGTCGCGGCGGGCCGTGGTCTTCATCGAACCCAGCGCGTCCGATCCCGCGCCCGGTTCGGTGAGGCCCAGGGCGCCGATGCCCGCCAGCATGCGCGGCAGGAAGCGCGCCTGCTGTTCCGCGCTGGCATTGCGCACCAGGTTGTTCACGCAGAGGTTCTCGCTGGCGCCCCAGCTCGCGGCGAGCATGTTGTTCCAGTAGGTGAAGGCCTCGCCGATGAAGAACTGCGCGACCAGGTCGAGTCCCGGACCGCCGAGCGACTCCGGCACGGTGGTGCCGAGCAGGCCGACCTCGCCCATGCGGCGGTATTCGTCGGCAGGGAACCAGTCCTCGTCGTCCATGCGCCGCAACAGCGGATGGTGCCGCTCCCTGGCGTAGCGCCAGGCCATGTCGTAAATCTGCTGGTGCTGCTGGTCGAAGCCGTGCCTGCGCAGGTCGAGCATAGGGTCTCCCTCCTGGCATCAGTCTAGCCCATGAAACATGGGTACTTGATCGCCCCGGCGCGATGCCCGACAATGCCCCATCGTCCGCAGGAGCTTTCGATGCCCGCCCACTTCCTCGCCACGCTGCCGAACTTCCTCGCCTACCTCGGCGCGGCCTTCGTGCTGCTCGCCGCCTTCATCGCCATCTACCTCTACGTCACGCCTTACGACGAGATCGCGCTGATCCGCAACAACAATGTCGCCGCCGCCATCTCGCTGTCGGGCGCGGTGCTCGGCTTCGCCATGCCCATCGCCAACGTCATCGCCCATAGCGACACCTTGCTCGACCTCGCAGTGTGGGGTGTGATCGCCGGCGCGGTGCAACTGCTGGCCTGGATGGTAGCGCGCGTGGCGCTGCCGCAGCTGAAGGAGGACATCGCCGCCGGCCGCGCGGCACCGGCCACCTTCGTCGCCGCGCTGTCGATCACCGTCGGCCTGATCAACGCCGCCTGCATGACGTATTAGCGGAACGCTCATATCGCCAAGATCCTTGCACCGATGACGCAACACGCTAAAGACGAATTGAAGACCCGCCCCCCCACCGCTACGCGGCCCACGGCTGGCTTTGCACAGCCAGCCGGCTGCGGCGGCGCACCGCATGCGGTGCGAAACCCCGCCTCGCCCCCTCGCGGGGGGCTACTGCTTGGCTCGCTTCGCTCGACTGTCACCAGTCGCCCCGAACAGGCTATTTCACGCTAACAAGGAGAAAGACGCTCATGGCACTCATGGATTTCATCAAGAAACAGTTCATCGACATCATCCAGTGGACCGAGGACGATGGCGACACCATGGCCTGGCGCTTTCCCATGGCCGAAATGGAAATCCAGAACGGCGCCAGCCTCACGGTGCGCGAATCGCAGATGGCGGTGTTCGTCAATGAAGGCAAGGTGGCCGACGTGTTCGGCCCCGGCATGTACAAGCTGACCACGCAGACGCTGCCGGTGCTGACCTACCTCAAGAACTGGGACAAGCTGTTCGAGTCGCCCTTCAAGTCCGACGTGTACTTTTTCAGCACGCGCCAGAAGCTCGACCGCAAGTGGGGCACGCCGAATCCGGTGACGATCCGCGACAAGGATTTCGGCATGGTGCGGCTGCGCGCCTTCGGCATCTACGCCTTTCACCTGACCGATCCCAAGGCCTTCCACACCACGATCTCCGGCACGCTGGAAAGCTATACCGCCGACCAGCTCGAAGGCCAGTTGCGCAACACCATCGTCGGCCACATCGCCGACATCTTCGGCGAATCGGGCGTGCCCTTCATCGACATGGCCGGCAACCAGGTCGAGTTCGGCAATGCCCTGCGCGCCAAGATGGAGCCGATGTTCGCCAGCTACGGCCTGGCGCTCGACAGCCTCAACGTGCAGAACATCTCGCTGCCCGAGGAACTGCAGGCGATGCTCGACAAGCGCATCGGCGTGAACATGATGGGCGGCATGCAGGCCTACACGCAGTTCCAGACCGCCGAGGCGATTCCGCTGGCGGCGCAGAACGAAGGCGGCCTGGCCGGCATAGGCGCCGGCCTCGGCGTCGGGCTCGGCGTCGGCCAGCAGGTCGCGGCCTCGATGGCGCAGTCGCTGAATCCCGCCGCAGCGGCTCCGGCCGCCGTAGCGCCAGCGCCGACTCCTGCGGCGGCACCGGTTTCCGCCGACGAGATCGTCGCCACCATCGAAAAGCTGCATGGCCTGGTGGGCAAGGGCATGCTGTCGCAGGCGGAGTTCGACGCGAAGAAGGCGGAACTGCTGAAGAAACTCGGTTGAAGAAATTCGGCTGACGAACCTCCACTGATCGCGGGCCATGCCCTTCAGCGCCAACTGCCCGGCCTGCGGCGCGCCGGTCGTCTTCAAGTCGTCCGCGTCCTTCCACGGCGTCTGCGAGTTCTGCCGCAGCACGCTGGTGCGCCACGGCGGCAACCTCGACAACCTCGGCCGCATGGCCGACCTGATCGAGGACGCCTCGCCGATCCGGCTCGGCACCGAGGGCCGCTACAAGGGCGTGCATTTCGCGGTGATCGGCCGCATCCAGCTCAAGTATGCCGCCGGTATCTGGAACGAATGGCATGTGCTGTTCGATGACATGCGCGGCGGCTGGCTGTCGGATGCCGGCGGCGAATACACCATCAGCTTCCTCAAGCCGCCCGGCGCGGCCCTGCCCGAATTTTCCGCGCTGAAGCCGAACCAGGAGCTGAAACTGGCGGGCCAGGATTTCGTCGTCACCGACATCGAGGAAGCTCTATGCGTCGCCGGCGAGGGCGAGCTGCCCTTCGCCTTCGGCGCGGGCTACCCGGCGCAACTGGTGGACCTGCGCAGCGCTGGCGATGGCGCCGCAGCCTTCGCCAGCATCGACTATTCGGAAACGCCGCCGCTGTTCTTCGTCGGCGAAGCACTGCCCTTCGCCGCCTTCGGTTTCGCCAACCTGCGCGGCGAAACGCCGATGAAAGCGGCGGGCACGGTCAAGGCGCTGCAGTGCCCTACCTGCGGCGGCGCGATTTCGATCCACGACAAGGCCGTGCAGAGCGTCGCCTGCCCCTCCTGCCTGAGCATCCTGGAACCGGCCAACGAAAGCCTCAAGGTCCTGCGCAAGGCGGCCGCGGCGACCCACATCGAGCCGCTGATTGCGCTGGGCAGCGTCGGGCGCTTCCTCGGCAAGGACTGGACGGTGATCGGCTTCCAGCAGCGCGTGATCAGCGTCGAGGGTACCGACTATCCGTGGCAGGAATTCCTGTTGCACCACCCCGAGGAAGGCTTTCGCTGGCTGGTGGAATCGACCGGCCACTGGAGCTGGGTCAGCCCGCTGTCGACGCTGCCGCGCTACCGCTACGGCCAGCCTGCGGCAATCCATGGCGGCGAGGAGTTCACGCGCTTTTCCTTCGGCTCGGCGCAGACCCGCTATGTCATCGGCGAATTCACCTGGAAGGTCGAAGTCGGCGAAACCTGGGAGCTGATCGACTTCGTCGCCCCGCCGAAAATGCTCAGTCGCGAAACCAGCGGCAATGAAACGACCTGGTCGCTCGGCGAGTACCTGCCGGCGGACGAGGTCACCGCCGCCTTCAAGCTCAAGGCCCCGCTACCGGCGCCGGTCGGCATCGCCATGAACCAGCCAAACCCGCGCAACGACGGCCACAAGCGCGTCTGCAGCGCCTTCTGGAAGTTCGCCCTGCTCGCCGTCGTGGCGCAATTGCTGTGGGTCTTCATCCTCGGCGGCCGCACGCTGGTCGACCAGCGCCTGGTGCTCTCGCCAACGCAGGACGAGCCGGTGGCGACGCAGTCCTTCACGCTCGACGCCGGGGTACGCAACCTGGTGCTGCGCCAGCAGACCGACCTCGACAACAACTGGCTGGGGCTCAACCTGACGCTGGTGGAAAAGGGTAGTGGCAAAGCCTGGCTGGCACAGACAGACGTTGCCTACTGGCATGGCAACGACGGCGGCGAAAGCTGGAGCGAAGGCGACCGCGAACGCGAACTGGTGTTCCGCGACCTGCCCGCCGGCACCTATTACTTCGTCATCGATCCGGATTTCTCGACGGAAAATCCGGCGCCGGTGGCGAACCGAATCAAGGTTGTCCGCAACCAGGCGGCATGGAGCAACTTCTTCTTCCTGCTGATCTTCCTCGCCGCGCTGCCGATGTTCAGCCGCTATCGGGTGCAGGCCTTCGAGGCCGAGCGCTGGAAGGATGCCGATTTCCTTTCCAACGGCGGAATGTTCGTCTCCGGCGACAGCGATGGTGACTCGGGAGGCGACGACTGATGCCGCGCATTGCCATGATCCTGAGCGTTGCCGCCTTCGCGCTGTTCAACTACGGCCAGTACCTGGGCTGGAGCCTGTTCTCCGACAATGCCGAGGCGCAGCAACTGCGTTCGTCCAGCGCGGCGCGCGGCTACCACAAGTGAATGGCTCGCGAGCGGGCATGGGGTCGAGTGGCGACGCGTATCATCGGCCCTGCGCCTTCTTCCTGGGGAAACCATGCAAGTGCTCCTGATTTCCGGCATAGCCTTCGCGATCGTCGCGGTGCTGTTCGCGCTACAGAACAACATCCCGGTAACCGTCAGCTTCTTCGCCTGGAGCTTCGGCGGATCGCTGGCGCTGGTGTTGCTGGTCGCCCTCGGCCTCGGCGCCGTCATCGCCGGGCTGGTGTCCTCGCCGCGGCTGCTGCGCAGCCAGTGGGCGGGCAGCCGGCTGCGGCGTCAGGTCGCCACGCTGGAGGAGCAGAACCAGCGCCTGCAGCAACGCGTCGCCGAACTCGACGGCCAGCTCGAATCCCTGCTCGGCGCCCAGGCGCTGGCGGCCGGGGAAGCGCCCGTCGCGGACAAATCCTGAGCCTCGAAAGTCGGCGATGGCGGCACGGCGTTCGCGTTGCCTTGCCGGCCATCCCGCCCTGCTGACATGCAAGGTCCGCTGCTCGCCTCCGTCTTCATCGTCGCCTCCTGCGGGCTGGCCTACGAGCTGATCGCCGGCGCGCTGGCGAGCTACCTGCTGGGCGATTCGGTGATGCAGTTTTCCACCGTGATCGGCGCCTACCTGTTCGCCATGGGCATCGGCTCCTGGCTGTCGAAGCACGTCGGCGGCAACCTGCTGGTGCGCTTCATCCAGATCGAACTGCTGGTGGGTTTGCTCGGCGGCCTTTCCGCCGGCCTGCTGTTCCTGCTGTTCACGCTGCACGCCGGACCCTTCCGCTTCGCGCTCTACGGCCTGGTGCTGCTGATCGGCATACTGGTCGGGCTGGAGATTCCGCTGATCATGCGCATCCTCAAGCGCGAGGTGGCGTTCAAGGACCTAGTGGCGCAGGTGCTCAGCGTCGACTACGTCGGCGCGCTGGCGGTGTCGCTGCTGTTCCCGCTGCTGCTGGCGCCGCATCTCGGGCTGGTCAGGAGCGCGCTGCTGTTCGGCCTGCTCAACGCGCTGGTCGCCGCCTGGGCGCTGTGGCTGTTCCGCGCCCAGATCGGAACCATGGCAGCGTTGCGCGCGCAATGCACGGCAGTGATCGGCATGCTGGCGCTGGGCTTCGGTTTCGCCGGCCACTTCGTCGACCTGGCCGAGGCCAACCTCTACAACGAGGACATCATCCACGCCGAATCCAGCCCCTACCAGCGCATCGTCGTCACCCGCTGGCGCGACGAGACGCGGCTCTACCTCAACCACAACCTGCAGTTTTCCTCGCGCGACGAATACCGCTACCACGAAGCGCTGGTGCATCCCGGCCTGGCCGCCTCGCCCGGCGCGCGCAAGATCCTGGTGC
>JACRIY010000022.1 GCA_016235805.1 Rhodocyclales bacterium
GATGATCAGGCTGCGCGTCAGGATGTTGGCGCCCTCGACCGTGATCGCCACCGGGATCTGCTGGTAGGCGCGGCCCATGAAGTTGTTGGGGCCGAGGCAGATGCCCTTGCCGCCGAGGATGTCCATCGCGTCATTGACCACTTGGCGCGTGCGCTCGGTGACGTGGTACTTGACGATGGCGGAGACCACCGAGGGCTTTTCGCCCAGGTCAATCGCACCGGCGGTCATGCCGCGCGCCGCGTCCATCAGGTAGAGGTTGCCGCCCATGCGCGCCAGCGGCTCCTCGATGCCTTCGAACTTGCCGATCGCGGTCTTGAACTGGCTGCGCACCCGGGCGTAGGCGCCGGTGGCGCGCACCGCGAGCTTGGACATGCCGGTATTCGACGAGGGCAGCGAGATCGAGCGCCCTGCCGCCAGGCACTCCATGAGCATGCGCCAGCCCTGGCCGGCCATTGCGGGCCCGCCGATGATCCAGTCCAGCGGCATGAAGACGTCCTTGCCCGAGTTGGGGCCGTTCTGGAACACGGCATTCAGCGGAAAATGGCGGCGGCCGATGTTCACGCCGGGATGGTCGGTCGGTACCAGCGCGCAGGTGATGCCCAAGTCATCGACATTGCCGAGCAAATGATCAGGGTCCTGCAGGCGGAAGGCCAGGCCGAGGAGGGTGCAGATCGGGCCCAGCGTGATGTAGCGCTTGTCCCAGGTGACGCGCATGCCGATCACTTCCCTGCCCTGCCACTGGCCCTTGCAGACGATGCCGAGGTCGGGGATGGAGGCCGCGTCCGATCCGGCATGCGGATTGGTCAGGGCGAAGGCGGGGATCTCCAGGCCTTTCGCCAGGCGCGGCAGGTAGTAGTCCTTCTGTTCCTCGGTGCCGTAGTGCAGCAGCAGTTCGGCCGGGCCAAGCGAGTTGGGCACCATGACTGAAACTGCGGCGGCCGAGCAGCGCGTGGACAGTTTTTGCACCACGGCCGAGTGCGCGTAGGCGGAAAACTCCAGCCCGCCGTAGCGTTTCGGAATGATCATGCCGAGGAAACCCTTGTCCTTGACGTAGGCCCAGACCTCGGGCGGCAGGTCGTGGTGGATCTGGGTCGTGTCCCAGTCGTGCGACATGGCGCACAGCGCCTCGCACTCGTTGTCGAGGAAGGACTGCTCCTCGGCGCTGAGCTTCGGCTGCGGATAGTCCAGAAGCTTGCCCCAGGCCGGCTTGCCGGAAAAGAGTTCGCCCTCCCACCAGACGGTGCCGGCCTCCAGCGCCTCGCGCTCGGTTTGCGACATGGCCGGCAACATTTTCTTGTAAAGGCCGAAGATCGGCCCGGTAAGAACCGCGCGACGCAGCGGCGGTAGCAGGAGCACGGCGGCTATTGCAGCGATCAGTACGAGGAACCAGGTCATGGCGTTCTCCTTGGGTCAGGCGGCGCGATTGGCGCGCGGCTTCCTGGCGGGTTTGGCTAATACTTCGGGCAAGGGGGCGCGCAGGCCGCCGATGAGGAAGCTCATCAGCCGCGCATACAGCGCCTCGGGGTCGGAATCGTCGATCGGCCCCAGCAGGCGCAGGGCATCGGCACCGGAAATCGCGTAGGACAGCGCGCCCATCATGAAATGGAAGCGCCAGAGGAATTCCTCCTGCGGTACGTCGGGCAGGGCCTTGAAGAAGGCCGCCTTGAAGCGGGCGATGACTTCGGCGTATTCGTCGGCGAGGAAGGTGCGGATGAAATCGGTGGGTTCTGTGTAGGTGCGGCCGAGCAGTCGCATGAAGGTCTGGCCGCCGTTCTTGTCGGCCGCCATGCGGATCGCCACGCCGAAAAAGGCCTCGACGATCTGCCGTGGCTTCAGCGGTGCGCCCTTCGCTTCAGCTTCGAACGCAGTCAGCGCAGCAATGCGCTGCTCGTTGAGCCAGGTCAGGCGGCGGCGGAACACCGCCTCGATCAGCGCCTCCTTCGAGCCGAAGTGGTAATTCACCGCCGCCAGGTTGGCCTGGGCCTCGGCGGTGATCATGCGCAAGGTCGTCGCGTCGAGGCCATGCCGGACAAAAAGCCGCTCGGCGGCATCAAGGATACGGGTGCGGGTGTCGATTTCCATGGGCTGGCGGACCTCGGGCAAACAAAAGTTTCAAACGATTGTTTAAATCATGACATTTGAGGTTGAAGCGTGTCAAGCCGCCGGCGGGAAATTAGAGGGCACCCTCGGTTCATCCCCGGGTTCCTCTGACTGCCTACGTAGTTTCCGCAGTTGGCCGCGCATTTCACGGATAAACAGATGGGCTACGGTCTGAGACCATGATGGGGGGGGTACCCATGAACTCGCAGTCCTTATCCGATCTGATCACTCCGTTCCGCGAATCACTCGAATCGCTCGATCGCATCCGGGCCGAAAGCCTGTTCGCGGAGGCACTTTCACGCGTTTCGCCGATCGCGGCCGTCGAGCAGCTCATCGTTCCCGCCCTCGAGCAGATGGGCAATGCCTGGCATGAAGGCAGCGTGGCCCTGTCCCAGGTCTACATGGGCGGCCGTTTCTGCGAGGAACTGGTAGAGCGCGTGCTGCCGCCCAGCGACCCGGACCGCAAGCACCAGCCCCGTTCCGCGATCGTGCTGCTCAACGACTACCACATGCTGGGCAAGCGCATCGTCTATTCGGTGATGCGCGCCAGCGGCTTCGAACTCTTCGACTACGGCCGCATGGACGTCGACGAACTGGTCGAACGGGCGCTGGCCGACAGGATCCGCGTGCTGCTGGTTTCGGTGCTGATGCTGCCCTCCGCCCTCAAGGTGGCCGATGTCTGCAGCCAGCTCAAGGCCCGTGGCTCGGACATCAAGGTTGCGGTTGGCGGCGCTCCCTTCCTCTTCGATGGCGAACTTTGGCGGGAAGTCGGCGCCGATGGCATGGGCCGCAGCGCCGGCGACGCGGTCACCATCGTCGACGCCTGGATGAGGGAGATGGCATGAACTCCATGGAACGCGTGCTGACCACGCTGGGCCACAAGGAGCCCGACCGCGTGCCGCTGTTCCTGCTCGCCAACATGCATGGCGCGAAGGAACTCGGCCTGTCGTTGCGCGACTACTACGCCAGCGCCGGGAACGTCATCGATGGCGAAATGCGCCTGCTCGAAAAATTCGGCAGCGATTGCGCCTATCCCTTCTTCTACGCGTCGCTCGAAATCGAAGCCTGGGGCGGCGACACCATCTTCTCCGCCGACGGCCCCCCGCTGTGCGGCCCGCCGGTGATCCGCCGCCCGGAGGATATCGACAGCCTGCGTCCGCCGGAAGTCGAATCGTCGCCGGCCCTGCGGCGCGTGCTGGACACCATCGCCGGGCTCAAGCAACGCCTGGATGGCCGGGTGCCGATCATCGCGGTTGCCATCTCGCCCTTTTCGCTGCCGGTGATGCAGATGGGCTTCGACCGCTATATCGAGCTGATGCACGAGCAGCCGGACCGCTTCCTCAAGCTGATGCAAACCAACGAGGAGTTCACCGTCAATTGGGCCAACGCCCAGCTGGCCGCCGGCGCCACCGCGATCTGCTACTTCGATCCGGTGTCCTCGACCACCAACATCCCGCGCGATCTCTACCTCGCCACCGGCCAACAAGTGGCGAAACGCGCGCTGGCCAGGATCAAGGGCCCGACCGCCACCCACATGGCATCCGGCCGCTGCCTGCCGATACTTGGCGACATCGCCGATACCGGCACCGCCGTGGTCGGCGTCAGCATTCTGGAAGACCTCGCCCGACTCAAGGCGGCCGCCGCCGGACGCGTCACCCTGCTGGGCAATCTTAACGGCATCGAAATGCGGCGCTGGACGCCGGCCGACGCCGAGCTGGCGGTCAAGCGCGCCATCGCCGCGGCGGGTCCGGGCGGCGGCTTCATCCTCTCCGACAACCACGGCGAGATTCCCTTCCAGGTCGCCGATGAGACCCTTCTGGCGATCCGCGAAGCGGTCGACCGCTGGGGACGTTATCCGCTCGACTGGGTGCAGGACTGGACCGATCCCGGCCCGACCTGAACGACATCATGTCCGCCCGGCACTGCATCCTTGCCTGCCACAACTTCCACCGTGAAGTGGATGCCGCCGTAAGCGCCGAAGGCTGGACCGACGTCAGCGCGGTGGCGTTCCCGGCCCGTTGCGGACGCCCGCCGCTCGCTTGGGATGAACTGCGCACGCTGCTGCCCGACGATTGCACGCAGTTGGCGGTACTCGGTCGCGCCTGCCTGCAGGGCCTGGGCGACCCGCCCGCCGGCTTCCCGCCGATCAAGCTGATGCCGCAGCAACAATGCTTCAACCTCGTCGCCGATCCCTCACTGGTGAGCGAAGCCATCGGTGAAGGCGGCTACCTGCTGACGCCGGGCTGGCTCGCGAACTGGCGCGAACGCATCGTCGAGATGGGATTCACCCCGGAAACCGCGGGCGGCTTTTTCCAGGACTTTGCGCGCAAATTGGTGCTGCTCGACACCGGCATCGATACCGAGGCCAAGACGCAACTGGCCGAACTGGCGCTTGCCGTCGGCCTGCCCGCAAAGCGCATCGCGGTCGGACTCGACCGCGTTCGCCTGCTGTTGGCGCCGGTGGTCCTGGCCTGGCGACTGGCCGAGGAGCGCAACCAGCGCGACGACGCCGAACGGCACCACAAGCGCGAACTGGCCGACCGGGTGTCGGCCATGGATCTTCTGGCGCAACTGGCCAAGGCGCGCGAGGAAGCCGAAGCCATCGCCGCCATCGAGGACGTGTTCCGCATGCTCTTCGCGCCCGATACCTGGCATTACCTGAGGGTCGAGCAGGAGCAGCCGTTGGCCGATCCGCGCGTCCCGGACGAGGTGTTCGCCGCGCTCGACGAACTGCGCTCACCCTGGGCCTGGACCCCTTCCGGCAAGGGCTTCATGCTGCGCATCGCCCACGGCGAGCACAGGCTGGGCCTCATCGCGGTCGACGGCCTCGCCTTTCCCGAGTACCGCGAACGCTACCTCAACCTGGCGCTGGCGATCAGCGGCGTCTGCGCGCTGGCCATCGACAATGCGCGCACCCACAAGCAACTGGTGGAGGCGGAACGCATGGCCTCGCTCGCCGTCCTCGTCGCCGGCGTGGCCCATGAAATCAATACGCCGGTCGGTGTCGGCCTGGCTGCCGCATCGATACTGGAAAAACAGTCCGCCGGGCTCGCCCTGCGCTTCGCCGAGCGCCACATGACCCAATCCGACCTCACCTCCTACCTCGGTGCGGCGCAGGAAGAGGCCAGCCTGATCCGCGCGAACCTGGAACGCATCGGAGCGCTGATCGACGCCTTTCGCCAGGTCGCAGTGCAGGGCAAGCTGCCGGAAAAGCGCCGCTGCCGGCTTGGCGCGATGTTCAGGGACATCCTTGCCACCCAGGGCGAACAACTGGCCGCCCGCAACATCGAGGTCGCGCTCGATTGCGATGAGGCCCTCGAAATCGAAAGCGTGGCCGCCGACTGGACCAGCATCCTGTCCAACCTGGTCGCCAATTCGCTGCAACACGGATTCAGGAACCGCGACCGCGGGCACATCGCAATCGACGTCACCGCCAACGCCACTCGGTTGCGGATCGACTATGCGGATGACGGATGCGGCATGACGGCAACGGCGCGCGCGCGCATCTTCGATCCTTTCTTTACCACCGACATGCAGAATGGCATGGGGCTTGGCATGCATCTGGTATACAACCTGGTCACCCATCGTTTCGGCGGCAGCATCACCTGCACCAGCGAGCCGGACAAGGGCGCCCAATTTCACATCGAGGTGCCTCTATGAGCGCGCCAGCAGAATCCGACGAATTCACCACCTTGTTCGCCCCCGAACCCGACGACGCCGAAGCGCGCGCATCCGGGCACTGGAAAGTGCTGGTGGTCGACGACGAGCCCGACATCCATGCCGTGCTGCGCCTGGCCATGCAGGACATGATGGTCGAGGGCATACCCTTGCAGCTGATCGATGCGCATTCGGCCGAGGAAGCCAAGGCGATCCTTGCCCGCGAGCCGGACATCGCCCTGATCCTGCTCGACGTCGTCATGGAAACCGAAGATGCCGGCCTCGAACTGGTGCGCCACGTGCGCCAGGAGCTGTGCAACCGCATGGTGCGCATCGTGCTGGTCACCGGGCAGCCGGGCTACGCCCCGCAACGGGAAGTCGTGGCCAACTACGAGATCGACGGCTACCGCCTCAAGTCCGAACTGACGGCGGACCGCATCTTCGTTTCCGTCTATGCCGGGGTGCGCGCCTACCAGACGCTGGTCGAGCAGACCCTGCAGCGGATCCAGCTCGACGAAGCCGAAGACGGCCTGCGCCGGGAGCAGATGCTGAAGGCCGCCATCGTCGAGCACTCCGATGACGGCATCATCGGCCGGACGCTGGACGGGGTGATCACCAGCTGGAACCGGGCGGCCGAGAAGATCCTCGGCTACACCGCCGGCGAAGTGCTCGGCAAGTCGATTTCCATCCTGGTGCCGGCCGACCGCGTCGACGAAGAGCGGAGAATGATCGCCTCGATATTGGCCGGCAGCGGGATCAATCACCAGGAAACCGAACGCCTGGCGCGCGACGGCAGGCGCATCCCGGTTTCGCTCACCGTGTCGCCCATCCTCGATTCCGGCGGCAGGATGATCGGCGCCTCGCAGATCGTGCGCGACATCACGGAACGCAAGAAGGCCGAAGCCGAACTCGAAAAGTACCGGCACGACCTCGAACACCTGGTCGAGGAACGCACCAGCGAACTCTCTCTGGCGAAGGACGCCGCCGAAGCTGCCAACCACGCCAAGACGCAGTTCCTGGCCAACATGAGCCACGAAATCCGGACACCGATGAATGCCGTGCTCGGGCTCACCCACCTGCTGCATTCCGGCGCGACGCCCAAGCAGAAGGAAAGGCTGGACAAGATCAGCCAGGCCGGCCAGCACCTGCTGGCGATCATCAACGACATCCTCGACCTGTCGAAGATCGAGGCCGGCAAGCTGCACCTCGACGACCAGAATTTTTCCCTGGTCGCGGTGATGGACCATGTCCATTCGATGATTTCGGCGACGGCGCAAGCCAAGGGGCTGCGCATCCGCTTCGACTACGACGAGGTTCCCCACTGGCTGCGCGGCGACCCCACCCGCCTGGCGCAGTCCCTGCTCAACTATGCCAGCAACGCGGTGAAGTTCACCGAACGGGGATCCGTGTCGATTCGCGCGCAGCTGCTGGATCAGACCGAAGACGACCTGCTGTTGCGCTTCGAGGTCGAGGACACCGGCATCGGCATCGCCGCCGACGAACTGGCGCGCCTGTTCCACGCCTTCGAGCAGGTCGATGCGTCGAGCTCGCGGCGCTACGGCGGCACCGGCCTCGGACTGGTGATCACCCGGCGCCTGGTGGAAATAATGGGGGGCGAAGTCGGCGCCGACTGCAGCCCCGGCGTCGGCAGCAAGTTCTGGTTTACCGCGCACTTCCGCCCGGGTCATGGCCTGGCACCCGCCGAGACGGTCGCGGGATCCGAGAGCGCCGAGGATGCGCTGCGGCTGCACCACATGGGCGCGCGGCTGCTGCTGGTGGAGGACAATCCGATCAATCGCGAAGTGGCGCTGGAACTCCTGCACGGCGTTCAGTTCGCGGTCGATCTGGCGGCCAACGGCCAGGAAGCGGTCGAGCTTGCGCGTGCCCGGCACTATGACCTCGTGCTGATGGACATCCAGATGCCGGTGATGAACGGCCTCGATGCCACGCGCGCCATCCGCGGCATTCCGGAACACGCCGGGACGCCGATCCTGGCGATGACCGCAAACGCCTTCGACGAGGATCGCGCTGCCTGCCAGGCCGCAGGCATGAACGATTTCATCGTCAAGCCGGTGGAGCCCGACGCGCTTTACGCCAGCCTGCTGCGGTGGCTGCTGGTGCCCGCCGCAAAGGGAGCCGCGCCGGAGGCAAGGCAGCCCGCTGCCGCCCCTGTCGTGGCCCCGCCCTCGCCGGCCGATACGACGCTGACCGCGGCACTGGAACACCTGGCCGGGTTGCCGGGCCTGAATGTGGAGCAGGGCCTTTCCATGGTGCGCGGCAACGGTGCCAAGTACCTGGACCTGCTGCGCCGCTTCGCCGAGAGCCATGCGGACGACATGGCCGCGTTGCAGACCAGCCTCGCCGCCGGCGATCGGCCCACCGCCCTGCGACTGGCGCACACGCTGAAGGGCGCGGCGGCCACGCTGGGCGCCAACCGCCTGGCCAGGATGGCGCGCGACCTGGAGGAGATCCTCCATGTGGAAACGGACTCGGAGAGCGTCGAATCGCGGCTGTTGCAGCAGATGACCGCGATCCGGCTGGAGTTTCCCCCGCTCGCGGCCGCCTTGCCGCCCGTCGCACCCGTCGCCACGGACGCCGGCGGCGCGCGCGACCGGGCCACGCTGCAATCCCTGCTGGGCACGCTGGAAGCGCTGCTGGAGCAGGGTGACACGGCCTCGATCGAACTGCTCGACACCCACGGCGACGCGCTGAAGCTTGCCCTTGCCGGCGACTTCGAAAAGCTCGCGGGCGACATCCGGCGCTTCGCCTTCGACGACGCCCTCAATTCGCTGCGAGCCTTGCGGCAAAAGCTCGGGGTCTAGCGACGAGCGCCGGCGCCGCGAAAAACTTCCGCCGGCGCAAGCGCAAAACGGCCCAACAAGGCTAGCAGCCTGTCGGACTTTAGGCGCGGGATGCGTTGCCGCCCAACCGGGATGGATGCAAGGCGCGCCGCGCAGGCAATGGCTGTTCCATTGCCAAGCGGTGCAACGCCGCAGACGCCCGGTTGGGCGACAACCCTTCGGGACGGCATCAGTTTTGGCGCATCGCGGCGTTGCGCCGCCTTGCTTGGGGGGCGCCAAAGCGTCGTCGGCGCGCCTTGCGCTGCATCCAAAACAGATACCGTCGCACCCACGCCTAAAGTCCGACAGGCTGCTAGGATTCGGCTCCCTGCCGAAACGAACCCGCGTCCCCGGCCGAACCGACGATCCACCCGATGCTGCTGCTCGAACTCGTACTGCTGCTGATGATCTGCGCCGTCGCCCTGGGCTGGCTGGCGCGCCACTTCAAGTTTCCCTACCCGATCGCGCTGGTGGTCGGCGGCGCCCTGCTGGGCCTGATTCCCAGGCTGCCGCAGTTCCCCTTCGACCCGCAGCTGATCCTCGTCGTGGTGCTGCCGCCCATCCTCTACCAGGCCGCGCTGCTGACATCGTGGAGCGACTTCAAGACCCACATCCGCTCGATCAGCCTGCTGGCGATAGGGCTGGTGATCGCCACCACGCTGGCGGTCGGCCTCACGCTCAAACTGATGGTGCCCTCGGTACCGTGGGCCGCCGCCTTCGTGCTGGGCGCCATCGTCTCGCCGCCGGACGCCGTGGCCGCCACCACCATCCTCTCGCGGCTCAACATCCCGCGCCACCTGGTGACCATCCTCGAAGGCGAAAGCCTGGTGAACGACGCTTCGGGCCTGGTCATCTACAAGCTGGCCATCGCCGCCGTGCTGACCGGCGCCTTCCCTTTCAGCGACGCCACGCTGCAGTTCGCCCTGGTATCGGTCGGCGGCGTGCTGATCGGCATCGTGCTGGGCTTTGTCTTCATCGAAATCCACAAGCGCCTGGGCGATCCCTTCATCGAGGTCATCACCGCGCTGGCGATCCCCTACGTCGCCTACATCGCCGCCGAATCGCTGCACGTTTCCGGCGTGCTGGGCGTGGTCGCCGCCGGCCTGGTGCGCGGCCGCTACGCGCCCGAGATCGTCTCCGCCGAAATGCGCATCATGGCGCGCTCGGTGTGGAACGTGCTGGTGTTCATGCTCAACAGCCTGGTCTTCATCCTGATCGGCATCCAGATGTCCGAGGTGATGGACACCCTGGGCCGCTACTCCCTGGCGCAGCTGGTGCTGATGGGTTCGGCGATCACCGTAGTCGCCGTCGTGGTGCGCTTCGCCTGGGTCTACCCGGCCGCCTACCTGCCGCGCTGGCTGCCCGGACTGGCGAGCAAGCAGGCGCCGCCCCTGCGCCGGCGCGAGCTGGGCATCATCAGCTGGTGCGGCATGCGCGGCATCGTCTCGCTCGCCGCCGCGCTGGCGCTGCCGGCCACGCTGCCCGACGGCCAGCCTTTTCCGGCGCGCGACCTGATCATCTTCCTCACCTTCTTCCTCATCGCCGCCACGCTGGTAGGGCAGGGGCTCACGCTCTCGCCGCTGATCCGCAAGCTGAAGGTCGGTTCCGACTGGAGCATGGCCGAAGAGCAGCGCCTGGTGCGCTCGGCGATGAGCACCGCGGCGATCAACGCTGTCGACGCCCACCTGGCGCAGGCCAAGGCGCCGCCGGAATGGGCCGACCTGCTGCGCGCCGAAATCGCCGAACGCGTCGCGCTGGCCGCGCCCGAAGGCCTCGAGCAAACCGAGCGCGACAGGCTGCTGGCCGCGCTGCGCCGCATCGCCATCGACGCCGAGCGCCGCGAACTGATCCGCCTCTGGCGCGAGAACGCGATCGGCGACGAAGTCATGCGCCACCAGGAGGAACTGCTGGATTACCAGGAAGCGCAGCTGTAAGCGGGGCCTGAAACTCAGGCCGCCAGTTGCGCCAGCCAGTCTGCCGCGCGCTCCACGGCCACGCGCCCGCGCAGTTCCGGCTGGCGCAGGTGGCGCACAAGCAGGTTTGCCCCGGCACCCGGGAAGCGTTCGGCAATGGCCGCCAGATACGGCGGCACCACCGGATCGCTAAGCTTGCATTCGGCGAAGCCGAGGGGCTCGCCGCTTTCGCAGAGGACGAAGTCGATTTCGCGTCCTTCCTTGTCGCGCACATAATTCAGGCTCATGGCGCGGCCCGCGGAATCCTGCAGGAAGTGGGCGTGGCGCAGCAGCATCGTGGCGCAGGCGTTTTCGAAGCGGACGCCGTCGTCACCCTGCACCAGGCCGGTATCGAAGAAATACACCTTCGGTTCCTTGAGCAAGGCGCGCGCGATGTTGCGGTGGAAGGGCCGCACCGTGAACACGATGTGCAAAGCCTCCAGGATTTCGAGGTAACGGCCCAGCGTGGTCGGCGATATCTGCAGGTCGCGCGCCAGCGAAGCCAGCGACAACGGCGACCCGACGCGGCTCCTCAGCATGTCGACAAACACGCGCATCGCGCGAATCTCGGCCACGCGCGAAAACTCCAGTATGTCGTCGCGGATCATGCCTTCGAGGTACAGTGTCCGCCAGCGCTCCGCATCCACCGCCTCCCCGGCCAGGAAGGGCTCCGGGAAACCGCCGCGTTCGAGGATGCGTGCCAGCGCCGCCTCGGGAGTGTCGCCCGAAATCGCCACCCATTCCTTCACCGTGACGGGATGCAGGCGCCAGGAAAAGTAGCGCCCGGCCAGCGATTCGCCGGCCTGGCGCAAGGTATCCAGCCGCGCGCTACCGGTAACCAGCATCGCCTGTCCTTCGCGGCGGCCGTCGTACACCCCCTTCAGCCACGCCTTCCAGCCCGCCATCTTGTGCAGCTCGTCGAACACGACCAGCCCGGCCGCCGGCGACCAGCTCTGGTCGAGCATCACGCGCCGATCCGCCGCGACATCCCAGTTGAGCACCTGCGCATTCGGCCAGGCCGCCGCCAGGGCACGCGCCAGCGTGGTCTTGCCGGCCTGGCGGGGGCCTGACAAGAAGACCATCTTGCGTTCCAGGTCGGCCTTGATGAGCGGGGCAAGTGCGCGTTCCATTTTGACTATTTTCCAGTCGAATGGAAGAAAGTCAAGACTATTTTCCAATCAACTGGAAAATAGTCAAGCCAGAACCGGGCGATTTCCACCCTGCCGCCGCAGCTTGTTCAGCTCAGCGCCTGGCCCGCTTTCCGCCGTCGAGCCGGCGCCACTGCCCGGGCGGCCTGGGCTTGTCGGTGGCGGCCTTGGGCTTCGGCACCAGCATGTTGCGGCCCGGGGCCTTGAGGAAGTTGCGGTGCGCGAGGATCGCGGCGCCGACCGCCTCCGTCGCCAGATGGATGGGCAGCCCCTCGGCCCGCGGCCGGTAATCGGCAAGCTGCTCGCGAATGGCCAGCAGGCGCTCCGCCGTTTCCGCCTTGCGCTTGTTGCGTACGCCGCCCATCAGCTCCAGCCCCTGCGGCGTCAGCGTGTAGCCGCCGGCCTCCTCGGCCAGCAGCCCCTGCGTGGACAGCCGCCCGAAGGCCGCGGCGACATCCACGTCGAGCGGGATCGAACCGTGCAGCAGGTGCATCGCCGCCATGATCTCCACGAGCTCCGCCGGCCGCCGCTTGGTGGCGAGCGCGGTGGACATCAGGAGGAGGACATCCACGTCGTGGATAGGGTGCATGGCAGTGCCTTTGAATGGAATGGCAGGACGGACGACCGCGCGATTTCGCCGCCGGCGAACGCGATCACGACCCCGAGTATAGACAGCGTCCGCCCGCGGCACGCGAAAACCTCACCGCGTGCCGTGTAGCCGGCGCCGACTTTTTGCGGCTCGGCGCCCCGGGAAGCCGAATGACTCTTGCGCCAATTTCACTGAAGACCAGCCGGATCCGTATTCCGGGTGGCCATTGCGAACATTCAACCGGCAGACGCCGCGCGCCGCTTTGTCGCAGGGCGGCCGGTTTGTTTGGTCGCGCGCGGCTCCGCCAGGCGGCCCGTGACGTACTTGTGAAGAACACTGGCAATGAGCGTCTGGTACGGCACACCCTCTTCAAGCGCCCTGACTTGAATGTCGCTCAAATCACCGGAGGACAGGCGGATGTTGACCCGGCGGTCCTTGATACCCGTAGCGCGCGCGGCTGCCTTGAATTTGGCAAGCTCGGCCTTCGTCGCAACAGACTTCAGCTGGCCTTTCTCGAAGGCGGCCAGCACTTCATGTTCGTAGGCATCAATCTTCGGCATCGGCTTCACCTCGATTCAAATAGTCTCGTGTTGCCTTGCGGCTCGGGATCACGGTCTTGAGGAAAAACCAGTCTTCCTCTTCGACAAACGGAACCAAAAAAACGTAGTCGTCGCAGGCGACCACGAAAACGCGCTGCCTGAGGTATTTCGCCTGGTTCGGATGAGCCAGGATGTCCAGCAATCCGCCACCCTCGATCGAGATGACGATGCTCTCGAACAAAATGCCCCACTCCGCCTTGACGGTCTGGTTCTTCTCCGGACTCCAGCGAAACGGCTTCATGGCGCCAGCTTACGCCGCTGTGTGCCTTTTGTCCCCACCTTACGCAAATGCCTCGGAACCCGAACAAGAGCGGAAAGTCAAAAGACGCTGACCCCTAAGCTACCTAAGCTATCCGCTGCGCGGCTTCTTGCGCAGCTCCGGTGGATTGATGGGTTGGGCGCAGGCCAAGAGTCACGGGCTGAGCTTCACCTTGAGAATTGGATAGCCTGGAACGTTTTGACGGATTTCACCTTCGTATTCTTCGACACCATCTTTCTTGTTGAGCACCATCGATACATTGTCGCGGCAAGGGTTTGAGTATTCCTTTGAAACTATGACCGTGATCTTGTTACCTTCCTTCGTCACGGTCGCAGGCGCTCCACTGATGGTGCAGGAGGAATTGTTTGACCACACGGTGAGCTTCCCTGTGCCGTTCGCGGAGTCGATGCTCAACGAAACGGCTTGATTTGCGCTTCCATTCGGATCGCTCCACCGCCCCGAAAGGCTGTTGGGAACGCCGGTCAACTCCGCTGCAACTGAAGTGCCGAGAATGGCAAAGGCAAAAAGTGCAGCGGAATGACGAAACGTTTTGATGCGCTTCATGAGTTTGTCTCCAAGGGCAGAAAGGCGATATTGCGGGCCCAACGTTCAAGGTCAGGGGCGCTGCGCGCCTTTATCGCGCAGCGCCCCCTGGAGCGACGGGTTGGGCCTCGGGGGAAAAAGCAGGAACGCACGCCATGAACCCCAGCCAAGAGAAGCCGCAAAGATGAGAGAGAGAAACTCAAGCCCGGAAATCATGCCGTGGTCGAGTGACCCAAGTAGCCACGAAAGCGGGATGGCCGAGCAAAGCAGCTTCATGCCTAAACGGCCCCAGGGCGGCAAGCGGCAGATACGAGCTGCAATGAGAAAGCCGCAGATTGCGAGAAACAGCAAGCCAATAACAATTCCAATAGCGCGCGACTGGGCCGGGATGTCACCCTCAAACACGGAGGGAGTGAACGCTATAGCGACTGCGAGATTGATAAGTAGCACGAGCGACCACACGAGCGTTTTCACGTGAGCGCAACCTGTGACACGAAAAGTCGGCGCTGGCGACACGGCGAAACAAACACGCGAACCGCCACCGAAACAGCGGAGGAATACCAGCAGCAACGGACGGCGGCGAAGCTCATGATTGAGAGGCTCAACGTTCAAGGTGACCGGCGCTGCGCGGCTTCATCGCGCAGCGTCCAGTGACCGAAGGGAACGGGGTCGACCGCAGGGTTAGGACTAGGCAAGACGAACAAAGAACTCACCTTCTGTTACAACAGGTGGTAGTGCGTTATTGAGAATGCGCATTTCGGAGATAAATCGGCCACGGAAGGTCTGATCTGTAAGGCTTCCAATCGCGCGCGAGATGACTTCGAATTGCATCGTGTACGGGAGTTTGACTTTCTTCCAAGTCGCCGTATCCAACGACTCGCATCCTTCGGGGAGCGTCACTACGGCTTGATAGAGAAACTCGGTCGGGTTCGCTGGATCTAACGATATTTCTGTCTGGGTGGAAGTCATCTCGAACCCGTCTAGGCCGAGGCTTTCATTCAATTCTTGGAATGACCGAAGTGGTGATTGAGTGCGGAGATAAGCGACGAGGTGCCCTTGTTCGTCGCGCTCGACCGCGCCATCGACAATGGCAACTTGCATTTGACTAAGCATCGGCTGAGGTAGCGTGCTCTTTTGATAAACAATCATTCCGCTAGCAACGCGAGCAAATGCCCTGAGCCCAGGCCCCAATGGCTGACCCACAACGGCTAGTTGATGCGGAAAGTCTCTTCCAATGGCGTTTGGCCCCAATACATTTTCAATCTGAGGAAATTTTTTTTCCAACTCTTCGTAGGCGACAGTTAGGAATGCACCGACGGATGGAGCAGCTTGTGTAGCAAAGACCTTGAGTTCTGAGCCATTGCAGAGCGCGAAGTAGACTGCTCGTACTTCAGCGTGATTAGCGTAGGTCCACGCTTGTTCAATCGAGTCGATGTCAATCTCAACTCCGGGTGCTTTTGCCTCAAGCACCCATCGGGCATGACCGGCAACCTCCAAAATGTAGTCAGCTTTACCCCGCAACTCGGCATCCCTCTTTGGGTTTTTGCGGCCAAGAAAGACCTTGGGATAGCGAAGGGATTGTTCGCGGATAACATCGAACTTCGTGCCAGTGCGATACCCAAGCAAACGAACGAGCGGCGCGAGGACTTCTTCGCGCACGTCTGCTTCACCCATTCGGGAAAACGGAAGCGGAGGAAATTGATGCATGTCAAAGTCCTAACTTAAAGTCGGCTGCCTAAATGATGGTAAACAACCCATCAAACGCGCCGCTTTCCACTTCCAGGATTCAAAAAAACAGCATTTCATCAGCATGTTGTCCATTTTTAGTAGCGCCTAAAATTGGGACCCGGTACCGGCGCGCTTTAGCTGAATTGGATTAGACGATTTATCCGGCATTTCCGCAAGGGCGTGGTGGCACGCGCGACGGTTTGCCTTCCCCTCTGAGCCACCGAGCGCGGATGGTCCGCCGGTGGAAGTCCGGTCGCGTTGTCCGACGACTGCCGCTTTTTGGCCGGCTGGTTTAGCGACCGGCCCGGCGGGCCTTCCGCAGCGAGGGGTGAGCGCGGGGTTTCGCGTGGCCAATTTATTGGCGCTGTGCCGCGCGAACAGGCGAGACTCCGGCGGGCCCTCCGCCCGCAGGGCCGGGGAGGCGCGGAGCGCGGCCTACTTTCTTGCGCGAACAAGAAAGTAGGCCGCCTGCCGGGGCGAAACCTGGCGCTGCCGTGAGCGCAAAGTTAGAAAGTCGGCGCCGGCGATACGGTGACGAAACCGGCCATTGCTGGATTCCGGCGTTACCACCCCGCGCAGCGGAATCCAAGGCATGCAGAGCCGCTGGCGAAAGCCGCATAATGCGGCTCGGTACTCTGCCTGACCTCACCCCTCCACCCCCATGCCGAATTTCAGTTCCGACCGCGTCCTCCCCATCCTCGCCCTGGCCCTGCTCGGTGCGGGCTGCGTGCTGGTGCTGTGGCCCTTCCTCACCGCGCTGGTGTGGGCGGCGATCCTGGCGTCGACCAGTTGGCCGGCCTTCCTCTGGCTGGATCGCGCGGTGGGCGGGCGGCGCGCTGTGGCGGCGATCCTGATGACGCTGCTGGTGACGGTGGTGCTGCTGGGGCCGATCGTCGCCGTGGCGCTGGCGATGGCCGGCAACGCGTCCGAACTGGGCCGGGCGGCGGCCGCACTGGTGAGGAACGGCCTGCCCGATGCGCCGTCCTGGCTGGCGGCGCTGCCTGTAGTGGGACAACCGATCCACGACTACTGGCAGGGTTTCGCCCACGACGGGCACAAGCTGGTGGCCGAACTGGAAAAGCTGGCCAAGCCGGCGCAGGCGGCGGCGCTGACGGCCGGCGGCGTGGTGGCCAGGGGCAGCCTGGACATGGCGGTTTCGGTGTTCATCGCCTTCTTCTTTTTCCTGCACGGCGAAGCGCTGGCTTCGCGACTGCAGGTGGCGCTGGAGCGCCTGGCCGGCGACCGCGCGACCTATCTGCTTGGCATCGTGCGCGGCACGGTGACCGGGGTGATCTACGGCATCCTCGGCACCGGGCTGGCGCAGGGGGTGCTGGCGGCGATCGGCTTCGGCATCGCCGGGGTGCCGGGCGCCGTGCTGCTGGGCGTGGCCACCTTCTTCCTCTCGGTGGTGCCGGTGGGGCCGCCGCTCGTCTGGGGCGGCGCGGCGATCTGGCTGTTCCAGGGCGGCGAGCCTGGCTGGGCGGCCTTCGTCGCGGCCTGGGGCTTCTTCCTGGTCAGCACCGTGGACAATGTCATCAAGCCCTTCATCATCAGCCGCGGCGCCAGCCTGCCCTTCGCCATCGTGTTCCTCGGCGTGCTGGGCGGCGTGCTGGGCTTCGGCGTGATAGGCGCCTTCCTCGGCCCGACCCTGCTGGCGGTAGGCTACCGGCTGGCCACGGAATGGACCGGCGCGGCGTCGCCGGCGCCGAGCACGCCCGGCAAGGTCTGAGGCTCGCCGGCGGAATGTTCCAGCCGGAATTGACGCCGCGCCAAGTTGTTAAAATCTAAACCATGATGCGCCGCAGCCCTCCCACCATGGCCCTGCCCGGGCCGATCCCCGAGAATCGCCACGACTGGCAAACCGTAAAGACCCTGCTGCCCTACCTGTGGGCGTGGAAGTGGCGGGTGGTGTTCGCACTGGCCTGCCTGCTGCTGGCCAAGCTGACCAACGTCGCGGTGCCGATGGTGTTCAAGGAGATCATCGACAGCTTCACCCTGCCGGGCAGCAAGCTGCAACAGGCGGTGCTGCTGGTGCCGCTGGGCCTGCTGGCGACTTACGGTGCGCTGCGCTTTTCCACGGTGCTGTTCACCGAGCTGCGCGAGATCTTCTTCGCCCGCGTCACGCAACGCGCGGTGCGCACCATCACGCTGCAGGTGTTCGAGCACTTGCATTCGCTCTCGCTGCGCTTTCACCTGGACCGCCAGACCGGTGGCCTGACGCGCGACATCGAGCGCGGCACGCGGGCGATCGGCTCGCTGATCAGCTACACGCTGTATTCCATACTGCCCACGCTGGTCGAGATCGCGCTGGTGATCGGCATACTGGCCGCGCGCTACGACTGGGATTTCACCCTGATCACCGGCACCACGCTGACGATCTACGTGATCTTCACCATCGTCGTCACCAACTGGCGCACCGAGATCCGGCGCGAGGTGAACGAGCTGGATTCGGCGGCCAACATCCGCGCGGTGGACAGCCTGATCAATTTCGAGACGGTGAAGTACTTCAACAACGAGCGATGGGAACACGACCGCTACGACGAACAGATGCAGAAATGGGAGGTGGCGCAGATCAGGAGCCAGATTTCCCTGTCCTGGCTCAACCTCGGCCAGTCGCTGATCATCGCCGCCGGCGTGACGCTGATGATGTGGCGCGCGGCGGTCGGCGTCGCCGGCGGCAACATGACGGTGGGCGACATCGTGCTGGTAAATGCCTTCCTGATCCAGCTCTACATGCCGCTCAACCACCTCGGCGTGCTCTACCGCGAGATCCGCCAGTCGCTGACCGACATCGAGCGCATGTTCGGCCTGCTCGGCCGCAACCGCGAAATCCAGGATGCGCCGGATGCGCGTCCGCTGTTCCCCGCCGGTGAAAGCGGCCCCTGCGAGGTCGAGTTCGCCAACGTCGGCTTCGCCTACGAGGCCAACCGGCAGATCCTGTTCGATGTCGATTTCAAAGTCGGCGCCGGCCGCACGGTGGCCGTGGTCGGCCACAGCGGCTCGGGCAAGTCCACGCTGGCGCGCCTGCTGTTCCGCTTCTACGACACCAGCACCGGCTCGGTAAAGGTCAACGGCTCCGACCTGCGCGCGCTGCAACAGGCCAGCCTGCGCGCCGCGATCGGCATCGTGCCGCAGGACACGGTGCTGTTCAACGACACCATCTACTACAACATCCAGTACGGCCGGCCCACGGCCCCGCGCGAGGACGTGATCTCGGCGGCGCGGGCGGCGCACATCCACGACTTCATCGAACGCCTGCCCGACGGCTACGACACGCGCGTCGGCGAGCGCGGCCTCAAGCTTTCCGGCGGCGAGAAGCAGCGCGTGGCGATCGCGCGCGCGCTGTTGAAGAATCCGCCGATCCTGATCTTCGACGAGGCTACCTCGGCGCTCGACTCGAAGACGGAAAAGGCCATCCAGTCGGCGCTGGAACAGGCCGCCGTCGGCCGCACCACCTTGATCATCGCCCACCGCCTGTCTACAGTGATGAACGCCGACGAGATCCTGGTGCTCGACGCCGGGCGCATCGTCGAACGCGGCAGCCACCGCGCGCTGCTCGACCGCAACGGCATGTACGCCCAGATGTGGGCATTGCAGCAGCAACAGCACCTGACCGACGCCTGACCAAGGAGACCGCCATGCATCCTCGCACCCGCCTGTTGTTCCCCCTGTTCCTCGCCACCCTGGCCGCGCCCGCGCTGGCGCAAGAGACAGGCACGCTGAAGAAGGTACAGGACAGCGGCAGCATCACGCTGGGCATCCGTGAATCATCGGACCCGCTGTCCTACCTCGACGAGAAGCAGCAGCCCGTCGGCTACCACATCGACGTCTGCAACCGCATCGTGGATGCGGTCAAGGCGAAACTCAAGCTGCCGAACCTCAAGGTGCAGCACCAGGCGGTGACCTCGCAGAACCGCATCCCGCTGGTGGCGAACGGCACGGTGGACCTCGAGTGCGGCTCGACCACCAACAACGAGGCGCGCCAGAAGCAGGTCGCCTTCGCGCCGACCACCTTCGTCACCAACGTGCGCATGGCGGTCAAGAAGGCTTCCGGCATCACCAGCCTGAGCCAGCTGGGCGGCAAGCCGGTGGCCACCACCACCGGCACCACCAGCGTGCAGCTGATGCGCGCCCACGAGAAGGGCAAGGGCATCGACTTCAAGGAGGTCTACGGCAAGGACCACGCCGATTCCTTCCTGATGCTGGAAACCGACCGCGCCGTGGCCTTCGTCATGGATGACAACCTGCTCGCCGGACGCATCGTCAGCGCCAAATCGCCGGCCGACTACGCCATCGTCGGCGAGGTGCTCAGCATCGAGCCGATCGCGATCATGTTCCGCCGCGAGGATCCGGCCTTCAAGAAGCTGGTCGATGACACCGTCACCGGCCTGATGAAGAGCGGCGAACTGGAGAAGCTCTACGCGCGCTGGTTCATGTCGCCGATCCCGCCGAGGAACGTGAACCTCAATTTCCCCATGAGCGAAGCCCTGAAGGCGCTGATCAAGGCGCCCAGCGACGCGCCCGCCGAGAGTTTCAACAAGAAGTAAGCCCTGCGCCCTTTGCTCCGATGAACCGCGCCACTTCATGAGATGCGGAGCCTTTGCGACGCATCGGGCTTGCAAATGGGCCCACCCCTCCCATCCTCCCCTCAAGGGGAGGCTACCAGTCAGCTCGCTGCGCTCGATAATCACCAAGCGCGGCAAACAATGTCCTTCAGGCTAAGAGTCGGCGCTGACGATACGGCGATTCGGGGACAGGCAGCCTTCGGCGCATGAACTACCACTGGAACTGGGGCATCTTCGGCGAGCAGGTCAAGTCGGGCGACGAGACCTACCTCGACTGGCTGATCACCGGCCTCGGCTGGACGCTGGCGGTGTCGCTGACGGCCTGGCTGCTGGCGCTGTCCATCGGCATCGCGGTGGGCGCGCTGCGCACCACGCCGTCGCGCTTTCTGGTGGCGCTGGGCACGGCCTGGGTCGAGCTGTTCCGCAACGTGCCGCTCCTGGTGCAAATGTTCCTCTGGTTCTTCGTCGTGCCCGAGTTCCTGCCGCGCGACTGGTCGTTGTGGGTCAAGCAGGAGATGCCGGCCAAGGAGTTCGTCACCGCCGCGCTGTGCCTCGGCTTCTTCACCTCGGCGCGCGTCGCCGAGCAGTTGCGCGCCGGCATCATGAGCCTGCCGCGCGGCCAGCGCGACGCGGCGCTGGCGCTCGGCTTCACCCTGCCGCAGGCTTATCGCCACGTGATCCTGCCGCAGGCGCTGCGCATCGTGATCCCGCCGCTGACCTCGGAATTCATGAACGTGTTCAAGAATTCCTCGGTCGCCTTTGCCATCGGCGTCATGGAGCTCACCTTCCAGGCGCGGCAGATGCAGGAGGATTCGGAGCAGGGCATCGAGACCTACCTCGCCGTCACCTTGCTCTACTTCATCTGCGCCTTCACCGCCAATCGCGGCATGGCCTGGATCGAGGCGCGCACGCGCGTGCCGGGCCTGATTGCGAGGACAAGCTAGGATGAAACTTGGCGTCTGCTACGCGAACGGGATACGCCGTGGGTTTTTGGCGGCCAGGAACCGCGGCCGTATCCCGCCGGGGGTGGCAGGGGGCCGACATGGCGAGGTAAAGAAGGAGGGCCGGGCGCAGCCCGGTCCGGGTGACACGAGCAATGGCGGCCCCCTGCCACCTCCGGCGCCCGGCGCTGCCAGCCAACCAACAAGGTGTTTCAGGAATCACGAAGCGCGCTGGGACAACCGGGATGGGTGAGTTCGACTTTTCGGTGTGGGGTCCGAGCCTGCCTTTCATCCGCGACGGCCTGCTGTTCACGCTGCGCCTGACCCTGATCGCGATGACCGGCGGCATCGTCTTCGGCACCCTGCTGGCGTTGGCGCGGCTGTCGCCGATCGTGCCGCTGTCGCGCGTGGCCGGCGCCTATGTGGACCTGATGCGCTCGGTGCCGCTGGTGCTGGTGATCCTCTGGTTCTTCCTGGTGATTCCCTACCTGACCGGCAAGCCGGTCGGCGCCGAGGTCTCGGCCATCATCACCTTCACCGCCTTCGAAGCGGCCTTCTATTGCGAGATCATGCGTTCCGGAATACAGAGCGTCTCGCGCGGCCAGGTGCATGCCGCGCATGCGCTGGGCCTGACGCAGGCGCAGGCGATGATCCACGTAGTGCTGCCGCAGGCGTTGCGCAACATGCTGCCGGTGCTGCTGACGCAGACCATCGTGCTGTTCCAGGACACCTCGCTGGTGTATGCGATCGGCGCCAAGGACATGCTCAAGGCCGCCGACGTGGTGGGCAAGAACTACAATCGCCCGGTGGAGATGATCGTGCTCTCCGCCCTGATCTATTTCGCCATCTGCTTCAGCCTGTCGCTCGCCGTGCGACAGTTGCAAAAGCGCGTCGCCATCGTTCGCTGAAGGTATCCGTCCCGTGATCGAAATCCGCAATGTCTCCAAGTGGTACGGCCCGACCCAGGTGCTCAAGGGTTGCAGCACCCAGGTCGCCAAGGGCGAAGTGGTGGTGGTCTGCGGGCCGTCGGGCTCGGGCAAGTCGACCCTGATCAAGTGCGTGAACGGCCTCGAACCCTTCACCGAGGGCAGCATCGCGGTCGACGGCATTTCGGTGGGCGACCCGAAAACCGACCTGCCCAAGCTGCGCGCCCGGGTCGGCATGGTGTTCCAGCATTTCGAACTGTTCCCGCACATGAGCGTGCGGCAGAACCTCGCGCTGGCCCAGGTGCGGGTGCTCGGCCGCAAGGCCGAGGAGGCCGATGCGCGCGGCATGAGCCTGCTCGACCGGGTCGGCCTGCGTGCGCACGCCGACAAGTTCCCCGGCCAGCTGTCGGGCGGCCAGCAGCAGCGCGTGGCGATCGCGCGGGCGCTGGCGATGGACCCGATCTGCCTGCTGTTCGACGAGCCGACCTCGGCGCTGGACCCGGAGATGATCGGCGAGGTGCTCGACGTCATGGTCGAACTGGCGCAGGAGGGCATGACCATGATGTGCGTCACCCACGAGATGGGCTTCGCGCGCAAGGTGGCGCGCCGCGTGGTGTTCATGGACCACGGCGAGATCGTCGAGGACGCGCCGGCCGGCGCCTTCTTCGACGCCCCGGCCAGCGACCGGGCGCGGACCTTCCTCGCCCGCATCCTGCACCACTGATCGGACGATCGAAGACAGTGATTGCCGCCGACATCGGCACGGGTAGGATTTCCCATCCCCCAGCGCCAAGGAAATCGCCCATGTCCTTCCCGATCCGGCTGGCCGGCATGTTCGCCGCCGCCCTGTGTTTCAACGCGACGCCCGCCCTGGCCAAGCCGCCGGCCGAGGCCCTGACCGAAGCCCGCGACCTCGCCGCCGAGGCGCGCCAGGCCGCCGCGCGCGGCGTGCCGCTGGTGGTGCTCTACAGCCGCGACGACTGCAGCTGGTGCGCGAAACTGCGCCGCGAACACCTGGGGCCCCTGTCGCGCAACCCGGCGACGCCGGCCGTGATACGCGAACTGCACATGGACCGCGCCACGCCGCTGGTGGATTTCGCCGGGCGCCGTACCACCAGCGCCGACTTTTCGAAACAGATGCAGGCGAGCTTCGCGCCGACCGTGATGTTCCACGGCCCCGACGGCGCGCAGCTTGCCGAATCCATCGTCGGCTATCGCCTGGCCGACTTCTACGGCGCCTACCTCGACCGCGCGATCGAGGAAAGCCGCGATCGACTGAAAGCCCGCCAATGACCATGGACTCGAACACCGACAAGGACCAGCCGCTGCGCGAGGACATCCGCCTGCTCGGGCGTTTGCTCGGCGACACGGTGCGCGAACAGGAGGGCGCCGAGGTCTTCGATCGCGTCGAGCATATCCGCCAGCTCGCGCTGCGCATCCACCGCGACGACGACCGCGCGGCGCGCGGCGAGATGGACGCGGTGCTGCGCGAACTGCCGCGGGAGCGGACCAACATGGTGGTGCGCGCCTTCAGCTATTTCTCGCACCTCGCCAACATCGCCGAGGACCAGCACCACATCCGCCGCAGCCGCACCTACGCGCGCGCCGGCGCCGCGCCGCGCGAGGGCAGCCTGGCGCATTCGCTGGCCCGCGCGCAGAAGGCCGGCATCGACGCGAAGCAACTCGCCGCCTTTTTCGCCAGCGCCCAGGTGCGCCCGGTGCTGACCGCGCACCCGACCGAAGTGCAGAGGAAGAGCATCCTCGACTGCCAGTGGAAGATCGCGCGCCTGCTCGACGAGCGCGACCGCACCGAGTTGTCGCCCGAGGAGCAGGCCGAGCACGACGAGGCGCTGCGCCGCGCCGTGCTGCGCATGTGGCAGACGCGCATGCTGCGCCGGGCCAAGCTGTCCGTCATGGACGAGGTGAACAACGCGCTGTCGTTCTACGACATGACCTTCCTGCGCGAACTGCCGCGCCTCTACAACGCCAGCGAGGACCATCTGGCGCAGGCCATCCCCGGCTGGCGCGAGCAGGGCCCGGCGGAACTGCCGCCCTACCTGCGCCCCGGCTCCTGGATCGGCGGCGACCGCGACGGCAATCCCTTCGTCACCGCCGAGGTGCTGGAAACCGCGATGCGCGCGCAAAGCCGCAAGGCCATCGGCTACCTGCTGGAACAGCTGCATCAGCTCGGCGCGGAACTGTCGACCACCACCTCGCTGATCGAGGTGCCCGACGTCGAGCTGATGCGCCTCGCGGAACTGTCGCCCGACCGCAGCCCGCATCGCCTCGACGAACCCTATCGTCGCGCCATCGCCGGCTTCTATGCGCGGCTGGCGGCGACCGCGCTGCTGCTCGACGGCCTCGAAGCGCCGCGCCACGCCGTCGGCGCGGCCGAGCCCTATGCCAGCGCCGCCGAGTTCGCCGCCGACCTCGACGTGCTGCATCGCTCGCTGCTCGGCCACAAGTGCGGCCTGCTCGGGCGCGGCCGCCTGCGCCGCCTGCGCCATGCCGTCGCCATCTTCGGCTTCCACCTGGCGCCGCTCGACCTGCGGCAGAATTCCGACGTCCATGCGCGCACCGTCGCCGAACTGCTGGCCATCGCGAACCCCGGCACCGACTATCTGGCGCTGGACGAGAACGGGCGCATCGCCCTGCTGCTGGAAGAACTCGCCACGCCGCGGCCGCTGACTGCGCCCGGCGTCAACTATTCGGACGAAACACGCGGCGAGCTGGCGATCTTCCACACCGCGCAGAGCATCCACCGCCGCTTCGGCCGCGCCGCGATCGAGAACGTGATCATCTCCAAGACCGACGGCGTCTCGGACATCCTCGAAGTCGCCGTGCTGCTCAAGGAAGTCGGCCTGCTGCGGCCGCTGGAACACGCGCTGGACGTGAACATCGTGCCGCTGTTCGAGACCATCGGCGACCTCGCCAATGCCGGCCCGACCATGGACCGCTTGCTCTCGATCCCGCTCTACAACCGGCTGCTCGGATCACGCGGCGCCCTGCACGAATGCATGCTGGGTTATTCCGACAGCAACAAGGACGGCGGCTTCCTCACCTCGGGCTGGGCGCTGTACCGCGCCGAGATCGCGCTGACCGAAGTGTTCGCCCGCCACGGCATCACGCTGCGCCTGTTCCACGGCCGCGGCGGTTCGGTCGGGCGCGGCGGCGGCCCCAGCTACCAGGCGATACTCGCCCAGCCGCAGGGCGCGGTGCAGGGCCAGATCCGCATCACCGAGCAGGGCGAGGTGATCGCCTCGAAATACGCCAACCCGGAACTCGGCCGCCGCAACCTGGAAATCCTCGCCGCGGCGACGCTGGAAGCCACCTTGCTGGCGCACGAACACGACGCGCCGAAGCCGGAATTCCTCGCCGCGATGGAGGAGCTATCGACCAGCGCCTTCGCCGCCTATCGCAGGATGGTGTACGAGACGCCGGGCTTCGAAGCGTATTTCTGGGAATCGACGGTGATCGCCGAGATCGCGGCGCTCAACATCGGCAGCCGGCCCGCGTCGCGCAAGAAGACCACGGCGATCGAGGACCTGCGCGCGATTCCCTGGGTGTTTTCCTGGGCGCAATGCCGATTGATGCTGCCGGGCTGGTTCGGCTTCGGTTCGGCAGTCGCCAAATTCCGCGAAACGCACGGCGAGCGGGGCATGGCGCTGCTGGCCGAGATGCACCGCGACTGGGGATTCTTCCGCACCACCTTGTCCAACATGGACATGGTGCTGGGCAAGAGCGACATCGTGATCGCCGAGCGCTATTCGATGCTGGTCAAGGATGCGGCACTGCGCGAGGCGATCTTTCCGCAGATCAAGGCCGAGTGGCAGGCCTCGATCGCCGCGCTGCTGGCGATCACTGGGGAAAAGGAACTGCTCGACCTCAACCCCCTGCTTAAGCGCTCGATCCGCAACCGCTTTCCCTACCTCGACCCGCTCAACCATATCCAGGTCGAACTGCTGCGCCGCCACCGCGCCGGCGCGACCGACGACCGCGTCCAGCGCGGCATCCACCTCACCATCAACGGCGTCGCCGCCGGCCTGCGCAACAGCGGCTGACCTGCATGATGCGGGAAACGTCGCCCCGCACCATGAAGTTCCGCCATTTTTCGAATGCCCGCCCCCTTCGCCCCGCTCTCAGGGGGTTCCGGATTTGCGCGCTACGCTCGATATCACCCTGCGTGCTTTCCGTTGGCTTCACGTCAAGGGCGGATGCTTCGAAATTTCGGGGTGGGGTTCCGGACTTGTGTCCGGAGGGGTGACAAACGAGGTGTCACACGCGGTGGCAAGCTCGGAACCGGGCCGCTTGCCACCCACCGGGACGGACGCAGGCTTCCGCCCGTCCCGGCTTTGTTTCGGATTACCGCTTGATGGAACGGCTCACGCGGCGGTGTGCGACGTACAGCATCAGGCCGACGCCAGCCACGACCATGTCGCTGGTCCCGGTGGGCGGGGTCGAAAAATAGGTCTGGATTGCGCCTGGAGCGTCGAGCGCCAAATCGGAGAATGCCATCGCCGCGCCCGTGCTGACCAAACCTGCCATCAGCGCCAGTAGTGTTTTCATTGCCATGCCCTCAAGAATTTTGCTGTTCGTGGCAGCGTTTGCTGCGTTGATTGCATCCTAGGCGGCGCGACGTGGCGGGCCAATAGTCCGTTCGGACCTACGCGTGACTTATTTCACGGCCCCGGCAAGCAATCGCGTCGCACGGTGTCGGCTGCCATGGCGCGTGGCCTGGCACTTTTCCACAACCCGTTGATTTATCAGTAGTTCGGCCAAGGAGACGCGTTCATGGCGCCGGCCACCCGATTCGCGCGGCGGCGCTAACCGCGGTACTGGTTCCCGGCGTAGCGCGTGACGCCGACCATGAAGCGCACCAGACCGTAGGCGGCGGCGCTGGCGACCCGGGTCAGCCAGGAACGGTGGCGATGATCCTTGTGGTGCACCTCGCGCGCGGCACCGGCCATCGCCGCATCGAGGCTGGCCAGCAGTTGCGCGGCGAACTCGGCGCCGCGCACCACGACATTGGCCTCGCGCGCCAGCAGCAGGCTGAAAGGGTCGATATTGGAAGACCCGACCGTGGCCCAGTCGCCATCGACCACGGCCACCTTGGCGTGCAGGTAGGCCTTTTCGTATTCGAAGATGCGGATCCCGGCCGCCATCAGGCGATCGTAGAGGGACAGGGTGGCGAAATGGAGCATGAGGTGGTCAGGGCGGCCCTGCAGCAGCAGGTCGACGCGGACGCCGCGCCGCGCCGCCGCCACCAGCGCCTTGCGGAAGGTCCGGCCGGGCAGGAAATAGGCGTTGGCGATCACCACCCGCTGCCGCGCGCCCTCGATCGCCGCCAGATAGGCGTTCTCGATGTCGCGCCGGTGGCGCAGGTTGTCGCGAACCAGCAGGGCGGCGGACGTCGTGCCGGCCACCGGCGGCGGCGGCGGCAGGGCGGCCGGCGGCGGCGGGCGGCGGCCCAGGCGCGCCCAGCGCACCAGGCGCCAGACGTGCCGCACCGCGTGGTGCACGGTCGCGGCGAGCGGTCCTTCGATGCGAACCGCGTAGTCGAAACGCGGCGCAAGCTCCCTGCCGTCGTCGAAATCATCGATCACGTTGATGCCGCCGACGAAAGCCGTGCCGCCGTCGACCACCGCCAGCTTGCGGTGCATTCGGCGCAGGCGATGGCGACGGAATGCGTAGCGCCCGGCTTCCGGCCGATAGGCCATTACTTCGACGCCGTCGGCCGCCAGAACCGCGCCGAGGCCGGCGGTGAAATCGCGCGCACCGAAGCCATCCACCAGCACCCGCACGGCGACGCCGCGCCGCGCCGCGCTCGCCAGCGCGGCCGCCACGCGGCGGCCGGTGACGTCGTCGTCGAAGATATAAGTTTCCAGATGCACTTCATGGCGCGCCGCGTCGATCGCGGCGATCAGCGCCGGAAAGTATTCGCCGCCTGATTCGAGCAGCTGCAGGCGGTTGCCGGCGACCAGGCCGGGCGCGGCCGTCGGCCAGAAGTCGGCGCTCACGGGCTGCGCGTAGCGGCGCCGAACCGAAACTCGGCGGAAAGCGCCGCATGGTCGGAGATGCCCGACCACGGCGGCCCGGCGTGGACAATCGCGGCATCCAGTTGCAGCCCGCGCTGGTAGATCCGGTCGAGGCGGAACATCGGCAAGACCGCCGGATAGCTGCGCGAAGGCCGCTGCGCGTTGCCGGCAAACACTTCGGTGAGGCCGAGGCGCTGCGCCAGCAGGTCGTCGGCGTGGTTGCGCCAGTCGTTGAAATCGCCCGCGATCAGCAGCGGCGCGCCGTCCGGCACGACATCCTCGATGCGCCGCGCCAGCGCATCCATCTGGCGCCGCCGCGAACGCGCGAACAGCGACAGATGCACGCACACGCAATGCAGGGCCTGCCCCAGCCGCGGCACCTCCACCGCGCAATGCAGCAGGCCGCGCTTCTCGAAGCGCAGGTGGGTCACGTCCTGGTTGTGCTCGTGCAGGATGGGATGGCGCGACAGGATCGCGTTGCCGTGGTGGCCATGGTCGTAAACCATGTTGCGGCCGTAGGAATGGTTGGCCCAGACATCCTCGGCGAGGAACTCGTGCTGCGGCAGCAGTGGCCAATCCGGGTGCCTTTCGGCATGGCCCAGGTGCAGGCCCTGCACTTCCTGCAGGAAGACGATGTCGGCCGACAATTCGCGCAGGCGATCGCGCAGCTCATGCACCATCATGCGGCGATTGAACTGCGAAAACCCCTTGTGGATGTTCCAGGTGGCGATGGAAAGCGTTTGCGTCATGCGGCGATGGGCATCCGGCTCCGGTGTCAGGCGAGCATGAAGCGGTCACCGTCGGCAGCCACCCGCCCCTGCGCGGCGAGCTCGTCGAGATGCATGCGGATCGAGTTGAACTCGGCGCTTTCGACGTAGGGCAGGCTCACGCCCTGCGGGTAGAGCAGGCGCCGGTCGACCAGTTCGGGCAGTGTGTGCGGCCGCTCGCGCAGGTAGCCGAGCAGCTTCTCGTTGCGTTCGTCGATGCGGCCGGCGAAACGCGCCAGGTCGGCGAGGAACTGGGCGCGATCGGTGATCACCGCGCGATGGTGGGAGGTCACCCAGACGTCGGCGTCGAGTTTCGCGACCTCGACGAGGCTCTTGCGGAAGGCGGCGAGGCTCGACGTGGCGTCGCCGTAGTAGGGGCCGAAGCCGGTCAGGTCGATGTCGCCGATGAAGGCGACGCCCTCGCTTTCGATCACCAGCGCGCAATGCCCCGAGGTGTGGCCGGGCAGGTGGTGGGCGCGGACGCGCACGCCGCCGCCGAGATCCCACTGCTGGTCATGGACGTAGGCGGTGGCGTCGGGCCGCGGGTGGTAATGGAAATCGCGGTCGATCATTTCGCGCACGCGGGCCAGCACGTCGTCCGCGTAGCCGTAATGCGCCGCCAGCCCCTCCCAGGACTGCACCGCGCGCAGGTCCGCCGCGTGCACCTCGACCCGCGCCCGCGGCACGCGATGCAGGCCGGCCATGTGGTCTTCGTGGGCGTGGCCGAGCAGCACCAGGTCGACGTCGTCGAAGTCGGCACCGATCCGGTTCGATGCCAGCGGCGTATCGAAGGCGGCGCGCGTGTCGGCGCCATGCACGATGACCTGGTTGCCGTCGGGATACTTTCCGGACTTGTCGCCGAGATGGATGGACACGGCGCCGAAGCGCAGGACATCATTCACGGCGATCGTTGCCTTGGGCTTGCACGAAAGTCGGCGCCGGCGACACGGCGTTCAGGACACCGCGAGCATGCGCTCCAGCGAAACCTTGGCCAGCTTCGCCTCGTGCTCGGGCACGCTGATCTGGTTCACCACCTTGCCGTCGACCAGGTTTTCCAGGGTCCAGGCCAGGTGCTGCGGGTCGATGCGCTGCATGGTCGAGCACATGCAGATGGTGCTGGCCATGAACTGCACGATCTTGCCTTCGTGCTTCACTTCCTGCGCCAGGCGCTCGACCAGGTTGAGTTCGGTGCCGACCAGCCAGCGCGTGTTGGGCGGGGCAGCCTTGACCGTCTGCAGGATGGTTTCGGTGCTGCCGATGTAGTCGGACTGCTTGCAGACCTCGAAACTGCACTCGGGGTGCGAAATGACAAAGCCATCCGGATGCTGGTTGCGGAATTTGATGATGTCCTTGGGCTGGAACATCTGGTGCACCGAACAGAAGCCGTGCCAGAGGATGATCTTCGCCTTCGCTATCTGCTCGCGAGTGAGGCCGCCCTGTTCCTGGTCGGGGTTCCAGATCACCATCTCGTCGAGCGGAATGCCCATCTTGTAGCCGGACCAGCGACCGAGGTGCTGGTCGGGGAAGAACAGCACCTTCTCGCGCTGGGCGAAGGACCATTCGAGGATCTTCGGCGCATTCGACGAGGTGCAGACGATACCGCCATGCGCGCCGCAGAAAGCCTTGAGGTCGGCCGCGGAGTTGATGTAGGTGACGGGGGTGACCTTCTGGTCGGGATCGAGCACGGCGGACAGTTCGCGCCAGGCGCGCTCGACTTTCGCCAGGCTGGCCATGTCGGCCATCGAGCAGCCGGCGGCGAGGTCGGGCAGGATCGAGATCTGCTCGGGACGCGAGAGGATGTCGGCCACCTCCGCCATGAAGTGCACGCCGCAGAAGACGATGTGCTTGGCCTCCGCCTGCGAAGCCAGGCGCGACAGCTTGAGCGAGTCGCCGGTGATGTCGGCATGGGCATAGACGTCGGCGCGCTGGTAGTGGTGGCACAACAGGACGACGTCCTTGCCGAGCTTGGCTTTCGCGGCGCGGATGCGCTCGCCGGCGTCCTTGTCGGCGAGGCTGTTGAAACGGTCGAAGGAGATGGTGGCGGTTTGCATGGTGATGGCCTCAGGACTGGTTCCAGGGCAGGCCGGCGTGGCGCCAGCCGCCCGTGCGGTTCCGCTGGCCGTTGGCGTCCTTGTTGCCCTCGAAACCTTCGAGGATGTTGTAGCAGTCGGGAAAGCCGGCTTCGGTGGCGGCCTTGGCGGCAAGGGTCGAGCGCTGCCCGGAGCGGCAGAGGAAGAGCAGCAGCGATTCGCTGACCACGCTGTGCTTCAGCGTCTGCAAAAAGTAGGGGTTCAGATGCTTGGCCGGGTAATCCTGCCATTCGATCTCGATCGCGCCGGGCACGCGGCCGACCCAGTCCAGCTCGGCCTTGGTGCGCACGTCGATGAGGCGCGCATTCTTCGCCAGTTGCAGCACTTCGCTGGCCTCGAGCGGCGTCAGCGCGCCCTCGAAGGCCAGCTTCAGTTCGCGCGCTCGCGACTGGGCGAGGGAGAGGATTTCGTTCAGGCGTCCCATGGCAGGCGCTGCCGGAGCAGGAGAATAGAATTGGGGAATCGAGTATACCCGCCCGCAACGATGTCCCGCGATCCCCTCCCACACGACTTCAACGGCGACCGCCGCGATGCCGCCGACACCGGACCCGGCTCGCGCTTCGCCGAAGGCCAGCGCATCACCTGGGTCAGCGTCGCGGTCAACGTCGTGCTGACCACGATGCAGATCGTCGTCGGCCTCATCGCGCATTCGCAAAGCCTGATCGCCGATGCCATGCACACGCTGTCGGACATCGTCGCCGATGCCTTCGTCCTGTTCGCCAACCGCAAGGGCGCGGAAGCGGCCGACGCCGACCATCCCTATGGCCACGGCCGCTACGAAACCGCCGCCTCGCTGGTGCTGGGCGTGTTGCTGGCCGGCACCGGCGCCGGCATCCTGATCGCCGCCGCCGGTCGCCTGCAGGACATCGGCAGCGCGCCGCCGGTCGGCGTCGCCGCGATGTGGGCGGCGCTGATCACGCTGGCCGCCAAGGAAGGACTGTTCCGCTACATGCTGGCCACCGCCGAACGCCTGCGCTCGCCGATGCTGGTCGCCAACGCCTGGCACGCGCGCGCCGACGCGCTGTCCTCGCTGGTGGTGGCGGCGGGCATCGCCGGCGCGCTGGCCGGCTTCAACTTCGCCGACGCGGTGGCCGCCATCATCGTCGGCGCCATGATCGTGCGCGCCGGGCTCAAGTTCGGCTGGGAAGCGATCCGCGAATTAATTGACACCGGCCTCGCGGCCGGGGAGGTGGCTGCGATCCGCCACACCATTACCAGCACCCCCGGCGTGCTCGGCATGCACGAGTTGCGAACGCGGCGCATGGCGCACCAGGTGCTGGTCGACGCGCACGTCCAGGTGAATCCGCGCATCAGCGTCTCGGAGGGCCACCGCATCGCCGAATCGGCGCGGCAGCGCGTGCTGGTCAGCCACCCCGAAGTGCTCGACGTGCTGGTCCATGTCGATGCCGAGAACGACCTGCAGGGCAACGCCGCCGTTTCCCTGCCGGACCGTGCCGCCCTGCTGGCTCACCTGCGCGAACTGCTGGCGGCCGATCCGCCCGACTTCGAACGAACCATCCTGCATTACCTTGGCACCCGCGTCGAAGCGGAAATCTTCCTGCCGCCCGGCTTTGCAGACGCGGCGCGGCTGGCCCGATTCCGGCAGCGGCTGGATGCCGCCCTGCCGAACGATCCGTGGTTCGTGGCAATCCGGCTCAATCAGCACATTGCACCATAGAGGTGCATACTCGCCAGAACATGCACCGTCGGAGTGCATACATCCCCCTATCGTGAAGCAAAAAGACTTGTGGCACAATCGCTTCCCTTCGTGGTGCGAATGGCACGCTACCTGCTACCGGAACGCTGCACCGTTGCATTCCGGTATCGACTACCTACCCCGCATTTGCCATTAATTTTCAGGAGAGCAGCTCATGACCCCCCAGGACGTAATCAAGATGGTCGAAGAGAAGGAAGTCAAGTTCGTCGACTTCCGCTTTACCGACACCCGCGGCAAGGAACAGCACGTCGGCGTGCCGGTTTCGGCCTTCAGCATGGACAAGTTCGAAGACGGCCACGCTTTCGACGGCTCCTCGATCGCCGGCTGGAAGGGTATCCAGGCCTCGGACATGCAGCTGATGCCCGACGCCGCCACCGCCTACATCGACCCCTTCTTCGACGAAACCACCCTGGTCCTGACCTGCGACGTGGTCGAGCCGGCCGACGGCAAGGGCTATGACCGCGATCCGCGCTCGATCGCCAAGCGCGCCGAGGCCTACCTCAAGTCCTCCGGCATCGGCGATACCGCCTACTTCGGTCCCGAGCCCGAGTTCTTCATTTTCGACAGCATCGAGTGGGGCGTGGACATGTCCGGCGCCCACGTCAAGATCTACTCCGAAGAGGCCGCCTGGTCGTCCTCCGAGAAGTTCGAAGGCGGCAACACCGGCCACCGTCCCAACGTCAAGGGCGGCTACTTCCCGGTGCCCCCGGTCGA
>JACRIY010000025.1 GCA_016235805.1 Rhodocyclales bacterium
ACAATCTTAACCTACACGACAATCTTCAGAACATCATGGTCACCGACATCGAAGGCGTGGTGTATGTCGGGCGCGAGAAACTGATGGACCCGATCAAGGACCGCTACGCCAAGAAGACCGATGCCCGTGCGTTGACCGACATCATGCAGGACGCCGACGTCTTCCTCGGCCTTTCCGCCGGCGGCGTGGTCAAGCCCGCCATGGTGGCGAAGATGGCGAAGAACCCGCTGATCCTGGCGCTGGCCAATCCGACGCCGGAAATCACGCCCGAGGAAGTGAAGTCTGTGCGTGATGACGCGATCATCGCCACGGGGCGCTCCGACTACCCGAACCAGGTCAACAACGTACTGTGCTTCCCCTTCATCTTCCGCGGCGCGCTGGATGCCGGCGCGACGACCATTACCGAGCAGATGAAGCTGGCCGCCGTGCGCGCCATCGCCGAACTGGCCCAGGCCGAAGCCTCCGACGTGGTGGCGCAGGCCTATGGCGGCGAGAGTCTGGCCTTCGGCCGCGAGTACCTGATCCCGCGCCCCTTCGACCCGCGCCTGATCGTCAAAATCGCGCCGGCCGTGGCCAAAGCGGCGGCGGAGTCCGGCGTGGCGACGCGCCCGATCGTCGATTTCGACGCCTATCGCGACAAGCTCAACAGCTTCGTCTACCACTCGGGCTTCGTCATGAAGCCGGTGTTCGCCGCGGCGAAGAAGGCCCCGCGCCGCGTCATCTACTGCGAAGGCGAGGACGAGCGCGTGCTGCGCGCGGTGCAGGCCGTGCTCGACGAAGGCCTGGCGCAGCCGGTGCTGATCGGCCGCCCCGAGGTGATCGGCATGCGCATCGAGAAGTCCGGCCTGCGCATCGCCGCGGGGCGCGACTTCGAGGTGGTGAATCCCGATTCCGACCCGCGCTACAAGGAACTCTGGTCCGACTACCACGCCATCATGGGCCGCCAGGGCGTCACGCCGGGCATCGCCAAGCAGGCGCTGCGCTCCGACGCGACGCTGATCGGCGCCATGCTGCTCCGGCGCGGCTATGTCGATGCCATGCTCTGCGGCGTGGTCGGGCGCCATGCCCAGCACCTGAAGCACGTCGCCGACGTGATCGGCCTGGAAGCCGACGCGCACTGCTACGCGGCGATGAACATGCTGCTGCTGGCCAAGCACACCCTGTTCCTGTGCGACACCTACGTCAATGAGGATCCCTCCGCCGAGCAGATTGCCGAGATCGCCCTGATGGCGGCCAAGGAAGTGCGCCGCTTCGGCGTCGAGCCCAAGGTGGCGCTGTTGTCGCATTCCAACTTCGGCAGCGTACGCTCCGATTCCGCGCTGAAGATGGCGGCGGCGCGGGCCATCATCGAGGCCAAGGCGCCGGGCCTCGAGGTCGATGGCGAAATGCATGGCGACGCCGCCCTGTCCCAGGAAATCCGCGAAAAGCTCTACCCCGATTCGCGGCTCACGGGCGAGGCCAACCTGCTGATCATGCCCAATGTCGATGCCGCCAACATTTCCTTCAACCTGATCAAGGCCACTTCCGGCGACGGCATCACGGTCGGCCCGGTGCTGCTCGGCGCGGCCAAGCCGGTGCACATCCTGACCGCCACCGCGACGGTGCGCCGCCTGGTGAACATGACGGCGCTGGCGGTGGTCGACGCCAACCACTTGCGGGAGAAATCGGGCGGCTGAAACTCCGTCGCGCCAGCGCCGTCTGCAGGGGATACCGCCCCGGCTCTGCGGGGGACATAACTTTTGGCGCCGCCGGGCTCAGCCGGACCACCAGCGCGACGGCGGGAGGCGGCGGCCATCCCCGAGCCGCGCATCCAGCCACAGGGCCAGGCGCCGCCAGCGGCTGCCGGCGAGCCGGCGCCACAGCCGCGCCGGCCAGCGCGTGAAATCGCGGTTGTAGGGGCAGACGCGGACACAGATCGCGCAGTCGGTGTTCTGCTGCGCCCAGTAGCCGAAGCACTTTTCCGCATCCACCGTCCACTTGATGACGCCGCGCAGGTAGGAAGGCCCGGGCGGCGGCGGGCCGGGCCGGCCCTTGGGCACCGCCTTCACCGGGCAGCCGTCGGAACAGGCGCGACAGATGTCGCAGAACTCGCGCACACCGAAGCTGCGCGGTGCGTCCTGCGCCAGCGGCAGGTCGGTGAAGATCTTGCCCAGGCGCACGCGCGGCCCGAAGTCCGGAGTGATCAAGAGGCCGAGCCGACCGTACTCGCCGAGGCCGGCCTTGATCGCCAGCGGCACCGCCAGGGCCGAATCGTTGGCGCTGGCGATTGCGTCATAGCCCAGGTTGCGCAGGTACTGCGTTACCGCCAGCAGCGTCATGGTGTCGTGCGAATAGCCCCAGCCGGTGGCCGCACCCGAAAGCGCCGAAGGCACGGTAGATAGCAGTTCGCGGTCCATCGGCATGACGATCACGATCACGTTATCGAGTTCCGGCGGGATATCCACTGGCCGTTCGATGCCGCTCATGTCGCTCATCTTGGCCGTGTACATCCAGCGTTCGTCGCGCGCCGCGATGCCGACGGCGCCGGCGCCGAAGGCCCGCGCCACGCGTTTCACCTCGGCTGCCGCGTCCTCCGGCGTGGCGAAGGCGACGCGCGCCGAGGCCGGCGGCAACTGCTGCGTGTAGGGATCGGAAAATCCCTCGCGCCTGTCGTCGTCGCGGCGCGCCTCGGTGAACAAGTCGCTGACATGCCAGGCCGCATTGCGCAGCGCATAGTCGCGCTGGGTGAAGCCATCGGCCTTGCGCCATTGCGAGAGCGGCTGGCGGTAGGTGGCGTAAAACCGGTCGGTCTTCTCGTTGCGCACCGCAGGATCCCAGAAGGAACGTCGGTAGATGTCGTTGCGCTGCGCGAAAGCCTCGAAATCCGGCCCGATCTCAAAGCCTGCAGCGCGGTCGGTGGCAGTGTCGGTTGTCATGGCTCGGCATCGGTCCGGGGTCGTGCCGGGCGGACCCGGCTTGCTGCAGCGTGGCGCACAGGCGCAGGCGAAAAGTTCGGCGCCAGTATCCCCGAGCCGGGCAGCCGAGGTCAATGCGCCATGGCAGTTGAAATTTCGTTGCGGGCAGGGTAGCTTGCGTCCCTTCACGTTCGCCACCCCCAAGGAGACACCATGAGCCACGCCATCCGATTCCACGCCCCCGGCGGTCCCGAAGTGCTGCGCTGGGAGGAAGTCGGCGTTGGCGACACGGCGCCCAACGAGGCGCGGGTGCGCCACCACGCCGTCGGCCTCAACTACATCGACATCTACCACCGCACCGGCGCCTATCCGCTGCCGATGCCCTCCGGCATCGGCCTGGAAGGCGCAGGCGTAGTCGAGGCGGTGGGCAGCGCGGTGAGCGATCTCAAGGTCGGCGATCGTGTCGCCTATGCCGGCGGCCCGGTCGGCGCCTATGCCGAGGTACGCAACATCCCCGCCGACCGCCTGGTCAAGTTGCCCGACGCGATCGACTTCAAGACCGGCGCGGCGATGATGCTGCAGGGCATGACCGCGCAATACCTGCTGCGCCGCACCTGCCCGGTGCAGGCCGGCGACACCATCCTGATCCATGCCGCCGCCGGCGGCGTCGGCCTCATCGTCTGCCAGTGGGCGCGGGCCCTGGGCGTCACGGTGATCGGCACAGTCAGTTCCGACGAGAAGGCGGCGCTGGCAAAGGCCCACGGCTGCGACCACACCATCATCTATACGCGCGAGAATTTCACCGAGCGCGTCAAGGAGATCACCGGGGGCAAGGGCGTGCGCGTGGTGTACGACTCGATCGGCAAGGACACCTTCATGGGTTCGCTGGAGTGCCTGCGGCCCCTGGGCATGATGGTGCTGTTCGGCGCCGCCTCCGGCCCGGTGCCGCTGTTCGACCTTGGCCTGCTGGCCAAGATGGGATCGCTGTTCATCACGCGGCCGACGCTATTCACCTACATCGCGCAGCGCAGCGACCTGCTGGCGATTTCCGGCGAACTGTTCGACGTCGTCACTTCCGGCAAGGTGAAGATCGAGGTGAACCAGACCTATGCGCTGAAGGATGCGGCGCAGGCGCAGACCGACCTCGTCGCACGCAAGACCACGGGTTCGACAGTGCTGCTCCCATAGTGCTGAGCGATCGAATCATGACAAATCGAGCGGGACAATTCGAGCGAAGCGAGCCAATCAGTAACCCCCCGCGAGGGGGGAAGGGGGGCGGGCAACGAATTGGCTTTTGGCGTGTTCCATCTTCCGCGGATGGAACTCGGGGCCTTAAGTAAATGGAATCCTTCCTGATCGCCAATCCCAAGGGCGGGGTCGGCAAATCCACGCTGGCGACCAACCTCGCCGGCTATTTCGCGCGTCAGGGCAAGCGTGTGATGCTGGGCGACATCGATCGCCAGCAGTCCTCGCGCGAATGGCTCAAGCTGCGTACCCCGTCGCTGCCGCACATCGCGACCTGGGAACTCGAGCCGGACCAGCCGGCGCGGCCGCCGAAGGAAACCACCCACGTCGTGCTCGACACCCCGGCCGGCCTGCATGGCAAGAAGCTGGGCAACGTGCTGAAGCTGGTGCGGCGCGTGATCGTGCCACTGCAGCCCTCGATCTTCGACATCCTGGCGACGCGCAGCTTCCTCGATCGCCTATTCGAGGAAAAGGAAATCCGCAGGCACGAGGCCTACGTCGCCATCGTCGCCATGCGCGTCGACGCGCGCACCCGCGCCGCGGCGGAACTCGAACGCTTCCTGGAAGGCACCGGCCTGCCGGTGGTGGCGCACCTGCGGGATACGCAGGTATATGTGCAGGCCGCCGCCCACGGCATGAGCCTCTTCGACCTGCCGCCGAGCCGCGCCGAAAAGGATGTCGAGCAGTGGCAGCCGCTGCTCGACTGGGTGCGCCGCCCGGTTTGATCCTAGAAGAGCTCGATCTCCGATTGCGCCGGCTTGCTGGCGAACTCCCCTGCGGCGAACAGTTCGGCGTAGCTCGCCACCTGGTTGCGGCCGTGTTCCTTGGCCCAGTAGAGCGCGTTGTCGGCGTTGTCGAGGATCACCGAGGGTTGATCGCCCAGGGCGATGGCGGCATAGCCGATGCTGACCGTGACGTGCCCGACCTGCGGAAAGTCTCGCGCCTCGATGGCTGTCCGGAAACGATCGAAAATCCGCCGCGCATCCTGGCCGGTGTTGGGTTTCAACAATACGATGAACTCCTCGCCGCCGAAGCGGAACAGCTTGTCGTGGGTGCGAAACGAGTTGGTCATCATGGTTGCCACCAGCAACAGCACCTCGTCGCCGATCAGGTGGCCGAAGTTGTCGTTCACCCGCTTGAAGTGGTCGATATCGATCACCGCCAGCCAGTGGTCCAGACCCTCCGGGTTCGGCTGACGCCGGCTCGGAAGGCGCAGGGACTCGAGCCGGGTGTCGTCGTTGCCGGAAAGGCTGGACAGTATGCGCAGCAGGTAGTCGTCGAAGGTTTTGCGGTTGAGCAGGCCGGTCAGCGTATCGACCTCGCTGTAGTCGAGCAGCGCCAGCATGTTCATGAAAATTGCCTGGAGGCGTTCGGCAACCTCGATCTGCGCCTCGTCGATCGCGCATCCCTCGATGTCAACAAAGCCGAAGCAGGCGCCGTTGGCCTTCAGCAGGGGGAACAGGTCCTTGCCTGCCTCGGCCCGGTGCCTTCCGCTTTCGAGGCAGTCCCGCAACCTCGGCAGGCGCTCGACCGACACCATCTCGGCGGGTACCGAAACTCCGTCGTCGTGTATCCGCGCGCCGTCGGCGTCCACCACGACAGCGGGCCAGACGAAGGATTCCTGGGGCGTCTGCGACAGCTTCAGGACGCTGACGTGGGTGGCGCCCAGAAGGTCGCGCAGGGCGGACGCCAGGGCGGCTTCGAGCAACGGTCGTTCGCGCTCCTGCGTCAGGCTTTGCAGGTGGGAAAGCAGTCGGGTTGTGCCGGGTAGGGACATGAAATGCCAACTGGAAAGTTCTTGCCAATTGTATATCCACGCGACGGAATTTCGCCAAGCGAAATTCGGCGGCCGGTCCGGGACGGGGGAGTAAAATCAATCAGCCATGTCCGCCCCATCTCCCTTGCCAGGATTCGTCCACCTCCGGCTCCACAGCGAATACTCGATCACCGATGGCGTCACGCGCATCGATGACGTTATCGGGCAGGCCGCAGCCGACGGCCAGCCGGCGCTGGCGATCACCGACCTGGCCAACCTGTTCGGCATGGTCAAGTTCTATACGGCGGCGCGCGGCAAGGGCATCAAGCCCATCATCGGTTGCGATGTCTGGATCGGAGAGGAGGACGGCGGCGACAGGAACGATGTTCCGACGCGCCTGCTGCTGCTGGCGAAGAATCGCGCCGGCTACCTGCGCCTGTGCGAACTGCTCTCCGCCGCCTACCTCGCGCCGCGCCGCCATGGCCGCGCCGGGATCACCCGCGCGCAGTTGGGGGCGGGCGACAACAGCGGCCTGATCGCACTGTCGGGCGGACCGCTGGGCGACATCGGGCAGATGCTGGCGGCAGGCAAGCTCGACCAGGCCGATGTGCGCGCCCAGGCCTGGGCACAGCTGTTTCCCGGCAGCTATTACGTCGAAGTGCAGCGTCCCGGCGGTCGCGACGGTGCGGCAGCCGACGAGGTGCTGGTCGCGGCCAGCGCCGACCTCGCGGCGCGACTCGGCCTGCCGCTGGTGGCAACCCATCCCGTGCAGTTCCTCGAGCGCGACGACCACAAAGCGCACGAGGCGAGAGTCTGCATCGCCGAGGGCTACGTGATGGGCGACAAGCGGCGTCCGCAGCGCTTCAGCACGGAGCAGTACTTCAAGACGCGGGCGGAAATGATCGAGCTGTTCGCCGACCTGCCCGAGGCCCTGCAGAACTCGGTGGAGATCGCCCGGCGCTGCAGTCTCACGGTGGAACTGGGCAAGAGCCGCCTGCCGGATTTCCCGACGCCGGGTGGCGAGCCGCTGGAAGCCTTCCTCGGCAGCGAGTCGCATGCCGGTCTTGAGCGTCGCCTGGAACTGCTCTACCCCGATGCCGAGGAACGCGAACGGCAGCGGCCGACCTATGGCGAGCGGCTCGATTTCGAAATCGCGACCATCATCAAGATGGGCTTTCCCGGCTACTTCCTGATCGTTGCAGACTTCATCAACTGGGCCAAGCACAACGGCGTGCCGGTCGGCCCCGGGCGCGGGTCCGGCGCCGGTTCGCTGGTGGCCTACAGCCTGGGCATCACCGACCTCGACCCGCTGCGCTACGACCTGCTGTTCGAGCGCTTCCTGAATCCGGAACGTGTGTCGATGCCCGACTTCGACATCGATTTCTGCCAGGAAGGCCGCGACCGCGTCATCGACTACGTCAAGAAGAAATACGGCGCCCACGCCGTGTCGCAGATTGCCACTTTCGGCACCATGGCGGCCAAGGCGGTGATACGCGACGTCGGGCGCGTGCTCGACCTCGGCTTCAACTTCGTCGACCAGTTCGCCAAGCTGATCCCCAACGAACTCGGCATCACGCTCAAGGACGCGCTGGAAAAGGAACCGGCGATCCGGCAACGCATCGACAGCGAGGAAGAAGTCGCCGAGCTCTGGGCGCTGGCGCTGAAGCTGGAGGGGCTTACGCGCAACGTCGGCATGCACGCCGGCGGCGTGCTGATCGCGCCGGGCAAGCTGACCGACTTCTGCCCGCTATACGCCGCGGCCGGCGCCGAGTCCGTGGTGTCGCAGTTCGACAAGGACGACGTCGAGAAGGCGGGCCTGGTCAAGTTCGACTTCCTCGGCCTGCGCACGCTGACCATCCTCGACGAGGCGGTGCGCCTGGCGAAGGAAGTCGAGGGCGT
>JACRIY010000024.1 GCA_016235805.1 Rhodocyclales bacterium
ATGCGCTGGGGTACCGGCCTGCATGATCGCTTCATGCTGCCGCACTTCGTCGCCCAGGACATGAAGGACGTGGTGCTTGACCTGCAGCGCGCCGGCTATGCGTTCGAGTTCGAATGGTTCGCGCCCTTCCTCGAGTTCCGCTTCCCGCGCTTTGGCACCGTGGTCTATCACGGCATCGAGATCGAACTGCGCCAGGCCATCGAACCCTGGCACGTGCTGGGCGAAGAAGTCGCCGCCGGCGGCACGGCGCGCTACGTCGATTCCTCGGTCGAACGCCTGCAGGTGAAAGTGCGTCACATGAACGACAACCGCCACATCCTCACCTGCAACGGCCGACCGCTACCGCTGACCGGTACCGGCACGCGCGGCGAGTATGTCGCCGGCGTGCGCTACCGCGCCTGGAGCCCGCCTTCCGGCCTGCACCCGACCATCGGCGTGCAGGCGCCGCTGGTGTTCGACCTGGTCGACAGCTGGAGCGGGCGCTCGATCGGCGGCTGCACCTATCATGTCGCCCATCCCGGCGGACGCAGTGAAGACAGCTTCCCCGTCAATGCCAACGCGGCCGAATCGCGCCGCGTCGCGCGCTTCTGGAACCACGGCCACACGCCGGGCCCGATGCACGTACGGCGCGAAGGCCGCAACCCGGATTACCCGCTGACGCTGGACCTGCGCCGTGCGCCGGAAGCCTGGATGGAAGGCGCGCCTTCGATCGCCACCGAGCAGAAGCAGGCCCAGCAGTAGCGTTGCACGCCCTGCCCCGATCAACTTGGACTCGAAAGAAGTGGAGTCGATCCGACAGTCATCGGCCAAGCACGAACATTGCGCCGCTAGATTTTCGTTAGTCCAATAGAGCTATTGACACCGGCAACCCAATCCAAGATAGTTATTTAGCAGTCATCGCCTTCGTCTCGCGCCTCGCGAGTCGGGCACCCTGTGGAGGACTCCAACATGAACCGATTCAAGCTCAACGCCATTGCTGCGGTCATTGCGCTGGCCGCTTGCCAGACCGCCCAAGCCACTACCATCACCTTCGACGAATTCGCCGCAACCAACAACAATTCGCCATTGACTACTCTGTATGCCGGCCTCGGCGTCACTTTCGGCACCGACAACTCGGGAACGTTCGGCGGCATCGGCCAGGGCGACCCGGGCAACTGGAGCCTGTTCGGCACCAACGGCACCGCCTTCCTCGGCAACAATGGTGTCAACAACTTCAATTCCTACGATACGACCATCTTCTTCAGCTCCGCGGTGTCCAACGTGTCCTTCGATGTCTCGCGCTCGAACGGGTCAACGGCTGGCCAGTCGATGACGGCCTATGCCTACCAGGGTGCCACGCTGCTGGGTTCGCAATCGGTGAACCTTGGCGCGATCAATTCCTGGTCGACCTTCAGCTTTGCCATGGGCGGCATAGACAAGCTGGTGCTCGACGGCTCGCAAGGCGGATTTTCCCCCTACGGCGTAGACAACCTGCAATTCAACAGCGCCGCCCCGGTTCCCGAACCGGAAACCTACGCGATGATGCTCGCCGGCCTCGGCCTGCTGGGTGTCGTGGCGCGACGTCGCAGACAGCGGCTTCAGGGCTGAGGGTACTCCGCCGCATTAAGAACGGGAGCTTCGGCTCCCGTTTTTGATGCGGCAAGGCCAGTGCCCCGTTGCAAAAGTCGGCGCCCCACAGGGACTTCCTTCGGGCGCTGGCGGCACGGCGCTAACGCGCCGCATGGAGCGGCGCCGGCGCGAAACGCTTACTGCTTCGCCGGATCGAAACCGGTTTCCTTGTAGATCTGCTGCAGCAGGTCCTTGCCGACGCGGTCGGCCATCTTCAGATGCACCGGGGCGAGGGCTTTCTTGAAGGCCAGCTTCTCTTCCTTGGTCGGCACGTAGATCTGCGTCTTGCCGCTCTTCCTGACGCCTTCCAGCGCGGCGTCGTTTTCTTCCTTGGCGATCTTGTTCGCGTAGACCGTGGCTTCCTTCATGGCCTGTTCTAGCTGGCCGCGCACGTCGGCCGGCAGGCCGTCCCAGAACTTCTTGTTCACGATCACCGCATAGCCGAGGTAGTTGTGGTCGGTGATGGTCATGTGCTTCTGCACTTCATGCATCTTTTGCGTGAACAGGTTGGAGTGCGGATTGTCGGTGCCGTCGACCACGCCGGTCTGCAATGCCTGGTAGACCTCGGAGTAGGCCATCACCTGCGGCAAGGCGCCGAGGGTGCGGAACTGTTCCTCCAACACCTTGGAGGACTGGATGCGCATCTTCTTGCCCTTGAGGTCGGCCGGCGTCTTGATCGGCGTGTTGGCCGAGAAGGACTTGAAGCCGTTGTCCCAGAACGCCAGGCCCTTGATGCCCTTGGGCTCCAGCTTCGACAGCAGCGCGGCGCCGATCGGGCCCTGCGTGACCTTGTGCAGTTCGGTGTAGTCATCGAAGATGTAGGGGAAGTCGAATACCTCGAATTCCTTGACGCCGAGCGGGCCGAACTTGGACAGCGAAGGCGCCAGCATCTGCACGGCGCCAAGCTGCAATGCCTCGACTTCTTCCTTGTCCTTGTACAAGGCGCTGTTGGCATAGACCTCGACCTTGGCCTTGCCCTTGGTCAGTTCGGCGGCCTTCTTGGCGAAGAACTCCGAGGCCTTGCCCTTCGGCGTGTCGGCGGCGACGACGTGGCTGAACTTGATCACGATCGGGGCCTGGGCCAGGGCGAGGGCCGAGAACGTGGCGGCGGCGAGGCCGAGGAACAGGTTGCGCAGTTTCATGGTGACTCCTCCTTTGGTATTGGTATGACATCAGGGCAACCGCCGGCGGAAACTCGCCGTGGCGCCAGCGCCGACTTTCGATCCGCGCGACAAACAAGCTACTCGACGACGATGGTACCCATCATGCCGCCGGCGGCATGGTCGAGGATGTGGCAGTGGTACATCCACTCGCCGGGGTTGTCGGCGACGAAGGCGACGTCCATGCTCTGGCGCGGCGCCATGATCACCGTGTCGCGCCATTCACGCGCCGGATTGGCGACGCCGTTCACCGCCAGCACGCGGAAGAAGTGGCCGTGCAGGTGCATCGGATGCACGAAGTCGGTTTCATTCACCATGTGCAGGATCACGTGCTCGCCGCGGCTCAGGGTCAGCAGCGGTTCGTGCATCAGCGCGTGCTCGTGCTGGGCGTTGTAGTTCATGGTCCAGGCCAGGCCCTGCTTGGCCATGATGTCCTGGATGCGCGAGGGCTTGCCGTCGACCATGCCGATCGTCGGCGCGCCGCGCATGCCGCCCTGGAACATGATGTAGTGATCGCTGGCCTTGGCCAGATCGGGCTCCGGCAGCGCGTTGGGCGGCACCACAATGGAAGTCGCCAGCGGTTTGGCGCGCAGCGCGGGCTGGGCGGTGTAGGCAATGACGCCAAGCACCGCGGCAGGGGACTTGGGCCGCGCCGCCTCGCGAATCTCGAAACGGCTGCCGGGCGCCTCCATGCAGTCGAGGATCAGGTCCACGCGCATACCCGGGCCCAAGGCGATGCCGTCGGTCGGGGCCGGCTGGGGAGTCGCCAGGCCCTGGCCGTCCCAGGCGACGATGCTCGCGGCATGGCCTTCGATCGACAGTTTGAAGAAGCGCGCCGAGGCGGCGTTGATCAGGCGCAGGCGCAGGCGCTCGCCGGAACGCACGGCAAGCTTGCGCTCGGCCCCGGCAACCAGGCCATTGACCAGCAACTGGTTGCCACGCCGACCTTCATTGGCGGTATCGAGGATGCGGCCGAAATCCTCGACCTGCTGGCGCTGGTCGTCGAGCTTGATGTCGGACAGGACCCAGACTTCGTCGCGGTCCACCTTGGGCGGCTTGTCTTCCTCGACGATCAGCGCACCGTAGAGCCCGCGCGGCACCTGCTCGAAGCTGGCCTGGTGCGGGTGGTACCAGTAGGTGCCGGAGTCGGGCAGATCGAAACGGTATTCGAAGCGGCCGCCGATCGGAATCGGCGCCTGCGTGACGCCGGGCACACCGTCCATGCCGTTGGACACGCGCAGGCCATGCCAGTGGATCGCGGTTTCCTGCGGCAACTGGTTGCGTACCGTGATGCTGGCGCGGTCGCCGCGACGGAAGCGCAGCAGGGGGCCGGGAAACCGGTCGTTGAAACTCCAGACGCCGGTTTGCACCGGGCTGGCCGGATCGAGCGCAACCTTGAAATCGGCGGGAATCAACTCGAAACGGCTTTCCTTGCGCGCCGAGGCTGCGACGGGCGCGGCGGCGGCGGGCAACGCGAACGACGCGCCCAGCGCGGCGGCGGACTGTAGGAACTGGCGGCGGCGGACGTGCATCGTGTTCTCCGGATCAGGGCTGCTGGTAGAGGCGCGTCACTTCGTTCGCCAGATCCAGCACGGCGTCGCCACCCTCGGCGAGGATCAGGCGGAAGGATTCGGCGCCTTCGGTGGCCAGCGCGGTGCGCAGCCATTCCCATTGCAGCGCCAGTTTGTCGAGTTCTTCGGCCAGCGCCGCGCCGTTGCCGGGACGTTGCTGCATGTTTGCAAGCGCGCCGGAGAACTCGTTCTGCACCGATTCGAGGTCCTCGCGCATGCGCGCGCTATCGACCCCCCACTGGCGCAGCATGTAGATCTTCACCAGGCGCTGCGAGAGCATGCGCTGGCGGCCCGCCAGGTTGACCCAGCGGCTGGCCGGCGCCGTGGCCTGGTCCTGCAGCGTGCGCGTGAGGCGTTCGGCGGCCATCAGCACGTCCTCGGCGCGGGCATCGACCAGCGCCGCGTCGGACTGGCGGATCACGCCCAGCACGGAGGTGCGCAGCGGCGCCCAGGCTGCCTGCAGGCCACCCAGCGCGGCGCGCGCCTCGGGCGTAGCGACCATGGGTTCCAGCACGCGCAGGTTCTGCTCGAAACGGCGGATCGATTCGTCGAGCTGGCGCTTGGACAAGCCCGGCTGGACATTGAGCCCGATCTGCACCCAGGACTTGACGATGCGCTGCGACAGCATGCGCTGTTGCCCGGCAAGGTTGATGGCTTCGCCATCGGTGGCCTGGGCCAGCGCGGTGCCAAGGCCGAGAAGCAGCAGGCCAATGACCCGGATGATCGATCGCAACATCGTCTCTCCTAAAACGCCGGCACGCCCATGGTCTGCAGGGCGCGGTTGAGTTGGGCGAAGGCCTTTTCCATCGACTCGACGGCCTCCTTGTGCTTGTTGTTCATGGCGTGGCCGGCAGCATCCGACTTGTGGCGCCCGGCATCCTGGATGAAGCCATCCACCATGCGCCGCTTTTCGCCATCGGCGCGGCCTTCGGCGATCATCATGTTGACCAGAATCTCGTTGGACTGCACCCGCTTCTGCTCGTAGGCAAATTCCTCGGCCGGCGTATTGAACTTGAGCGACATGGTCACCACCTCGCCCGAGCGCAGGCGCGAAATCTCCTCCACCGCCAGCTTGTAGGACTCGGCCATCTTCTTGTTGGCATCGCCCAGCCGGCCGGCCGTCGCCAGGCGCTTCGCCTCCGCCGCCAGGGCATCGACGCGAGTCAGGGCCGCCTGCGCCTCGGCGCCGTTCTTCGGCCCCTTGGAAATTTCGACCAGGCTGCCGCGATATGTCGCGACCTGCTCGGCCATGTCGTCCAGGCGCTGCTTCTGCACGCTGTCGGAGAGCCCGCCGGCATTGCGGCTGTTGGCCTTGGAGACGCTGCGCAGCGCTTCGTCGAGCGCGGTCGCGGCTTCCGGATAGCGTTGCGCCGCCAGTGCCTCGCGCGCGCCGTCGAGCAGACCGCGGCTGCGTTCGATGAGCGCGGCGACCTCGCCGTCCTTGCTCGCCGCGGCGGCTTTGGCGGCGGGTGCGTTGACCAGCATCTCGACCAGCTTCAACTTCTGTTCGGCGAGGCGGCGCTGGTGCTCGGGGTCGGCCGCGGTCTGCGCCGCGACCGGCAAGGCGAGTGCGAGGCAAAGCGCCAGCACGCTCAGTCGTCGCATCGGTTTTCCCCTCCTCCTGGATGCATTTTTTGCCGGATCCATTGTGCCAGCATTTGCCGGGCATTATATGAGAGTCGGCGCCCGCCGCACGGGCCGCCCGACAGGGATAACGTGAAACAACATGTTCGGAGTGGCCGGTGATGGTCTCGCACAGCGAGCCGATCAATAGCCTCCCCGCGAGGGGAGGATGGGAGGGGCGGGCCTTCAATTTGTGTTCGCGTTTTTCATCAACAGCGGGTGGCTCTCGCTGCCATGAATCGGTTACGCTCCGACCATGACTCCGCGTCCCGGCCTTTGTCGCGTCCTGCTCTGCGCCCTGCTGTGGGCCCTTGCCTGCGCCGCGACAGCCGCCGAAACGGCGGCATTCCATGGCACCGAGATCGGTCGCGTGCGCAGCTACGCGCAGGACTTTGCGCTCACCGACCACGACGGCAGGCGACGCACGCTGGGCGACTTTCGCGGCAAGGCCGTGGTGCTGTTCTTCGGCTACCTGCAGTGTCCCAACTACTGCCCGATGACCCTGGCGCGAATGGCCGAGGTGATGCACCTGCTCGGCGAGGACGCTAGGCTGGTGCAGGTCCTGTTCGTCACCGTTGATCCCGAACGCGATACGCCGCTGGCGCTCAAGGAGTACGTGAGCAACTTCCATCCGTCCTTCCTCGCCCTGTACACCACGCCGGCGGCGACACCCGAACTGGCGCTGAAGTTCCGCATCTATTACCGCAGGGTACCAAGCTCCACGCCCGGCTACTACAACATCGACCACGCGGTGTTCTCCTACGCCTACGACCCGGACGGGCGACTGCGCCTGCGTTTGTCCGATGCGCTTTCCGCGGCGGACATCGCTGCCGACCTGCGCCGCCTCTTGCGCAAGAACTGACTCGCCGCGCCCGGCGCGCGGAATCCTGGCACCAATCTGGAGTACGCCGCCGAACGCCGCGCCCCGCCGTGGTGCGCGCAAGCATAAGCGTTCGCGCATATTTCCTCGCCAGATGCCGCAATCGACTGAGTTATCCGCGCCGAATCAGTCGCTTGGATTCGATGGCACGGTGCCTGCATTGGACTGTCCATACCATCCACCGGGAGAGCACCATGGCACTGCACGACCCTTTCGACGCGAACAGCTCCATCACCACCTGCAATTGCGGCCAGCACGCCTCGCAGACCCAGCACGACATAGCCGTCGGTGCCGGTGACGTCGATGCGCTGAACAGCCGCGTGGTGGAGACCGCGGTAATGCGCGCGCTGTTCCCCCAGGATGCCGAGCGGCGCAAATTCCTTTCCGCCGTTGGCGCCTCAACCGCTTGGGCAGCGATCTCCTCGCTGATCCCCTTCGGCACGCTGGAAGCCATGGCCCAGGAAAAGGGCGCGCTGGAGAAGAAGGACCTCAAGGTCGGCTTCATCCCGATCACTTGCGCCAGCCCCTTGATCATGGCCGACCCGCTGGGCTTCTACAAGAAGGAAGGCCTCAACGTCAGCATGATGAAGACGGCCGGCTGGGCGCTGATCCGCGACAAGGTGCTGAACAAGGAATACGACGCCAGCCACATGCTGGCGCCGATGCCGATCGCGATCTCGATGGGCGTCGGTTCCAACGCCTCGCCGACCAACGTGATGACCATCCAGAACATCAACGGCCAGGCCATCGTGCTGGCCAACAAGCACAAGACCAACCGCGACGCGAAGAACTGGAAGGGTTTCAAGTTCGCCATCCCCTTCGAGTTCTCGATCCACAACCTGCTGCTGCGCTACTACCTCGCCGAGCACGGCATCAATCCGGACACCGACGTGCAGTTGCGCGTAGTGCCGCCGCCCGAGATGGTGGCCAACCTGCGTGCCGGCAACATCGACGGCTTCCTCGGCCCCGATCCGGTCAACCAGCGCGCGGTATTCGACGAAATCGGCTTCATCCACATCCTCTCGCGCGAGATCTGGGACGGCCATCCCTGCTGCTCCTTCGCCGTGCCCGGCGAGTTCGTCAAGCAAAACCCCAACACCTTCGCCGCGCTGTATCGCGCCATCCTCAAGGCCTCTGCCATGGCGCGCGATCCGAAGAACCGCCCGGTGATGGCCGAGGTGCTGGCTCCGGCCAACTACCTCAACCAGCCCAAAGCCGTGCTCGAACAGGTGCTGACCGGCAAGTTCGCCGACGGCTTGGGCAACGTGAGGAACGTTCCCGAGCGCGTGGATTACGACCCCTTCCCCTGGTACTCGATGGCCTACTGGATCCTCTCGCAGATGAAGCGCTGGGGTTACGTCAAGGGCGAAGTCAAGTACAAGGACATCACCGAAAAGGTGTACCTGCTGACCGATGCGAAGAAGTACATGGCCGAGGTCGGGCAGACACCGCCCAAGGAGACCATGAAGAAGTTCAAGGTCATGGGCAAGGAGTTCGACCCGCTGAAGGCCGACGCCTACGTCGACAGCTTTGCCATCAAGAAGGCCTAGCCATGTGCCGAGCCGACTCAAGCATGGCGAAGTCAGCAAACGGAGCCGCGAAGCGGCGAACACCCGTCACCCCCGCCTGGGCGGGGGCCGGGGGGCGGGGATCCAGGAGGCGGTCATGTCAGCGAAGCTGAAACTCAAGGCGGCCTTCATCTCGCTGCTGATGCTGGCGGTCTTCCTTGGCGCGTGGCAGCTCGCCACCCAGCCGAAGGAATCCGCCGTGCAGGCCCTTGCCGACAGCGAGTACGCGGCGCTGATGGGCAAGGGCCAGGAAAAGAGCGGCTTCCCGACGCCGGGCATGGTCGGCAAGTCCTTCGTCCAGTACCTGTCGGACCCCTTCTACGACAAGGGCCCCAACGACAAGGGCATCGGCATCCAGTTGGCCCACTCCCTGGGCCGCGTCGCCGTGGGCTTCCTGCTGGCGGTGGCGATCGCGCTGCCGGTCGGCTTCATGATCGGCATGTCGCCGCTCCTGTTCAAGGCCTTCGATCCCTTCATCCAAGTGCTGAAGCCCATCTCGCCGCTGGCGTGGATGCCGCTGGCGCTCTACAGCCTGAAGGACTCCGACATCTCGGGCATCTTCGTCATCTTCATCTGCTCGATCTGGCCGATGCTGATCAACACCGCCTTCGGCGTCTCTTCGGTGCGGCGCGACTGGATCAACGTCGCCCGCACGCTGGAGGTGAATCCGCTGCGCAAGGCCTTCCTGGTGATCCTGCCGGCGGCAGCGCCGACCATCCTGACCGGCATGCGCATCTCGATGGGCATCGCCTGGCTGGTGATCGTCGCCGCCGAGATGCTGGTGGGCGGCACCGGCATCGGCTACTTCGTCTGGAACGAGTGGAACAACCTGGCCCTGCCCAACGTGATCTTCGCCGTGGTGATGATCGGCATCGTCGGCATGTTCCTCGACCTGTTCTTCGGCTGGCTGCAAAAGCTGGTCACCTACAGGGAGTAAGCCATGAGCACACATTTCCTCACTGTCGAAAGCCTGAAGAAGGTCTTTCCGCCGACCAATGGCATTGCCAACGAACCGGTGTTCGAGGACATCAACTTCTACATCGACAAGGGCGAGTTCGTCTGCATCGTCGGCCACTCCGGCTGCGGCAAGACAACCATACTCAACGTGCTGGCCGGCCTCGACGAAGCCAGCGCCGGCGAGGCCTTCATGGACGGCCGCGAAGTGCGCGGTCCCAGCCTCGATCGCGGCGTGGTATTCCAGAGCCACGCCCTGATGCCCTGGATGAGCGTGCTGGGCAACGTCGCCTTCGCCGTCAAGTCGAAGTGGCCGGACTGGTCGAAGGACAAGATCAAGGAACATTGCATCGGCTACCTGGAAATGGTCGGCCTCGGCCATGCCATCCACAAGAAGCCGGCGGAACTCTCGGGCGGCATGAAGCAGCGCGTCGGCATCGCGCGCGCCTTCGCCATCCAGCCCAAGATGCTGCTGCTCGACGAGCCCTTCGGCGCACTCGACGCCCTGACTCGCGGCACCATCCAGGACGAACTGCTGAAGATCGTGCAGGCCACGCACCAGACCGTGTTCATGATCACGCACGACGTCGACGAGGCCATCCTGCTCGCCGACAAGATCCTGCTGATGAGCAACGGCCCGCACGCCAAGATCGCCGAGATCGTCGAGATCACCATGCCGCGCAGCCGCACCCGCAGCGAGATCCATCACGACCCGCAGTACTACAAGATCCGCAACCACCTGGTCGACTTCCTCGTCAATCGCTCGAAGACCTACGCCGGTGCCGAGGCCGAAATGTTCCACGACGCGAAGAACCCGCCCGTGGTGCGGCCCGGCCTGGAAGTCGAACGTGCGCCGGTGATCGCGCTGGCCACGGAAAAGGTGGTCTCCCAGTTGCAGCAGGTCAAACACGCCGTCAATCAATAACACTGAAAGGAGAAACACATGAACCGCAACGACGTCACCGAAATGATCATCGCCGCCAAGATCAAGAAGGGGCTCAAGTGGGAGGATGTGGCGACGAAGGTCGGCCTGTCCAAGGAATGGGTGACCGCCGGCTGCCTTGGCCAGATGACCTTCGACAAGAAGCAGGCCGCCGTGCTCGGCAAGGTCTTCGGCCTGCCGCCGGATGCCGTGGCGCTGCTGCAGGTGGTGCCCTACAAGGGTTCGCTGCCGACCTCGGTGCCGACCGATCCGCTGATCTACCGCTTCTACGAATTGATCAGCGTGTACGGCACGACCTTCAAGGAACTGATCCATGAAGAATTCGGCGACGGCATCATGTCCGCGATCGACTTCAAGATGAACCTCAAGCGCGAACCGAACCCCAACGGTGACCGCGTCAACATCGTCATGTCGGGCAAGTTCCTGCCGTACAAGACCTACTGAGCGGCGAGGCAATGTCGAAAATCTTCATGAAGTCGTCCTGGGGCAGCGACGACCCGACCCGCGCCGCGATGGTCTTCGGCCACAGCGCGGCGTTGGCCAAAGCCGGCCACGAAATCCGCATCTTCCTGCTCGGCGAAGCCTCGGTGCTGGCGCGCAAGGCCATTCGCGACCAGCTCTTCCCCGTCGGCTGGCCGGCGCTGGCCGAGCAATGGCAAAGCTGCGTCGACCTCGGTGTCGCGATCGAGGTCTGCGATGCCTGCCGCATCGCGCGCGGCATCACGGACGCCGACCTCGCCGAATTCAAGGCCACCATCGGCAGCCCGGCGACTCTGGTGGCCGGCATCGAGTGGGCCGACAAGGTGATCGCGGAGTAACGTAGAAATACGGATCGGTTCGCAGGGAAATCCCCGGTAAGCTTCCTGTATGGAGTTCTTGGGGCGCCTGCCCCTCTTCGTTGGCTGAACGGACCGGAACCCCGGGACCCCGCGCCAGGCCGGCGCGACATGGTGTCGCGTCCCCGCGCCCTTGATTGCCAGGCATTCACGTGAACCTGATCGACACTCGCAGCCTGCTGCTGATAATCACCCTCGTCCTGGTGACGAGGGCGTTCCTGCTGGCCTATGTCTGGAGCGCGGCACGCCGCTATCCGCCGGTACGCCATTGGGCACTGGGCTCGATCCTGGTCGCCGCCGGGGCGATGCTGGCCGGACTGCGCGACATCGCCCCGCCCGCGGTTTCGATCTTGCTCGCCCAGGCGATGCTGGTTCCCGGCTGGATGCTGATCGATGCCGGCATCGTGGTCGCCGCCGACCGGCGTGTCCCGTGGCGACCCGGCATCGGCGTCTGCCTGCTGATGCTGGCCGCACTGGCCTGGTACACCGCCTTCGAACCGAACTACCCGATGCGCACGCTGGCGGTGACGGCTCCCGCCATGGTCTTCGATCTGTATGCGCTGTATGCCTGCGTCACGGCGAGCGGCGGACGGCGGGCCGCCACCTTGCGCGTCCTCGCCGCAGCGCTCGGCCTGCTGGTCGCGTCCAACGCCTGGAAGCTGGTCGGCACCCTGGTCCACGGCAATGCGACGCTGCTGGAACCCAACCTCGCATTGACGCAGTTCCTGATTCTCTCGCTGGTGTTCTGCGTGCTGTCCACCGCGCTGTTCGTGCTGCTGGCGGCACAAAAGCTGCAGGAGGAACTCGATGGCGAACTGGTGGTGCGCAGGCAGGCGGAAGCGGAACTCACCCGCCATCGCGAACAGCTCGAATCCCTCGTGGGCGAACGCACCACGGAGCTCGAACGGCGCAATGCCCAACTCGCCCAGACCCAGTTCGCGATGGACCGCGTCGGCATCGGCATGGCCTGGAACGCGATCGCCGACGGGCGTTTCCTGCACGTCAATGACGAAGCCTGCCGCCAGCTGGGCTACGACCGCGACGAGTTGCTGCGCCTTGCGGTAGCCGACGTGGCGCCGCAGGTCGACCTGGGCATGCTTGCCGACGGCGTATCCGCGATGCGCCGTAGCGGTGAGAAGCAGCGCATCGAAACCCTGCATCGGCGCAAGGATGGCTCAGGCTATCCGGTCGAGGTCACGACCTACCTGCACCGCGTCGACGACAGCGAACTGCTCATATCCTTCTTCAAGGACATCAGCCAGCGCAAGGCCGCCGAAGCCGACCTGATCACCGCAAAGGAAGCCGCCGAGGCGGCGAATCGGGCCAAAAACACCTTCCTCGCCAACATGAGCCACGAGTTGCGCACGCCGATGAACGCCATCATGGGCATGAGCTACCTCGCGCGCCACCACGCCAGCGATCCGAAACTGCTGCACAACCTTGACCAGATCGACGAGTCGGCGCAAGAACTGCTTGGCATCATCAACGACGTGCTCGACATCGCCACCATCGAAGCGGAACGGCTGAAGCTGAACCCGGTCGATTTCCGCCTGCCGGAAGTGCTGGAAAAGTCCGAACGCCTTATCGCCACCCGCATCGCAGAGAAAGGCCTGGCGCTGAGCATCGACCTGCCTCCGGAACTGGTGGTCGAAACCCTGCATGGCGACGCCCTGCGTCTCGGCCAGATACTGAATTGCCTGCTCGGCAATGCCGTCAAGTTTACCGAGGCCGGATCGATATCTCTGGCCGTCGAGCATTGCGATGCCGGTGACGGCGAGGTCGAATTGCGATTCGAGATCACCGACACCGGGATCGGCATCGACGCCGAGGATCTGCCACGCGTCTTCAATGCCTTCGAGCAGGCCGACACCTCGCGCGCCAGACGCTATGGCGGTGCCGGCCTGGGCCTGGCCATCAGCCGCCACCTGGCCCATCTGATGGGCGGTGAAATGGGCGCCAGGAGCACTCCCGGCAACGGCAGCAGCTTCTGGTTCGCCGTGCGCGTCGGCCTCGTCAGGGTTTGAGGTCGAGCTCCGGCGTGTCGGCGAAGGCGTCGATGTCGCCGCGGCTCATCGAGCAGGCACGCGCGGCGGCCGGTTGCCCAGGGTGTACTGCGCCAGGTAGTAATACTGGTCGAAGGCTTCTGGATCGCTCATGGCGCTGGGAAAACTGCGGCTGCCGTAGGCACCGAGCACCCAGCGCGCGCGTCCGCCGCTGAAATGCGCTGTGCCCGCCTCGGCCATCACCTGGCCGGTCTGGCGGTCGATCACCTGCCGCATGCCGAGGCCCGTGTGCGGATAGGGTTGCTCGAAGCTCTCGCGCACTTCGTAGCGCGCACTGACCGTGGCCACCGGCTCGGTGCGGAACTGTCCGTTCGCTTCACGCGTCACTCGCTCGAACTTGCCGCGCTCATAGATGCTGCGCATTTCCATCCAGGAAAATCCCATCTGGTGCAGGTAGTTCATGCCGAAGCTGTTGGCCGTCGGCGAATCGAGGAAAATGCCGTCCGCGCTTGCCCGCGCCAGTATCCGCGGCTTGCCGGCACCCTCGCAGACCGAGACGAATTCCTGGTAGTCCTGCCACCACAGCACCGCCACCGGCAGCGCAACCAGTCCGCTCGCCAAGACCCAGCGCCGGCGGCGCGACCAGCCGCTGCGCCGCAGCGCGGCTACCACCAGCGCGGCGGCGCCGAGCAGCAGCAACGGAGCCGCCATCGCCCAGATCAGCCCGAGCAGCATCATGGTCGCGGCGCCTCCGCCATCATGGCTTCAGATCGAGCACCGGCGTGTCCGCAAAGGCGTCGATGTCGCCGATCTCGATCATGTTGCCGCGCACGGCAATCAGCTTCACCTGCGTCAGCGCGATCAGGTTGGGGCGGAACGGCGAACGCGTGGCGAACACGCCGCGCAACGGATTGTCGGGGTTGCCGCGCGGATGCACCTGCAGGATCGCGCGCCTTTCCGGCGCATCGTTGCGATCGAACCACCAGAACACCCACAGCGACGACAGCTCATCGACCCCGAGCAGCGCCGCCTGGTAGCGCGGTTCGACCTCGATGAAGGTCCTGCCGCCGGCCTTGCGCACCCAGCCGATCGGGCTCATCGAAAACACCGGTGCCGCCACCGGCGTCGACTCCGCCCGCAGCGGCAGACTCCAGCAAAACGTCAGGATCAGGGCGGCTAGCGGCAGGCCGGCGCGGCACAACAGGCGTTCGAGGGCGGGATGCATGGCGGACCTTCGCGAATCCTTGAAATTCGCACATTGTGCGGCAAAGGCGAAAAGTCGGCGGCGGCGACACGGCGTGAATCGCACCGCAGGCGAGTGACAGGGCCGGGCACCGTCCTATATAGTGCGTCGGGCAAGCACCTGCGGCCGCGTATCGTGCCAGAGCCACTTGCGCCGCTGCCGATGTACGGTGTCGGAGTTCCCGGGAAACCCGTCAAGGCAAGGATCATCATGAAACTCGATTTTCGTTTTTCGCAGGCGGCGACAAGCGCGCTGCTCCTGGTACTGGCGGCCCCCGTGTCGCTTGCTGCAGATGCGCCGCAGTCGGGCGCGTCGATCGACGCGGGGGCCATTTACCTGCGCGTCTGCTCCGCCTGCCACGGCGAAAAAGGCGACGCAAACAGCCTGGCGCAGGGGGCCCTCGCCAAGCGTCCGAGGAACTTCACGGCGCCGGAAGCGCGCTTGCGCCTCAACCGGGAGTACATGATTGCCATCGTCCGCGATGGCCGTCCGCATACGCCGATGACGGGACGCGCATCGCGCCTGAGCCAACAGGAGATCGAAGCGGTGGTCGATTACATCCGAGCGCGATTCATGTCCGCCGCTCCCGACTCGGCACCGGCGGCACGGGGCAGCTGAAGCTCTCGCCGCGCGGGCGACTATTTGTTTTCCAGCACCACCAGGTCTGCCTGCATGGACGGCGAATGGGTGCGACAGATGATCTTGAAAATGCCGGCCTTGTCAGCGAGAAAGGTCAGCCGCGTGATTTGCCCGCGCCGCACCGTGCCGGTCAACCAGTAGCCTTCGATGGTGAACGGGTGTTCGTTGCCATTGATGCCGACGATTTCCAGGGTGACCTGGTCGCCCTGGTTGACCACGATGGTTCCGGGATCCCAGCGATAAGTGGACACCTCCCAGCGGCCCTTGTCGTCCGGTTTCTTCAGCAGATAGCCGCCGCCCTCGGGCACCGGATGGGTCGGGAACGGCTCGTGATCGACATGCACGCCACCTTTGGACTCGACGGCCGCGACATAGATCGTGCGCTCCCTCGGAGACGGTGCCGACCTGTCTTGCGCCAGGGCGGGCAACGCGATGCTGCCGCAGGCAAGCATCGCCAGTAACCAATGGGTCATTGTTGTTCGCTCCGCATAGTCATGGTGAAGCAGGATGGATCCGCGTCAGCATATCCCCTTTTCCGATCCCGGTCGGCTCGCATTTTCAGAGCAAGCCATCGGCGTCTGCCCGCAACCATCACCGCGCTACTCGGTGACTTCCGCCTCGACCAGTTTCGCCAGCAGCACCAGCGATTCCTGCCACCCAAGGTAGCAGGCCTCGACCGGGATCGGTTCGGGGATGCCTTCCTGCACGATGTTCAGTTCGGTGCCGAAGCTCGTCGCCCGCAGGGTCACCGTGGTCTTCATGACGCCGGCGAGCGCCGGATCGTCGAAGCGGTCGGTATAGGAAATCCGCTCGTGCGGTACCAGCTCCAGGTACTCGCCGCCGAAGGCGTGGGCCTGCTGGTTGCTGAAGTTGGTGAAGGACATGCGGAAGCCGCCGCCCACCTTCGCCTCCATGTGATGCACGAGGCCGGTGAAGCCGTTGGGTGGCAGCCACTTGGCCATGGCATCGGCATCGAGGAAGGCGCGGTAGATCCGCTCGGCCGGTGCGCGAATCAAGCGGTGAAAACGGACGGTGCCGGTAGACATTCAACGTGCTCCCCGAAGGATTTGGAACATCGACGATACTCCACGCGGGCGCTTCACGAAAGTCGGCGACGGCGGCACGGTGCGGCGCCACGCCCTGCGGCTCATTGCAGCATGAACTGGAAGCGCGCGCGGCAGCGGCCGAAGCAATCGTGCATCGCCGGCGAATTCCAGTCGAGGCCGAGTTCCTCGACAGCCGGCGAATTGATCCGGGTGACCCGGTTCTTCGGCGACGAGGGAATGTCCAGGGCACGTGCGACGCTCTCCGCGACGTTGATGACCGCCTGCAAGCGGCTGGTGACCACCGTATCTTCGTGGTGGTCGCGGATGGACAGTATGAAGTCCTCGGGAAGCTGCCAGTGGGCGGCGAGCGCGGCGCCGATCAGGGTGTGGTCCACGCCGAAGATGGCGGCCTCGCGTTCGATGAGGCGGCCATCGACCATCGATTGCCGGTAGGCCTCCTGAAACCGTTGTGCGTCCATGATGTGGAAGCAAAGCTGGCCGACGTCGTGCAGGATGCCGGCGACGTAGGCCTTCTCGGTCGATACGCCACTGAGTTGGGACAGCTCCTGCGCCACGATGGCAACGGCATGGGAATGGTTGAAGAGGAAGGTCGCGCCCTTGTCGTCGGCCATGAACTTGTTCATCGCCGCGGTGACGACGATGCGCTGGACCTGGGCGATGCCGATCAGCGAAGCGGCGACGAAGGGATCGTGCAGGTCCGGTTGTGCGTTCATGCGCCGCAGCCGGTTGGCGGTGGCGAGGATGCCGGAGGTGATCACCGGGTCGTTGCGGGCCAGGCGTGTCAGGGCATCCATCGACGCGTCCTCGTCGCGCAGCATGTCCAGCAGCTCGAGCACTACCCTGGGAAACGGCGGCAGATGCTTGGCGATCGCCGCGATCGCCACCGGCAGCGTGTCGACGGTCAGCATGTTGACGGCCCGCAGGCCAGCAGCGCATCGCGCAGGGAGCGGCAGGCGTCGTTCGGCTGGTCGCCGAATATCTCCGCCAGGCGCTGTTCGAGGCGGCGCGCGGCCTCGGCGCGCGCCGCCTCGTCGGGCGCGGCGTCCGGACGCACGGCGACGCATTCGACACCCTTGTTGACCAGTTGTCCGATCATGCTGGAGGTGACACTGCTGCCCACGGCGATGCGCAGCGTGACCTGGTTGCCATGCCCGCCCTGGACCGGACGAGCGATCACCATGCCCGGCGTGAGCCGGGCGATCGGAACCCAGCAATGGCAGTCCGGGTCGGGCAGGGAGTCTTCGGCGCTCATGGCCCGATATTAACGCGTCGGGGAATTTCCATCAGGCGCGTCATGGTTCGCACCGTTCCTGCCTACGACGCTGCAGGCAGGCTAGCCGGCGGCGCTGCCCCTTGCGAGTTCGGCGCGCAGGCGCTTCTTGTCGATCTTGCCGACCACCGTCTTCGGCAACTCGGCGACCAGCTCGATCGACGCCGGCAGCTTGTACTTGGCGAGGTTGGCCTTGCAGTGCTCGACCAGTTCGTCGACGCCTGTTGTGGAAGCGGCGCGCGGGACGACGAAGGCCCTGACCACTTCGCCGCGGTAGTCGTCGGGGGCCGCCACCACGGCGGCTTCCTGCACGCCCGGGTGCATGAACAGGACTTCCTCGATCTCGCGCGGAAAGACGTTGAAGCCGGAGACCTTGGCCATTTCCTTTTTCCGGTCGCGAATGTAGAGGTAGCCCTCGGCATCGAACTCGCCGATGTCGCCGGTGTAGAGCCAGCCGTCGCGCAGCGCCGCTGCGGTCTCCTCCGGCAGGTTGCGGTAGTCGCGCATCAGCTGCGGCCCGCGCAGGCGGATCTCGCCCTTCTCGCCCTGCGGCAACGGCGCATTGCCGACATCGAGGTCGACCACCTGCACCTCGGTACCCGGCACCGGGATGCCGACCGAGCCGGGCTTGCGCGGGCCGTGCAGGGGATTGAAGCTGATCACCGGACCCGCTTCCGACTGACCGTAGCCTTCGATCACCGGCACCCCCGAGGCCGCCTCCCAGCGCCGCAGCAGGTCTTCGGGAAGGGCCGCCGAACCGGAATAGGAAAGCTCCAGCGCCGAAAGATCGGTGCGCGCGAAATCGGCGTGCGAAAGCAGGCTGATGAACAGCGTCGGGCTGCCGGCAAAAATGTTGATGCCTTCCCGTTGCTGCAGTTCCAGCACGGCCTCCGGCGTGTAGCGCGGCAGGACGACCAGTGTGCCCAAGGCATAGACCATGTTGTGCAGGCACATGGCGGCGGCATAGACGTGGAACAGCGGCATCACGCAGAGCAGGCGCACGCCGTCGCGGCGTACCGGCAGCAGCGCCTCGCGCTGGCTGATGTTGATCGACACCGTGGCATGCGTGAGGTTCACGCCCTTCGAGCGACCCGTGGTGCCGCCGGTGTATTGCAGGGTCGCCAGCTGGTCGGGCCGTGGCAGCGGTTGCGGCAGCGGGCGGTCGGCCGCATCGCGCCAGGCCGTCAGGCGGCGCGCGCCTTCGCCGATGGCAATGCAATGGGGAATGCCCAGTTCGGCGGCGATGGGCTCGATCACGGCGCGCTTGTCGTCGGCGTGGATCAGTACGTGCAGGTCGGCATCGGCGAAGATGTCGCGCAGCTCGCGCCCGGTGTAGAGCGGGTTGCAGGGCACGGCCTGGGCTCCCGCGGCGTGGATGGCAAACATGGCGATGCAGATGTCCAGCGAATTGCCGAGGACGATGCCGACCCGCCTGTCGCGCGCGCCCAGCGCCAACAACTCGTCGGCAAACCAGGCGACGCAACGCAGGTACTGCGCATAGTCGAGGCGTTCGCCCTGGCAGACCAGGGCCTCGCGCCCGGGCACCTGCCTGGCTGCCTCGGCCAGCATGTGCACCACGGTCGGATGGACATGGGGCAGCTTGCTCATGAAGTTCTCCGGCTGTGCCATCGGTCGGCGGTGGTTGCGCCGGGAAGCGCTGCCGCTCCCCGGTGGCTGCAGCTTACTTGACCAGTTTCCAGTCGCCGTTGGCGACCTCGACCAGTACCCGCGAACGGCGATCGACGCCATTGTGGTCCGTGGGCGAGGTGTTGTAGACGGCATGGGTACCGACCACCTCCTTGGAGCTTTCCAGCGCGTCACGCAGGGCCTGGCGGAACTCCGGGGTGCCCGGCCTGGCCTTCTTCAAGGCCGCCGGCACGGCCTGGTTCAGGCGCAGGTAACCGTCGTAGCTATAGGCGGCGAAGGCGTTGCGGCTGCCGGCGCCGAAGGCCGCTTCGTAGTTCTTGTTGAACTCCATGGCGACCTTCTTGATCGGATTCGAATCCGGCAGTTGCTCCGCCACCATCACCGGCCCGGTGGGCGCCATGGCATGCTCGACGCTCTTGCCGCCCACGCGCAGGAAATCGCGGTTGATCACGCCGTGGTTATGGTAGATCGGCCCCTTGTAACCACGTTCGACCAGGGTAATGTGGGGCAGTGCGCCGGGCGTGCCGGAACCGCCGGCAACGACGGCATCCGACTTCGCCGCCATCACCTTCAACACCTGGCCGGCAACGCTGGTATCCGGCCGCGCGTAGCGTTCGTTGGTGACCACGCTGATCCCCGCCGGTTCGGCCTGGGAAGAAAATCCCTTGAACACCAGGTCACCCCAGGAGTCGTTGAAGCCAATGAAGGCCACCGTCTTCACGTTCTGCGTCTTCATGTGCTCGACCACCACTTCCATCATCACCGGGACCGGCTGGGGCACGGGAAATGCCCATTCCTGGCCGGACGGCGGCGTCGCGATGGGCGACAGCGCGATCAGCGGCGTCTTCAGTTCGGTAGCGACGCCGACGATGGCGGTCGAGGCCGGCACGCTGCTGGAGCCGAGGATCACGTCGACCTTGTCTTCGGTGATCAGCTTGCGCGCGTTCTTCACCGCGGTTGAGGGATCGGTCGCATCGTCGAGGATGATGTAGCGGACCTTCTCGCCGCCCACGGTCGGCGGCAGGACGCTGAAGGCGTTCTTGTAGGGGATGCCGAGCGAAGCGCCGGGACCGGTGGCGCCGACGATGACGCCGACGGTGACGTCGGCATGCGCCGGCAGGCAGATCGAGCCGATGGCGCAGATCAGGGTGGCAATGGTTTTATTCACGTGCTGTCTCCTTCCTGGTTGAGTGTCTTATGGTTGTGGTGATGCAGTGCTCAGTGCTTGTGAAGAAATCGTAGCGAGCGGGCCGCAGCGGGGTGCGGCCGGAGCGCAGCTACCGGAATGTACGCGTTTGTACATGAGGATAGCGAGCACCGCCCAAGCCCCGATCCGGCACGCGCAGTAAATTTATTCACAAGCACTCAGAGTCCGATCTGGCGGGCGACGATGAGGCGCATGATATCGCCGGTGCCGCCGCCTATCATCGGAAAGTAGGAATCGCGCAGGAAGCGTTGCGCCGGGTACTCGTTCATCAGGCCGTAGCCGCCGAAAATCGCGTGGGCCTTCTCGCAAACCTCGTGGCCGCCCTCGGCGGCGACGATCTTGGCCAGCGCCGCTTCGGTGGTGATCGAGGCGCCGCGATCGGCCAGCGCCGAGGCGTAATAGGTATAGAGCTTGTCCTGCTCCAGCCGCGCCAGCATGTCCACCAGCTTGAACTGCACCGCCTGGAACTTGCCGATGGCCTGGCCGAACTGCTTGCGCTCCCCGGCATAGCGCAGCGCCGCGTCATAGGCGGCCTGCGCGTTGCCCAGCGCCAGCGCGGCTGTGAAGATGCGGTCCACCGTCAGTGCCTTGTAGGCCTTGAGGAAGCCGCCGCCCTTGCCGTCGCCCAGGCAATGACTGTCCGGCACGAAGAGGTCCTCGAAGAACAGTTCCGCGGTGTCCGAGCAGCGCACGGAGAACTTGTCCAGCTTGCGCCCGACCTTGAAGCCGGCCCACGAGGTATCGACCAGGAAGAGTTCCAGGCCGCGCGTACCAGCGGACGGATCGACCGTCGCGACGACGGTGATGAAATCGGCCACCGTGCCGTTGGTAGTAAAGATCTTGCTGCCATTGATGACGTAACCGCCGTCGGCCTTTACCGCGCGGGTCTTCAGCGAAGCCGCGTCCGAGCCGGCATTCGGCTCGGTGATGGCGAAGGCGCCGACCTTCTCGCCGCGCAATGCCGGCTTGAGGTACTCCTCCTTCAGCGCATCGCTGCCCCATTCATGGATCGTGCTGGTCGCCGTCGAACCCTGCATGCAGACCCCGGCGGCGAAGCCCATCGAGCCGCGCGCCAGTTCCTCGCACAGTACCGTGAAGCAGGTGTAGGGATAGGCCACGCCGCTGCCCCCGGCGGCTTCGGGATACATGGTGCTGATGTAGCCCAGCTCGCCGATTTCGCGAAACAGTTCGACGTTGAATTCGTTGTCGTGGTCGAGACGTTCCGCCTGCGGCAGCAGGCGCTCGTCGACCCAGCGCGCGATGTGGCCGCGAAACTCCAGTACCTCCTGCTGCAGATGATTCATGCCGCCTCCCTTGTTGTTTTCTTATTTGCCGACCGGGGTTTCTTTCGCGCGCTTTTCCTTCAACGCCGCGAGGATCTTTTCCGGCGTCACCGGCAGCGAGGTGAACCAGATCCCCGTCGCGTCGTGGATCGCGGCGACTATCGATGGCGGCGAACAGACGATCGCGGCTTGCGAGGCCTCCTTGACGCCGTGTATGCCGTCAGGATCATTGGTGATGATGTGGTCGATCCGGATATCGGGCGCCTCGGTCGCCAGCGGCATCCGGTAGTCGACAAAATCCGGATTCAGCGTCCGACCATCTTTCATCTTGAACTCTTCGTAGAGCGCCTGCCCGAGGCCCTGCACCGCAGCGCCCTCGATCTGCGATTCGACGTTGACCAGGTGCAGCGGCCGCCCCGCGTCGAAGGCCAGGTCCATGTCCGTGGCCTTGACGATGCCGGTTTCCAGATCGACTTCGACCTCCGTTAGCTGGGCGACGAAGCTGTAATTGACATCTGAATTCCCAGAGCCTTCCTCGAAGTTGTAGTCTTCCGCCTCGGTCTGCGAATAGCCGCGCCCCAGGATGACGCGACCGGATTCCGAGTAGCAGGCGGCCTGGGCCAGCTTGCGGAAGGGCATCGAAAGCTTGCGGTCGTCGTTCGACCAGACCTGTCCGGCGCCGAACTCGATCCCAGACTCTGGAACCTTCCAGATCCCGGCGACGTGGCTGGCCAGTTGCTGCTTGATGTCCTGCGCCGCCTTTTGCGCCGCCTGCCCGGCCAGGATGGTCACCCGGCTGCCATAGCTTCCCGGGTCGCAGGGCGTGACCGCGGTGTCCACCCGGCGGATGGAAACATCCTCCATGCGCAGGCCGAGTTCCTCGGCGATGATCTGGACCAGCACTGTGTCCGAACCCTGGCCGCAATCGGTGGCGCCCGTCAGGTAATTCACGGTGCCGTCCTCGCACAGGCGAACCATCGCGGCGCAGGCCTGGTGGCCGCGTTGCTTGGAACCGCCGCCCATGACGCCGGTGCCGATGCCGACTCCGCGCACCACCGAGCCGTTGCCCTTTGTCTTCGCCTGCCGGTTGCGCCAGGCCGGCTTGGCGCCGACGGTCTCCAGCGCCTCCTTGATGCCACAGGTCTTCACATGCACGCCGTTCACCGTGGTGAAGGGTGCGACGATCGCGTTCTTCAAGCGCACGTCCAGGCAATCGAGTCCCAGTTCCTCGGCCATCATGTCCATCAGCACTTCCGCGGCAAAGCGGGTATGGGTGACCCCGTGGCCGCGCATGGCGGCACCCGACGGATGGTTGGTGAAGATGCGACAGGCATCGTATTTGAAGTTCGGAATCTTGTAGGGCAGCGTCGTGTAGGCGCCGCTCAGGTAGAGCGTCAGCGGGCCGATCACGGTGTAGGCGCCACCCTCGGCATAGGCGGTGTTCTGCAGTGCCGTGATGGTGCCGTCCTTCTTCATCCCCATCCTGGCGACAATGGTGAAGTTGTGCCGGCGGCGGCAGGTGGTGAACACCTCTTCCATCGAATACTGATACTTGACCGGCTTGCCCAGGCGCTTGGAAAACAGCACGGCGCAAAAGTCGGCACCGACGGAGTCGTTCTTGGTGCCGCCGAAGCCGCCGCCGATGAAGGGTTGGATGACGCGGATCTTCGACAGCGGCAGGTTGAAGCATGCCGCGAGATGCCGGTAGTGGAAATACGGGCTCTGCTTGGCCGACCAGACGGTGATGCCCTCCTCGGTCCATTGCGCTACGGCGGCCGGCGGTTCGAGGAAGCCGGTGAGCACGCGGCCGGTTTCAAACTTGTGTTCGCGCACCAGGTCGGCCTCGCGAAAGCCGGCTTCGACATCGCCGAAGTTCATGTGGAAATCCCAGCTCAGGTTTCCCGGTCTATCGTCATGCAGCAGCGGCGCCCCGTCGGCCATCGCCTCGTTGATCGAGAACACGCCGGGCAGTTCTTCGTAATCGACACGGATCAGTTCGCAGGCGGCTTCGGCCGTCGCTTCGTCGATGGCGCAGACCGCGGCGACGCCTTCGCCGTAGAAGCGCACCTTCTCCACGGCCAGCGGGGCCTCCTCGCGCGTCTTCGGCATCCAGCCCCAGGTCCAGCCGTTGAAGTCCTTGCCGGTCAGTACGCCCTTGACGCCCTTCAGCTTGAGCGCTGCGCTGGCGTCGATGTTCAGGATGCGGGCGTGGGGATGCGGGCTGCGCAGCAGCTTGACCCAGAGCATGCCCGGGAAACTGAAGTCGGCAGCGTAGCGCGCATCGCCGGTCACCTTCTCGCGCCCATCGACGCGCGGCAGGCGCTTGCCGAGCAGGGTGCCGGGCTTTTCCAGGTGGGTCTTTTCCGGAGCGTTCATGGCCGCTCTCCCTGGTGGGCGCGCAGCAGTTCCGCCGCCGCCGCGACCGAATCGAAGATCTTGGTGTAGCCGGTGCAGCGGCAGAAGCTGCCGGCCATGCCGTCGCGGATTTCGTCGGGCGTCGGGTTCGGGTTTTCTTCCAGCAGGGCCTTGGCCGCCAGCACCTGGCCGGAGGTGCAGAAGCCGCACTGCATGCCGCTGTGAGTGACGAAGGCCTGTTGCACCGGGTGCAGTTGTTCGCCCTGTTTCAGGCCCTCGATGGTGACCACCGAAGCGCCCTCCAGTTCCGCGGCCAGGACAAGGCAGGAATTCACCGTGCGGCCGTCGAGGATCACCATGCAGGCGCCGCATTCGCCGTGACCGCAGCCTTCCTTGGCGCCGGTGAGCTGCAGGTCCTCGCGCAGCATTTCGAGCAGTGTGCGATTGGGCGGAATGTCCAGTTGCTCGTGGCGTCCGTTCACCACCAGATTGAGTTCGATGTTCTTCATGCCATGCCCCTTACTGGAGTTGTGCTTCGACGCCGACGTCGACGCCGGCCAGCTGGCCCAGCGCGCGACGCACCAGGACTTCGATCATTTCGCGGCGGTAGTCGGCCGATGCGCGATGGCTGCTGCGCGTGCGCGTGTCCGCTGCCGCTAGGGCCGCGGCAGCGCCTATGTTCTCGGCCGTGGCGGCCTTGCCGATCAGGTGGCGCTCGGCCTGGGTCGCGCGGATCGGTATCGGCGCGGCGGAACCGAGTCCGATCCGGACCTGGCGGAACATCCCGTCCGCGACCACGACCGCGGCGGCGACGCCGACCACCGCCAGGTCCATGCGGCCACGCGCAGCGAGTTTCAGGTACAGGCTGCGTTCCCCGTGGGCGGGTGGCGGGACGACGATTTCCCTGACGATCTCGCCCGCCTTCAGACAGCTCACGCCGGCCGTGATGAAAAAGTCGGCGATGGCGACACGGCGTTCACCGCCCCGGCCCACGATGGCCACCTCCGCGTCATGCGCCAGCAGCGGCGGCGCCGAGTCGGCGGAGGGCACGGCGTTGCAGACATTGCCGACGATGGTGCCCCGATGCTGCAACTGGTTTGACGCGATCAGCGAAGCGCCTTCGGCCAGCGCGGTGTAGTGGGCGCTCACGTCCTCCGAACGGGCGACCTCGCGGATGATGGCGTTGGCGCCGATGCGCAGGCCGCGGTCGGCGGCGAACTCGATGTAGTCGAGACCGGGAATGCCCTTAAGGTCGATCACCTGCGGCGGCGCCTTGATCGCGCGCGACTTGAGCTTGGGGATCAGGTCGGTGCCGCCGGAGAACACCTGGTTGCGCACCGGCTCGGCATCGCTCAGGGCCAGCAGCGCCGCCTCGATGGTTTGCGGGCGGAGGTAATCGAACTGCGGCAAACGTCGGTAGAAAATCGTCATCGGAACTCCTGTGGTGTGGTCTTTGCCCGGGCGCGGCGCGCTAACCGCCGCCGATCGGCACCAGGCGGATCAGCACGCGGTCGTCGTGTTCGAGGCGCGTCGCCAGCCCGGCGGGCAGGTAGGCAATGTTCATGTCATTGAGGCGGACATCGAGGAAGTCGATCGGCTCGCCGCCGGCATCGAACAGGTTGACCCCGGCACGGCTGCCGATCTCGCGCATCAGGGCGCCGATGGTGGCGATCGCCTCCGTCAGCGGCACGTCCTCACTGTGCAGGTCGGGCACCAGCATGCTGGACTTCAAATGGATGGTCGCCGCCAATGGCGGAACGGCCTCGTTCGAAGCAAGGTCTTGCAGGGACAAGCCGGTTGTGCCCAAGCGCAAATCCTCCGTGATTCCTTGGCCCGGAAATGCGCCTTGCTAATTTACCTACCGGGCGGTCGGTAGCTGCACTCTAGGCTGCGGTGCTATATTTGTCAATACGCAGCGCAGCAGCGGCAGCAAGGCTCGCCGCACATCGGACGGCAGAATCCCCTGCCGTTTCAACGCACTTGAATTCAACACCCTTCGTCGAGGTCCCATGACCCGCCCTCCCCGCCCCGGCCCGGGCCGCCCCGTGGCCAGCGAGCAGCCCTCCAAAGTCGCCGACGTCGCGCTGGAACTGTTCCTCAAGCACGGCTTCGACGCCACGCCGATGTCGCTCGTCGCCAAGCAGTGCGGGCTGACCAAGGCGGGCATCTACCATCACTTCGAGAGCAAGGAACACCTGCTCTACTTCCTGCACAAGCGCCATATCGACCGCCTGCTGCTGCCGATGATCGAGCAGGCCGCCGCAATCGCCGACCCGGAAACCCGCCTGCGCAGCTTCCTCGCCAACTACGCCATGCTGCTCACCCACGATCCGACCCCGCGCCTGCTGATCAGCGAGACCAAGCGCCTGTCGCCCGAACACACCGAGGAAATCCGCGACGCCTGGCGACGCGGCCTGCACCTGGTGCGCGACGCAATCATCGAACTCAAGGCCCTGGATCGCTGCAACCCGGCGCTCGACCCGACCTACAGCGCCTTCGCCGCAATCGGCATGTGCAGTTGGATCTGCAACTGGTTCGACCATGCGCGGCCCGCGACGGGAGCCGAGGTCGCGGCGACGATGGTCGATGTGTTTTTGCAGGGCCTGCTGCCGCGCCGCTGAGCAGGAAAAGCCAAAGTCCGTGGCCCCTGCGTCGCGGGCCGGTTGGCCATGATTGCGAACCGACAAACGGACATTGCGGCCTCGCACGTATCGCTTGCCCTTGCGGGTGATCCCGCAAACCTAACTGGATAAAGCTGCGCTATTGGCCCGCGCCATGTGCAGTTTCTTGTAGCTATCGATCAGGCGCTGGTGCCTGTCGAGCCCTTCCAGTTGCATGCTGGTTGGCGTCAGGCCGAAGAAGCGCACGCTACCGTCCACCGACCCCATCACCGCATCCATCCGCGGGTTGCCAAACATCCGGCGGAAATTGACCATGTAATCGTCCAGTTCCAGGTCGTCGTCCAGCAGCACCTCCAGCACCACATTCAGGGCCTGATAAAACAATCCGCGCTCGACCGTGTTTTCGTTGTATTGCAGGAAGCTTCCCACCAGCTCGTGCGCCGCTTCGAATTTCCGCAAGGCGAGATTGATCAGCAGCTTCAGCTCAAGAATCGTCAGTTGCCCCCAGGCCGTGTTCTCGTCGAATTCGATGCCGATCAGCGTGATGATGTCGGTGTAATCATCCAGTTCACTGTCTTCCAAACGTTTGAGCAATCGTTTCAGGCTGGCATCGTCGAGGCGATGCAGGTTCAGAATATCGGCGCGGAACGCCAGCGCCTTGTTGGTGTTGTCCCAGATCAAATCCTCGACCGGATAAATTTCCGAATAGCCCGGCACCAGGATGCGGCAGGCCGTTGCGCCAAGCTGGTCGTACACCGCCATGTACACTTCCTTGCCCATGCCTTCGAGAATGCCGAACAAGGCGGCGGCTTCCTCGGCATTGGATTCTTCTCCCTGCCCGGAAAAATCCCACTCGACAAATTCGTAGTCGGCCTTGGCGCTGAAGAAGCGCCACGACACCACGCCGCTGGAATCAATGAAGTGTTCAACGAAGTTGTTCGGCTCGGTCACGGCATTGCTCTCGAAGGTCGGCCGCGGCAAATCGTTCAGGCCTTCAAAACTGCGCCCCTGCAGCAATTCGGTAAGGCTGCGTTCCAGCGCCACCTCCAGGCTGGGGTGCGCCCCGAAGGACGCAAAAACACCGCCGGTACGCGGGTTCATCAGGGTGACGCACATCACCGGAAACTCGCCGCCCAGCGACGCATCCTTGACCAGCACCGGAAAGCCCTGCTTTTCCAATTCCTCAATGCCGGCCAGAATGCCGGGATACTTCGCCAGGACCGTGGGCGGCACATCAGGCAGTGCGATTTCGCTTTCCAGAATGTGGCGTTTGACCGCCCGCTCGAAAATTTCCGAGAGGCATTGCACCTGCGCCTCGGCCAGGGTATTGCCGGCACTCATGCCATTGCTTAGAAAGAGGTTGTCGATCAGGTTGGTCGGGAAATACACCACCTCGCCGTCCGAATGACGCACATAGGGCAGCGCACAGATGCCGCGCTTCACATTGCCGGAGTTGGTGTCATACAGATGCGAAGCGCGCAGCTCGCCATCGGGATCGTAAATCTGCCGGCAGTATTCATCGAGAATTCCAGCCGGCAGCGCATCCTTGCGGCCCGGCTTGAACCAGCGCTCGTCCGGGTAATGCACGAAGGCCGCATCGGCAATGTCCTCGCCCCAGAACTGGTCGTTATAGAAATGATTGCAACTTGCCCGCTCGATGAATTCGCCCAGGGCCGACGCCAGGGCACTTTCCTTGGTCGCGCCCTTGCCATTGGTGAAACACATCGGCGAGTGGGCATCGCGGATGTGCAGTGACCACACATTGGGAACCAGATTGCGCCACGAAGCGATTTCGACCTTCATGCCCAGGCCCGCCAAGACCCCCGACATATTGGCGATGGTTTGCTCCAGTGGCAGATCCTTGCCGGCGATATAGGTACTCGCTGCGGAATCCGGATTCATCAACAGCAAGGCCTGCGCATCGGCATCCAGATTTTCCACTTCCTCGATCACAAACTCGGGCCCGGTTTGCACCACCTTCTTCACCGTGCAACGGTCGATGGAACGCAAAATGCCCTGCCGGTCCTTGGCGGAAATATCCGCCGGCAACTCGACCTGAATCTTGAAGGTCTGCTTATAGCGATTTTCGGGATCAACAATATTGCTCTGTGACAACCGGATGCCATCGGTGGTGATGTTGCGGGTTTCGCAGTACAACTTCACAAAGTAAGCTGCACACAAGGCCGACGAAGCCAGAAAGTAATCGAACGGACCCGGCGCCGAACCATCGCCCTTGTAGCGGATAGGCTGATCGGCCACCACCGTGAAGTCATCGAACCTGGCTTCAAGACGAAGCTTGTCGAGAAAGTTGACCTGAATTTCCATGCGCGAATCCCAGAATAGCGTTCAAAACAAACTGGCCGCTATTATCCGGCTTCCCCGCCGGGGAAACCGCGCTTCACAGCAACTCGACCCATTCCGGCCGAATCTGCACAGCCCTCGATTGTCCGCTAGCGGCCCGCAAGAACCAGGGCCGCCCTGCCTTCTTGCAGCCAAAGTGCACCGCGGCTTGGCCGACAAGGCTAAACACCCGAAGGCAACCTGGAAACCATCATCTTCTTCCGGTCGATCCTGCGCCCGTCGACAATGAATGTTCCGTCACCGACGGCATGAACAGTGCGCCGCTCCTTGCGTGCGGTATCGATGCAGGCAGCAACCGCCTCCAGCACGACGATGTTGTGCTTCCTGACGATGTCGATGACCTTGCACTCGATGTTGGCGAGGCATTCCCTGATCAGGGGCGGCCTGACGAGACTGGCCGGGACCGGCGTGAGCTTGAACCTGGCGAACTTGTCCGTGTCGGCCCCCGAGCAGGTGCCGATGCCGACCACCTTGTCCAGCAGATTGACGGTGGGAACTGCGATGACGCACTCACGATTCTTGCGCAAGGCCGCGAAGGAGTGATTCCATGCACCGGTGGTGATGGCAAAAACCGGTGTGAAATCGACCACCATGGTCCAGGAAATGGTCATGATGTTGTCCCGCTTCCCGTCATGGGTCGTCACCAGGACCACGGGCCCGGATTCCATCAGGGTAAAGGCCTTGTTCAGTTTCAACTGGCGCATGGATGTACCTCCGATTTCATGCCGGGCTTGCGCGCCGGATGCTGCCCGACTACTTCACCACCCCCAGCCGCCCGTTGTGGCTGCCCATGTACCAGTAGCGCCCGGCGGCGTCGATGACGGCCTTGCGGATGCCGAGGTTCTTCGAGGGCAGGGCGATGACGCGGAATTCCTCCTTGGCAGGATCGAACACGGAGACGGTATCGGTGTCGATGCCGTTGATCCAGATGCGCCCGGCGGCGTCGGCGGTGACGGCGTAGGCGCGCTCGCCGCCGGCCCTGGGCAGCGCCCAGGTCTTGACGATGCGTTTCGCCTTCGAATCAAGTTTGGCCAGCAGACCGTTGCCGTAGTAGGCCACCCACAGGCTGCCGTCGGGCGCGGTGGCGATGCGGCGCGGCAGCGAACCGGCGCCGGTCGGCACCTCGCCGGTCTTGCCGCTGGCGGGATCGATCCAGCCCAGCGCATCGCCGGCCAGGCGGCAGACCCAGACGATGCCGTCGCGGTCGATGGCGAGTCCGTAGGGATTGCCGCTCATCGGGAACTCGTCGATCCTGCCGCTGGCGCGATCCAGGCGGCCGACGCGCTGGCCGTTCTGGATGGTGAACCACAGCTTGCCGTTGGCATCGATGACGATGGTGTGCGGATCGCCGCCGCCGGGCACCTTGTATTCGGTGACCTTGCCGCTTTTCGGATCGAGGCGGCCGATGCTGCCATTGCCGTTGCCGGTATACCAGACGATGCCGGCCTCGTCGACGACAAGGCCGTGCGGTTTCGCGCCGGGCGGCAGTTCCCACTCGGTGAATTTCTCGGTGGCGGTGTCGAAGCGCGCGATGCGGTTGCCGTGCATCACGGCGATGTAGATGTTGCCGTCGGGCGCGGGTGCCGGGTCGCGCGCGAAGTTCGGCGTCGGCACCGGCCACTCCCGCGCCTCGCCGGCGATCTGCTTCAGCGCGCCGGGCGTGACGCCGTAGTTCGAGCCGCCGGCCAGCGCGGCGCCGGCGACGATTCCCCAGGCGATGGCTGAACAGAGACGAATTGCGGATACCGTTTTCATGGCTTTCCTCCTGGTTTGTCGTGCTAGCGCCTCACCCCCGGCGCCTCCAGCGCCAGTCCCTGCGCGCGCCGCGCGAGAAAAAGTTGCAGGGCGAGCAGGTCATCGGATCTATAGGCCGGCATCTCCGCGCGCACGCCGAGGAAGCAGGCGCGCAGGCGACGCTCCAGGCTGCCCGCGGCCTGCCATTCCATGCGGTAGGCCGGCCAGGCGGTCGGCTGGCCCTGGCTGATCTTCTCGACCAGCAGCGTCTTGCCGGCATGCTGCTCGTGACAATGGGTGCAGGCCAGGTTCATCTGGCCCATGCGCGTTCCGTACAGTTCGCGGCCGCGCTCGAACAGTGGCCGCGCCGCGCCTTCGGCCTCCACCCGCAAGGGCATGCCGCGCGACTGCAGCGCAATGTAGGCCTGCAGGCCGATGGCATCGTGGGCTTCCGGCGGCGGCTCGGGCGCCTGCTGTTCGCGGACGATGCAGGCGTTGATGCGCGCCTCCAGCGTGCTGACGCGGCCCAGCCGCGCGTCCCAGGCCGGCAGGCGCGCCGCCAGCCCGCGCATCGACTGCTCCGCCGCGCCGTGGCAGTCGGCGCAGGACTTTCCCGTCGCGCCCGGCTTGCGCGTCCACGCCGCCGCGCCGCGTTCGACCCAGAGCATGGCCGGATTGGCGAAGTCGTCGGCCTGCAGGCGGCGGATGTCCTCGCCCTGGTAGTCGAGCCCGGAGCGCGGCGCCTGCGGCCAGGCCGGCGCGGCCAGCAGCGCAAGGCTCAGCGCGAGGGCTTTCACGCGACCTCGATCGCAGCCGCGAGGCGGCCCTTGACGCCGAGGTCGTCTTCCCAGTCAATGACGACATCGCCGCTGGCGGTGGCGCGGGTGAAGAAGGCGAAATAGGGATTGGCGGCCATGCCGGTGCCGAGTTCGGCGCGCAGGATTTCGCGGCCGTCATAGCGCGCACTGAGGCGATGGATGATGTTGCGGGGCACGCTTCGGCCCAGCGTGTCGCGGCGAAATCCGTTTTCCATCGGGTGCTGCAGCAGCAGCCGGATCTCAATGACCTCGCCGCGCTTCGCCCTGGGCGGCACGCGCAGGCGGCCGATCGCGTTCACTTCGCTCACGTAAGGGCCCTCCCCCCAGCCCCCTCCCCGCGGGAGGGGGTGACATCGGTTCGCCGCTGCGCGGCTCCATGCCGTGACTGGCGCGCCTTCGGGCGGCCGTGCGGAGCGCTCACAGGCTCATCTCGTCGAGGCAGGCGGCCGAGGTGACGATGACCTCCGTCTCGTCCGACCAGGCGGATCCGTCCGACAGCACGGCGATGGCGACCACGCGCTGGCTGCCGGCGAGCCGGATGCGCGTCGTGACTTTGGCGCGGCCGGCATGGGGTCCGAGGTGGAAGCTGGCGATCAGGGGACGCGGGTTGCGCTCGGCGAACACATGCAGGCTGCGCACGTGGTCGGCTTCCGTCATCGGGCTGTCGACATTCAATTCAAGCGGCACGGAATTGCCGTTCTCAGCAAGTTGCGGCAGGCCGAGGCGCACCCGCCCCGGCCTTGGCTGAACCTCGCCGGCGACGGCGCGGATCAGTGGCAGCAGGTCCTGCAGCGGCATCAGTTGTTGCGCCCGCAGCGGCCGGGCGCTACCGGCCAGGCCCATGCCGCCCAACTGCAGGAAATGCCGTCGCTTCATTTCAGCCCGCCGAGGAAGTTGACGAGGTCCTCGACCTGCTGCGCGTCGAGCAGGGTCTTGCCGGCATACGCTGCGGCGACGCGATTGAGGCCTGAACTGCGATGGAAGGCCGGCATCGCGGCATCGGGTTTGACCGCGGTGATGTCCACCACGCGCTGGCGCAATTGCGCGAGTGTGAGGCGCGCGCCGATGCCGTCCAGCGCCGGGCCGACATTTCCGGCGGGCGCCATGTCGGACAGCGCATGGCAGATCACGCAGTGGCCCTGTTCGCGCTGCACGAAGACGCCGCGGCCGCGCTGCGCGTCACCGGCGGCGGCGAGCGGCGCCTCCAGCGAATCAGCGGCCGCCGCAAGCGACGAGGCGGCGGCCAGCAGCAGGGCCGCCGCGCGCTTCATGCCTTGCGCAGGTCGTGGTGCTTGAGCGGCAGCGAGCGGATGCGCTTGCCGGTGGCGGCGAAGATGGCGTTGCACAGGGCCGGCGCCACGCACAGGGCACCCGGCTCGCCATGACCGCCCCAGAAGCCGCCGGTCGGCACCAGCACGGTTTCCACCTTGGGCATTTCCGCTATGCCGAGCAGCTGGAACTCGTTGAAGTTGGCTTCGACCATGCGCCCTTTGGCCACGGTGTTCTCCTGGTACTGGGTGGCGCCAAGCATGAAGGCGATGTTGCCTTCCGACTGGGCGCGGCAGGTATCGGGATTGACCACATGGCCCGAGTCGATCGCCGAGACCACGCGATGCACCTTGAGCTCGCCCTTGTCCGACACTGAAACCTCGGCCACCATCGCCGTGAAGCTGCCGAAGCCGTCCGACACCGCGATGCCGCGATGCACGCCCGCCGGCAGCGGCCCGCCCCAGTTCGCCGCCTTGGCCACCGCTTCGAGCACCAGCCGGTTCTTGTCGCCGGGCTTGAGCATGGCGAGGCGGTACTCCAGCGGGTCGCGCCCGGCAGCCACCGCCAGTTCGTCGATGAAGCACTCGCGGTAGTAGGCATTCTGCAGGCCCGGCGCGCGCCAGAAACCGACCGGCACGTGCGGGTTGCGCATGGCATAGTCGATCTGCTGGTTGGGGATGGTGTAGGGCATGTCCGAGAGCGTTCTTACCGCCGTGAAATCGATGCCCTTGTTGATCGCTTCGGGGCGCAGCAGCGCGAGGATGGACGGGCAGGCGATGGCGGCCTGCATGGCCGTGACATTGCCCTGGGCGTCGAGCCCCGCCTTCATGCGCACCAGGCTGGCCGGCCGGTAGTAACCGTGCTGCATGTCCTCGGCGCGCGACCACATCATCTTCACCGGCTTGCCGGGCATCGCCTTGGCGATCAGCACGCCCTGCCTGACGAAATCCTGCGGCGCGCCGCGGCGGCCGAAACCGCCGCCCAACATGGGCTTGTGCACCTCGACCTTTTCCAGCGGCAGGCCGGCGGTCTCGGCGGCCATGGCCATCGAGGCCTCGGCGTTCTGCGTCGAGGTCCACACTTCCAGCGTGCCGTCAGCCTTGAACCAGGCGGTGCAGGTCTGCGGCTCCATGGTGGCGTGGTTGACGTAGGGCGAGTAGTACTCGGCTTCGATCACCTTCGCCGCGCCCGCCAGCGCCGTGGCGCCAGCGCCGACTTTTCGCGCTTCGGCCAGCTTGGGGTCGTCGAGCCCGTCGCGCAGCAGCTTCAGGATGCTTTCGCTGCTGACGCTGCCGTTGGCGCCCTCGTCCCACTCGACCTTGAGCTTCTGCAATGCCTGGTCGGCGCGCCACCAGCTGTCGGCGATCACGGCGACGAAGTCGCCCTCGCGCACCACCTTCTTCACGCCGCGCATCTTCTCGGCGGCGGCGGCATCGACGCTCTTGACCTTGCCGCCGAACACCGGGCATTGCGCGATCGACGCGTGCAGCATGCCGGGCAGCACCACGTCGACGCCGAACACCGGCTTGCCCAGCACCTTGTCCGGCACGTCGAAGCGCCGCATCGATTTGCCGGCGATCTTCCAGTCCTTGGCGTCGCGCAGCGGCGGGTCCTTGGGCGGCGTCAGCTTTGCCGCGTCGGCGGCGAGCTGGCCGTAGCGCAGGGTACGTCCGCTGCCGACATGGGTGACCACGCTGTTGGCGCCGATGCATTCCCCCACCGGCACCTGCCAGCGCGCGGCGGCGGCTTCCACCAGCATGATGCGCGCCGCGGCGCCGGCCTTGCGCACGTAGTCCTGCGAACTGCGCACGCCCTGGCTGCCG
>JACRIY010000026.1 GCA_016235805.1 Rhodocyclales bacterium
AATGCTCACCGGCGGCGTCGGCATCGGCTTCTGGGTCTGGGACGAGTGGAACAACCTCAAGGTCGAGCACATCGTCATCGCCATCTTCGTCATCGGCATCGTCGGCCTGGCGCTGGAAACCATGCTGCTGATGCTGGCCAGGCGCTTCTCCTACGAAAGCCGCTGATCATGAAAAAGCCCATCGTCAAGATTGAAGCCGTCGGCCAGACCTTCAACACCAAGAGCGGAAAGTTCACCGCCCTGCGCGACATCGACCTCGACATCCGCGAAGGCGAGGTGGTGTCGCTGATCGGCCACTCGGGCTGCGGCAAGAGCACCCTGCTCAACCTGATTGCCGGCCTCAGCCTGCCCACCACCGGCGTGTTGCTCTGCGACGGCCGCGAGATCCCCGGCCCCGGGCCGGAGCGCGCGGTGGTGTTCCAGAACCACAGCCTGCTGCCCTGGATGAGCTGCTTCGAAAACGTGATGCTCGGCGTCGAGCAGGTCTTCGGCCGCAAGGAAGGCCGCGACAAGCTCAAGGCCCGCGTCACGGCGGCGCTGGAAATGGTGCACATGGCGCACGCCATGCACAAGTTCCCCCACGAAGTCTCGGGCGGCATGAAGCAGCGCGTCGGCATCGCCCGCGCCTTCGCCATGGAGCCGCGCATCCTGCTGATGGACGAGCCCTTCGGCGCCCTCGACGCCCTGACCCGCGCCAGCCTGCAGGACGAACTCAACGGCGTGATGGCCAAGACCGGCGCCACGGTGGTGATGGTGACCCACGATGTCGACGAGGCGGTGCTGCTCTCCGACCGCATCGTGATGATGACCAACGGCCCGGCCGCGACCATCGGCGAAATCCTCACCGTCGAACTTGAGCGCCCGCGCGACCGCCTGGCCCTGGCCCAGGACACGCGCTTCGCCGACTACCGCGCAGCGGTGTTCGAGTTCCTTTATCGCAAGCAGTTGAAGAAGGCGGCTTGAGATGAAAGCGATTGGACGTTTGCCTGTGGCGGGCGATCCGGAAGGCGGGGTATTCCACTCCGCTCATGTCCTCCGTCGTTGCCCTACGGGCAACTCCTCCCCCTTTACTTCGCTGCGTGGAACACCCCACCTTCCAGATCGGGTGACGCCTTCGCATTTCAAACGCCGCAAGGCAGAAGCGTTTTCCGCCGGGGGAGGCGAGTGGTCGTCGCAGCGAGGTAAAGGGGGAGAGTCGGGCGGAGCCCGGCTCGGAGGACACGAGCAGCGACGACTACCCGCCTCCCTTGGCGCCCCAAAACCGCAATCAATCACCGCCCTTCACCGACGGAGCCACTGAAATGAATGCCCGAATCGAAGCCGCGCCACTCGATGAACACCACAGCGGCCGCCGACCCAAGCTTGTTGTCGTCGGCAATGGCATGGCCGGCATCCGTGCCGTGGAAGAGTTGCTCAAGCTGGCGCCCGACCTCTACGACATCACGGTGTTCGGCGCCGAGCCCCACCCCAATTACAACCGCATCCTGCTTTCGCCGGTGCTGGCGGGCGAGATGACCATCCAGGACATCGTGCTCAATCCGCTGCAGTGGTATGCCGACAACAACATCGGCCTCTACACGGGCAAGACCGTGACCAAGATCGATCGCACCGCGCGCAAGGTGATCGCCTCCGACGGGACCGAGGAAGAGTACGACCGCCTGCTGCTGGCCACCGGCTCGACGCCCTTCATCCTGCCGATCCCGGGCAACGACCTGCCCGGCGTGATCAGCTACCGCGACATCAAGGACACCGACGAGATGATCGCCGCGGCGGCCACGCACAAGCATGCGGTAGTGATCGGCGGCGGCCTGCTCGGCCTCGAAGCCGCCAACGGCCTCAAGCTGCGCGGCATGGACGTCACCGTGGTGCACCTGATGCCCTGGCTGATGGAACGCCAGCTCGACAAGGCCGCGGCCGACATGCTGAAGACCTCGCTCGAAGCGCGCGGCCTCAAGTTCCTGCTGGAGAAGCAGACCGAGGCGCTGATCCAAGGCGAGTCGGGTCGCGTCTGCGCGCTGCGCTTCAAGGACGGCCTGGAAATCCCCGCCGACCTCGTCGTCATGGCGGCCGGCATCCGCCCGAACACGGCGCTCGCTGAATCGGCACGGCTGTATTGCAATCGCGGCATCGTGGTCAACGACACCATGCAGACTTACGATCCGCGCATCTACGCCGTCGGCGAGTGCGTCGCCCACCGGGGAATTGCGTATGGCCTGGTCGCGCCGCTGTTCGAGCAGGCCAAGGTCTGCGCCAACCACCTGGCCAACTTCGGCATCGCGCGCTATTCGGGTTCCGTGCTGTCGACCAAGCTCAAGGTCACCGGCATCGACCTGTTCTCCGCCGGCAATTTCATGGGCGGCGAGGGTACCGACGAGATCGTGCTCAACGATCCCGCCGGCGGGGTGTACAAGAAGCTGGTGCTGAAGAACGACACCCTGGTCGGCGCAGTGCTCTACGGCGACACGGCCGACGGCGCCTGGTATTTCCAACTGGTCAAGGACGGCCAGAACATCCACGAGATCCGCGACCACCTGATGTTCGGCCAGAACCATGTCGGCGACGTCGGCCATGCCGGCAAGACCCACGCCGCGACCCTGCCCGACGACGCCCAGGTCTGCGGTTGCAACGGCGTCTGCAAGGGCGACATCGTCAAGGCGATCAAGGCCAATGGCCTGTTCACCCTGGACGAGGTGCGCAAGCACACCAAGGCGTCATCCTCCTGCGGCTCCTGCACGGGCCTCGTCGAGCAGATCCTGGCTTCGACGGTCGGCGGCGCCTACACGCCGGCCGATACGAAGGACAAGCCCATGTGCGGCTGCACCGACCACTCGCACGGCGTGGTGCGCCAGGCCATCCGCGACCAGCACCTGCTGACGATTCCGGAGACGATGCAGTACATGGAATGGAAGACGCCCAGCGGCTGCGCCTCCTGTCGGCCGGCACTCAACTACTACCTGATCTCGACCTGGCCCGGCGAGGCCAGGGACGATCCGCAGTCGCGCTTCATCAACGAGCGCGCGCATGCCAACATCCAGAAGGACGGCACCTACAGCGTGGTGCCGCGCATGTGGGGCGGGCTGACGACACCTTCCGAACTGCGCGCCATCGCCGACGTCGCCGACAAGTACCAGGTGCCGACGGTGAAAATGACCGGCGGCGCGCGCGTCGACCTGCTCGGCATCAGGAAGGAAGACCTGCCGAAAGTCTGGGCCGATTTAGGCAGAGCCGGCATGGTCTCCGGCCACGCCTACGGCAAGAGCATCCGCACCGTGAAGACTTGCGTCGGCGCCGAGCACTGCCGCTTCGGCACGCAGAAGTCGATGGCCATGGGCGTCAAGCTGGAACGCATGCTGTTCGGCATGTGGAGCCCGCACAAGGTCAAGCTGGCGGTAAGCGGCTGTCCGCGCAACTGCGCCGAGGCCGGCATCAAGGACGTCGGCGTGATCGGCGTCGATGCCGGCTATGAGCTCTACGTCGCCGGCAATGGCGGCATCAAGACCGAGGTCGCCCAGTTCCTCTGCAAGGTAAAGACGGACGAGGAGGTCAAGGAATACTCCGGCGCCTTCCTCCAGCTTTACCGCGAGGAAGGCTACTACCTCGAACGCACCTGCCACTATGTCGCCCGCGTCGGCCTCGACCATGTCAAGGCCGCCGTGGTGGACGATCCGGTGAAACGCAAGGAACTCTACGAGCGCCTGCTGTTCGCCCTGCAGGACTACGAAGACCCGTGGCAGCAGGCCGTGCAGCAGCCGGCGGTGCGCCGCGAGTACCAGGTGATCAGGCTCGAAGAGGTGACGACATGAGCGACTGGATTCGCGTTTGTGCGCTCGACGAGATCGCGCCGCAGGGTAGCCGCGTGGTGGCATCGAGCCAGGGCAACATCGCCATCTTCCGCACCGCCGACGATGCCGTGTTTGGCCTGCACGACAAGTGCCCGCACAAGGGCGGGCCGCTGTCGCAGGGCATCGTGCACGGCGAGACCGTGACCTGCCCGCTGCACGGCTTCAAGATCGGCCTGAAGGATGGCGCAGCCGTGGCGCCCGACAAAGGCTGCGCGCGACGCTTCGCGGTCAAGGCCGAGGGTGGGGCCGTGTGGCTGCAGCTCAACTGATCGCCGCGCATTTCGCCGTGTCACCAGCGCCGACTTCCATGGAAACGCGAAGCACCTGCCCCTACTGCGGCGTCGGCTGTGGCGTGATCATCGAGCACGATGCGACGCAGGTCACCGGCGTGCGCGGCGATCCGGAGCATCCGGCCAATTTCGGCCGCCTGTGCACCAAGGGCAGCACCCTGCACCTGACCATGACGCCGCAGGCCATGGCGCAGCGCCTGACGCACCCGCAGTTGCGCACGACGAAGGACGACGCGCGCCGCCGCGTGAGTTGGGGGGAGGCGCTGGACCACGCCGCCGACAAGTTCGCCACGGCGATCGCCGAGCATGGCCCCGACAGCGTCGCCTTCTACATCAGCGGCCAGTTGCTGACCGAGGACTACTACGTTTTCAACAAGCTGGCCAAGGGCCTGATCGGCACCAACAACGTCGATACCAATTCGCGCCTGTGCATGAGTTCGGCGGTGTCCGGCTACAAGGCCACGCTGGGCGCCGACGCGCCGCCCTGTTCCTACGAGGACATCGCCCACACCGACTGCCTGCTGATTGCCGGCGCCAATCCGGCCTGGGCGCATCCGGTGCTGTTCCGCCGCATCGAGGCGGCGCGCGCGGCGCGACCCGACATGAAGATCATCGTCGTCGATCCGCGCCGCACCGATACGGCGGAAGCCGCCGACCTGCACCTGGCGATCCAGCCCGGCACCGACATCGCGCTGTTCAATGCCATGCTGCATGTGCTGCTGTGGGAAGACCGCATAGACCTCGATTACATCCGCGCCCACACCGAGGGCTTCGATCAGCTCAAGGCCATCGTCCGCGACTACACGCCGGCCATGGTGGCCGACATCTGCGGGGTGAAGGCCGAAGACATCGTCACCGCCGCGCGCTGGTTCGGTGAATCGCCCGCTGCGCTTTCGCTCTACTGC
>JACRIY010000027.1 GCA_016235805.1 Rhodocyclales bacterium
ATGTGCCCAGTCAGCGGATCGAACAGCGTGATCGCCTCGATCTCGTCGTCGAACAGGCCGATGCGCACCGCGGTCTCGCTGTTTTCGGAGGGGAACACGTCGATCACGTCGCCGCGCACCCGATACACGCCGCGACGGAAGTCCCTCTCGTTGCGCTCGTACTGCATCTCGGTCAGGCGCCGGATGATTTCGCGCTGGGCGACCTTCTCTCCCTGCTTCAGGTGCAGGATCATGCTGTGGTAATCGACCGGATCGCCGATGCCGTAGATCGCCGACACGGTGCACACGATCACCACGTCGCGCCGCTCGAGCAGGCTCTTGGTCGCCGAAAGGCGCATCTGCTCGATGTGCTCGTTGATCGACGAATCCTTCTCGATGAACAGGTCGCGCGAGGGCACGTAGGCCTCGGGCTGGTAATAGTCGTAGTACGAGACGAAGTACTCGACCGCGTTCTCGGGGAAGAACTCGCGGAATTCCGAATACAACTGCGCCGCCAGGGTCTTGTTCGGCGCCAGCACCAGCGCCGGCCGCCCGAGGCGGGCGATGACGTTGGCCATGGTGTAGGTCTTGCCCGAACCGGTCACGCCGAGCAGGGTCTGGAAGGACAAGCCGTCGTTGAAGCCTTCGGTCAGCAGGCGGATCGCCTCGGGCTGGTCGCCGGCCGGCGGAAACGGCTGGTGCAGCCGCCACGGGCTACCCGGAAACTCGACCACCCTGCCCTTCAGTTCGTGTATCTCGGCCACAGCCTACCCGCTTGTTTATTTATGGAAACCCGGCGAAATCCTGATGAAAGCCGGACCTGCAATCGGGTATTATTGCGCGCTTTGCGCTGCAACATAAATCTGCCGTAGCGCCAGCGCCGACTCTTACAACTTCTTGCATCCGGAGCACTCATGTCCTCACTCTTCGCTGCCGTCGAAATGGCCCCCCGCGACCCCATCCTGGGCCTCAACGAAGCCTTCAATGCCGATACCAACCCGAACAAGGTCAACCTCGGAGTCGGCGTCTATTTCGGCGACGACGGCAAAATCCCCTGGCTGGCTGCCGTCAAGACTGCCGAGAAGGCCCGCCTGGAAACCCAGCCGGCGCGCGGCTACCAGCCGATCGAGGGCATCCCGGCCTACAACAATGCAGTGCAGGGCCTGCTGTTCGGCAAGGATTCCGAGCTGCTCGCCGCCGGCCGCGCCATCACCTGCGAATGCCTGGGCGGCACCGGCGCGCTCAAGGTCGGCGCCGACTACCTGAAGCGCCTGCTGCCCGAGGCCAAGGTCTATATCAGTGACCCGAGCTGGGAAAACCACCGCGCCCTGTTCGAATCCGCCGGTTTCACGGTCGAGAACTACCCCTACTATGACGCCGCCACGCGTGGAGTAAATTTCACCGGCATGAAGGCCGCGCTGGCCGCGATGCCGACCAAGTCCGTCGTCGTCCTTCACGCCTGCTGCCACAACCCGACCGGCGCCGACCTCAGTGCCGCGCAATGGGCCGAAGTGGTCGAAACGGTCAAGCAGCGCGACCTGGTCGCCTTCATCGACATGGCCTACCAGGGCTTCGCCGACGGCATCAAGCCTGATGCCATCGCCCTCGACCTGTTCGCCGCCTCCGGCCTGCAGTTCGTCGTTTCGAGCAGCTTCAGCAAGTCCTTCTCGCTCTACGGCGAGCGCGTCGGCGCGCTGACCATCGTCACCGCCGGCAAGGACGAATCGGCGCGCGTGTTGTCGCAGGTCAAGCGCGTGATCCGCACCAACTATTCCAACCCGCCGACCCACGGCGGCGCCGTGGTGGCCGCGGTGCTCGCCAGCCCCGAACTGCGCCAGCTGTGGGAAGACGAACTGGCCGGCATGCGTGACCGCATCCGCGCCATGCGCAATAGCCTGGTCGACAAGCTCACCGCTGCCGGAGCCACCGGCTTCGAGTTCATCAAGGTCCAGCGCGGCATGTTCAGCTACACCGGCCTGACCGCCGCCCAGGTGGAGCGCCTGAAGAGCGAATTCGGCATCTACGCCGTGAGCACCGGCCGCATCTGCGTCGCCGCGCTCAACACGCGCAACATCGATTACGTGGCGAAGGCCATCGCCGCCGTGCTGAAAAACTGACACGGCTATTGCGGGCAAAAACAGGCGCGGCTATAATCCGCGCCTCTTGAATGTTCCTCGATAGCTCAGTCGGTAGAGCGCCGGACTGTTAATCCGTAGGTCCCTGGTTCGAGCCCAGGTCGAGGAGCCAAAGAATTCTTGTTGTTGTTCCTGCACTTAGCCCAGCCTCAGGTTGGGCTTTTTGCATTTCTGGCCGCAGTATCCCGAATCGAAACACGGCCGGCATCGATCCATTGCGGAGGCGTGATCGTGATCCGAAACCTGTTTGCACTGATCGCCGGTTCCGTCCTGCTGGTGCTCGGCTTCATGTTCTCTCTGGTGCTGTTCGCCGTGATTGCGGTGCTCGGGCTTGCCGTATGGGGCTACCTTGCGTGGAAGACCCGCAAGCTGCGCCGCGCCATGAAGGAACAGGCCGGGCACGAGCAGGCGGCCAGCGGCCAGGTGATCGACGGCGAAGCCGTCGTCATCGAGGAATACCGCGTGATCAGCAGCAGCGAAGCGCCGCCGGAAGAGCCGCGACGCTAGCCGCGCGGCTCCGGCCACAGCGGCGATTCGCGCCGCCATGAATCGTCGCGAACATAGGCGGCCAGTTCCTCGGCCGCCAGCGGCCGGCTGAAGTAGTAGCCCTGCACTTCCTGGCAGCCCTGCTGGTGCAGAAACTCCAGTTGGCCCTCGGTCTCGACGCCTTCGGCGATGGTGCGCAGGCCGAGGCTGTTGGCCAGGCTGATGATGGCCTGGACGATGGCGCGGCCTTCCGGATCCAGGGTGATGTCGCGGACGAAAGACTGGTCGATCTTCAGCTTGTAAACCTGGAAACGCCGCAGGTAGCTGAGTGAGGAGTAACCAGTACCGAAGTCATCGATCGACATGCGGATGCCGCGCGAGTGCAGCGCATCCATCACGGCAATGGCGGCAAGCGGGTCGTCCATCGCCACGCTTTCGGTCAGTTCGAGTTCCAGGAGCTCGGGCGCAAGGCCTTCCTCGACGAGGATCTGCTCCACGCGCTGCGGCAGGTTGGCGTGGCGGAACTGCACTGCCGACAGGTTGACCGACATGATCATCGGGGTCATTCCGGAGTCGATCCAGGCCTTCATCTGCCGCACGGCGGTGCGCAGCACCCATTCGCCGATGGGCAGGATCAGGCCGCCGTCCTCCGCCACCCGGATGAACTCGGCCGGCATCACCTCGCCCAGTTCCCCGCAGTGCCAGCGCAGCAGGGCCTCGACGCCGACCATGCGACCATCATCGAGGGCCACTTGCGGCTGGTAGTGCAGTTGCAGCTCGCCGCGCCCCAGCGCATTTCGCAGCGAACCTTCGAGCTGCATCTTGCGCACCGAATGCTCCTGCATCTGCGGGGTGAAGAAGCGGAAGGTGTTGCGACCGTCCTGCTTGGCGCGGTACATGGCCGTGTCGGCGCTCTTGCACAGAGCCTCGAAATCCTCGCCGTCGCTCGGATACATGGCGATCCCGATCGACGGCGTGACCACCAGTTCGTACTGCTCGACATGGAAGGTCACCGCGACGGCGTCGATCAGCTTCCTGGCCACGTGCGCCGCATCGTCGGCGTCGACGCCGAGCAGGACCACGACGAACTCGTCCCCGCCCTGGCGCGATACCGTGTCTTCCTTGCGTACCATGTTGCCCATGCGGCGGCCGACTTCGACCAGAAGCTCGTCGCCGATGCGATGGCCCAGGGTGTCGTTGATGTTCTTGAAGTGGTCGAGATCGACGAACAGCACCGCTACCTGCTCGTTGCTGCGCTGTGCCATGCCGAGCGCGTGGCGTGCCCGATCCTGCAACAGGGCGCGATTGGGCAGCCCGGTGAGTGCATCGAAATGCGCCAGGCGCTGGATGCGCGCCTCGGCCTCCTTGTGCATGCTGATGTCGCTGAAAATGCCGACGTAATGACTGGGAGCGCCCTTGTCGTCGAGCACGCGACTGATCGCCAGCCATTCCGGGTAGATGTGGCCATCCTTGCGCCGGTTCCAGATTTCGCCCTGCCAGTGGCCGCTGGCATCGATCGCGTCCCACATCGCGCGATAGAACTCCTTGCCGTGGCGCCCGGAGGAGAGCAGGCCGGCGGTCTGCCCCAGCGCCTCGGCTTCGCCATAGCCGCTGATCTCGCTGAAGGCGCGATTGACGCGCACGATGCGGCCGCGCGTGTCGGTGATCATGATGCCTTCCTTGCCCTGCTCGAAGACTTCGGCGGCCAGGCGGACGCTGGCGTCGCGCTCGAAGCCGTCGAGCGCATAGCTCACATCCGTGGCCATCTCCTCCAGCAACTTGCGCGCATCCTCGTCGAATGCTCCGGCCTGGTCCGCGTACAGGTTGAAGGAGCCGACCACGGCGCCGTTGCGGTGCAGCGGCAGCGCGGCCACGGCCTTCCAGCCGAAGCGCGCGGCGCGTTCGTGCCAGGGCGCGGTGGCCGGATCGTTGAGGTAATCCTGGTTCCATACCGGCCGATCCTCCCGGATCGAGGTGCCGACCGGACCGCGGCCATTCGGATCGTCGGCGCTCGCAGTGACGACTACGCCATCGAGGTAGCCCGCGGTCGCGCCGAAGCTGGCGACCGGCACGACCTGACCGGTCGCCGTGTTCAGCATGCCGATCCACGCCATCTTCATGCCGCCGAAGCGCACCACGTCGCGGCATATCTGCGGGAACAATTCCGCCGCGCTGTTGCAGCGGACGATGGCCTGGTTGCATTCGCTCAACGCGTTGTACAGGTTGGTCAGGCGCTTGATGCGATCTTCCGCCGCGCGCCGCACGCTGATGTCGCGGTCGATGCCGCGATAGCCGAGCAGTGCTCCGCCCGCATCGAGGATGGGGGTGCCGCTGGTGAGCGTCGGATGTGGCTGGCCCTGCTTGTCGATCACCACGTTTTCCAGGTCGTTGAAACGCGCCCGGGCAGCCGCGATTCCGGCAAACGCGGCGCCCACGGCCTGCGCTTCGTCGGGAGCCATGAAATCGAAGGGCGTCTTGCCGATGACTTCCTCCGCGGTGTAGCCGAGCATGGCCTTCACCCCGTCCGACACGTAGGTGTAGCGGCCTTCGGCGTCGGTTTCCCAAATCCAGTCGCCGGAGACTTCCGCGACGTCTCGGAAGCGCTGCTCGCTGCGGCGCAAGTCCTCTTCCGCGAGCTTGCGCGCGTTGATGCTCATGCCGGTGCCGCGCAAGCCGATCACGCGACCGCTCTCGTCGCAGAATACCGAGCCATAGACCTCTTCCCACCAGACCTCGCCCATGGGCGTTATGTCACGGTGCTGCAGCCGGAAACTGGATTTGTCGGCAATCGCGCGACTGACTATTTTGCCGACGGGCGGAATGTCCTCCGCCGGCATGAACTCCATCGGCCTGTGGCCCAGCAATGCCTCGGGCGAATAGCCCTTGACGTCAGCCGATGGTCCGGACACGTAGGTATAGACCATGTCGGTGTCGATCTCCCAAAGATAGGCGCCGGCCGCGTCGCTCATGTTGCGGAAGCGCAGCTCGCTGGTGCTCAGTTGCTGCGTGCGCTGCTCGACCCGGGTTTCCAGGTCTTCCTTGTAGCGGCGCAGGTCGACCAACAGCTTCGTCATGTAGGCCAGCAGCAGGCTGAACGACAGCCCCAGCGCGATCTTGAAGGCCAGGCCGTAGGGGTCGGCCCAGCCGCCAAGCGGCTCGACGCTCAGCGTCCAGGTGCCATTGGGCAAATCGAGGGTTCGGTGCACCGGATCAGCGAGGGCGCTCGCTCCCGCGATGGCGATGGTCTGGCGTTCGCCGCTGTCGGGATGGATGCGCCACAGTTCATAGGCGAACCCCATCTTCGGCAACTGCGACAGGCGGGCATCCTCGAGCACTTCCGGGAAGCGGATCAGCACCGTGGTGAAGCCCCAGAACACCCGCGGACTTTCGCCGAGGAAGACCGGCAGGCGGCCCACCGCGCCGAGCCCGCCCTGCACCAGAGTGAAAGGACCGGCCAGCGTGAGCCTGCCGGTCTCTCGCGCCAGAAAGGCCTCCTTGTTGCGCTTGGGGTCGGCCAGGAGGTCATGGCCGATGGCCTTTTCATTGCCCTTCAGCGGCACGGCCTGCATCACCACGCCGCCCGGCGCCAACTGCAGCGCAGCAGCGCCGGGGTAGAACTGCAACATTTCCTGCGCCGTACCTTCGAAGTTCGCGACCTTGCCATTGCCCTGCCGCACCAGCGCCGCCAGCGCATAGGTGGCCGAAAGCGCATGCTCGATGCTGCGCTGGATCACCAGCGCATGGTCATGGGTCATGTCGGCGATCCGGGCTCGCCGCTGCTGTTCGCGCTGCTGCTCCGACTGCCGCACCATCAACCCGCTGACCACCGCCGCGATGACGAACACGATGCCCGCCGCAAGCAGCGGGCGGCGCGCCGAAGACGATGCGAGCCCGGCTCCGGAATCGCCGCCCAGGCCAAGGCGACCGAGCAAGAGGTACAGCAGCACGCTGGTCACGGCGACGAAGAGCAGGCCCTTGGCGATCTCGACGGGCGCCTGCAGCGCCGGATTGTCGACTCCCGTCGCCACCAGATAACCGGAAACGATGATCCACAAGGCGGCAAACAGCGCGTAAGCCAGCGCAATGCCCGCCCGCGTGAGGCGTCCGGGTAGCGGCTGAACCGGCGGAGAATCGGGAGGCAGGGACATGGAGCGTTGGATTGGCGACTCGGCGCCCCGAGTGTACCCTGCCCGGCGACTGGAAACGCGTCACTGTTGTTGGCGCGCAAACACCGATGGTTGGCGCAAAGCCGAGCATCGCGCCTATTACCAAAGTCGGTGCCGGCGACACGGCGTCGTAGTAGCATTCGCCACCGCAATTTCACGCCATGGAAAACCCGATGAGCAGCCTGCCCGCCTGTCCGCAATGCCGGTCCGAATTCACCTACGAAGACGGCGACAACTTCGTCTGCCCCGAATGCGCCCACGAGTGGCCACAACTGGCCGTCGCCAGCACCGACGACGCCCGCGTGGTGCGCGATTCCAACGGCAACCTGCTGCAGGACGGCGACACGGTAACCGTGATCAAGGACCTGAAGGTCAAGGGATCCTCATCGGTGGTCAAGGTGGGCACCAAGGTAAAGAACATCCGCCTGGTCGATGGCGACCACGACATCGACTGCCGGATCGACGGCATCGGCCAAATGGGGCTCAAGTCGGAATTCGTGAAGAAAGCCTGATCGTGAGCGGCAGCGGCAATCTGTTCGCCGGCCTCGCGGAAGCGGTCGGCGGCGAAGAACGATTCGAGGAACTACTGGCGCGCTCCGGCTTCCGTGTGGAACGCATCGTCTCCACCGGCCAGGCCAGCCCGCCCGGATTCTGGTACGACCAGGACGTGGCCGAATGGGTGCTGCTGCTATCGGGCGCGGCGCAAATCCGGTTCGAAGACGAAACCGAGCCGCGCACCCTGGCCCCCGGCGACTGGCTCGACATCGCGGCGCATCGCCGCCATCAGGTGATCTGGACCGATCCAGAGCAGGCCTCGGTCTGGCTGGCGATCCACTACCGTTAAGTTCGGACCAGCGACTGACGCTCAGCGGGCGATGACGCTGTTGCCGGCCGACTTCACGTCGCTGCCGATGGCGAATCCCGGATCCTTGTCGAAGCTGTAGGACTTTTCACTGCCGTTGTCGAAGCGCACCACCACATCCCAGCGCTTGACCGCCTTCACCTTCTGCTCGATCTTGTTGCCGGCATAGGCACCGCCCGCAGCACCGGCAATCGTCGCGATGTCGCGGCTGGCGCCCTTGCCGATCTGGTTGCCCAACAGAGCCCCCGCCACGCCGCCGGCAACCATGCCGACCGCACTGCCCTCGCCGTCCTTCTCCACCACCGAGACGGCAACCACCCTGCCACAACCCGTGCAGGACTTGGCTTCAACCGGTTTCGCCGCAGCGCCAGCGCCGACTGCCTTGTCGTACTCGGCCTTGGCGTCGCGCAGGCATTGCATACGCGCGCTCGACGAGGCTTCGTCGGCGCACAACTTGCGATCCTCCGCATAACGCTTCTCGGCCGCACTGGCCGGCGAATCGGCGGCGAAGACGGGATGGGCGAGGGTCATGGCGGCAAGCAGCAGGACGAGGCGGGATTTCATGGCGGTCTTTCAGGGCTGGGAAATAACGGAAAGTATGGCTCAACTTCCTGCCGAAGACCATGCCTGGATGCAGAACCGATGAATCGACTGCCTATCAATTCAGCCGGTCGTCGCGTTCCCCTGCCGCCAGCGTTTATAGGCCGGATTCTGTTCCAGGCTGCGGCGCACGCCCTCGATCGGGTCGCGCTCCAAGGTCGTCATGAGTTCCGGCGACAGCGAAGGATTCCCGGCCAGCCAGATGCGGGCCAGCTCGTCGCCGCTAGCCGCGATGTCGCGTATGAGCTCCTCGGGCAGGGCCGGATTCATGGCAAAGCCGAGCTTGCTGGCTTCGCCGCTGCGATACATGGCGGTCATCACCTCGACAGGCAGCGCCGGGTTGCGCGCAAGGTACTCGTTCATCGTCGAATACTTGCCTGCGTCGCGCAGGCCCAGCAGGCGCGCCACCGGCGTGCGCGGGTTGTAGGCGGTGCCCCAGCGCACTTCTACGTCGCTGTCCAGCGACAGGCGCAGGAGCATCGCCGGCGGGATGCTCGGGTTGCTGGCTAGCAGGTGGCCCACGGCGCCTTCGCAAAAGACTTCGAGGCGCGCCGCCTCCTCCGCGGTCAGGGGCTGGCGCTGGACCAGCCGAGTAATGGTGGCCTGCGGCACGCCCTTCTTCTCCAGGAACTGCTGCGCCCGCGTCTGGTACAGCGGTGGCGAATTGCAGGCCGCCAGCAGCAGCGCGCCGAAAAAGGCGAACAGCCGTATCGCCGCAAAAGTCGGCGCTGGCGACACGGCGCCGAGACCGCCTAGGCCTTCATGTCCTCCGCGCGAAAAGGCAACCGCCCCGGATACCTGCCGGTCGCGGCACCGATGGCATTCGCCACAGCCGGGGCCAGCGGCGGCACCGGGGGCTCGCCGATGCCGGTGGGATCGGCTTGTGAGGGCAGGATGTGCACCTCGACCTTCGGCATCTCGTTGATGCGCAGGATCGGATAGGCGTCGAAATTGCCCGCCGTCACCACACCGTCCTTGAGCGCGATCTCGCCATACAGGGCCGCCGAAAGCGCAAAACCGACCGAGCCCTCGACCTGGGACCGCACGTTGTCGGGGTTCACGGCGATGCCGCAATCGACGGCGCAGACCACGCGGTCGACCTTCAGCGAGCCGTCGGCGGCCAGGGTCACCTCGGCCACCTGCGCCACATACGAGCGGAAGGACTCATGCACGGCGACACCGCGGCCGCGCCGGGTGCCGGGCTTGCCGGGCGCCAGCGGCTTGTCCCAGCCGGCCTTCTCCGCCGCCAGGCGCAGCACGGCGGCATGGCGCGGATGCTTGCCCAGCAGTTCCAGGCGCAGCGCCACCGGGTCCCTGCCCATGGCCTTCGCCACCTGGTCGAGAAATACCTCGGTCGAGTAGGCGGTATGCGACGACCCTACCGAACGCCACCACAGCACCGGCACCGGAATTTCCTCGGGCGAGTGCAGGTCGACGCGCATGTTCGGGATCGCGTAGGGCAGGTTCGCCGCGCCCTCGACCGAGACTGCGTCGATGCCGTCCTTGACCATGGCCTCGAAGGGCGAGCCCTTGAGGATGGACTGGCCGACCAGGCGGTGGCGCCAGCCGGCAAGACGGCCCTCGGCGTCGATCGCGGCTTCCAGCGCGTGGTGGAACAGCGGGCGGTAGTAGCCGCCGCGCATGTCGTCCTCGCGCAGCCAGACCAACTTGACCGGCGCGCGGCCGTTGATCGCCTTGACGATGTTCGCCGCCTCGACCACGTAGTCCGACTTGGTGTTGGCGCGGCGGCCGAAGCTGCCGCCGGCGTAGAGCATGTTGATCTTCACCTGCTCCGGCTTGAGGCCGAACACGGCCGCCAGCGCGTACTGGTCGCCGGTGTGCAGCTGCTCGCCGTTCCACACCTCGCAGCCCTCGGCCGTGCGCCGCACCACGCAGTTCATCGGCTCCATCGCCGCGTGCGCGAGGTAGGGGAAGTCGAATCCGGCGCGGATCACCTTGGTCGCCTTGGCGAAGGCGGCATCGGTGTCGCCCGCGTTGTGCGCGACCAGCCCGGGCTTCTTCGCCAGTTCCTTGTACTTTGCGAGGATCTCGTCCGTGCCGAGCTTGAAGGCCTTGGACTCGTCCCAATCCAGCTTGAGCGCATCGCGCCCCTTCTTCGCCGACCAAGTGTCGCTGGCCAGCACGGCCACGCCCGAGGGAATCTGCACCACGTCGGTGACGCCCTTGACGCGCTTCGCCGCCGCGCCGTCGAAGCCGCGAAGTACGGCGCCGAAGCGCGGCGCATGGGCCACCACGGCCACCAGCATGCCCGGCAGTTGCACGTCCTGGGTGAACAGCGCCTTCCCGTTGACCTTGTCGGCGCTGTCCTTGCGCGGCGCGTGGCGGCCGACGAGGCGAAAGTCGGCGGGCTTCTTCAGCGCCAGATCGGCGATCGGCTTCTCCTGCGCCGCGGCTTCGGCCAGTTCGCCGAAGCGCGCCTTGCGCTTGGAGGCGGTGTGCATGACTACGCCATCGCGCACCGTGATCTCGTTGGCCGGCACCTGCCAGCGCTTCGCCGCCGCCGCGACCAGCATGGCGCGCGCCGTCGCCCCGGCGGCACGCAGCTGGCCCCAGGAATTGGCGATCGCGGTGCTGCCGCCCGTGCCCTGCGCCGGGCCCCAGAACAGGTTGTTGTAGCGGCTGGCATCGGCCGGCGCGCCCTCGACGCGCACCGTCTTCCAGTCGGCGTCGAGCTCCTCGGCAAGTATCGTCGCGAGGCCCGTGTAGGTGCCCTGCCCCATTTCGAGGTGCTTGGAGATGACGGTCACCGTGTCGTCGCTGCCGATGCGCAGGAAGGCGTTGAAGCCGAAAGTCGGCGCCGGTGACACGGCGATTTTGGCCAGCGCGGCCGGCCCGAAAGGCGCGGAGACGAAGAATCCCAGCGTCAGTCCGCCGACGCCCTGCAGGAAACCGCGACGGCTCAGGTTCTCGATGGCGGGCGCGCTCATGCCTTGCTCCCGGCGAGGTTGCGCGCGGCCTCGTGGATCGCGGCACGGATGCGCTGGTAGGTGGCGCAGCGGCAGAGGTTGCCGGACAGCGCGTTGTCGATGTCGGTGTCACTGGGCTTGCGGTTGGTCGTCAGCAGCGCCACGGCGCTCATGATCTGGCCCGACTGGCAGTAGCCGCACTGCACCACGTCGAGCTTGCGCCAGGCCTCCTGCACGACGCGGCCGACCTTGCCGGCATCGACGGCTTCGATGGTGGTGACGTTGCGCCCGGCCACGGCGGATACCGGCATCACGCAGGAGCGCGTCGGCACGCCATCGACATGCACGGTGCAGGCGCCGCACAGCGCCTGGCCGCAGCCGTACTTGGTGCCGGTGAGTTGCAGGCTGTCGCGCAGCGCCCAGAGCAGCGGCGTGTCGGGAGCGACATCGAGCTGGCGGGACTTGCCATTGACTTTCAGGGTGATCATGTGCGGACTCCGTCGGGGTTTTGCCAGCGGTTATCATGCACCGGTTTGCCACCCTTTGGATTTCCATATGACCAGCTTGTTCGATTCCCTGCGCCTCGGCGCCCTCACCACCCCCAACCGCATCTTCATGGCCCCGCTGACGCGTTGTCGCGCCGGCGAGGAGCATGTCGCCAACGCCCTGATGGCCGAGCACTACGCGCAGCGCGCCAGCGCCGGCCTGCTGATCGCCGAGGCAACCATGGCGGTCGAAGGCAACTCGGCCTTCTGGCGCGAGCCGGGCATCTACGGTCCGGCCCAGGTCGCCGGCTGGAAGCTGGTCACCGATGCGGTGCATGCCGCCGGCGGACGCATCTTCCTGCAGGTCTGGCACGGCGGCCGCGCCTGCCATCCGCTGCTCAACGGCGGCCAGCAACCGGTCAGCGCCAGCGCGCTGGCGATCACCAACGACACGGTGCATACGCCGCAGGGCAAGCAGCCCTACGTGGTGCCGCGCGTGCTCGACGACGCGGAAATTCCCGGCATCGTCGCCGGCTTCCGCCTTGCGGCGGAGAACGCCAAGGCGGCCGGCTTCGACGGCGTCGAGGTGCACGGCGCCAATGGCTACCTGCTCGACCAGTTCCTGCGCGACGGCAGCAACAAGCGCTCCGGCCCCTACGGCGGCCCGCTGGAAAACCGCGCGAGGCTGATGCTGGAAGTGATCGGCGCGGTGAGCGAGGTCTGGAGTTCCGACCGCGTCGGCCTGCGCATCTCGCCGCTCAACAGCTACAACGACATGATCGACAGTGACCCGGTCGGGCTGGCCACCTGGCTTGCGACGCGGCTCAACGACTGCAAGCTCGCCTACCTGCACCTGATGCGCGGCGATTTCTTCGGCAAGCAGAAGGGCGACGTGCTGACCCCCGTGCGTGCGTGCTACAAGGGCGTGCTGGTCGGCAACATGGGCTACACCCCGGCCGAGGGCGAGTCGGCGGTCGCCGAGGGCAAGCTCGACGCCGTCGCCTTCGGCACCGCCTTCCTCGCCAACCCGGACCTGCCGGCGCGAATCAAGGCCGGCGCGGCACTCAACGCCGTCGACCCGAGCACCTTCTACAGCGCCGGCCCGGAGGGCTACACGGACTATCCAACCCTGCAGGCCTGAAAGTCGGCGCTGGTCGGACGGCACCGCGCGATGCCGTTCCGCCAGCGACCGAAGGAAGTCCCTGTGGGGCGCCGACTTTCAGGCCACGCGCACCAAAACCCCCGCTAGAATCCGGATTCTTCTACCCAAAACCAATACGGCATGCGCATGGGCACCAGCGTTCTCATCGTCGAAGACATTCCCGAATTCCAGCAACGCTTCGCCGCTGCAATTCACGCCGATGCAGAACTGCGCCTGCTCGGCGTGGCGGGTACCGGCGCCGAGGCGATGACCTGGCTGGCACGGCAGGCGCCCGACGTGATGCTGGTCGACCTCGGCCTGCCCGACATGAGCGGCATCGACCTCATACGCCATGCGGCGCGCCACCTGCCGGGGACCGAATCGCTGGTGGTGACGATGTTCGGCGACGACGGCAACGTGCTCGCCAGCATCGAGGCCGGCGCCACCGGCTACCTGCTCAAGGATTCCCTGCCCGAAAGCATCGCCGCCTGCATCCACGAGTTGCGCGCCGGCGGCTCGCCGATCTCGCCCAGCATCGCGCGCCGCGTGCTGACACGCTATCGCGGCGTCCCGCCGAACGGCAACGCGGCTCCGGCCACCCCGGCGGCAGGTGTCGAGCCGCTACTGACCGAGCGCGAAACCGATATCCTGCGCCAAGTCGCCAAGGGCATGAGCTTCGCCGAAATAGGCGACATCCTGGGAATCTCGCAACATACCGTCGTCACCCATGTCAAGAAGATCTATCGCAAGCTGGCGGTCCATTCGCGCGGCGAGGCGGTATTCGAAGCCAACCAGATGGGCCTGCTCTAGGGCGGCCGGCATGGCGATGGTGATCGGCGGCTGGCTGCGCCTGTTGCTGCTCCTGCTGCTGGCCGGACTGGCGCCGGCCGCCGCCATCGCCGATACAGCGACGGCCGTCGCGGAGCCCGTCAGCGCGGCGCGCCTGCGCGGCAATGCGCTGCTGCCGCCCGACGCCGGCGAGGCCTGGGAGATCATTTCCCTCCCCGACAACCGACGCCCGCCATTGGTCAGCGGCGAAGTCGCGGCCTGGTATCGCATCGAGTTTTCGGTCACGGCAGCCGACCTTGGGCGCGAATCATGGAGCGTGTATGTGCCTTTCCTGCGCGATGGCGGCCGCTTCTTCCTCAACGGACATCCCATCGAACACATCGCCGAATCGGACGATGTCCTGCGCGTCAAGTGGGAACGTCCGCACCTGGTATCGCTGCCAGACAACTTGCTGCGCGAGGGAAGCAACACCCTGATGGTGAGGACCCAGCCGCGCCTCGACGTCAGCTTTCCGCGCCTGAGTTTCGGCCATGCGACGACGCTGCAGAAGTTTCAGGAGCGGCGCAGTTTCGTGGTGCGGACCCTGCCGCAGATCACCATCGTGTTCTGCGCCCTGGTCGGGCTCTTCACCATCTTCATCTGGGTCGCCCGGCCGGCCGAACGGCTCTATGGCCTGTTCGGCCTGACCGTCCTGCTGTGGGGCCTGAGCGCCCTGACCTTCGTCATCGAAACGCTGCCGGTAGAACACTGGTGGTCCTGGCGACTGGTGTACCACTCGTCCACCGGTGGCTTCGTCGCCCTGATGGCGGTGTTCTGCGCCGGCTTTGCCGAACTGCGCCCGCCGCGCATCGTCTGGAAAACGATGTTCGTCTTCTGGCTGATCTGCCCCGTGGCGATGATCGCCTTCGGTGACGCCGCCGATGTCTGGATGCGACGTGTCTGGTCCGCCGGCCTGATCCCGATCGGACTCGGAGCGGCCGGCATGATCTGCCTTGCCGCCTGGCGGCAACGCACGGCGACGGCCTATGCCCTGCTCGCCGCGCTGGTTCTGGCGGTGCTGTCCGGCATCCACGACTACCTGCTGCATCTCGGCCGCCTTGCCACGATTTTTCCCGACTGGGCCGGCCACCGTATATTCCTTTTGCATCACGGCGCCAATCTGTTGCTGCTGGTGATGGGCAGCATCCTCGCGCAGCGCTTCGTCCAGGTCCTGTTCGACCTCGAATTCCTCAACCGCGACCTCGAACGGCGCATCGCCGAACGCGAGGCCCAGCTCGACGCACAGTACCAACGCGCCCACACGCTGGAACGCGAACGGGCCACGGTCGAGGAGCGGCGCCGGATCATGCAGGACATGCACGACGGCCTTGGCTCGCAACTCTTCCAGTCGCTCTCGCGCGCCGAACGCGGCGACCTGGCGCCGCCGGAAATGGCCCACAGCCTGCGTTCCTGCATCGACGAGATGCGCCTGGCGCTGGAGGCGCTCGGCACCCCCGACGACAGCTTCCTCGATGCCATTGCCGACTTCCGCTTCCGCTGGGAGCGCCAGCTCGATGCCGCCGGCGTGCGTTCCCACTGGCGGATCGAGGCCAGCGCCGATACGCTTAAATTTCCGCCGCGCACCACGCTGCAATACCTGCGCATCATCCAGGAAGCGCTGACCAACGCGCTCAAGCATGCCCGCGCCAGCCTGATCCAGGTGCATATCCTCGGGGAAGACGATGCAATGCGCATTCGCATCGAGGATGACGGCGTCGGCATCAACGGAGTCGCCAACGGCCCCGGCCACGGCCTGCGCAACATGCGGCGGCGCGCCGACCTGCTCGGCGCCACGCTGGATATCGACTCCGCGCCCGGGCGCACCCGGATCGAAGTCCGCGTCCCGCTCGCCGCCGCGACGGCCTGAAGCGGGTTTGCGGAGCGGGATCGTCCAGCGCGACGATCCCGGCAAAAGTCACCCCGCGCCTACTGCCCGGACTGAAGAAGTGCCACCAGCTGCGCCATGAATTCCGGACCGGGATGGTCGCAATTGGCCCCCAGCGCTTCGAGCCGGCGCGCCAGCTCCCTGTCGAACTGCTGGCCCGGATGGTTGCAATTGGCATGAAGGGCTTCGATCCAGCGTGCCAGTTGCTCGTGGAAGTCCGGCGTCGCGGCCTGCGTCGGACGAGTCGTCTCACCGCTGGCCTCGAAATCGCAACTCGCCTTCACGCACTCATAGGTGTCGCTGGCAAACGCCGGGGCCGCGAAAAGCATGCCTGCGGCGAGGAAGGAAATGAGCTTGCACGTTTTCATCAGAATCTCCTGTCGCTCGGGGACCGGCCGGTTGCCGATTCCACGCTGCCCACTCTAGGCGGCGCACCGGTGAGGGGAAATCCCGCGAATGCGGTAGGCATCAACGCAAGCGGTCCGCGCATGACCTGGCAATACGACGCTGAAGCGCGCCGTTTTCGCTCCCAAGGACAGGCTCCGGGCTTGACCGAAGGTACTAGCCCGGACACGCCTGTGCATTGATCCAGCGGCGAAATCGGCGATGTTCACCGAACACGGTATTCGCCGATGCGCCGTCCGCGCCTAAGGGCCGGCCGCGGCCGGAAGGCGGGCAATGGAACGCGAAAGCGGCGAAGCGGCCATACCGTGTTTACGGGATGGCCGAAGCCGATCACCATTTATATCCTATGGTCATTAATTCCTGCATGGTGATGAGCCTTGCCTTTGGAGCACCTGACCAGTTCGCCGACGCCGTTGCACCAGCGCCGACTTTCCGCAGCGACCGCTGCGGCCCCATCCGCGCGACCGCATCTGGCCGGGCCTGTCCTGGGAAATTCGGCATGACTGCGCTACGTACCTGGCTGCGACTTCTGCTCCTGCTGCTGGCCGGATTGATGCCTGCCGTCGCCATCGCCGATGCCGTGGAGACCATCACTGAGCCCGCCAGCGCGGCGCGCCTGCGTGACAACGCCCTGCTGCCGCCCGACGCCGGTCAGGCCTGGGAAATCGTCGCCCTGCCCGACAACCGCCGTCCGCCACTGATCGGCCTGGAACCGGCCGCCTGGTATCGCGTCGAATTTACCGCCACGGCGCCCGACCCGGCGGGCGAATCTTGGGCGGTGTATGTGCCCTTCCTGCGCGATGGCGGCCGCATCTTCCTCAACGGACACCTGATCGAGCACATCGCCGAATCCGACGAGTTCTTGCGCGTCAAGTGGGAACGTCCGCACCTGGTATCGCTGCCCGACAAGCTGCTGCGCGAGGGAAGCAACACCCTGCTGGTGAGGACGCAGCCGCGACTTGACGTCGGCTTTCCGCGCCTGAGCTTCGGCCCCGCCAGCCCGCTGCGCGACCTGCAGGAACGTCGCGGCTTCATGGTGCTGACCCTGCCGCAGATCACCATCGTGTTCTGCATCCTGGTCTCCCTGTTCACGCTCTTCATCTGGGCCATGCGGCCCGGCGAAAGGCTCTATGGCCTGTTCGGTCTCACAGTCCTGCTCTGGGGCCTGCGCACCCTGACCTTCCTCATCGAAACGCTGCCGCTCGACTACTGGTGGTCCTGGCGGCTGGCCTACCATGCCACCACCGGCGGATTCATTGCGCTGCTGGCGGTGTTTTGCGCCCAGTTCGCCGAACTGAGACCGCGTCGCGGCGTGTGGTCCGCGCTGTTCGCCTACTGGCTGATTTGCCCCGTCGCGATGGTGGGCTTCGGCAATGCCGCCGACCTCTGGATGCACCGGGTGTGGATCGCCGGCTTCATTCCGGTCGCGCTCGCGGCGGCCGGCATGATCTGCCTCGCCGCCTGGCGGCAGCGCACGGCAACCGCCTATGCCCTGCTCGCCGGCCTGGTGCTGGCGGTGTTGTCCGGCATCCACGACTACCTGCTGGTGGTCGGCCGCCTCGCCGCCATCCTTCCCGACTGGGCCGGCCACCGGCTGTTCCTCATGCATCATGGCGCCAACCTTCTGCTGTTGGTGATGGGCGGCATCCTGGCGCAGCGCTTCATCCGGGTCCTGTTCGATCTCGAATTCCTCAACCGCGACCTCGAACGGCGCATCGCCGAGCGCGAGGCCCAGCTCGACGCACAGTTCCAGCGCGCCCACGCCCTGGAACGCGAGCGGGCGACGGTCGAGGAGCGGCGCCGGATCATGCAGGACATGCACGACGGCCTCGGCTCGCAACTCTTCCAGTCGCTCTCGCGCGCCGAACGCGGCGACCTGGCGCCGCCGGAAATGGCCCACAGCCTGCGTTCCTGCATCGACGAGATGCGCCTGGCGCTGGAGGCCCTCGGCACCCCCGACGACAGCTTCCTCGATGCCATCGCCGACTTCCGCTTCCGCTGGGAGCGACAGTTCGACACCGCCGGCGTGCGCTCGCACTGGCGGGTCGAAGCCAGCGCCGAGACGCTTAAATTCCCGCCGCGAACCACGCTGCAATACCTGCGCATCATCCAGGAAGCGTTGACCAACGTCCTCAAGCATGCCCGCGCCAGCGAGGTCCGCGTCAGCATCGCCGGCTGCGGCGACGCGTTGCACATCCAGATCGAAGACGACGGCGTCGGCATGACCGAAGACTCCGGCAGCCCGGGGCACGGCCTGCGCAACATGCGGCGGCGCGCCTTCCTGCTCGGCGCCGAGTTGAATATCGGTTCGGCGCAGGGCCGCACCCGGGTAGCGCTCCGAGCCCCGCTTGCCGCCGCCGCAGCCTGACGCGCGGGCCGGACGTCGATTCCACTACCGCGTTTACGGGATTACCTGCACCGCCTTCGATCCGTATCCTCGCCGGCATCGAGAATCGATCGGGGAGACCAACATGCAGATTGCACAGGCGAGCCGGGTTCCGGCCCGCAGAGCGGATGCCGCCGAAGCACCGGCACAAGTCGGCGCCGGGCCGGCGCCCGAGCAGGACCCGAAGGCAGCGCGACTCGGCGGCGTGCCGCTGCTCTCGCCGGAAATCTTCGATTTCCTGCAGCAGCAGAAGATCAAGCCCTATGTCGACCACGGCGCCATGGCGCGCGAACAACTGGGCGACGGCGTGCGCCTGCTCTCGCTGCGTGCCGGGGAAACCTTCACCAGCGAAGTGCCGCGCCTGCGCATCAACGTGCTCTCCGGTTCCGTGCTGCTGAAGCCGGGCAACCGCTTCCTCGACCTGGCACATACGCGCAAGCGCGTGGTGATGACCAGGCCCGGCATCAACTTGCTGCAGGCAGTGGAGGACTGCGTCGTCGTGCTGGCCGACAGCGAGTTCCTCGATACCCTTTCTTCGTGGCAGGAATTGACCAGCCACGCCCGCCAGAGCGGCAGCGCGGTGCTGGCCGACCGCCTGGCGCGGGTGCGCCACAGCCTGGCCTTCCGCCGCCTGCCGCTGGAACACGTCGAGCAGGCCCTGTCGCGCATGACCCCGCGCCATTTCGGCCCCGGCGAAACCATCCTCACCAAGGGCGACGCGGGCGACGCCTTCTACCTGATCTGGTCCGGGCGGGTCGGCGTCTGGCGCACCGGCCTCTATGACGAAGACTTCCAGCTCGTCGCCGAACTCGGTCCCGGCGATACCTTCGGCGACGAAGCCCTGGTCTCGGGCGGCACGCGCAACGCCACGATCAAGACCCTGGAGGACTGCGAAGTCCTGCTTCTGGAACGCGACGACTTCAACGCCATCATGTCGCAGCCCATGGTCGAGGAACTGCCGCCGGACGTCGTCGCCAAGATGATCGACACCGGCTGGAAGGTGGTCGACGTGCGCTATCCCGAGGAGTTCGAGGACGCCCACATCCCCGGCGCTATCCTGCTGCCCCTGCCCGACCTGCGCCGCGAAGCCGATGCCGCGCTGGACAAGAATGAAAAGTACATCACCGTCTGCCTCAGCGGAAAACGCAGCATGGTGGCCGCCTTCCTGCTCAAGCAACGCGGCTTCAAGGCCGCATCGATGAAGGACGGCATGGGCTCCTGGTGCGGATCGACGGAGAGTTCGTACTGATGACGCGCCAAACGGCTTCCGTCGTATCCGGCGCTCGTGCGCCCACTTTGAATGTGGCGGAAGCGCATACCGTGAACGCGGTATGCGCTACCCGGGGCGGCAATGCCAGCATGCCCACGGCATTCTGCCGAAAGCAATACGCCGACCGCCGCTCATCTGCCGCAATCGCTGATCCAGCCTGGCTCTTCATCACGAAGCCGGCAATCCGGAGCGACGCCAGGCGCATCAATCTTGAAATCTCCGTTGGTCCTTTCGGACTATTGAGCATGGCCGATCGCGTTTGCTACCTTCGCGCCGGACCCTCGATTCACCATGACATTTGGCAAGCCGCTGACAGAAACCCGCAATCAATTCACTGAGGAACAGGAAATGAAAAACCAGATCGCCAAAAGCCGTTTCCCCGGCAAACCCATGGTCGTCGCCGCACTGCTGGCAGCCGCCTTCCCGCTGCCGGCGCTGGCGCAGCTCCATGTCGACCAGACGATCGGTTCCGGCACGACGCTGACGCAGAACTTCCCCTGGCAGATTTTCCGCACCGTCACCAACGAGGGCACCGTCATCACCAATGCCGAGACGAGCCTGCTGAATACCTTGCCGGGAGACGATCCCCGCATCCGCAATTTCGGAACCTGGACTGCGAACGGCAACACGGTCCTTACCGGCAACAGCTCCGCAAGCTTCGACAATTACGGCACGTTCTACAACGGGTCGAATGGAAGCACGCCGATTCTGTCCATTGGCGACGCCAGCGAATTCAACAATCACGCGTCGGGCATTCTGGTCAATCGCCATACGATATTCAACGATGGCCTGCTGGGCAATGGCGGTCGCATTGACAATCAGGGCTCGATCAACTCCCGCCTTCTGGGCAACGGCGGTGTGCTGAACAACCAGGGCTGGCTGACGATTACCCAGGAACTCGACAACGCCGGCGCGCTGAACAACTCAGGAAGGCTTGAAAACCAGGGAATGCTGGGAACCTATGGCGTACTGATGAACACCGGCCAGATCGAAAACAATTCCTTTGTCGCAAATGCCGGCACATTGACCAACAGCGGCATGCTGAGAAACCTGTCCACAGTGGTCAACCAGTCAGCCGGCACTTTCGACAATTCCGCGGACGGCAGGCTTATCAACCTTAACAGATTCGACAACGAGGGCGCATTGACCAACAGCGGCAAGATCGACAATTTTGGCACCTTGACCAATGCCGTCGGTGCCACGCTGCAAACCTCGGGGGTGCTGAACAACAGTGCGGGTGGCGCACTCGTGAATGCCGGCACGCTGACCGACGGCGGGCTCGGCGGCACCATCAACAACAACGGCACATTGACCAACCAAGTGGGCGCCCTGCTGAGCCACCAGGTCGGAACGCTCTACAACAATGCCGGCGCCAGTCTGGTCAACCTCGGCGAAATGAAGGCCAATCTCGTCAACTCCGGATCGATCGAAGTTTCGGGAACAACGGCTTTCCTGGAATCGAACAACCTGACCAATCTCGCCGGAGGCACGCTGACGAACAAGAGCCGGGCGACCGTGCTCCTCACCGGCAGCTTCTCGAACAGTGGCGAGATATTCAACAACAACGGCCAGATAATCAATCGTGGCACGGCGACCAATTCCGGCCTGCTTCAAAACAATTTCGGAACCATTCACAACGAGGCCCAGCTCTACAACGAAGGCACGCTTAACAACCTGAATGTATTGACCAATCGGTCGAACTCGACGCTGACCAATCGTGCCGGCGGCATCCTGGCCAATAGCGACCTATTGATCAACGATGGAACGATCAACAACAATGTTGGCGCCACGTTCACCAACTCTGGATTCAACCCCTCGCTGAGAAATAACGGGGTCCTGAACAACGCTGGCACGCTGACCAACTCCGGCATCGTCGACAATCAGGGCAGCTTCAACAACTCCGGCCTGCTGGACAACAGGCATGTCTTCAAAAATGCCTCAGTCGTAAACAACTCGGGGACGCTCGACAATCACCGGCAGTTGATCAACACCGGCACGATCACCAACGAAATCGGCGGATCGCTGAACAATGGCGGAGGTGCCACCATTGAGAACTCGGGAACCATCCACAACGGCGGCGGGACGATCACGAATCTCGGCGTGCTGACCAATATCGCAACCGGCATGATCAGCAACCAGGGTACGTTGTACAACTATGGCCAACTCGCCAATGCAGGCGGGATGAACAACGCCGGCGGCGATCTGGTTAACACAAGCCTGCTGACCAATTCCGGCACGATGGACAATTCGGGACTGATCGATAACCGGGCCTTCATCGTCAATACCGGAGTGATCCGTACCACTGGCACGGTAAGCAATCAGTACTACATTGAAAACAACGGCGCGATCACCAACTCGGGCACGCTTGCGATTTCCCAAACCGGGACTCTGGCCGGCAGCGGCGTTTACACCCAGACCGGAGGCATCACGCAGGTTGACGGATCTATGCAGCAGAGCTTCATCGAGATCGTCGGTGGCACCCTCAAGGGCACCGGCGTGATATATGCCGACAACGGCATTTCGATCGGTGCCGGCGCCACCGTCGGTCCAGGCAACTCTCCCGGCACGCTGACCATTGACGGCGACATGAATTTCCGCGGCGAACTCGACATCGAACTCGCCTCGGCGACCAGCTTCGACCTGCTGCGAGTGCTGGGTTCGCTTTCCTTCAGTACGACCGCCCACATCAACTTCCAGCTCGGCTTCGGCCTGACGGATTCCAGCTACAGCTTCCATTTTCTGGAATTCGGCAGCATGAGCGGTTTCGACGCCTCGATGTACGACATCGCCGGCAACTTCGATGGCTACCGCTCGAACCTGGCCTGCGGCAGCTTCGGCTGTGACCTGACGTTCACCATGAACCAGACCGCCGCCCCGGTGCCCGAACCGGAAACCTACGCGATGCTGCTGGCGGGCCTCGGCCTGATGGGCCTGGTCACCCGGCGCCGGAGGCAGGCACGGGCCGCGATGCAAGCGTGACGCGGTTTTGAACTGAACCGGGCGGCGCGGGTGCGCCGCCCGATTTTTTGTCGAACGATCCATCCCCCTCGAACATGGAAAAAGCAGGCAGCATGATCCTCAACCTGAGCGCGGTCGCCATCGCGGCACTGCTGGCGGTGCTGGCGGGCCAGAACTGGCGGGCGCAGGCTACGCCGGAACTATCGACCCCCTACCACGCCGTGGCGCTGGCCAACAGCCAGGTGTTCTTCGGCCGTGTCGAGGGACTCGGCACCGAGTACGTGGTGCTGCGCGACGTGTTCTACATCCAGAACCGCGTGGTCAATGCCGAAACCAAGCAGGTGGCGAACGTGCTGGTCAAGCGCGGCGGCGAATGGCACGCACCCGACCGCATGATCCTCAACCGCTCGCATGTGTTGCTGATCGAACCGGTCAAGGCGGATTCGCAGGTGGCGAAGCTGATCGCGGAGCAGGAAAAAGCCAAGCCCTGACCCCCCAGCAGCCCTGGCGGCGCGACAGGGGGCCCGTTCCGGCGCACCGGGCCCGATGCCCGCCGTGTCGCCAGCGACCGAAGGAAGTCCCTGTGGGGCGCCGACTCTTTGGATAGCCGCCGCGCACACACGCCTCGGACGAATTAAATCCCTGACGCCCGGATCGGCTTGGCGAGGGCCGGCAGATTTGAACCGGCGGCGTGGCCAGACGCTAAAATCGGTGGACAGACTTCATCGCCGGATACCGCCGTGATTCCAAAATTCATTGCCGTCGTCGCCCTGCTGCTGGGCCTTGCGCTCCCCGCCTTCGCTGCCACTCCGGGCGAGGTTCCGGTGGGCGGCACGCTGCGCGAGGCGCGGCTCAACGGTCTCACCGTGCCGCCGACGCAGTTGTCCTCGTATCGCGGCAAGCCGCTGATCATCAACGTCTGGGCCAGCTGGTGCGGCCCCTGCCGCGCCGAGATGGCCTCGCTCGACAGCCTGTCCAAGCGCTACAAGGGCAAGCCGTTCAAGGTGATCGGCATTTCCACTGACGACTATCCGGAGAAGGCCTATGCCTTCCTCGAACGCACCGGAACCTCCTTCGAGAACTTCATCGACGCGAAGCTGGAACTGGAAAACATGCTCGGCGCCAATCGCCTGCCGCTGACCCTGCTGATCGATGCACAGGGCCGCGTGCTGGCCAAGCACTACGGCGCCAAGGACTGGGACAGTCCGGAAACGAGGCAGATGATCGCCCAGGCTTTCGGCATCAAGTTGTAAGCCCGCAAAGGACACCACCATGAGCAAACTGCGCGACGACGTCACCATCGAAGTTCTGAACCATCGCGGCGGCGAATACCTGCCCGGCTATCTCGGCATCGAGATGCTCGAACTGCTGGAGAACTCGCTGCGCAGCCGCATGCCGGTGAAAAAGCTGCACTTCGCGCCGAACAATTTCCTCCATGCGGCCAGCATCGTGGCGCTGGCCGACACGACCTGCGGCTACGCCACCATGGCTCACCTGCCCAAGGGCGCCCAGTCCTTCACCACCATCGAACTGAAGAGCAACCACCTCGGCACGGTGTCGGAAGGCAGCATCGCCTGCCTGGCCACGGCCCAGCACCTCGGCCGCAACACGCAGGTGTGGGATGCCGTGGTTACCGACGAGGCGAACGGTAAGAAGATCGCGCTGTTTCGCTGCACGCAGATGGTGCTCTGGCCGAAGGCCTGAGCCACTACCGACGCCGGTCCGAGATGCGCGGCGTCCGCCTCCCGCTGGCCCTGCCGAGAGCCTTGTGGCACCTGAGTGTCCTGTCGCTGCTGGCCATGATTTCCCTGCCGGCAGCGGCGCAAGCACTGACGCCGGGCCGTGAAGGCAGGCAACTGCAGGAGTTTCGCCAGGAGTCGGAAGCCTTCAACCGCCAGGACCCCTTCGCCAACGCCTTTCGCGCGGGCCACTACAACGGCTACCTGGCCGGCATGCTCGATGCGCTGCAGGGCCACAGCGTGTGCTTCCGCGAATGCACCTGCGAGCTCGACACTCTGGTCGGCCGCTACCTGACGGATCATCCCGAGGCGCGCGAACGCCCGGTGGCGGAGTGGCTGGTGCCGCTGCTGGAAGCGCGTTATCCCTGTCGGCCGGCGGCGTCCGACTGAAGCGCCTAGCGCCCGCCCCAGGGCATCACCGGCACCGTCGAAATGCTGCTCGCCGGTGCGCCCTCGATCAGCTTGCGGCTGATCGCGAGATAGACCAGGACACGGTTCTTCTCGTCCCACAGGCGCACCACGCGGGTTTCCTTGAACAGGATGGAGGTGTCCTCGGCAAACACCGTCTCGTCCTTGCCCAGTTTTTCGGGCAGGGCGATCGGCCCGGTCTGGCGGCAGGCCAGCGAGAACTCGGAAGGATCCTGGGCCAGCCCGAACGTCCCGGCGACGCCGCCCGTGCGCGCCTGGCTGACGTGGCAGGTGACACCCGGTACCTTCGGGTCATGAAAGGCCTCGACGCAGATCCGGTGGTTGGAACCGATCAGCTTCCACGCCGTCGTGACGCATCCCACAGTTTCAGCCCGCACACCGCCTGCGCATAACAGTAGCGATACCACCCATGCCGCCCGATGCCATGCAATTTCCATTTTCCACTCCGAAATGTTGGTCGCCCCGTCCGCGAACCGTGGCGGCGGATTGGCGCAGTCTACCTGCTGGCACCCGATTCTTCGGACACCGTGTCTCCAGCGCCGACTTTCGTGGCGGATCGCCGGCACAGCCCGGACCGCAAGAGCCGCGCGACAGGTAAGATCGGCACATGCCTACTTTTGAAATCATCAGCCTCGTGGTACTCGGCGCACTGGCCTGGCTGTGGTTCGACAGCATCCACGTGCGCGACATCGGCGTGCGCGCGGCGAAGGCAGCCTGCGCTGCCGAAAGCCTTCAATTGCTGGACGACACGGTATCGATCACCAGCCTGCGCCTGGCCCGCGACGACGAAGGCCGCCTGCTGCTGCGCCGTGCCTACGCCTTCGACTACAGCGATACCGGCGACAACCGGCGCCGTGGCAGCGTCGTCCTGCTCGGCCCGAACGTCATCGTGGTCAATGTCGGGCGACGTGAAGCACCGCACCTGACCCTGCTGCACTGAAGCGCCGCCGCGGCGCTGGTTCGCCTCAGAAATGGGCGAACATGTTGTGCGGTGCCTCGGTCCCCATCCGCGTATGGATTTCCATCGCCATCTTGCGATCCGTCCACTGGATGTGTTGCGCCAGCCAGCCGGTGAGAAAGGCCAGCACCTCGTCGGCCGCGGCCTCGCTGCCGGCGACACTGTGGCGGCGAAACTCGCCGAGGCGCTCGACAAAGACCGCATGCGCGGCAAGGTGCTCGGCCTGGTGGGCGGCATCGACGCCGGCATCGAGCATCAGCTTCTCCTCGAGCGCGAAATGATCGCGGACGTAGTCGCCCAGATCGTCCAATACCCGTTCCAGCATTTCGCCGCGATCGGCCTTCGCACCGTCAAGGCGATTGACCAGCGCGTACAACTGCTCATGCTGGCGATCGACTTCCGGCAGCCCGGTGTAACAATCCACGCCCCACTGCATCAGCGCCATGCGCCGCACCTCCCTGTTCGCGTCCCGTGCTCGCCGGCGCATCGCGGAAATCCGCAACACCTGCTGCAGGGGCTTTGGCGTCGAGTATCCCGCGGCTGCGATGAAGGCGTCAATCCGCATTGACCGCAATTGAAGCCGCCTTTGGTAGCATGGTTGCTCGCCGTTCCATGCGGCGCCTGGAGCGATCACGCCATGATCGATGTTCCTTCCGCGATTCGTCGCTGGCTGCCTTGGCTGATCCTGGCCGCCCTGCTCGCCTCGCCCTCTGCACGTGGTGACACCTTGCTGGGCAAGGTGGTCGAAGTGGTCCGTGGCGACATCGTCGTCGTCGAGGATGGTGCCAAAAGCCGGCATACGGTTCGCCTCGCCGGCATCGATGCGCCAGACCTGAAGCAGGCCTTCGGCAAGGAATCGCGCCGGGGCCTCGCCGACCTGCTCCAAGATCGGCGCATCGCGGTCGAACGCCGCAAGCAGGACAACTACGGCCGCATCGTCGGCCGTGTGCTGGTAGCGCCAGCGGGCTGCGCCACTTGCCCGCCGACCCGCGACGCCGCCCTGGCACAACTTGAGGCCGGCCTGGCCTGGTGGTTCCGCGACGAACGCCGCGAGCAGTCGCTGGAAGAACAGGGCTACTACGAATATGCCGAGTTCGACGCCCGTACCCGGCGCCTCGGGCTATGGCGGGACGCGGCGCCGGTGCCGCCCTGGCAGTGGCGCAAGCGCGAAAACAAGCCCTACCTCACGCGGCTCCCTTGCACCACGGCAGCGGCGTGATTTTCGCGAGACGGGGGAAAAATGCTCCGCCCGCCAACCTGACAACGACGACTTACTTCTGAAGGCCGAGGATCCAGGCCACCAGCTTCGCCGCATCAGCTTCGGAAATCGCCACGCCATTGGGTGGCATCGCGACGCCGCTCGATTCTTCTTTCCAGTGACGGTTATAGAGGGAGGTCCCGCCCATCACCGCCGCTGTCAGGTTCTTCTGCGCATCCTTGTCGCCCTTGTAGCGCGCCGCGACAGCTTTCCAGGGCGGTCCGACAGGCTTGAGGCCCTCGGGTCCCCTGGCATCCAGCTCTATCGCGTGGCAAATGAAGCAGCCGGAACGGGTAGCCAGTTGGCGCGCCGCGTCGTCGGCCTTGGCATCGGCAAAGGCAGAACCGGTCGCCAGCAGCGCGGCGACCGACAGGGACAGGCGTAGTGCATTTTTGCTTTTCATACCAACTCCTCAACAAAAAACTTCTTCAAAGCTCGCGCGGCCTACGCACGAATCAAGGATCTCACATCGACTAGCCACCCGCCACGGGCGGCCAGATCGCAAGCGTCTCGCCATCCTTCAGGCTACGCCCCGCACGCTCCGAAGGCGGAACGAAGCTGCCATCGATCAGTACAAGATGCACCAGCTTCTCGGGCAGGCTGAAACGCTTGATGAGCTGA
>JACRIY010000028.1 GCA_016235805.1 Rhodocyclales bacterium
AGCATCGAATTGCGCATAGCGATCTCGCAGGAGGAAATCGGCTACCTCGCGGGCGTTTCGCGCCAGCGGGTCAACCGCAGCCTGCAAACCCTCGAGAAATCCGGCTTCCTGGTCGCCCAGTATGGCGGCGTGACGGTGCTCGACCTCGACGGCCTGCGTCACTTCGGCGGCTGAATCCGCTGCCGGAACGAAAGTCGGCGCCGCGCCGCCGTGGCGCCAGCGCCGACTTTCACACCGCGTGGATCAGTACTGGTAGAAACCGCGCCCCGTCTTGCGCCCGAGATAGCCCGCTGCCACCATTTCCTTGAGCAGCGGCGCCGGACGGTACTTCGAATCGTTGAAGCCCTCGTAGAACACGTTCATCACCGCCAGCATGGTGTCCAGCCCGATCATGTCAGCCAGCGCCAGCGGGCCGATCGGGTGGTTGCAGCCCAGCTTCATGCCGGCGTCGATTTCCTCGGGCGAGGCCAGGCCCTCGGCCAGCACGAAGATCGCTTCGTTGATCATCGGGCAGAGGATGCGGTTCACCACGAAGCCCGGATTGTTCTTCACCGTGATCGGCGTCTTGCCCAGCGTCTTGGACAAAGCCTCGACCGCCGCATGGGTCTCGTCGCTGGTCTGCAGGCCGCGGATCAGTTCCACCAGCGCCATCATCGGCACCGGGTTGAAGAAGTGCATGCCGATGAACTTGCCGGCGCGCCCGGTCGCCGCCGCCAACTGGGTGATCGAGATCGACGAGGTGTTGCTGGCGATGATGGTATCGGCACTGATCACGGCCTCGACGTCCTTGAGGATCTTCAGCTTGAGACCGAGGTTCTCGGTCGCCGCCTCGATCACGATATCCACGTCGCCGAAATCGGCCATGGCGGTGGTCGGCTTGACCAGGGCCATCGCCGCCGCCTTCTGCTCGGCGGTCATCTTTTCCTTCTTCACCAGGCGGTCGAGGCTGGACGAGATCGTCGCCACGCCCTTTTGCACCGCCGCGTCGTTGATGTCCAGCATCACGGCCGGAATCCCCGTCACCGCGCAGGCCTGCGCAATGCCGTTGCCCATGGTGCCGGCGCCGATGATGCCTACTTTCTTGATGCTCATTTGCCGCTCCCTTGAATTGTTGTGCGCCAGCCGCGAATTTTAGCCCCTCGCAATCGCCTGCTGCGGTGGGATCACCTCGACATTGTCCGCCAAGGGGTAAGCCTCACGCACCGGAGCGATAACGACGGCGCGATCGAGCCCAAGATCTTCGCAGGCAGTCCAGAAGCCGCGCGCCGGACGTGGTGCATTGGACAGCTTGATCTCGTAGCCGACCCGTTTGCCTCCGGTTTCCACGATCAGATCGAGTTCTGCCCCGACCGCAGTACGATAAAACCCGAAAGTGGCAAGCGGCGGCAAACCAGCGATCAGTTGTTCGATCATGAATCCCTCCCAAGACAGGCCCGCCACCGGATGGCCCGCCAGGTCGTCGAGCGATGCAATACCGAGCAAGGCGTGAAGCAGGCCGCTGTCGCGCACATAGACCTTGGGCGACTTCACCAAACGCTTGCCAACATTCGCATACCAGGGTTCGAGCCGCCGCAGCATCAGCGCATCAACCAGCAGATCGAGATAGCGGGCCACCGTAGTATGCGCCAGCCCGCCCAGAGCCAGCCCGAGTTGCGAGGCATTGAACAGTTGGCCATGCAGATGGGCGCACATGCGCCAAAAGCGGCGCAGGGTTTCTGCTGGAATGGTCACCCCAAGCTGCGGTAGATCGCGCGTCAGCAGGGTCCTGATCAAATCGGCCCGCCAGGCGAGGGATTCCGCATCATCCGTCGCAAGAAAGCTCGACGGAAAGCCGCCGCGCAACCAAAGACTTGAAATTCGCGCCGCAAAATCACCGTCCCCGCCGGCAAGCTCATTGATCAGGAACGGTGTCAGTTCCAGATACGCCACCCGCCCGGCCAGCGACTCCGACGACTGCCGCAGCAGCTTGCCGCTGGCCGAGCCCAGTAGCAGGAAGCGCCCGGGGCGGCGCTCGGCATCGATCTCCGGCCGCAGTACAGCAAAGATTTCCGGAAGCGCCTGCACCTCGTCGATCACCACCAGCCGATCGCGGTAGCGCCCAAAAAAGGCCCTTGGCTGCGCCAGACGCGCCCGGTCGGCCTCGTCCTCCATGTCCAGAAACACCGCGCCCGGCCACGCTGCGGCCACCTGCCGAGCCAGTGTGGTCTTGCCCACCTGGCGCGGCCCAAGCAGCACGGCGGCCGGTTGCTGCCTAAGCCGGGCATCGATTTCCGAGAAAAGGTGCCTTTCAATCATTGTTGCATTTTGAGCGATCGTAGTTCAATTTGCAATATATAGACTCAAATGAATTGCCCTACCGGAGAACGCCAACCCCCCCCGTTCTCGGCGAATCACGCCATGCACGGAAGTCCTGCGCATTGGCATCGGCGCCAGCGGGACGGCAAAAAATGTGTCCATAAGAGCTGCTAAAGACTTCACGCCCAGAGGCTGCAACGCAGCGGTTTCTGTCGTTAGCCAGAACTGACCTGGGCATCGCATCCAGGTGGGCGCCGTGATCAACCTGGAGATTTTCGGAGACTGCTCCTCACCAGCTTGCGGCCGCTCCGCCCTCACCGGGCAGGCCAGCCACAGGGCGCCGCCGATTTGGCGAACGTCGCGGCGACGAGCCGTGACAGGGGCATTCCGCCGGCGATGCCCGACGCGCTGCCGGCTTCATCGGCAGCGGCTAGTTTCGCCGGCGACCCGGCGCGGCCCCACAGCAAAGGAACCCGCAGGGCGGGAGCCCATGAGGCCGCGGCCTGTGGCCGGCCTGCGGGCCGCCGCCGCTAAAAACTGGACCCCGGATTTCGCCGGGGTGACGACTCGATTGCGCCGTGCCGCCAGCGCCTTCCGCAAGGGATACCGCCTCCGGCCCGGCCGGTGACACAAGGCTTACATCGACCGCCGGTACTGCCCGCCCACCAGGTACAGCGCATTCGAGATCTGCCCCAGCGAGCAATGCCGCACCGCCTCCATCATCACCGCGAAAACATTCGTGTTGTCGATCACGGCCTGGCGCAACTTCGCCAGGCAGGCCTCCGCTTGTCCAGCATTGCGCTTCTGGAAATCGGCCAGGCGCTTCAACTGCGACTGTTTCTCGTCCTCGGTCGAGCGCGCCAGCTCAATCTCGCTGGCCACGCCCGAGCCGTGCGGGTTGAGGAAGGTATTGACGCCGATGATGGGGTAGGAGCCGTCGTGCTTCTTGTGCTCGTAATGCATCGACTCTTCCTGGATCTTGCCGCGCTGGTAGCCGGTTTCCATGGCGCCGAGCACGCCGCCGCGGCTGGCGATGGCCTCGAACTCCTTGAGCACGGCCTCTTCGACCAGGTCGGTGAGTTCCTCGATGACGAAGGCACCCTGGTTCGGGTTCTCGTTCTTGGCCACGCCCCACTCGCGGTTGATGATGAGCTGAATAGCCATAGCGCGGCGCACGCTCTCCTCGGTCGGCGTCGTGATCGCCTCGTCGTAGGCATTGGTGTGCAGGCTGTTGCAGTTGTCGTAGATGGCGATCAGCGCCTGCAGCGTGGTGCGGATGTCGTTGAAGTCCATCTCCTGCGCGTGGAGTGAGCGCCCGGAAGTCTGGATGTGGTACTTGAGTTTCTGGCTGCGCTCGTTGGCGCCATACTTGTTCTTCATCGCCACGGCCCAGATGCGGCGCGCGACGCGGCCGATCACCGAGTACTCCGGGTCCATGCCGTTGCTGAAGAAGAAGCTGAGATTCGGCGCGAAGTCGTCGATGTGCATGCCGCGCGCCAGATAGCTCTCGACGTAGGTGAAGCCGTTGGCGAGCGTGAAGGCGAGCTGGCTGATCGGGTTCGCGCCGGCTTCGGCGATGTGATAGCCGGAGATCGACACCGAGTAGAAGTTCTTCACCTGGTTGTGAAAGAAGTACTCCTGGATCTAGCCCATCATCTTCAGCGCGAACTCGGTGCTGAAGATGCAGGTGTTCGGGCCCTGGTCCTCCTTGAGGATGTCGGCCTGCACCGTGCCGCGCACGGTGGACAACGTCCATTC